>JAFLTV010000029.1 GCA_022509105.1 Muribaculaceae bacterium | reverse complement strand
CAAGGACTCCCTGATTATGAGTCAGGTGCTCTAACCAACTGAGCTATGGGACCTGCCACATTATGCCTTTGTTGACGGAATATCTCCGGTATCGGCACATTGCGAGTGCAAAGTTAATAGATATTTCGGATTCTGCAAAATTCTTTTAAATTTTTATTGTTGATTTTTCTCTGAAAAAATATATATGAAACTTTTAGGCTCCTTAAACTCTTTTTATTGAATAGAGTCTTAATTTCAAATCAATTTTTTTATTAACTTTGCGATTGGCAGAATTGCCGGGCAAAAATAAACTTAGAATAATAACATAAACTACAATAAATATGAAACGACATCTCATTCTTTCAGTGGCTTTGATAGCCGGGAGTGCCTTGCTGAGTATGGCACAGACCCATAAGGAGGGCGAGGAATATTATCGTGCCGAGCAATATGACAACGCGTTGGAACTTCTCCAAAGGAATTACGACAAACCGGGCACCGACAAGTCTCTCAGCGATTATTATATGGGTATGATTTATCTTAAGGGCAATAAGATAAGCGAAGCTGAGAAATATTTCCAGAAAGGGCTTCAAGAAGATCCGGAAAATGGCTACAATTATGTAGGCATGGGACAGATTGCTCTTTTAAACGGTGACGCAAAAGCCGCCAAGAAATATTTTGACGATGCACGTAAGAAAAATAAAAAAGATGCGTCATTGGATATCGCCATTGCACGGGCTTATTATGATGTTGACGCTGTGAAGTATGCTCAAGATGTTACTAAGATGCAGGAACAAGCCCGTAAGGATAGTCCAAAAGAGGGAGGTATCGCTCCTACAAACGTAGACATTTATCTTTTCGAAGGTGACATCCTCAGAGATAACAAGGATTATGGAAACGCAGGCACTAAGTATGAAATGGCTAAGAATTATAACAAAGATGCCACTGAAGCTTACGTGAAATACGGTATCCTTTTCCGTGATGTTCGTCCCACAGAATCTATCAAGCTTTTGAAGGAGCTTCTTCAAGTGAATCCTCAGTCTGCATTAGGCCAGAGAGAGCTTGCAAGAACTTATGAAAACCAGCAGATGTATAAAGAAGCTGTAGAACAATACGCAAACTATGTCAACAATCCCAACCACTTCAAACAGGATGAAGACAATTATTCATTGCTTCTCTTCTTCAACAACGACTATCAGAAGGGTTATGACTATGCATCCAAGCTTCTGAAAGAAAATCCTCAGAACTTCACTGCTCAGAGATATCAGTTTATCAATGCTTCACAGCTTGATTCGATGAAAGACCAACTTCTTCCTTTGGCAGAAAATCTTGTTGCAGCCCATAATGCCAACCCGGCTAATAGACTTGCACAGATTGACTATACATTGATAGGGTATGCTCTTTCAGATGCAAAACGTCAAGACGAGGCCATCGCATTGTTTAACGAGGCAATCCAGAATGACCCGACTAACAGGGAATATTACAAGCAGCTTTCTTCAGTTTACTCTGACCTTGAAGATTATGAAAAGGCAGCTCAAGCTTATGAAGGTTATATAGCAAACTCAAAGACTCCGGCATATAGAGACTACAATGTGGCTGCAGCCTACTATTATTATGCAGGTCTTACAGATTCAGAACAGAATCCGGATAAAGCACCATCCATGTATGCAAAAGCTACGGAGAATGCAAACAAGGGTCTGGAAGTAGAAAAGAATGCCAAGTCTTACAAGCTTTTAGGTGATGTGGCTCGGGCAAGCGCTCCAACCAAAGATGATATAAGAATAGCCGCTGCTCCCAATTTCATTGAAGCTGTGGCAGTGATAGAATCAAACGGCACTGACGGTTCTACTAATACTGACAAGAAAGATATGTATAGCTATCTTGGAAGTTATTATGCCGGCCAAGGCGATAACGCCAATGCTTTGAAATATTATCAGAAATATCTCGAATTGGATCCTGATAATGAAAGCGTGCAGAAGGCAGTAAATGCTTTGAGCAACTAAACAACGAATTCATAGAGCTTAAATGCAGACGGACAAAGCCGGATTCGGCGATGTCCGTCTCCACATTAAAATTCCTCCCCGCGGTCGGGGAAATCTATCTAACTAAACACAGCGAAATGGCTGAAAAGATTCGAATAAAAAAGGGGCTCGACATCCCTTTGGGAGGAGCACCTTCGAAAGAAATTACCCAAGACACCAAATCCAGACTTTTTGCCCTCTATCCGGATGATTTTCCGGGGCCGACATGGAAAGCCGTGGTAAAACCGGAAGACCGTGTGGAGGCCGGAGCACCCTTGCTCGTTGACAAATCAACGGGGAAGGTTTTTCTTGTTTCTCCGGTTGAAGGTGTAGTGAAGGAAGTGAACCGGGGAGAACGACGCCACATAAATTATATAAGCGTAGAAAAGAGTGCTGAGTCAACATCAGAAAAGGGAAAAAGAAAGTATACGGCTGATGAAATCATAGAAGCAATGCAGTCGAGCGGCCTTTGGGCTATGCTGCGTCAGCGTCCTTATGATATCGTGCCTGAAACCGGTGTTGTCCCCCGAGATATATTCGTGACAGCCTTTGATTCTGCCCCGCTTGCCGGAGAAATGATTCGCCCCGAGGATGAGGAGTGGCTTGAATATGGTCTCAAGGCATTATCGAAACTGACTAAGGGGAAAGTATATGTAGGGAAAAGAATCGATCAGCATATACAGTCAAAAGTAGCCGAAATATACGATTTTGAAGGTCCGCATCCGGCCGGCAATGTTGGAACACAGATAGCCGCCATAAAACCCGTGAATAAGGGTGAAACAGTGTGGACATTGGATGCGCGAACCGCTATAAGAATCGGAAAGCTCTGTGAGGGAGGCATGTTGGATTTCGAAACCTTAGTAGCCGTCACAGGGCCGGAAGTCAAAAATCCTCATCTTGTCAAGGCCACCATCGGCGCTTCTATTAAAGGCATTCTTGACGGGATTTTGACTGACGACAAAGGAAAGAGGATAATATCCGGAAATGTGTTGACCGGCATAAAGGTAAATAAAGATGGATTTATACATTATCCCTACCGCCAGATAACCGTGATAGAAGAGGGAGATGAAGCTGATGAATTCATGGGATGGGCCTCAATGAATCCGGGGAAATACAGCGTAAAAAGAAATTTCCCGGCCTTTTTGCGCGGAACCTCAAAGCCCTTTGACTTTGATGCCCGAATCAAGGGTGGAAAAAGAGCAATGATACTCAGTGGGGAGTATGACAAGGTGTTCCCTTTTGATATCTATCCTGAATATCTCTTGAAGGCTATAATAGCCAAAGATATCGACAGAATGGAGAAATTGGGAATTTATGAAGTTGCTCCAGAGGATTTTGCACTTCCGGAATTTGTTGACACCTCCAAGCAGGAATTGCAACAGACAGTCAGGGATGGTCTTGACTATCTGAGAAAAGAATTATCATAACCTATGGCCTGATCAAGAAACTGGTAAATAAAAAAGTCCTGACAAATGAAAGGATTAAAAAAGAAGATAGACAATATAAAGCCGCATTTCGAGAAGGGAGGGAAGTATTCTAAACTTCATTCTGTATTCGACGGCTTCTATACATTTTTGTTCACTCCCAACGAGACCTCGAAAAGCGGAGTGCACATCCATGATTCCAACGATTCGAAGCGAACGATGATAACAGTGGTGATAGCCCTGTTGCCATGTGTGATTTTTGGCATGTGGAATGTTGGTCTGCAGCATTGTCTTGCTGTAGGAGATCCAGACCATGCTTTCTTCAGGCTCTTCTTCTACGGTTTTTTTGCTGTTTTGCCTCAAATACTTACAGCCTACATAGTGGGCTTGGGAATAGAATTTATAGTGGCCCAGATAAGAGGTCATGAAATTCAGGAAGGCTTTTTAGTATCCGGAATTCTGATACCGATGATATGCCCTGTCGACACTCCATGCTGGATGCTTGCAGTTGCTGTTGCCTTTGCTGTGATATTTGCCAAAGAAGTGTTTGGAGGCACGGGCTACAACTTCCTGAACGTAGCTTTGGTGACACGTGCATTCTTATTCTTCGCCTACCCCTCAAAGATGAGTGGCGATCATGTGTTTGTATCTTTAGGCGGACAACAGGCAGTCGACGGTTTTTCGGGAGCAACTCCCCTTGGACAACTCGCAGCTTCAAGCGGTCATGCCGAGGTTTTAGGCGTGACCGGCGACCCATTGACTTTCACAGATATGTTTTTCGGATTCTATCCCGGTTCTTGGGGAGAAACCTCCACTTTCTGTATTTTGATAGGCATGGCTATATTGTTGATTACGGGTATAGCTTCATGGCGAATCATACTTTCTGCTGCATGCGGCGGCTTCTTCATGGGGCTTGTGGCTCATCATTTCGCTTTCGATCTCTACCCCGTGACATACCTGACTCCATGGGAACAGATGAGTCTCGGAGGCTTTGCATTTGCAGTAGTATTCATGGCTACCGACCCTGTTACGGCATGCCGCACTGAAACAGGGAAATATATCTACGGATTCCTTATAGGAGCGATAGCCATTTTGATACGCTGCTATAATACGGGTTATCCGGAGGGAGCCATGTTGGCGGTCTTGCTGATGAATTGCTTCGCGCCCCTTATCGATTGGATTGTAGTGAACACCAATATCAACCGCCGTTTGAAAAGGGCTATTGTTAAAGAATAACAGAGAGAACCACTATGAACAGACAAAGTAATATTTACACCATAATTTATGCCATCGTTTTGGTAGTGGTGGTAGGAGTAGTGCTTTCTGTTGTTTATCAGGCCCTACGTCCCACACAATTAGAAAACATAGCCAACGACACTAAGAAACAGATACTTGCTTCTGCACGTCTGGCTCCCGAAAAGGGAGAATCCATCTCCGCACTGTTCGACCAACATATTATAAACAGCTACATAGTGAATAACCTGGGGGAACAGACAGATGAGAATATAAATCCCTTTGACGTCAATATGGCTCTTGAAGTGAAGAAACCGGCTGATAAAAGAATGTTGCCGGTGTTTGAATGTCAAACGGATGCCGGGCTTAAATATATAGTACCTGTCTATGGTGCAGGCTTATGGGGTCCGATATGGGGATATATAGCCTTTGACAATAATGGAGACACCATCTATGGCGCTTATTTTGCCCATCAAGGAGAAACTCCGGGCTTAGGAGCGGAAATAGAAAAACCAGCCTTCCAAAGTCAGTTTGATGGAAAGAATATTTTCTCTCAGGACGGTCAATTCACATCTGTTGCTGTAGTTAAGGTTGGTAAAGAGCCGACCGACCGCGCCTGGGTGCATGCCGTAAGCGGCGGCACAATCACAAGTCAGGGTGTTCAGAAAATGTTGTTTGACTCCCTGGAACCTTACACTGCATTCTTCAATAATCTCAAAAACGGTCAGTCAGGCCCGACACAACTCAATGGAGTTAGCAATAATCCCCAGGATTTCACCGGGTCGGATGACACCGGGAAAGGACTTGAACCCCAACAACTTTAACATAAAGAAATATGAAGATAAGTAAAAGTTGGCTACCATTTGTAAATCCGCTGTCACAAGACAATCCAGTGATAGTGCAGGTTTTAGGTATCTGTTCGGCTTTGGCAGTGACAGCTAAACTTGAGCCGGCAGTGGTTATGACCATTTCTGTCACGGCGGTTTTGGCCTTGGCAAATGTGATAATATCTCTGATGCGCAACACAATTCCAAATTCCATAAGAATAATTGTGCAGTTAGTTGTTGTAGCAGCGTTGGTTGTGATAGTCGACCAGGTTTTGAAAGCATGGAATTATGAAGTCAGCAAAGCCTTGTCCGTATTTATAGGACTTATAATCACCAACTGTATCATCATGGGTCGGCTGGAGGCATTTGCAATGAGCAACAGGCCGTGGCCGGCGTTTCTTGACGGCATTGGCAATGCCCTTGGCTACGGCATAATATTAATAATAGTGGCCTTCTTCCGTGAGCTTTTCGGGAGCGGAACAATATTCGGTTATCAGGTGATTCCACAATGGTGGTATGATGCCGGCTATCAGAACAATGGCATGATGATCCTGCCGCCCATGGCCTTGATAACAGTGGCATGTATTATATGGGTTCACCGTGCAAGAAATAAAGACTTACAAGAGAAATAGTCTATGGAAAATCTGAATTTGTTTATTCGGTCGATATTTGTCGACAACATGATATTCGCCTATTTCTTAGGCATGTGTTCATTTCTGGCTGTTTCCAAGAATGTTAAGACATCTTTCGGTCTTGGCATAGCCGTATGTTTCGTGTTGATCATAGCACTGCCCGTGACATGGTGTATCAACCAATACATTCTGGTGCCGGGGGCATTGTCATGGCTGGGAGAACGTTATGCTGAAACAGATTTGAGTTTCTTGGGCTTGATAATGTTTATATCAGTTATTGCGGCCCTTGTGCAGATTGTGGAGATGGTCATAGAGAAATATTCACCGTCATTATATGCATCATTAGGAATATTCCTCCCCTTGATAGCCGTGAACTGTGCCATCCTTGGAGCAGTCTTGTTCATGCAGCAGAGAGACTTCCCGAATCCTTGGACAGCCACAGTATATGGAGCGGGCTCCGGCGTGGGCTGGCTTTTGGCAATCACATGTCTTGCCGCTATCAGAGAGAGACTTGCATATAACAAAATACCTGCACCCTTGAGAGGAATAGGTATAACTTTTATCATTACAGGCCTTATGGGAATAGCCTTCATGAGTTTCCTTGGAATCAAGATTTAATAAAATAACCCAGGGAAAAAGGATATTTCGTAGATAGGTTAGAAGATTAAAAAGATAATAACGACAGGAGATATGTCTATATTAAATATGGTAAATTGGGATTCGGTGGTTGTAGCCGCTTTGATATTCCTTTCGATAGTTTTGATTCTTGTCATAATTCTGCTTTTCGCTAAGAAATGGCTGGTGGCGGGAGGCGACGTCATGATTACAATAAACGGCGGAAAGAAAGAACTTCCGGCCCAGGCCGGCAAGTCATTGTTGACCACACTGTCGGAAGGCGGAGTGCATCTTTCCTCAGCTTGCGGTGGCAAAGGTAGTTGCGGTCAATGCAAGTTGAAAGTGACGGAAGGAGGAGGAGACATGCTGCCTACTGAAGCCGTGCATTTCACACGCCGTCAGATAAAAGACCACTGGAGACTCGGCTGTCAGGTTAAAGTGAAAAACGACCTGCATATTGAGATTGATGAGGCAGCCCTTGAAGTTAAGGAATGGGAATGTGAAGTGATTTCCAACAAAAACGTGGCAACTTTCATAAAGGAATTCATTGTTCAATTGCCGGAGGGCGAACACATGAACTTTATTCCCGGATCTTACTCACAGATAAAGATACCGAAATATTCCATGGACTATGACAAAGATATAGACAAATCTTTGATAGGAGATGAATATTTGCCATCGTGGGAAAAATTCGGACTTTTCACTTTGAAAGCCAAGAATACAGAAGAAACCGTGAGGGCTTATTCAATGGCCAATTATCCGGAAGAGGGCGACAGATTCATGCTGACGGTTAGAATTGCCACCCCACCCTTCAAGCCTAAGCCTCAGACCGGCTTTATGGATGTTCCTCCGGGTATAGCGTCATCCTATATTTTCTCATTGAAGCCGGGAGACAAGGTATTGATGAGCGGACCTTATGGAGATTTCCATCCTATAGTTGATTCAAAGGCTGAAATGATATGGGTGGGAGGCGGCGCCGGAATGGCTCCTCTACGTGCTCAGATTATGTGGATGCTGCGCACACGCAATTGCCGCGACCGAAAGATGAGCTATTTCTACGGAGCAAGGGCTCTTAACGAAGTATTCTATCTTGAAGATTTCTTAGCTTTGGAAAAAGAATTTCCGAATTTCAAATTCTATCTCGCGCTCGACCGTCCGGATCCGGCAGCAGATGCAGCCGGAGTGGCTTACACTCCCGGATTTGTGCATGAAGTTATGTATGAAAAATATCTCAAGGACCATGAGGCACCTGAAGACATAGAATATTATATGTGTGGACCGGGCCCGATGAGCAATGCTGTAAACAATATGCTTTATAACCTTGGAGTCGAACCTGAATCAGTGCATTACGACAACTTCGGAGGTTAATATACTTGAGTACAGAGAATTGAAATATGAAAGTATGAAAGTATAGAAGTATCGAAATGCAATGTATGGAAGTATTAAGTATAAAAATTGAATTTTGAGTTTTAAATAACAATTATAGATTAACCAGACCATGAAAAGAGACAACGAAATTTTTGACATTATAGACCGCGAACATCTGCGTCAGCGTCGCGGTATAGAACTTATTGCAAGTGAAAACTTTGTCAGTGATGAAGTTATGCGTGCAATGGGCTCCTGCCTCACCAACAAATATGCCGAGGGTTATCCGGGCAAAAGATATTATGGCGGTTGCCAGGTGGTAGACGAAGCTGAAAACCTTGCAATCGAAAGGGCAAAGAAACTCTTTGACGCTGAATGGGCCAATGTTCAACCTCATAGCGGTGCACAGGCAAACATGGCCGTTTTTCTGGCTTGTCTGGAACCGGGCGACACATTTATGGGTATGGACCTCAGTCATGGGGGTCACCTGAGCCACGGAAGTCCTGTAAACTTCTCCGGCTTAAATTATAAGCCAATAAGCTATACCGTAGATGCAGAAACCGGGCGAGTTAACTATGAAGAGATGGAACAAAAGGCTCGCGAATTCAAGCCTAAATTGATAATTGCCGGAGCGAGCGCATACAGCCGCGAATGGGATTATGCAAGAATCCGCAAACTTGCTGATGAAATCGGAGCCATCTTTATGGTGGATATGGCGCATCCTGCAGGGCTCATTGCAGCCGGACTTTTGGAAAATCCCGTGAAACACGCTCATGTTGTAACGACCACAACTCACAAGACACTTCGCGGACCTCGCGGAGGTTTGATCCTTATGGGTAAGGATTTTGATAATCCTTGGGGCAAAACAACTCCTAAAGGAGAGATCAAGAAAATGTCTGCAATATTGGATTCAGCTGTATTCCCCGGTGTACAGGGTGGCCCGTTGGAGCATGTGATTGCAGCTAAAGCAGTTGCTTTTGGTGAAGCTCTTCAACCGGAATGGAAAGAATATGCAGAGCAAGTGAGAAAAAATGCCAAAGCATTGGCAGAAGCTCTCATGAAGAGAGGTTATAAGATTATCTCAGATGGCACTGACAACCACTCGATGTTGGTAGACCTTCGTCCGAAATTCCCGGAAATGAGTGGCAAGAAAGCGGAGAGAGTCTTGGTGGAAGCAGACATAACCGCCAATAAGAATATGGTGCCTTACGACAGCCGCTCACCCTTCCTCACCTCCGGCCTCCGATTCGGAACAGCAGCTATCACTACTCGTGGAGCTAAAGAAGACCTCATGGAGAAGATTGCCGATCTCATTGATGAAGTTCTTTCTAACGCAGACAATGAAGAGGTGATTGCAAAGGTTAGAAACGAGGTTAACGAAATGATGAACGAATATCCGATGTTTGCCTGGTAATCCCCTTGATAAGATTGAAATAAATTCATAATAATATAAAACTCCTGTAGTCTGATTTAGAATGACTCACAGGAGTTTTATTTTCTCTCAGAGAGAAAAGTTTTTTAATATTCCTATAACAGGAAAGCTCAATAGAATTTCAATATAAATATGTAAATTTGCATATATCTAAATCTTTTAATCTCCGGATTATTTTTAATATTGGAAGAAAGGCAAAGAAAATATTTAGAAGAACTTTCACTGCTTGAAAAATCAGGCAATTTAAGAGTTCTACCGAATCAGGCAAAGCCTGGGATGACCGATTTCACATCTAATGATTATCTGGGTTTAGCCAACGATGATAAACTGAGAGAAGGATTTTCAGAAATAATCACGACAGGAAAGCATTTTGCCATGAGCTCTTCGGCTTCCCGACTGTTGGCTTCGGAACAAGCGAGTTATACGGATTTAGAGAAAACAATAGAAAATTCTTACAAATCCCTTTTGAATATACGGGCAGAAGGTTCGAAACGGCTGAAGGCCCTCTTATTTAATAGTGGATATCATGCCAATACAGGTATTATTCAGGCATTAGTCGGAAGAGGAGACTTGATTCTTGCCGACCGGCTGGTGCATGCCTCAATAATTGACGGATGCCGTTTGAGTGGTGCACGTTTCTCTCGGTTCCCTCATAATGACTATGAATCTTTGGAAAGATTTTTGGAAAAAGAACATAGAGAAAACGGGGAAAAAGGAGTTGTGTTGATAATTGTAGAAAGTGTCTATAGTATGGATGGCGACACTGCAGACCTGGGTAGAATCGCAGCTATAAAGGATAAATATAAAAATGCCTTGCTATATGTGGATGAGGCCCACTCAATAGGCGTTAGAGGGCCCATGGGTCTTGGGGAATCTGTCAGCCAAGAAGTAATGGATTATGTTGATGTGATGGTTGGAACTTTCGGCAAAGCCTTAGCCTCAATGGGAGCGTTTGCCTTGACTTCAGATATTTTAAACCGATATCTCGTAAACAAGGCCCGTTCTTTAATATTTTCCACAGCGTTGCCTCCAATAGTGATGCAATGGAGCCGGTATATATGGTATATGGCATTAAAAGCTGACGATTTAAGGGAAAGACTTGAAAACAATTCGCGCATACTCGCCGAAATCATTCCGGGAGATCTGCCTTCCCATATCCGTCCATTAATAACAGGAGATGCCTACAAAGCCATAGCTCTTTCAAAAAAACTGGAAGAAGTAGGTTTCAATGTCTTACCGATCCGAACCCCTACCGTGCCTCCGGGAACTGAACGCCTTCGCTTCTCTTTAAGCGCATCAATTCCGGAGACAGAGATACAAAGGTTGAAACTCTATCTGTGACTATGAAATCAGGGTATATATCAAAAAAAGGATCTTCGCGTTTGCTAATTATCTTTGCCGGCTGGGGAATGGATGAAAAAGTGTTTCAAAAATTCAGCCGTCCGGGATATGATATAGCATTAGTTTGGGATTATACAGACCTTGATATTGATTGGACTTTCACAAAAGATTATGAAGAATTATGCATTTTTGCATGGTCGATGGGAGTCTTTGCAGCTTCCAAAACAATCAAAGAGATAGAGCCCAAAATCACTCTGAAAATCGCCGTAAACGGCACGAAATCTCCTATAAGTGATGAAGAAGGGATTCCAAAAGAGATTTTTTACGCCACATTGAATAATCTGAGTCCACATTCAGTTAAAAAATTTTTCCGTAGGATGTCGGTTTCAAAAGAAGACCGGCAACTTTTCGAAGAAAACCGGCCTGAAAGAGAATTTGAGGATATTCAGGCTGAATTGCAAGCCTTGTCTTCCTTTATTTCCAAAGCTGAAAAATTGCAAACCAGTTGGGATATTGCAATCATAGGAGAGAAAGACCTTATTTTCCCGGCAAAAAATCAATTGGCGGCATGGGATAAAGAAAACACAGCCGTTCATATTTATGATGGAGGTCATTATTTCAATTTTCTTCCTATACTTGATAAATTTTTTATAGATAAAGATAATGTCCGCGCTCATTTTCATAAAAGCCTTGCCTCATACGAAGAGAATGCTCCGGTTCAGGAAAAAATAACAGAAAGAATTGCCTTCTTGATGAAAGAGACTGCAGGGAATATTGAAAAACATGTGGATTTAAAAGTATTGGAGATTGGAAGCGGCACAGGATTTCTGACACGAAAGCTTGCGGAGATTATAAAAGACGGAGAGATAGAGATGTGGGATTTCGCTTCTGATATTCCCTGGAATCTTCCAAATCATTTGAAATATACTTTTAAAGCTGTGGATGCCGAGGTGGAAATAGCATCTTCCCCGGAAGAGAGTTATGATTATATTTTCAGTGCGAATGCAATTCAATGGTTCAATTCTCCGGAACGATTCCTTTATAACTCTGCCAAAACTCTAAAACCAGGCGGATATGCTTTTCTATCAACCTTCACAAAAGACAACATGAAGGAGATAACCGACATCACCGGAAACTCCCTACCCTTTCTTGATAAAGAACAATGGGAAAAACTTGTAAGCCGTTATTTTGAAATTGTAAAGATTGAGGATTCTACAATTCAAATCAGTTTTCCTTCTCCCTTGGATGTTGTGCGCCACCTGAAACTTACAGGAGTGAATTCTTTGGGCAACAATTCCGGAGAAAGGAAGTCGCCGATTCGGCTTCTCAGTGAATATCCTAAAGAAAGCGACGGAACTTGCCGGCTTACTTATAAACCTTTAATAATGATGTTAAAGAAAAAAGAAGGCAAATAGAATTCCCTAAATTGGAGAAAAAATTAAGAAATAGATAGATTTAGAAAATTAAAGATAAAAAAAGTTATGGAAAAGAATTTTAAAGAAAATCAAGAATATGAATACCCAGGGCTGGTTATAAACGGTTTTGCGATGATATTCTTCACATTTATCCTGATTCCCGGGCTCATAATCTTTTTCAGCCTTGTCTTGATGCAAGATGTGGAAGCATTGGCGATAGTGCTTGATGCCGTGCTTGGCATTCTGTTCATCTTAGGTTGTGTGGGATATTTTGTTCAGGAACCGAATCAGGCCCGTGTTATGATCTTTTTCGGGAAATATAAAGGCACTTGCCGAAAAACCGGATATTATTGGGTGAATCCTTTCATGACTCGTAAAAAGTTGTCATTGCGTATCAGGAACATGGATATAGAGCCGATCAAGGTAAACGACAAGGTGGGAAATCCGGTCTTGATAGGTATGGTGCTTGTGTGGAAAATTAAAGACACTTATAAAGCAGTGTTTGATATAGACACCCAGGGCTCGAACAACGGAGTCTTCAACAATCATGCTCTTGATAATTTTGTAAGAATCCAGAGTGATGCAGCTTTAAGAGAGGTTACAGGCAAATTTGCATACGATGAAACAGACCACAACACGCATGAATTAACCCTTAGATCCGGAGGAGAAGAGATAAACGAGCTTCTGGAGCATAAGCTTAATGAGCGATTGGCCATTGCGGGCATGGAAGTGGTAGAGGCCAGAATAAATTATCTTGCTTATGCACCGGAGATTGCAGCCGTAATGCTTCGTCGCCAGCAAGCTTCAGCTATCATCACGGCACGAGAAAAGATTGTGGAAGGTGCCGTTTCAATGGTTAAGATGGCATTAGACCAACTGAAAGACCAGGGTGTGGTGGAATTGGATGAAGAAAGAAAGGCTGCCATGGTTAGCAACCTTTTGGTAGTATTGTGTGCTGAAGAGCCATCTCAGCCGGTGATAAACACCGGGTCATAAATCCTTCTCTTCAGTTCTGATAAGGCTTATCAGTTCAGGAATAGCATTCTCGGAAGGGATATTCTTTTTCACGAGCTGCTTCCCCTTATACAGGCTTACTTTCCCGGGGCCCGCTCCGACATATCCATAGTCGGCATCGGCCATTTCTCCGGGACCATTTACTATGCAGCCCATTACTCCGATTTTAAGGCCTTTCATTTCTTTCGTTGCTTCTTTCACCTCCTTTAGAGTCTTTTGAAGATCAAAGAGGGTGCGTCCGCATCCGGGACATGCTATATATTCCGTTTTGCTGATTCGTAGTCTTGTGGCTTGCAGAATTCCTAAAGCCAGCGAGTCTATAGCGTCTTTCTCAATATTTGGAGCTTCAATCCATATTCCGGATCCGTAACCCCAAAGCAATAACGGCCCCAGATCTGCGGAGGCTTTCAATTGCACATCCTCTAAATTCTTATCAGGATAAGACACCTTGAGAATTACAGGATTTTTCCGGCTGCCAAATCTTTCAATCCAGGATGCCATCGCCCCGGGGATATTCCTGTTTTTAGTTTCAAGAATAACCGGAAGGTCATCCTTAAATTCAGCAATAGGTTCATCGGCACTTGCCTTATGCCATTCTTCAGGAACTTGATCTATATCCACTGATATTATGACAGGATAATTTACATTTTCAAAGCCCGGGATTTTAACCGAATGGCTGCGATTGTAGACCGATGCACTTTCCGGAATTTCTTCAACGGGAGAATGACCCTCTCGCCCTACAATATAATCTCTTAATTTTACGGCTACCGGAATTTCTTTTTCCGGGTCTTCAGTCAATGATACCCTGATAGTGTCGCCAAGACCCTCCCCCAATAAAGTTCCTATGCCGACCGCACTTTTAACTCTGCCGTCTTCTCCGTCTCCGGCTTCTGTAACTCCAAGATGAAGCGGATAAGCCATCCCCTCCTCTTTTAACCGGCGTGCCAGAAGCTCTACAGTTTGAACCATAACCACAACGTTGGATGATTTAATGGAAATCACCACATCGTCGAAGTTTTCACGACGGAATATCCTAAGATACTCCAACGCAGATTCAACCATTCCTTCCGGAGTATCGCCATATCGGCTCATGATACGGTCGGAGAGGGATCCATGGTTTACGCCTAATCTGACTGCAGTGTTATATTGCTTGCATTTGTCGATAAAGGGAACTAATGTTTCCTGAATTTTTTTTAATTCTTTCTGATATTCATCATCTGAAAATTCAAGCTGTTTAAATGTTCTTGCAGGATCAACAAAATTTCCGGGATTGATTCTAACCTTCTCGCAAGTTTCCACTGCTTTGAAAGCTGCCGCCGGATTGAAATGCACATCTGCCACAATCGGAGTGGAAAGCCCTGCCCTATCCAATCCTTTTCGGATGTTGAGCATATTTTCAGCCTCTCTGACTCCCTGTGTTGTCAGTCTGACCAATTCACCTCCGGCTTCAATAATTCTTTTAGCCTGAGCCACGCTTCCGTCTGTATCCATAGTGGAAGTGTTGGTCATAGACTGAATCCTGACCGGATTTTTCCCTCCGATCTCTATATTTCCAACTTTAGCCGGGATTGTTTCCCTTCTTTTATAATTATATCGTGACATTATCAATGGATTGACATCATGAAAAACACACTGCAAAAACCAACCACATAACCTGCGAGCACCTGCCAGACAGTATGTCTTCCTAACCAAACTCTTGCCGAACCTAAAAGTCCCGCTGCTCCGACTGTTATTAAAAGCCAGACAAAAAGCTGTGGTTCCGCTGCCACATCTTTCTGAAGTCTGATCAGCAACGCTATGACTCCGGCTATTCCTGCGGCATGGGCGGAAATTTTCCATTTTAAATTAATCAGTAGGTTTATTAATCCTGCAGCCGCGCCTCCGGCAAAAAACATGCATACCCAGATTGGTGCACCTCTTGTGGCCATAAACCAGGCGGACCCTCCCATGCAAAGCACTGTTATCATATAGGGAATCAGTCTTTCCTTTTGCCCGTTTAATCCGATATCATCCACTAATCCCAAGAATTTAAGCAGAAGCACCAATAACACGGGAAGAACAAAATTTAGACCGAGAATAATAAAAATGAATGCTGTTTGAAGCCCTGAGGGAACTACATCCAGAATTGAAAGTCGGAAAATAAAAATAGTGCCGAAGACAGGCATCAGCAAAGGCACCAACACCCACGACAGGAAATTGCAAAACAACGTCAAAGGCTTTTCCCATCCTTCCGATTTCGCTTGAGGGTCTTCATATCGGGGCTCTCCGGGTTGGCGGTTATTTTCTTCTTCTAACACCACCTCTATGATTTCCTCCTTTGGTTTGTCGCCAAATAACGACGAATGACGATTGTTTAGGCTATCGCCATTGTTGCCGTCAGGGTCATTAACCTCCGGATAATATGATGAAGTGTCTATCGGCATATTCTCTTGATTTTTAAATTGGCATAGAAAAAATTATTTTAACATAAGAAGAAATTCAGCGGAAGAATTCCTTAGGCACCGGAGATTCAAAATTCATATCCTTACGTGTTATAGGATGAGCGAATCTTAAGGTTCGGGCATGCAGACAAAGCCTTCCTGCCTTACTGGCTTGAGCTCCATATTTTCTGTCTCCGCAAATAGGATGCCCCATTTCGGAAGCATGCACCCTTATCTGGTTTTTTCGTCCGGTGGAAAGTGCGAATTCCACTAAGGTTTTACCCTTATTTCTTCTTAGCACTTTATATCTCGTTACTGCAAATTTCCCCTCCTCTTCATCGTCTGTGGAATAGACTTTATATTGAGAATTCTCGGCAAGACGGCTTTTGATTATCCCTTCATCATCCTCTACTATTCCTTCGAGAAGAGCCACATAATAGCGTTCCAAAACAAAATTGTTCCAGTTATGACGAAGAGTCTCCATTGCCTCTTCGTTTTTTGCAAACATCATAAGGCCTGTGGTGTCACGATCGAGTCTATGCACCACAAAAAGCTTGTTTCTGGGGTCTTTTCTCTTTAGATAGTCGCGTAAGATGTCGTAGGCCGTTTCAATTTTCTTTTTTCCGGCAGAGGGGATGCTGACTGATAACAGGCCATAACCTTTTTCCACAACAATGACATCATCATCTTCATAGACCAACTTGAGCCGTGGATGCCGGAAAACAACGAATTGTCTTGAAACATTGACAGCCACGTCCGAACCCGGACCTACCTGAGCATCAAAAGCGGTCGTAACTTTTCCGTCGAGCATTATCTGTCCATGTTTCAGCCAGCTTTTGAGGGTGGTGCGACTTTGTTCTTTTAATTTTGATTCCACAAATTCCAAAAGACCATACGTTTGTTCGGAATCATTATTAAAAGGAACAATTCTATCCTTTTGGAACTGAGGGGCGCTATGATGACGATGCTTTTGCATAGGTATTTCTAATTTTATAACAAAAAAGAAACAGATATTGCATTACAAAATTAATTATTTTTGCCGCCACGTGCAAAGCGACCGGATTTCTTTCACTAATTTTGTAATTAGCAAAAAAGAAAACTATGGATAATTCCGGATACATAAAGCTACAGGCATGTGTGCCTATTGTCAAAATTGGAGATGTAGACTTTAATGTCTCGCAGATAAAAGCCTGCATATCGGAGGCTTCGCGAAAAGGAGTCGATTGCATTGTATTTCCTGAATTATCTGTTACCTCCTATTCCTGTGCCGATCTTTTTCAGCAGGAACTTCTGCTGAGAAAAGCTGAGGAAGGGGTCAGGGAAATTTTGGAATTTTCTAAAGATTTAAATTTATTGATAGCTGTAGGAACTCCTGTAGCAATAGGAAATTCCAGGTTTAATTGTGCGGTTATAATAGCCGGAGGGAGCATTTTAGGGGTTGTGCCCAAGATTCACCTTCCAAATTATAACGAATTTTATGAGAAACGTTGGTTTGAATCCGGGAAGGGTCAGACTTTTCAACAGATCTCTTATGCCGGCCGGGAAACATTCTTTGGCATAGACCTTATCTTTTCCCATAAAGGAGTGAGATTCGGAGTTGAAATTTGTGAAGACCTCTGGGTTCCAAATCCTCCGAGCAGTGATTTATGTATGGCAGGTGCGGATGTGATACTCAATCTTTCCGCCTCAGATGAAACAATAGGAAAGCATGATTATTTGGTTTCGCTGATAGCTCAACAATCGGCTCGTTGCCGATGTGTCTATGTTTATTCATCGGCAGGATGGGGAGAATCCTCAACCGATCTTGTATTTTCAGGAAATGCCATGATAGGATATGACGGGAAAGTTTTCGGCTCCGACGAAAGGTTTACCACTGCCGGGCAAGCGGAGACCAAGACTGTTGATATTCAAAAATTGAGGCTCGACCGTTTAAGGTTTAACAGTTTTATCGATAGTTATCAACCGGCTGCAGACTATAAACTTATATCATCACTTATAGAGGGAGATTCTACAGATATTCAGTATGAGAAGGATCTGGAGGTTGATCCTTTCCCTTTTGTTCCTAAAGATAAAGATAGACTTAAAGAAAGGTGTGAGGAAATAGTGAATATTCAGTCTTATGGTTTGATGAGAAGATTGTCGGCTATAGGATGCAAGAAAGCTGTCGTGGGAATATCAGGTGGGCTTGACTCGACCTTGGCTTTGCTCGTGACTGTAAGAGCTTTCGACCGGCTGTCAATCCCAAGAAGTGGAATAATAGGAATAACAATGCCGGGTTTTGCAACTACTTCACGCACTCATAACAACGCATGGCAATTGATGCAATCTCTTGGTGTGGATTGCAGGGAGATTCCCATTAATGAAGCTGTGGGAATCCATTTTCGCGACATAGGACAAAATCCGGAATTGTATGACGCCACTTATGAAAATTCCCAGGCCAGAGAGAGAACCCAGATTCTTATGGATCTTGCCAATAAGGAAAATGCGATAGTGATTGGCACAGGAGACATGTCTGAGCTTGCTCTCGGATGGTGCACATATAATGGCGACCATATGTCTATGTATGGAGTCAATGCCTCTGTGCCAAAGACTCTTGTGAAATATCTCGTAGGATGGTTTGCTTCCAATTCAGATGACAGGACTTCGGAGATTTTGAAAGATATCATTGAAACTCCCATAAGTCCTGAACTTGTGCCTTCCGATAATGACGATATCGCTCAGAAAACTGAAGACCTTGTTGGTCCATACGAGCTGCATGACTTTTTCCTGTTTAATTTTTTGCGAAACTCTTTCACCCCGGAAAAGATTTTCCGGCTTGCTTGCATTGCTTTCGATTCCAAATATAAAAAGGAAGTGATTCTGAAATGGTTGAAAGTCTTCATAAGAAGATTTTTCAGCCAGCAATTTAAGCGTTCTTGCATGCCTGATGGTCCGAAAGTAGGAAGCGTCAGCCTTTCCCCGCGAGGCGATTGGAGAATGCCTTCTGACGCGTCTTCAAATTTATGGCTTGAACAATTGGATAGCATAATTCTCTGATTTTATGACAAAAAATTCCGGAATATTCAAGCAAGACATCGAGAATGCAATTGATTGCCTTGAAAGAGGCGGTCTAATTCTATATCCCACAGATACAATCTGGGGAATCGGATGTAACGCTTCAAATTCCGAAGCTGTCAAAAAAATTTATAGGTTAAAGCAAAGGGCCGATGAAAAATCCATGCTTGTTTTGACTGACAGTATCGGCTCTCTCAGGAAAATCGTGAAAGAGATTCCGGTTGTGGCCTTGGAGCTAATAGAAAAAGCAGAGAATCCATTGACAATCATTTACAACAATGCCGAGAATGTGGCCTCTAATCTTATAGCCCAAGATGGTTCTTTAGGGGTAAGAATCACAAATGAAGAATTTTCCAATGAGCTTTGCAGGAGATTCGGAAAGCCGATTGTGTCTACATCCGCCAATATAAGCGGAGAACAATCTCCGAAGAGATTTTCAGATATATCGGAAGAAATAAAATCGGGAGTGGATTATGTTGTAGGTTATCGTCAGGAAGACGTCTCGGAAGTAAATCCCAGCAATATCGTCAAAATAGAAAAAGACTGTACAATAAAAGTTATTCGATGAAAGGCAAAAGAATATCAGTTAATGCACAACGGATCCGTTATTTGGTTTCAGACCTGATAATGGGAGCCATTGCATTCTGGATATTCAATATAGTCCGGTATTTCCTTTTGGACGAATATGATCAGGGATACAGTTATTTATGGGCATTTTTAGGTTCTACGAAATTAATTATTGAGCAATGCCTGGTCCCGGTTGGGATGCTGGGGATATTCTGGCTTTCTGGCTATTACAACAAGCCTTATGGGAAGTCAAGGTTGCAGGAATTTAACACAACCTTCTTTTCAGCCCTCATCAACACAGTCATAATCTATCTGATTCTACTGATAAACGACCAGACAGGCCACAGGATTATCAATTATGAGCTTATTATCATTCTTTTCGGGCTGCTTTTTCTGTTGCCCTATATGGGACGCCTGATATTGACAGGCTTCTCAATCAGCAGATTCCGAAAGAGCAATTGGAAAATCAATGTTTTGATAGCCGGGAACACGACGGTTTCGAGAAAGGTGGCTAAGAAATTGGAAAACAGCACTTCAAGAGTAAGATATAATATAGTGGGATTCGTGGATATCCCGGGAGAGAAGTCTTTGACGGACAGAAACGACTCCCTGCAATTGGAAGGTGTTGCGGATTATTGTAAGGAATTTGGAGTTGACCAGATCATACTTGCTCCTAAAAATTATGATGACAAGAAAGTCTTGACTCTTTTATCATATTTGTTCCCTCTGGATATTCCTATAAAAATATCTCCCGACACATTTTCTTTCGTTACTTCGGCTGTGAAGATGAGGGATATCTACGCAGAGCCATTCATAGATCTGGCGAGTCCTACCATGAGCGAATGCTCACTCAATATCAAAAGAGCTTTCGATGTCTTTGCCTCCTCATTGGTGTTGCTTATCCTCTCGCCTTTATACCTTACCCTTTCCCTTATAATAAAATCTACATCTAAGGGTCCGGTTTTTTACTCTCAGGAAAGGATAGGTCGCCATCAGAAACCTTTCACCATTTATAAATTCCGCACCATGATAGTCGATTCCGAGCCGGAAGGTCCACGATTGTCAGCCACTAATGACCCCCGTATAACTAAAGCCGGACACTGGATGAGGAAATACCGCCTGGATGAATTGCCTCAATTCTGGAATGTTTTGAAGGGAGAAATGTCGATAGTAGGCCCTCGGCCGGAGCGAGAATATTACATTAATGAAATCGTAAAGAAAGCTCCTTACTATGCATTGGTTTGTCAAGTGAGACCGGGTATTACCTCCTGGGGAATGGTGAAATACGGCTATGCCTCGTCTGTAGGGCAAATGGTGGAGCGAACACGTTATGATCTGATATATCTTGCCAATATGTCGCTTTCTGTTGATTGCAAGATTTTGATATACACTGTAAAGACCATATTTACGGGTAAAGGAGTGTGAGAAAGGATTTATGGCATATCACGAGAAACATAACTGGATAACCGAAAACTGGGTTCATGTCGTAGCCTGGCGTGAACGCCATATTGGAGAGCGTTCTTTCGTAGTTCTCCTCTCTTTGGTTGTGGGTATAATCTGTGGTTTTGCCGCTCAATTGCTCAAATATCTCATTCATGTCATAGCCCATGCGCTTACTTCTCATTTCAGTGAAACCACAGTCAATTGGTTAAATCTTGTATATCCTGTTGTTGGTATCTTTATTGTGACCATCCTGTTGAAATATATGGTGAAAGACAATATTTCACATGGAGTCACAAAAGTGCTTTATGCAATCTCCCGAAGGAAATCAAGATTGAAAAAGAAAAACATGTATTCCTCCTTGATCGCATCATCAATCACCATTGGATTTGGAGGTTCGGTGGGAGCCGAGGGACCTATCGTGTTTACAGGTGCGGCTATCGGTTCGAATATAGGGAAGGCTTTCCGAATGTCTCCCCGTATATTGATGTTGCTTGTGGGGTGTGGTGCTGCAGCCGGTATAGCCGGGATTTTCCGTGCTCCAATTGCCGGAATGCTTTTCACATTGGAAGTTTTGATGATCGACCTGACAGGAGCAACCGTCATGCCCCTCCTGATATCCTCTATCACAGGAGCAACCGTAGCTTATGTGCTTGAAGGATATAATGCGGAATTCTTTTTCTCTCAAAGCGAACCCTTCCAGATAAGAAACATTCCATATACCCTTCTGTTGGGAATCTTTTGCGGATTGATTTCCTTTTATTTCACAAAGGTTATGTTCATGATGGAATCAATGTTCCACCGGCTTAAGAAGAAATATTTGAAAATCGGCGTCGGTGGCATCATCATGGCAGCTCTGATATTCCTTATTCCGCCTTTATACGGAGAAGGCTACGAAGCTATCAATCAGCTTTTAGAGGGCGATTATTCAAAAATTGTGGATGGAACTTTTTTCTATTTCGATCGAGAAAATGTATGGATGATAGCAGGATTCATAGCGGCTATAGTCTTGATGAAAGCTTTTGCCACGAGTGCCACCAACGGAGCCGGAGGCGTGGGAGGAACATTTGCGCCTTCATTGTTTGTGGGAGCTATGGCCGGTTTCCTTTTTGCTTTCTTTTTCAACATAATTTTTGACGGAGCCGGCATTTCTAATAAAAACTTCACTCTTTTGGGCATGGCGGGAGTGATGAGCGGAGTTATGCATGCGCCCCTTATGGCCATCTTCCTTACCGCGGAAATGACCGGTGGCTATGATCTTTTCCTGCCGCTTCTGATTGTTTCCACCCTCTCCTATATGACTATAAAGGTATTCCTCCCCTACAGCATTTATACAATGCGATTGGCAAAGGAGGGCGACCTGATAACCCATGAAAAAGATAAGGCTGTGCTGACCCTTCTTAAGGTTGAGAATGTAATTGAGCGAGATTTCAAAAGCGTGAGTCCGGATATGAATCTGAAAGAGGTTGTGGATATAATAGCAAAATCTCATCGCAACCTTTTTCCTGTTGTGGATAAAGACGGCACCCTGCTCGGAATCGTCTTGTTGGATGATATAAGAAACATAATGTTTCGCACCGACCTTTATAAGAAGATGCATGTGTCGCGGTTTATGTCGATGCCGCCTGCAAAGATTGAAGTAAACATGCCGATGGAAAATGTAATGCATCTGTTTGATAAAACACATGCATGGAATCTCCCGGTTGTCAACAACGGCAAGTATGTGGGGTTTGTGTCAAAATCAAAGATTTTTAATTCCTACAGGCGTGTGTTGAAACATTATTGCGACGATTAGAAACTAAGAAAGAATGGAAACACATAAATTAAAAATAGTTTTTTTCGGCACACCTGAATTTGCCGTTGCAAGCCTTGACAATATTTTGCAAAACGGTTTTGAAGTCGCTGCAGTAGTCACTATGCCCGACAAGATTGCCGGCAGAGGCCATAAGCTCATTGAAAGCGATGTTAAGAAATATGCCCGGGAGAAAGGTCTCAGAGTATTACAACCTGAAAAGTTGAAGTCTCCTGAATTTGTCGAGACCTTGCGAGAGATAAATGCTGACATATTCGTAGTCATTGCCTTCAGGATGCTGCCGGAAATAGTATGGAGCATGCCTCCGAAGGGCACTTTCAACCTTCATGCATCATTATTGCCGAGATATCGCGGAGCAGCGCCTATCAACAGGGCTGTCATGAACGGTGATACAGTAACCGGTGTCACAACTTTCTTCCTAAAACACGAGATTGATACGGGGGATATAATCGAACAGAAATCCATAGAGATTCTGCCTGAGGATAACGCAGGCGATGTCCACGACAAACTTATGGCTTTGGGAGCTGAAATGGTTGTAGATACTTTGAAGAAGATTGAGGAAGGCTCCGTTCATACTGTGCCACAACCGGAGGGAGATCATATTCCGGCTCCCAAAATTTTTAAAGAGACATGTAAGATTGACTGGAACTCTCCGGCATCTGTAATTCATAATCATGTAAGAGGATTGGCGCCCTACCCTGCAGCCTGGACAGAATATTTTGAAGAAAAAAATCCGGATATGGCTGCAGAAATGAAAATATTTGAGACAGCGATTGTGGATTCCACACCTTTAGAGACTCTAAGTCCGGGAGAAGTCGTTGTCTTAAAAGACCGCTTATTAGTTGCCGCTTCCGATAAACTTATCGAGATATTATCATTGCAGCCTGCCGGGAAAAAGAGAATGGAAGCTTCGGCTTTCCTGAGAGGTTACAATCCCTTAAGATTTCAATGATGAAACAGGACACTGATAAAACATATTGCAGAATTCTTCTTGATATCCTGGCTGAAAAAGGAGTTACTGATGTGGTATGCTCTCCCGGTTCAAGAAACACTCCCCTCTTGTTAGGACTTTCAGCCCGTGATAATTTCAGGAAGCATTTTGTTGTGGATGAACGTTCCGCAGCCTTTATGGCTTTGGGATTGTCGTTAGTGAGCCAACAGCCCGTGGCATTGGTGTGCACATCCGGCACTGCTTTGCTTAATTATTCCCCGGCTATAGCAGAGGCTTATTATCAAGGGTTGCCTTTGATTGTGATATCTGCCGACCGGCCGGAACAATGGATAGATCAGGATGATTCCCAGACATTACGTCAAAACGAGGCTTTGGCTAATTTTGTGAAAAAAAGTTATTCGATTCCGGCTTATGGGGATGATAATCCTGAATTAAGATGGTATGTCAACCGGATTGTAAATGATGCCGTGCTTTCTGCGGTTTCGGGGAAGAAGGGGCCGGTGCATATTAATATTTCACTTTCGGAACCCTTGGGAAAGCAAGGGAGATTTTCTGATTATCCCCAACGGCTAATCAATCTGATAGAAGGAGATTCTATAGGGAATAAAGAGATTATAAAGAATCTCGCTGAAGAAATATCAAATTCCAAAGTGTTGCTGGTTGCCGGATTTATGTTGCCGGACGCCGGTTTGCAAAAAGCCATATCTATATTTAGCCGACGTCCTAATATAGCGATTATGGCGGAGACAATCTCAAACCTTCATCTGAAAGCCTTCGACTATAGTGTTGACTCCGTGCTCACCAATTTAAATGAAGAACAGCTCCTGAAACTGAAGCCTGATTTAGTGATTACAATAGGTGGCGCATTAGTGTCAAGAAAACTGAAAGAATATCTGCGGAAAAACTGCAAAGATGTTAAACACTGGGCAATTGGTTATAACCACACCACGGTTGACACGTTTATGTCGTTAAGCCTGAGGATAGACATAGATCCCGTGAGATTGTTTCGCAATCTGAATTCTGCATTGAATAAAAAGAAAGTTGCAAAGAATGTGGAGAATTATCAGCAATCATGGGAAGAAACAAGATTGAAATCCTTGGCTGTTAAACAACTTTATATTGAATCCATAGCATGGTCGGAACTCAGGGCTTTTGATATTATACTGAAGAGAATCCCGAGCAATTATAATCTTTTTTTATCTAACGGCACGGCCATACGTTACGCTCAGATAATCGACTACAATCTGCCACATGCAAGTTACTGCAACCGGGGAGTTTCGGGAATTGACGGCAGTGTTTCAACTGCCATAGGAGGAAGTCTGGCTTATAAAGGCGACTCTTTACTGATAACCGGCGATCTTTCTTTTTCTTATGATATCGGCGCATTCAATATTCAGGAAACTCCCGAAAGATTTAAGATTATAGTGATGGATAATCAGGGAGGAGGGATTTTTAGATTCATATCCTCCACATCCGGGCTCGAGGAATTGGAAGAATATTTTTGTCAACCTCCAAAACTACCCCTAAAGCTTCTTGCCGAAGGATATGATTGGGAGTATTATGAGGCAAATGATGAGAAAAGCCTGGAAACAAGTTTGAAATCTCTTTTTGCGAGCAAAAGGAAATCGATTTTAAGAGTGGTGTGCGACGGTAAGCTCTCTGCGGAAATTTTAAAAAATTATATGAAAATATGAGAAATTGGAAGACTATAAAAGAATATGACGACATTCTCTTTGAAGAATTCGAAGGAATCGCCAAGATAACTATTAACCGGCCGAAAGTTTATAACGCCTTCCGTCCACAGACAAATATGGAAATGCTTGATGCTTTTAATATTTGCCGGGAACGTACCGATATAAGGGTGGTTGTCTTGACAGGAGCGGGTGACAAGGCTTTTTGTAGCGGTGGCGATCAAAATGCAAAAGGAAGAGGCGGCTATGTAGGTGACGACGGTGTGCCCCGCTTAAATGTCTTAGACCTTCATAATGCCATTCGTTCTTTGCCGAAGCCTGTGATAGCAATGGTTAACGGATATGCAATAGGCGGAGGAAATGTTTTGAATGTGATCTGCGACCTTTCGATAGCTTCCGATAACGCCCGATTCGGACAGACAGGCCCCAAAGTGGGTAGTTTTGATGCCGGCTTCGGCTCTTCTTATCTTGCAAGGTGTGTAGGCCAGAAAAAAGCAAGGGAAATCTGGTATCTATGCCGCCAATACACTGCGGAAGAGGCTTTGGAAATGGGAATGATAAATAAGGTTGTTCCCTTCGACCGTCTTGAAGACGAGGTGGTGGAATGGTGTCAGATAATAATGAAACGTTCCCCTTTGGCCATCAGGATGATAAAGAGAGGTTTGAATGCAGAGCTTGACGGCCAGCGTGGTCTTATGGAATTTGCCGGCGACGCCACATTGATGTATTATCTCATGGATGAGGCCCAGGAAGGTAAAAACGCTTTCCTTGAAAAAAGGGACCCGGATTTCGACCAATTCCCAAAATTCCCTTGAAATGAGGCTTGAATTCGCTCCATATCTTTTGAAATTTAAAGAACCGGGGGGCACATCGCGTGGCGTGCTCACGGAAAAACCCACTTTTCTGATCCGGGTTTATGATGAAAGGCAGCCGGAAAAATTCGGGATAGGTGAAGCTGCGGTTTTTCCCGATCTTTCGCCTGAGGCCGATGGGAAATATGTCTGGAAATTGACCGAACTTTTGGCTAATGTTGCTATCGGAAGAGAAACGGATCTTTCCCGTCACTCTTCAATACAATTTGGTTTAGAACAGGCAATATATGATTTCTCCAACGGATGTAAAGGAATTTATTTCCCCGGGGAATTTACTCTTGGAGAGAAACCAATAGAAATCAACGGTCTCGTATGGATGGGCGATTTTGATAAGATGATCGAACGCATTGACGAGAAAGTTGAAGCAGGCTTCAAATGTATCAAGCTTAAGATAGGGGCTATCGATTGGGAGTCTGAATTGGAAATGATCAGATATATACGGCAAAAATACTCCGGAAATCAACTGATGATCAGAGTGGATGCCAACGGCGCCTTTAAACCTGAAGATTGCATGAGCAAACTGAAATCACTCGCCGGTCTGGAAGTCCACTCTATAGAACAACCTATAAAAGCCGGTCATCCTGAACTGATGGCAAAAATATGCAAGGAATCTCCGTTGCCGATTGCTTTGGATGAAGAACTTATCGGGAAAGGAACCACAGATGAACGAATCAGGACTCTCGATGAGATAAAGCCTGCCTATATTATTCTGAAACCGGCTCTATGCGGAGGTTTTTCGGGGGCTATGGAATGGATAAGCGAGGCTGAAAAAAGAGGAATCAATTGGTGGATAACATCTGCACTTGAATCAAATGTGGGATTGAATGCCATAGCGCAATGGACAGCTTATATCAATGCTTCCGGACCGCAGGGATTAGGGACAGGCGGAGTTTTCACTAATAATTTTGAAACCCCTGTCTATCTTGAGAAAGATTTGTTAAAGTTTGATCCTTCTCATTCTTTGGATTATTCTCAGTTTGATAATCTAGCCTGGAAAAGATAGGAATATATGAGTTTTGAGGATTTTCTGGAAGAATGGCGAAACAGCAAAGGCTTTATAGAGGTCCATACGTCGGGATCCACCGGACAGCCAAAATTGATGAGGCTTGACAAAGAATTTGTGAAAGAAAGCGCACAACGAACCATCGACTTCTTCCACCTTGATTCAGACTCGAGACTTCATTCATGTGTGGCTGCCGATTATATAGGAGGTAAAATGATGGCCGTAAGGTCTGAATTAGTTAATTGTCGTTTCTCATGGGAAATTCCTTCCAACCGTCCTTTAACACAAATCGATTCCTCGGGAAAAATTACATTGCTGGCTGTAGTGCCATCCCAAATGGACTATATTGTTGATAATCTCTCCGAACTTCCAAAAATAGAAAACATAATTGTAGGAGGGGCACCTATCCCTCCCCTGTTAAGAAAAAAAATTGCCCGGAGCGGACTTAACGCCTATGAAACTTATGGCATGACTGAAACAGCTTCCCATATTGCCCTTCGGAAAATATCTGAGGAAGATATTCCCTTTAAGACACTTGAGGGAATAAAAGTGAACGTTGATAAGGATTCATGTCTGCAAATAATTCTTCCTGACGGAGAGAGATATAACACAAACGATATTGGAGTGTTATTATCAGAAAAAGAGTTTTTTATAGCCGGAAGAAAAGACAATGTTATAAATACGGGAGGAAAGAAAATTAATCCGGAGATTCTGGAGAATAAGCTTTCTGACTATTTAGGTTATCCGGTGATGTTGTCTTCTATGGATGATGATAAATGGGGAGAGAGACTTGTGTTGTTGATGGAAAGTCAATCTCCGGAAGAAGAGATGGTCAAGGAAATGGGGAAAAAAGAGATATTAAATAGGCTGAGGGAAATTCTGCCGGGATGGCAGCTACCTAAAGATTTATATTTTGTGAGTCATCTTCCCAAGACTCCAAATGGCAAAATAAAGAGACTCAAAGGGAAAGCTCTTGACTCCTTTCTCAACCATCAAGAATCACAAAAGTAAAGGATTTCCCGAATCTTTACTGTAGATTCCTTGTTCCTTTTGGATCACCTGATAAAATGATAATGTCAGGTAACGAAATATTGCTATCTTTGCTAATCAATATAAAAGTGAATAATTGAATGAACCTTAAGGATATAGTAGATAGGACTTATAATGTAGGAGAAGAAGCCTTTACAGAAGCACTAAAATACTTGGAATATTTCAAATTTAATAAGGGGGATATTTTAATTAAACAGGATGAAGTATGTAAATATCTCTTTGTTATTGGAGAAGGAGTGCTAAGAAATTTTGTGATAAATAAAGAAGGCGAAGACCACACCAGATGGTTTGCTGAAGATGGAGATCTTTTCACGTCTCTTTTATCTTTCAAAAATGGCGAGCCTTCAATAGCAAGTGTGGAAGCCTTATGTAATGGCTTTGGATGGAAAATACCGATAGATAAAGCCTGGTTTCTGTTGAATAAACATAGAGATTGGTCTCTTTGGGCCGTACACCTTTTTTCAGACGGTCTTGCCGTTATGGAAAGAAGATACAAATATCTGGGAGTCGGAGATGCATATACGAGATTTTGCAATATGTATAAATGGAGAAGAGCAGAAGTCATCATACATATACCCTTGCAGCATATTGCTTCTTATTTAGGTGTCACTCCTCAGAGTGTAAGCAGATTCAGGAGAAAATTCATCCGGGAACAATAAACCTTGAGAGGATTTTTAAGAGAGAGGGATTATCCGATGAAAGATAACCCCTCTCTTTTATCAATAGAAATTAAATATTAAAAAACAACTTTTCTTGATTTTCCATCCTTGATTTCAATAAAGATTCCTTTACCCGGGTGATTTATCTTTCTTCCCATAAGGTCGTAATATATAGCAGGGGATTCTTTTTGAATGTTTTCTACGCCGTTAGTATCCAATAATATAGTTAATGTATTGGATTCTATTCTGTTTCCATTCGGGCCTATATACACAAGAGTGACGGTTGCTTTGCTTTGTCCTTCATAATATAACATAGTCCTTTCATTCCCGGTTTTTGTAACTTGGTAATAATCATTGTAATTAAAAGGAATAAGATTATCTGAATTTACATCTCCGTTTAACGAGAAAGGAATATCGTCAATTGTTACAAAGAAATATAAATTATTTGGGTTTATCACATATCCCTGATCATTAAAGTTATCCAGCGAGAAAGTGAAATAGCCTTCTCCCCAATAATCGATCTCATCAACGGATACGAATTCAGGAGTTTTTAATGTAATATCAATATCAGAAGGCTGTGGCAGCAACTGAGGCATCCAGAACAATTGTAATAATCGCGTAGCATCTAATTCAGTGTTTATTAGAATAGCCTTCGCTTCATTTACAGTAAGTGAACCGGTTTCCTTATCGTAGTCAAACGTAAGATTTTCTACAGGGTAATAATCATAGTAATAATAATCAAAATATTCATCATATACTTCACCGTATTCGCCACCTTGAAAGAAAATAAAGGAACTATCCCATATTCCCAGCAACTGATTTGATTCAAAAACAGCTTTATCTCCTTCAATTTTTCCTTTGATTACACTTTCGGGGAACATTGATGAAATGCCTTGAAGATATATTTCATTATCAAGAATTCCGCCTTTTACAACGAAACCTTGTGAATCGGCTACCATTCCATAATCGATCGGGGTTAATCCTTCAGGTATCGTCACTAATTCCCAAGGTGCCGGTCTCCAATTGGCAATTATATTTGCATACCCAACCCAGAGATCTTCAGTCGGGGAATAAAGGCCAAGAATTATTGAACCATTATCGGGCAGATCAAGATGCCAGCCGGTTTCTGTTTTACTCATTGTGATAGAGGTTATATCTTCGGCCACTTCAAAAGCATCAAAATCAAGAGGCATACCGTCTATATAACGCAGGCAAACCAACTCATAGACATAAGTGACATCCATGTAATTCATTTCTTCCACAATCTGAGGCAAAGGAATGGTTATCTGATCATTTTCAATTGTACCTTTTGCCCATCCGGGAGCTAAGGCATTGACACCAAGGTTACTTATGTAAATTTCGCCATCTCCAGTTTCTATAAACTCACTCGGACTATTTTCATATTCTTCAATTCCAATTCCGTTCCAATTGAGCTCATAGCAAACTGCATCAACACACCATATTGAGGATACTCCGGAAGGTCTTTCAGTTATCATCGGACCTATAGGTTCCATGATTCTGCTTGACGAAGACCTTGTTTTTTTAAATTTACTTGTTACTGACGGAAGTTCCTTTAGAGGCACTTTTGACTCACCCTGATTCTCAGCAGCAAAAGAAACAAGGAATATATTGCAAGCAAAAAATGCCATCAATACCTTGTAAAAATGTTTCATATAGTTATAATTTTGTAATTAAACTGCAAAATTAAAAACTAAATTTCCATTTCTACTGAACAAATGTTAAGAAATTCCATATTATAACAATCATTTTTATAAAAATCAAGCTTTACGACAACTTGAGTTAGAATAAGATATCAGGAATAATAAAGCATTCTTTTAATGATAACTTATGGAATGATTTATTTGTAAATACCATGAAATTTATAAGTTTAAATAACAAGAGCTTAAAGTGCAGGGAAATAAAAAAAGGTGATCATGTCAGAGTGTAAATCTCTGTCATGACCACCTTCGGTATATGCTGAGTTTGTTTCCCAATTCAAACGCATAAAATAGTGTATAGCTTTTCTTGCGAGGAAAAGCCCTGCCGCCTCGGAGACCCTGTCTTTAATGAGCCTAGCACGCACCAGCAGCCCCTTCCGGGACAGGGATGTCAACCCCCTTCGTTTCCCTACGGGGGAATTATCTGAGAGGCAACAACCAATTGAGTAGCAAACAATTGGCATTTCCC
>JAFLTV010000028.1 GCA_022509105.1 Muribaculaceae bacterium | reverse complement strand
TTATACCGGCACCGGGCCATGGAGAGGACTGATTCAGTAGTGCAAAGTTAATAAGTGTAAGAGAAGAGGAATTGTCATTTTCATCCCAATAATAACCTTCTACGAAGACAGAAACCGGGAACATCTTGAAAGTCTTAACAAAAACTTAATTTGAAATATAATTTATAAAGATTATTGATTATGAATCGGTGAAAAAATTAATATAAAATAAGATTGTGATGAATGAGCTATTACCTTTATATAATGTTTCCAAATCCTAAATCTGGGATCTTTCCAGTTCTAAAATGAAAAAATTGAGATAACGAAAAGATTTGACACAATTCATACAAATAAAAGTATATTTTATACAATTTTATAATGTCAAAATTTATAAAAGAAGATGGAATGAAAAAATCTTATTAACTTTGTATCATATTCTTCTTAGACGTCTCCAATATAGGAGCAATGAGGGTTGACAAACATAGAAAAGCGTTCACATCGCAGTTCTTGGCTTCTCAAAATCTCGCAAATTCAAGGTTTGTGCCATGGATTAGTAACAGTAGATGCCTTGTTGACGTATGATGATTTTAGATAGAAATATCTTTTATTCATACAGCGTGAGGTTCTGTTGCTCTTTCAAACACAAACGGGCAATGCGAGAGCCTCGAGAAGTATGAAGAGCAACTAATCGGACTCACGCTTTTTGTTTTAATGATGATCTTAAAATAATTAGATATGGCAGAATTAGCACCAGGAACAATCATACAACTCACAAATGGTAAAAGTTGTAGGATAATAGAAGAACTAGGACGAGGAGGGCAGGGAATAGTCTATAAAGTGGACTATGACGGGAAACCTCATGCCTTAAAATGGTATATTATAAACAATAAACCAGCTTTTTACGCCAATCTTGAAAATAATGTTAAAAATGGTGCGCCCAATGAATCATTTCTTTGGCCATTGGCAATAAGTAGTCCAAATCAATATGGAAGCCGAGGCTATGTTATGAAGCTAAGGCCTCAAAACTATGAAGAAATCGGAGCCTTTATGTTAGCCAAGGTACGATTTGCCTCTCCAGAAGCATTAATAGAAGCAGCAATCCAAATATGTTCCGCCTTCCAGAAACTTCACATTATAGGCTTAAGTTATCAGGATATGAATGACGGAAACTTTTTTATAGATCCGTCTACTGGAGATGTATTAATATGTGATAATGATAATGTTGCTCCCAATAAAGTAAACATGGGAATAGTTGGTAAGAGCGGATATATGGCTCCTGAAATAGTTGATAAGGAAGCCATGCCAGACCGATACACAGACTATTTCTCTTTAGGAGTTATTCTCTTTATTCTCTTTTACTTGAATAGGCCATTCGAGGGCAAAAGAGTTATCAATTGTCCGTGTATTACTGAAGAAGCGGAGAGAAAACTTTTTGGGAGGGGATGTGTATTTATCATGGATCCTGTTGATGACTCCAATCGACCTGATCCTAGGTTTCATAAAAATGTTATGAGGCGATGGCCTTACTTCCCAAGACTTTTACGTGAAACATTTATAAAAGCATTCGGTAAAGAAGCCATCCAAAATCCTACAAAACGTGTTATGGATAAAACTTGGCAACAAGTTTTATTACAGATACGTGCTCAATACGTGAGCTGCCCTCATTGCGGTAGAAAAACTTTTATTGAGCCAGACAGCGAAGCTTCTTTGTGTATAAATTGTCGTAATCGAGTCGAACGTCCTATTATATTAAAAATAGGAAATTACCGAATACCATTGTTGGAAGGTCAAAAAATATATAGATGCCAATCTCAGGCATCCATGAATGTTGACCTTTCAGAGGTATATGGTATTATAATTAAGAATCCAACAAATGGTAAATTAGGAATCAAGAACATTTCAGGGGTGACTTGGGCTGTAACTCTTCCTAACGGCGAAATAAGAAATGTTGAAGATGGAAGAGGTTTGCCTGCAATAGCTGATTTAAAAATTAAATTTAATCATGACGTAACCGCATTAACAACATTATAATAAAATAAACATATGCCAGATTCTAATAATAATCAAACGGATCCGTTCAACATTGTTGACGTAATCCCTAGAAAAGTTATGACGCTTTTCTATCTTGTTGACACCTCCGGAAGTATGGCTGGTGCAAAAATAGGTGCATTAAATACTGCAATTCGTGAGACTCTTCCAATAATTGAAGAAATTTCTAGCTCAAATACTGATTCTAAGATTAAAGTCGCTGTATTAGAGTTTTCAAGTGGTTGTGAATGGATGTATCCCAATCCTATCGATGTGGAAACCTTCGAGTGGAGAGACCTTCAAGCTGGAGGCCTTACATCTTTGGGAGCTGCCTATGATAATTTATCAGATAAGTTATCAAAAAGTCATGGTTTTATGATGGAAGCAACCGGATCTTTTGCTCCCGTAATAATTTTACTTTCAGATGGTGCTCCCACTGATCATCCCCAACATGCTCTAGAAAAGTTAAAATCGAATAATTGGTTTAAAGTTGCAACAAAAGTTGCTATAGCTATTGGAGATGATTGTGTTAAATCTACTCTTATAGATTTTACAGGTAATTCAGAAGCTGTATTAACTGTGCATAATATAGACGAACTTAAAAAAATAATACGACTCGTCACCGTTACTGCATCTAGAGTTAATAGTAAAACAACATCTGTAGGGAAAGACGCTCCTGACAAATCTACTGAAACCGTCAATACCATACAAGCAGATATAGCTAATGATCCTACATTAAAGGGTATTGATGTTGGTAATTCCTCAACTAATGCCGGAACAGATGACTGGTCTGGTTGGTAAATAAAAATATGAAAATAATAACTTTCTACGCTCAAGCAATCGGTTCCAACCACATTGCATCTAGAAAACCATGTCAAGACAATGGTACACACTATAACGATAATGGTGTTAGCATTGTTATCGTTTGCGACGGACATGGAGGAGAAAGTTACGTCCGTAGTGACAAAGGATCTGAACTAGCATCACAGATTGCTAAAGAGAAAATTCTTACATTCATTGAGAGGACTCCTAAAGAATTGTTCGCCGGGAAAAAAGGTGCTGTAACGGTTATTCCAACAGTAGATCCCCGTATTAACCATCGTGGAGAAAAAAAAGATTTATCTATGCTTTCTGAAAGCGAGATGGATTTATTAAAACAAAATATATCTTATTTGAACGCTGTTAGAGATATTCCTGAAATAGAAAAATCTTTTAGAACTCTCTTCAATGATATATGGAATTCATGGTTGAAGGCCATCAGGGAGGACTCAGAAACACATGAATTTTCTCGTTCAGAAAGGGACAAATTAGGATCTAAGCGTTTGGAAAAAGCGTATGGAAGTACGTTAATGGCAGCAGTTCGTACTAATGACTATTGGTTCGCTTTTCATATTGGAGATGGTAAATTATTTGCTTGCAATGAGCTAATGCAATGGAGTGAACCTGTACCGTGGGATTGCAATTGTTTCCTAAATGTTACTACTTCGTTGTGTGATAGAGATCCAGTAAATGAATTTCGTTATGCATTTGATGGAACTGGATACTTTCCAATAGCTTTTGCTCTTGGTAGTGATGGTATTGATGATACCTTTATTCAAAATGACTTAATTCATAAATTTTATAGTCAACTTTTATGTGTCTTTAATGAAAGGGACCAGAAAGAAGCTGAGGCGCTTTTAAAAGAATCTTTGTCTACTTGGAGTGAGAAAGGTAGTCATGATGACATGTCTGTTGCTGCACTAATAGAGAAAGAAAAGCTACCTAAAGCAATAGAATACTATAAAATAATTTCTGAAGTAAGAAATTTAACTGCTGAAAGAAATAAAAAGCAGGAGAATATCATTAAAATAGAAAATAAGATAATTCAACTTAAGACTTTAATCGATAAAGTATCTTCTCTTAGGGATGAAAAAGCGAGAGTGATTTCGAATTGGTGGTTAAAAGTTTGTCAAAAAAAGAAAGAAGAGTTATCAGAGTATCAAATTCATTCAAAAAAAGTTAAGGAATTATACCATGAGTATGATTCACTTCGGAAAGAATTAGATAATGATCGCTTAGCATTTGAGGATTGGAAAAAGGAAAGCAGTTCTCGCGTGTCAGAATTAAAAGAATTGGCACATAATATAACTAAGACTGTCGAAATTGAAGAAATAAAGACCGAAGAACAATTAATTGATTCAGACGAGAAAGAAACTGACAACCCAATCCCTGTATCCGGAAAACAGTCTGGTACACTGGATGATAATTCTGATGATCAAGACACATTTAATTATAAGGCTGAATCTGCTAAAATGACAAAAGAAGATGTAGCCAAAATGGAGCAGGAATCTAATACTCAAATAAAAGAGATTTTAAATAACTATAACAAAAAATAAAATGGGAAAAGCAATAGGCATAGATTTAGGAACCACAAACTCTGTTGTGGCATATAAAGATACTGCCGTCAAAGTAATTCAAACAGGGCCCAACCCTGCTGATTTAAGACGTTCCTGTATAGCCTTAGATAAAAATGACCAATTTCTTGTTGGTAATGAGGTCTATAATAAATGGAAAACTTATTCACCTAACATCGTTGTATCAGTCAAACGTTTAATGGGTACCGGCATAAATGATCCTCAAGTTCAAAAAATGTTTGGGGATAAAAATGCATACCCCTACGGAATAAAGAAACCAACAGGAGGAACAGAAGATGCGGTAGCTGTAGTTTTACGAGGCAAAGAATTTAGCCCCGAACAGTTAAGCGGAGAAATTCTTAAAGCCCTTAAGAATGATGCTAATAATACACTTGGAGACGTTACTCATGCCGTTATTACTGTTCCTGCATACTTTACAGAAAAGCAAAAGTCAGCAACAAAGAAAGCTGCAGAATTGGCAGGAATACACGTTCAAAGATTGCTCGCAGAGCCTACAGCTGCTGCAATTTCATACGGTTTTGATAAAATGCTTCCGGGTGAAAGCAAACAAGTTTTAGTATATGACTTTGGCGGAGGCACTTTTGACCTATCTATTCTTATGGCAGTAGATGGCCAGTTTATTGAATCTGGTAGTGGTGGAGATAGATGGTTAGGCGGTGATGATATAGATAGAATTCTTACAGACTATGTATGTAAACAAATTGAAAAAAGAGATGGTTTCGTTCTATCAGAATTATTAGCAAGCAAATCAGAAAAAGAACAGAAAGAATTTATTGGAGGACTAAAATCTGGAGTTGAAGATGCAAAAAAGACCTTAAGTAAATATGAAAAAGCAACCATATTTTTTAGTGGTTTTTTAGAAAATGAAGAAGAAGACCCTGTTGATGACCTTGTTATTTCCAGGGACGAATTTGAACGCTTGATTACACCACTTATAAAGCGTACTATCGATTTAATAGAGGAACTTTTAGAAAAAACCTCTATTCCGATGGAAACAATTGATAGGATTCTCCTAGTTGGTGGATCTTCATGCATCCCTCTTGTAAAGAAAATGCTTATTGATAAATACGGAAGTGAAAAAGTACTTTCTTCAGAGAAACCAATGTTAGCAATTGCTGAAGGTGCAGCTATACTAGCTCAATCATTACCGTCAGAGGAAGATGCCCTTATTGGAACGCCTCTAAATGTAGAGAATCCTGTAGGAGTAGTCTTGACAACCAAACACCAGACTTTTATTCAGCTTGAAAATCCGGATGGCTCAAAGAGGATGGAAAAGATTATAGATGGTCAAGAAGTACTGCCTTTGGAAGTTAATCGGAAATTTAGGACTATTACAAATAACCAAAAGATAGTCGAAGTAAAATTATTTAACGATACTGAAGAAGGTCGTTATGAGAAGATTTCATCAGGATTCTTTACAATTTCGGAGAATCTTCCAGCAATGAGCGAACTTAATTTTACATTCAACCTTGACGAAGATGAAACCATGACTGCCAAGGTAAAGGTTGTTAAGACCGGAAAATCAACTGAGATTCGTTTAGGAAGAGGTAAAAATGACAACAGTTGTCTGTCAGAACTATCTCTTAAAATGGAAGAGGTCCTGAACAATCCACATATTTCTGACTCTAAGAAATCTACTTTTATAGGGGAGATGCAACAAATAATTGACAAGATTAATAAAAATAATTATTCCCCCACAGATTCTAAATGGACTGACCACGAAGAAGAAATCAGGGCAGCTTATACTAGAGCATTAATGGGAGACAAGCGTGAAAATAATTTAGGAGAAATATTCGCATCTATTCTTATTGGTCAGTTTGAACGCTTCTTAAATCCAAGTGATGCAAATGAAATGAGAGAAAAACTTTTCAAAATTAAAAATTCCAATGATAAATTTGAAAAGGATTCACTTCGGCAAGAATTGGAATCTCTTTCTAATAAATATTCGCTTCTTATACATGTGTTTATGTTTAAACTGATTGGTGATAATTCAAACAATCCTCAAGTAGCAGGAAGAGCAGTATGCGTTTATGAAGAGATGGTTAGTGCTCTTGATAACCATAACATTGGAGAAGTGAATGAATTAATTCGTAATAATGAAGATCTTCTTGATGAAATTCAGAAGGGTACGATTACAATAGGTATGGGTACAAGTATTGGTTAATATTATGAGAGAATCAACTAAATGTCCCATCTGTGGTAAAGAGGGTATACCAAACTTTCGCAAGGAAGATGTGGTATGCCCTTGCTGTAATTCCGATCTAACTGTTTATCATAAAATAGATGGACTAATTGGTACAGAAAATACTAACAATAAGACAAAAAAATATAAAGGTCTTATATTTTTTTTAGGTATACTATCTATTTTTGTCATTGGAATCTGTATCTGGTTTTTTATTTTAATGGCAAATAATTCATATAAAGTGTTAGCATTGGAAAAAGAGGTTAAATGTTTGAGTGACAGTATTAACTCTCTTCATCAAAAAATTGTGCAACAAGATAATCCAATTGATACCACAGGGGAGGATATTATTGATTATGCTCCTGAGGAACTATATATTGTTAAACGAGGAGATAGTTTTTGTAAAATCAGTAAAAATATCTTAGGCTCAGAATCTAGATATAGAGAAATTATAAATTTAAATAACCTCAATGTTTCGACCATACTTCATGAGGGCGACACATTAAAAATACCTGCTAAATAATGGGTGTAATTTCCTGGTTTAAGAATAAATATAATGAAAGTAAATTTCAGAAAGCAAACAAATCTATTTCTGAAGGAGATATATCACGTGCTATAGAATTGTTAAAAAAAATTCTTTCTGGACATCCAGAAGCACCTTCCACATTACTTTCAATCTATCATAATCAAATTAAAGAAAAAAACAGTGGTTTTATTCCAGAAGTAGCCGATTTATATGAAGGTTATACTGAGCTTAAGTCTGAAATAATTTCTTTCGCATCTGAAATTTCAAAATCATTACCCCAGCAGGCGTTAGAATATTGTGACAAACTTTATTCTAAGGGGATAAAGGAACTTGAAAATATTTTTGTAAAAGTTGGGACTCAACTTGTTCTTAATAATACAGATATAAATAATCTAAATAAAATTTCTAAACAGACGACTTTATTAAAAGCACTTTCAGAAAGTTTATTTACAGAGTCTAAAAAAAATTACAATAATTCTCAAATACAATTAGCTGATCGTATATGTAAATTAATAACTCCTTATTTAAATTCAAAAGAATTTTATAATCTAATTGCAAATATAAGGTTTGATTTGATTTCTAATAATCAGATTAATGCTTCTTCTATTAATTTCTTTGATGAACTATTCAAAGATATAAGAAATAAATACAAACTATCAAATTCATCGATTAATAAACTAACTGATAAGGGATTAAAAAAAGCACTAGAAAGATTTAATTCAAAGGATTATGTCGCTTCTCTATTGATTTCTCAAAGATTAATAGACATTTATTGTGAAGCAAAAAAAATCTATAGTGATTCCGCCTTAAATTTATATTCTACTGCTCGAGAAAATAATTTGGTAATTCCTGAAATTCTTTATAAATCTTTAGGGAATAAAGATTCAGAATTACTGGAGGCACTCGAAGCATTTATTCCATACGAAAACCACAAAAATAAATATATAGAACTTGCGTCTAGAGAATTAAAAAGATTAATGCTCGGTAATGTAGAAGAAGCCTCCAAACTTTTCGAAAAAGTTTGGAAATTAGCTCCTACAGAAAAACTTATTGAGTCAATATTAACTAGTGGTATCGATGTAAATAAAGTTTCAGTAGCAAAGTTTCTTTTATCAAATTATGATGAAATAATTAAAAATGAGACTTATTTCAATACTTTCGTTCAAAACTTGATTAAACTTCAAGATATTGATTTTATTCTTTCCACACTTGAAACCTTCTTATCGAAAGGGGAAAAAGTTGAAAAAGAATATGTATCTCAAATTAAGAGACAGACTGAGACTGCAAAATCAAAGAGCAGAAAACGTGTTGAAATTATTGAGCAAGGACTATCAGTTTATGAGTCAGATGAATTATTTATTTTACAAGGATATTTTTTAAATGATTATGTTGATAGTGGGAGATATGATGATGAGTATGCAACAAAAGTTGCAATCTCATTAAAAGGAAAAAGCCCTTTATCTGATATCATTCAAGCTAAAATATTACTTAATGCAGCCAATAAGGCTTCAAATTTAACGCTTAAAGAACAGAAATTACGCTCTGCTCTAGAATTTAAAAGATCGCATAACCAACTTTTTGATATTGCTTCTTATCAAAACATTTTGCCATTAATTGAATCACAATTATTAGAAACCGCTACCTCATATTTTGATACTAATCGTCAAAAAGCTATTGATCTTTTCTACTTGTTAAGAGATAATGACTTAAATTGGTATGAGACATATGCGAATCTATATCTAAACGCTATCAATAAAAACGAGCCCAATGATAGTGACGCTTCACTGATTATATCTATAATAAATGAAGGGTCAGATGTAAATTATTTGATAAAGGATACCCTTTGGTCAAAATATGTAGAAACTAAAATTTCTCTTTTATCTAAAGAAAATTTAGATAAAGAAATTTCCGGCCTTGCAAAGTTGAAGACTGAGTTAGAAATCTCATGTAATTCCTCAAATAAAGACGCATTGATTACTTCAGTTGATGATTTGCGCTCTAAAAAATATTATGATCGGGGAAAACAATATGAAAAGAACAAAGATTTTTCTAATGCTATTTCTGATTATGAACAAACGCTAAACCTAAGTGGTATTTACCCCGATATTCAATCAAGAATACTTATTTGTAAGATTAAAAGTGGGAAACGATTATTAAAGGCTGAAAAAGAACTTATTGAAACAATACTCTCAACAAATAAAAATAAAAACTATCAACGTGATTTAGCATTTAGATGGTGTCTCAATCTTATATGTAATAATAAGTTTAACGATGCAGAAGAGATAAATCAAAAGATTCTTGGTGGTGACCCAGAAATCACGCAGATTTGTCAGGAGGAAAAAATTAAACATCAACAAAATCTCCTGGATAGTCTGAATAATCAAATTGAAAAGTTAAATAACTATCAACTTTCTCCTGAAGAAGCTTTAACTTTGGGAAAATCACTTTCGAATATCTTTGGAGATATAAATTTAATTGTACAAGTAACTTCTCAAAAAAGCAATGCCTTAAAAGAAACAATTCGCATATATGCAATTGAAAAATTCTATGAAAATGAGGATTACTTGGAATGTATCAGCGGTTTAAAAGTCCAAGATTCCGCTTATCTTAATGATCCTATAGCCTTAAGAAATATTGCTATTATGTGCTTAGGGGCTGCAGAAGCGGGTCTGCTTTCTAAAGAAAATTACAAAGAATTTCTTTCTATTTGGGCAACAGCACTGTATCAACAAAAGATTTTTGTTGATTCATTAGATTATACATCTTGGGATGACCCTTATACCTTCTCGCTGGATGAAGCTTTCGGAAAATTGGATATCCAAGACGAAGATCTGCCCGATAATGTAAATTATTCTGATTGCAATGTACCAGGAGTTGTGTCTATCCGAGAAGTTCAAAAGAATTTGTTATCCAGGATGGAAAGTGCGATAAAGGATAATTCAGAATTTCAATTATTTCTTTCCTCACAATTGGAAGCCATGGATAAACTATCCGAACAAGATTTAGATGAACCATGCGTCATAGTTGCTCCATACTTGTTGTTATTATCTAATACCTATAGAAAAAATGTTATAAATTCACTATCCGTTGAAGAACAAGCACACTATGATAATTGGGAAACCATTCTGGAAATTGGGAATTTATATGGAATCAATGAAGGAGCTTTTGGGACTTATTCACAAGCCTTGGAATATCAAAAAAAGGCTGTAGAATCAATTAGGAGAAAAGTGCAGTTAAGCTCCAATTTTAATTCGGCTCGCATAAGTTCCATAAAAAAATATAATAGACTATTTGCGGAGCTTATTTCTTCTATTACTACAGAAATTAATGCAGATATATCAAATGAGATTGAATATAACAATTTCAAAACAATATACGGGCCAATCATTAAAATTATTGGGGATGAATCCATGGCTTTTGTATTTTCCAATTATATTAACCAGCGAGTTGTAAAAAAACTTAATGATAAATCACTTACACTAGCACAAGGAGCACCCATATTATGGGAGATTTATGGATTTTGTAATTGTAATCCTCATTTAAAACGCAATCTTGAAAATATAATAGAGGCTCTTATTCATAATTATATTACAGATGGAGATGCAAATAACATTTCTGTATTAGAATCTATACTTTCATCTACAAGGCAGTTTGACTCTCAAATAATAAACGCTTTAAAAGGTGGAGACGGAGTCCCTGAAGAAATGATGGCAACGTTGTTTTTAACTAATGAAGCTAGATTTAATAATTTAAAATCTCATATTGGTTCTAAGTCTGTATCAATTCAAAATCAATTTAATGCCACCGCTCGAAAAATGGCAGAAATTAAAGTTCAAATTGAATTGAGTAATATAGTTGACAAGGTGAACAATAACACAATGACAAAAAAAGTTGCACTTGAAAAAGTGTATAATATATACAAGAATAATAAAAATAATGTTCGAGTATGTCAGAATCTTGCAACTCTTATATCTATGTGTATTATGGAATATATAATCCCTGGTAAAGCTGGTAAAGTAGGAGTTGAAAATATATTGGATTCCCTAAAACTTAATAGAAGCTTTACCTTTAACTCTCACAATTCCGAGATACGTCAAGCATATAATGAAATATGGGGACATCTACCGTATGATTTAAAAAATGTTATCCAAACTAAACCATGGATGTTAAGCGACCAAGGTGAGGCTATAAAAAAAGGTATCGATTATCTTAAAGATTTGAGTTAAAGATATGAAAAATCCATATATAGTTTTAGGGATATCGCAAAACGCTACTAATCAAGAAATAATAGTTTCGGTAGCCAAAGCAATGAAAAACCGCACATTTTCAACTAGAGAAATAGCGGAAGCTCGAGTTACCTTATCTAAACCAGCATCAAGACTTGCAGCTGATTTCACATTCCCCATATTCCCTCAAAGAAAAAAAATCAGGTTAATTGTTCCTACTTTAAAATCAACTGGAATTACAATTGATTCGATTGATCCAGATAAATATGACTCATTATGAATAATAAATCTTCAAAAGAAATTCATCAGGACCTCCAATATCGCCGTATAGAGTTAGAGGAATCCATCCAAAATTTCCAAAAACTTATATTGGAACAGGACCATAAAATTGAGGAATTAGAAAGCACTAAAGATCGAGACCTGGATAATTTGTACAAGGATTTATTAACAGTTATCGATGCGTTCAATAAGGCTGACATACGACTTAATGAACAATTTCCTGAAAACGCGGAAGTTGCCAAGTCGAGAAAACGTTTTGCTACAGCAAAAAATAAGTTAGTTGAAATTCTTAATAAGAATGGAGTGACTGAAATAGAGTTTCCTGATGGAATGGCTACCTTAGAAGATTGTGAAATTGATGAAACAGAACCAGATGCTTCTAAGGCGGATGATACAATTATATCTATAGTGAGTCCAGGATATAGGCGTAATGGTAGATTAATTCGTTTAGCTAAAGTAGTAGTAGTAAAAAATTAATATGTATTTATGAAGATTCCAGGATTGAGTTTTTCATGGAAACGTGCACTTGGAGTAACGCAAGTTAAACAACAAATTGCACGTAAGACTGGTATTCCAACTTCAAAGGCCGGCTTGGAACGCAAAGTTGGCAAAATGATTATAAAATCAATTTTCGGTAAATAGCTTCCTTTAACTCTAATTAATTTTCAGATTCCATTTTTCGCAATGATACCTGCTGAAATATATAATGAACTAATTAGAATTGGGGAAAAAGGCAAGTTAGAGCATATGCCAAAACCTGCGGCCTTATTCCCTCCAAAAGATTCTAATGCATGGAGACTATATGAGAATAATTTGGCTCAAAAATATAACTCTGTTGACATTCTCAATTTGTTTCGAGGTCTCGTTATTTGTGAAAAAGAATTAAAATGGCACTGCGGGTCAACAACACCGGCAGCTCATCTTTATTAAGATATCAAAAGTCTTGGTTTAGACATTGATAATTCCCTCGCAGAATGGGTATTTCAATATTCTGACAATGAATATGTTCCATTCGGGTTTGTAAGGCACGGAAAGCAAAAGGCATATGAATATTTACAATGGAAAGAAGATTTTCATAATCGTGTAATTCAAGAAAAATTCGATAAGGAGGAACGAAGAAAGCTGAAAGTAAAATTCCTTCCAGGGGTGTTTATTCATTTTGGAAATTAACTATTCAGCAGAATATCTGGAGAGGGATAGTCCTTAATTTTTCAGTAGACAATCTCTTAAACTATAGGCCGAAGATATATTATTGGAATTTGGCTCTTTCCACGGGTACTTCTTTATAAATAGGTCTTTCAATGGATGTAGATACAATCTTTGCAATATAATAGACAAAAGGGTTTATCTTAAAAACAACTATTAATAATAACAGGAATATGAAAACAAAAACTATTGTCATTTTCATCCCAAGTGAGCCCCTTTTGTTTCCCAAGAGGAAATGAAACAATCTCGTTTCTATGAAAAAAAGGCACCTGCGACGAAAGGTAAGCGTTAACTAAAATACACCTTTTGGAGGATTTCAGGGATTTGTAATTTTGTAGATTTATAAAGACCGGTTCAACTGTTACAGTGGAATCGGTCTTTGGTAATTTTTGTAGTACAGAGATTACATCATTTAGCCATTTCCCGGACCTTGTTCATTTTGGCTTCGGGATGGTCTTTTATCCAGCGGTGAGGAATCAGGGGAGCCAGTTCCAGTGATGTTGCCTTTTCATAATAAGGCATATTTGTTATGACATCGTTGAGATAAACCCTGGGATTGATATCGTGGTTGCGGCAGGTGGCCAGCAGTGACTGCACCACGCACATATCTTCGGCAGCCTTATGGTTGCCACAGAACAGATAGTTCTTTCTGCCAAGCGTGATCGGGCGGATTTCATTTTCGGCAAGGTTATTGTCCAGCCTTATCCTGCCGTCTTCGAGATAGCGCATCATGTTGGGCCACCGGTTATAGGTATAGGTGACTGCCTTGCCGATCAGGCTCTGTGGACTATATTGTATGCCTTTGCTCTCTATCCATTCCTTGATTTCATCCATAACCGGTCTGGACTTGAGCTGTCTGTAATCTTTGCGTTGTCCGAGGCTCATGCCCCGGGTGTCACATTCATGCTCGATGTGATAAAGCTCCCGTATCTTTGCCTTGATCCACGATACGGCCTTGGGATCCTGACTCATGGCCTTGTCCCATTCCCGGGAGACATGCTGCATGCAATGTACAAGTCGCACTTGTGAGCATGGCCCATAGGCCGCAGTGTAGGCGCTGTATCCGTCACATTGCAGGTATCCCTTGAAGCTATATCTGTCGGTCAGATTCTTGATTACTTTTGAGGCCCTCGATCCTTTGTCATAGAAGAAAACTACAAGTTTCTCCATCACCGAGCGTGCCATCCACAGATACTCCTTGTCGGCCTGATGTCTCTCATTGTTGATCACCGGAACCGTGGTCTCGTCGGCCTGTATGTAGTCGCTTGCCATCACCTCTGCCTTCAGAGCCTCATAAAGCGGCCGCAGAAGTTCCATTGTCCTGCGGAACCATCCGGTCATCGTGGCCTCCTTTATACCTTCCATGCCCAGATGGGCGAACTGCTTTATCTGACGGTAAAAAGGCATGTGATACTCATATTTCTGCAACACGACCTCGGCAAGAAGTGTGGCGCCGGCAACACCTTTGTTTATCGGCAGCAGAGGCATCCGGGCGATGATCACACCCTGGCCTCTCTCGACAGGCTCGGTCGGGTCGACAAGACCATACTTGGGCCGCACTATGGCTCTGCGGAACAGCATCCCGGGCTGGAACTCCACCGTATAGGAGGTCTCCTCTCCAATCTTGCGGTAACGGCTCAGGTCTATATCCTTGGGTTCGATAGTGTCAATGACCAGAACCGGAAGATTCTCCCAGCTTTCCCTCTTGCGAGAGGTTGGCTTGCGCTTGTGGCCCTTGACCTCAACCTGCGCCTCCGCCTTGCTTGCAGGCTCTTGGGGATGCGGTGTGTTTTCTCCAAAATCTTCCTCGCTGAACAGTCCCGGCTGATTGCTGCCCGGTATGAACCTCTCGCTCTTGCGCCCGAACAGCTGACGGTTCAGCCAGGATATCTGGGCCGTCAGTTTCTTTATCTCCAATGACTGCTCCTCGATCTGACGTGATTGGGCCTCGACAAGTTTTGTCAAGCTTTCCACAGTGGCCGTCAATGTCTGTTCAAGAGCTGTCATCAGGTATCCTTCTTATATACCCAAATTTACATAAAATCCTTTATTTATGCAAGTTTCAGACAATCTAATTTGTTGGTTTCCATAAGAAAAAAAGAGGAAGAAAAATCTCCCTCTCACACATGGTATTCAACCCTTTCGGCCCGTAGTCTCTTCAGCCTTTGTGCCGGGTCTTCCTTCAGACCTTCCACCATAACCACCAGGTCGCGCCACTCCATGGAATAGGACTTTTTCTCAGGATCATACTCGGGCAGACGGAACCTCCCGGCCTCAAGTCTCTTCACATACATAACCATCCCGCCGTCCTCGGCATGGATAAGCTTCATGAGCCTGCGGCTGGTGCCTATGAAAATGAAGACATCTCCGTTCCTTACCTCCGAACCGAGTCTCTCCTTTATGACGCCGACAAGGGAGTTGATACCCTTGCGCATGTCGGTGAAACCTGTACACAGGTGATAACGCATCGTGTCGTTCAGAGAGAACATGGCTCGCCAAGGCTTTTGCGTATCACTTCCATCAGCACTTTCTCCGAGCCTCTCCCGAAATGGGCCCTCAATCCATTGGGGAAGGCAAGGCTAACACCTCCGATTTCTCCCCCTATCCCCTCAAGGATCACTGAATGGCTCTCCGGGTTATTATGGATTTCAATAGGAACAAGACCCGCATCAATTTTTGGCTGGCAATACTTTTTCTTCCAGTAATAATAACGGGTAAACCATATCCCTTCATCATTAAGGAATGCCTTGACCGACTTCCCGCTCTCTTTCTGTCGCTTTTGTAGCAACTCAAATTCCTCTTTTGTCATAGTACAAAAATTATAGGGTTTAGTAATCCCCCAAAATTACAAACCCCATATCTTGTATTCAAGGTGTATTTCAATTAATGCTTACGACGAAAGACTAAGCTAACAAACTACTGCCATAACCCATAATGCCATACCTCCGGCACTGAAGAGGGAGAGGAGGCCTTCATCCTCAGGCTGAAGCCCGAGGTTAAGGGCTGAACTGTCTCCGGCAGCCGATGATGGGCATAAAGAGGGCTATAGACCTCTTTCTCGCCTTTGGCGAACCTTTCAATCTATGGCTGCTTCCCCCTTAGCTCTTATAAGAGCCTTCTGATTTCTCTCTCTTAGAGGAGAAATCTAAATCAAAAATGTCCCCCTCAAATGTCTCTCAAAATGTCCCTCAAAATGTCCCTCAAAATGTCCCTCAAAATGTCCCTCAAAATTTAACTAAAGGCAAAAACAAATTATATACAATATAAGAAAAAATCCCACGATAAGTATTAAATGAAATATGTATTGAGTTATGGATAACTTGCCGATATCGGCAAAAATTAGTATCTTTGAGTTATAAATTTAAATTTTTTATGCCGATATATTTATGGAAAGTGGAAAAGATTTCATTTCAGTAAAAGATTGGGCTTCTAAATATGGTGTATCTGAAAGAACTGCTCGTAACTATTGCGCTTCGGGCAAAATTGACGGTGTATTTCTTGTAGGAAAAACGTGGAATATTCCGGCCGATGCTAAATTGCCTTCCCGGAAAAAGAAATTTAAAGTTTCTCCTCTCTTAAATGAACTTAGACAACAAAAGGAGGCTAAACTTCCAAATGGAATTTATCATCGTATTCAGATAGACTTAACTTATAATTCCAACCATATTGAAGGAAGCCGGCTTACTCATGAACAGACACGATATATTTTTGAAACAAACACTATCGGCATAACAGACGAATCTGTAAATATTGATGATATAATTGAAACTTCAAACCATTTTCGTGCTATTGATTATATAATTGAAACCATTGATGAAAAATTAAATGAACATCTTATTAAACATCTTCATTTCCTTCTGAAATCAGGTACGTCTGACGAAAGAAAATCTTGGTTTAATGTCGGAGAATATAAAAAACTTCCAAATGAAGTGGGCGGAAAAGAAACAACTCCTCCAGAGTCGGTTCATAAGGCAATCATGGATCTTTTAAAGGAATATAATTCTATAAAACAACCGGGATTAGAAGATATAATTGACTTTCATCAACGCTTTGAGAAAATTCATCCTTTCCAAGATGGCAATGGAAGAGTAGGACGTTTGATAATGTTTCGAGAATGTTTGCGAAATGATATTGTGCCTTTTATCATAACAGAAAACCTTAAAGGGTATTATTATCGAGGGCTTCATAATTGGCCTTCCGTCAAAGGTTATCTTATAGATACCTGCCTGTTAGCACAGGACAATTTCAAAATTATACTTGACTATTTCCGTATTAAATATAAAACATAATGCTGAATAGGAGGTATAACAAAAAACGGCTGCCCGAGAGTGGTGTATGCCAACAGGCAGTGTTCCATGCCTACTTGTATATTAAAAGCGTATGAAGCATAGCATTCATAGCGCTGTGTCAAAAATGGGCACAATCTGATTCGTTGTATTCCAAGGGGCTGAGACGGCATAAAGAGGAAAGACTGATAATCGAGGGGATTATCAGTCTTTTTCAGTACAGAAAGTGGGACTCGAACCCACACAGCCGGTAAGGGCCAAAGGATTTTAAGTCCTTCGTGTCTACCATTCCACCATTTCTGCAACTTCAGCCCCGACTTGGAGAAAAATTATCCTCTTTGAATTCGAGACATTGCTTAATAGCGCTTGTTGACGGACTTAAGCAATGCAAATTTAGTGAAAATAGATTTGAATGGCAAATTTTAACACTTTTTTATTTATGACTGCAATCAGTTGGCAGTGCATGGGCATAATTTTGCAGTGTTAATTGTCATTTTAATCCTTTAAGTATTACAGCTATGAATAAGAATAAGAAAATGATAAGCTACGGGGACAGAATTTTTGCACGCGTAACTAAGAATGGTCGCACTATCCTGGATTTCATGACCGAGCAGGTTTCAACCATGTCTGAACTGCTTGTAAAGTTAAGGGAAGCAATGAAGGATTTAAAAGGGCTGGTGATGATTCATATCCGGAATTATCATCAAGGATGGGGAGAACAACGCCCTTTAATGCTTCATGGAATATGATTGAAAATCGGTAGGATAAAGGTTTTATAACAATCTCCTTTTAAAAATAATCCGGAAATCTATTGCTTCAAGGATTAAGGAGATCTTTGTTATAATAGTCTAAAATCTCATTGGCATACTGAAGAGCCATCCGGGCTTTACTTTCGGGATTAATCTTAATTGCGGCTAAATAATCATTTATGGCCAGTTGCCTATGATTTAAAGCCCAGTGACGCATTCCTCGAAGGGTTAAAGCCTGTTCATCTTCAGGATTCTCTTCAAGATATTTATCAAGAATCAAGATTGCCTCTTCCGGGGGCAATCTTTTTATTTCGTCGAGTGAAGGGAACTTATCTGTGTTTTGCATTTCAGTCAGAGAGGTTGATGGTTTCAGATTCAACGGTCTTATCCAAAAAAAAGGAAGCCAAGGAATCAAATTTATTGGAATGTTCCGTAGTCAGAAACTTTGTGGAGCCTCCTTGGGAACATTGAGCCTGCAGGTCAGCGTGACGAGCAAGATAACATTCGAGACTTTCTGCCACTAAGGAACCCTGACATATTATCTTAGTTGATTCCGGAACAAATTTTTTTATGGAATCGACTAAAAGGGGATAGTGGGTGCACCCGAGAACCAGAGTGTCGATTTTTGAATCCCTATTAAAAATAGAGTCAATCTCTTTTTTAATAAAGTAGTCGGCTCCCGGAGATCCGATCTCATTGTTTTCCACTATTGGCACCCACATAGGGCATGGATGTTCTGTTACCTTGATATCGGGAGCAAATTTATTTAATTCGATTGAATATGACCGGCTCAAGACAGTGCCGGGAGTTGCCAAAACCCCGACATGACGGGATAGTGTAATATGAGGGATAGCCTCGATCGTAGGTCTTATCACTCCGAGCACTCTTTTATTCGGATCAATATGAGGGAGGTCGTTTTGCTGAATGCTTCTAAGGGCTTTGGCTGAGGCTGTGTTGCATGCTAAAATAACAAGATGGCACCCTCTTTCGAAGAGTGCCTTCACAGCTTGTAAGGTAAATTCGTAGACTAATTCAAATGATCTTGAACCGTAGGGATTTCGAGCGTTGTCTCCGAGATAAAGATAATCATATTGAGGGAGACGCTTTTTGATTTCCTTAAGGATGGTCAGACCGCCATAGCCCGAATCGAAAACGCCTATTTTCACGTTGTTATTTGATGCCGAGCTTAGCTTTTACGAGAGGAGTGATATCTTCCACAGGGGCGGCGAAGTAAAGGATATTCTCCGGATTCTTCATCTGAATCATAGAATAAGATCCTTCCTGGCCTACAGACTGCACAGCATTGTTTATTTTCATCATAATCGGCTGCTGGAGTTCCATCTGTTTTTTCTGGAGTTCTTCATAAGCCTGCTGCTGCACCTGCTGAAGTCTTGCATTCTTTTCTTCAAGGTCGCGGGCTTTACGTTCTCTAATGGCATCGGGAGTGTCGGCGCCTAAAGCCTGATAAGCTTCATACAGAGACTTGAATTCAGCCTGCATATTTGCTAATTCATCTTCCCACATTTTTGAAACCTTAGCAAGTTCAGTTTTTGCATTTTCAGTGTCGGGAAGACTTTGGAAAATATCTTCAACATCAACAATTGCCATTTTGAGAGTTTGGGCCGATGCAAACATAGGCACGGCCAAGGCCACGATCAATAAAAGTTTCTTTATCATTTTAGTTTTTCTATTTAAGGCACGGTGTAAAAAAACACTATGCAAAGTTTATCGTTCTGATGTTTGAGGTTTCATGCGTAGGGCTAAAGGGTTTCAATCCCTGAAGCCTTTTAGAGAATGCGGTGCAAAATTAATGATTTATTTGGAAAAGCCCAATTTTGCGAGCACCTCATTGCTGACGTCGATTCTGGGAGAGGCGAAGACAATGCTTTGCGAAGAAGCCCGGTCGAAAATGGCCTGATAACCTTTTTCTTCAGCCACCGCCTTGACAGCGTTGTAGACATCTTCCTGAATCTCTTTCATTAGCGACTGACGCTTTTTGTAAAGCTCACCTTCCGGACCGAAATATTTATAGCGGGTGTCGGTCACCTCTTTCTCTTTAGCCACAATTTCCTCCTCACGTTTCTGCTTTTGCTCGTCGGTCAGGAAAACCATATCACTTTGATAGTTCTTATACATGGTTTCTGCTTCCTTAGAGAGCTCGTTGACCTCTTTTTCCCAACGTTGGGAAGACTGATTCAATTGCTCATTTGCCATTTCATATTTAGGAATATTCTTCAGGATATAATCCATATCTATCAAGGCAAATTTCTGGGCAGATGCAGCTGCAAATCCACAGACAGCCACCATCAGGGTTATAATATATCTTTTCATATTGTTAAGTTTTATAAGATTGACAAGATATTTCAATTATAGTTTAACATAGGTTAATTAAGAAATTAACGTCAAACAATTAAAATTCTTGTCCAAGCACAAAGTGGAGCTGGCTGCCGCCCCGTGTGCCCCAAACTTTATCGAAGCCATAACCCCAGTCGATACCCAGGAATCCGAGCATAGAAAGATAAAGCCTAACGCCGACACCGGCACTACGTTTAAGATTGAAAGGAGAGAATTCCTTAACCCCTGTCCAACAGTTACCGGCTTCCACAAACGCTATACCATAGATTGTAGTGGCAGGTTGAAGCATGAAGGGGAAATGGAGCTCCATGCCGAATCTTCCATAAGCATAGCCCTCATAACCCCAAGGAGTGAACTGGCCGTTTTCATAACCACGCATAGCAATGGTTTCTGTTGCGTAGGTGTAACTTCCCGACATACCGTCACCACCGAAATAGAACGTTTCAAACGGAGTCTTGAAATATTTGTTCCATGAACCGAGGAGACCGAAATCGGCACGAGTCATCAACACGAGCGTCCATTGTCCATCCGGATCAGTGAGCGGAGTGTAAGTGCGGCTTCTGAATTTAACTTTCCAGTATTCAATCCATTTATACATCTCTTTAGCCGCTGCTTCTCTGACTTCAGTGTCGGTGTTTGTACGAGCCGACTGTTCAGCAAGCAGCTTCCAGTCTTTCTTCCCGCTGAATAGCGAAGCCGGGGGTGTGAGGGTAATGTCAAGATTGAATTGAGAACCTCTACGCGGATAAATGGGCTGGTCGATACTTGTTCGTGACAATGAAAGTCCTAACATCAAAGAATTGGAGACACCATTGTTCATGTAGTAAAGATATTCCCAGTTTTTAAGGTAATACCACCGATAGGAGAGGGAGGCTTGGAACTGGAAATAATCATCTGGCCAGGAGAGGCGAGTGCCGAAGCCGAGAGAGACGCCGGCCATCTGGAGCACCTTGTTAGGGTCATAGGCATTCTGATAGTAATAGCTGGAATTATTGTAGCCGTAAGAACCTCCGTAGTATAATGAATTATAATATCCGGAGTTCATCCAAGTGCTATTATAGAAGCTTGAGTTGATACCGGTGGAGCGGCTATAGTCAACACTGAACGACAGAGCATTCGGGCGCTTGCCTCCAAACCAGGGATCGAAGAAAGAGATCGAATAACTTTGATAATACTTGGCATTGGTTTGCGCGGAGATGGAGAAAGTCTGGCCGTCGCCTCGCGGGATAATTCCTCGATAAGACCCGGGATTAAACAGGTTTTTTATAGAGAAATTGGAGAAAGAAAGCGACACTTGTCCCGTCACTCCGGTCTGTCCCCAACCGAAAGAAAGCTGCACCTTGTCGTTTGCTTTGGATTCAAGATTGAAGACGATATCCACTGTGCCATCGTTTTCGTTGGGCTCGGGACGAATGTCCATGTTTTCAGGGTTGAAATGGCCTGTTGTGGCAATTTCACGTGCTGAACGCTGAAGGTCGCTCTTTGAGAAAAGATCGCCCGGACGAACACGAAGTTCACGACGCACCACCTTTTCGAAAAGCTGGTCGTTGCCGTTTATGACAACCTTATTAATCTTGGCCTGAGGCCCTTCCATCACACGAAGCTGCAGCGCTATACTGTCGCCCTTGATATTCTCTTCAATGGGAACAAGGTCGAAGAAAAGATATCCGTTATCGAGATAATAATTGCTAACGGCATCATCGTCCGTGCGGAGTCTCTTTTCAAGCAAGGGCTGATTATAGACATCTCCGGGATATATGCCGAGAATATTATTGAGAACATCAGTGGGATAGACAGTATTGCCAACCCAATTAATATCACTGATATAATACTTGTTGCCCTCTTCAACCTCAATGAAGACATCGACAGTGTTATCGTCAAACTTCACCACACTGTCTCTGACAATCCGGGCATCACGATAGCCCAAGGAATTATATTTTTCTATAATCCTGTTTTTATCGTCTTTAAAATCCGAATCTACGAATTTTTTCTGGCTGAAGATCTTCAGGATGTCATTTTTTTCGTTGGTTTTTTTCATGGCGCGTTTCACCTTTCCGTCTGAAAGCACCTCATTACCTGAAATATAGATTTTATGGACCTTCACCTTATTGTTGCGATCTACATAAACATCCAAGAAAACCTGATTATCTTTAGAGACATCATTTACCTGTTTGATCTCAACGCTTGCATTCTTAAAACCCTTTTTACCATAATATTCTTTGATGATCTGGGTTGCTCTCGTCACAATATTTGGAGTGATCTGTTGTCCTTCGACCATTCCGAGACGTTCCTGAAGGTCTTTCTTTTCACCACCCTTTACTCCGTTATATCTCATTTCAGAAAGCCGCGGCTGCTGTTTAAGGCTGATTACGAGATAAATTTTATCGCCGACAGCCTTTTCGGCAGATATTTTTACGCTCGAATAAAGACCTTGCCTCCAGAGGCGTTTGGTTGCCGCAGTCAGAATAGCACCCGGCACTTCCACCTTCTCACCGATGGTGAGACCTGAATTAGCGATAATGATGTAATCATCAACATGATTTATGCCTTCGACACGAATCCCTGCAATTTCATATACTTTGGGAATCGGGGAATAAATGATGTCGGGATTATAGATAGTGTCGAGCATTACAGTGGTTTGCTCTGTCTGGGCATTAACACCCAGAGAGGCAATCAATGTAAGCAGGAGTATGGATAGTCGTTGAAAAACGTTCATTCAGTCTGTAGATTAGTTGTTATTTCGCACTTGATCGCTGGTTTTTCCGAATCTTCTTTCGCGATTCTGAAAGTCGAGTATCGCGTCAACATAGTCTTCATCGGAAAAATCAGGCCACAGAGCATTTGTGAAATAAAGTTCACTATATGCAATCTGCCAAAGGAGATAGTTGGAAATCCTGTATTCACCGCCGGTGCGTATAAGCAGGTCGGGATCGGGCATTCCGGCAGTGGAGAGATTATCGGAAATTGTCTGTTCGTTTATGTCGGCCGGATCAAGTTTTCCTTCAGCGGCCAAAGAAGCCAGTTTACGCGCCGCTTCCGTGATTTCCCACCGCGAAGAATAGCTGAGACACATATTGAGTTGGAGCCCTGTGCAATGAGCGGTTTCATTTCTGGCGAAGAAAAGACGTTTGCGGGCATCTTCCGGGATTCTTTCAATATCTCCCAGGAGATTAATCTTCACATTATTAGCCAAGAGCTCAGGAAGCTCGCGTTCGATTGCCCACCCTATAAGATACATCAAAGTGTCGACTTCCTCCTGCGGGCGATTCCAATTTTCAGTTGAAAAAGCATAAAGAGTGAGATATTTGACACCAAGATCTGAAGAGAGTTTGGTCACTCTATGGACAGTAGAGACACCCTCTGCGTGTCCGTCGCTTCTGACAAATCCTTTACTTTTAGCCCACCTTCCGTTGCCGTCCATAATCATTGCGACATGCACAGGCATTCTGTCGGGGTCTAATTGTGATATTTTGTGCTCCAGTGGGGTCATTGCTAAATCAATCTTTATAATTGCAGGTTGCACACCTCTTGCTGAATTCGTAGCTGATAGTGAAGGTGAGGGTGGAATACCAATCCGTGTTTTTCATAAAAGAACTTTTAATTCCGAACGGGTCGGCCAGGTCGGGGCCGTCAAGACGGTCGGTAAAAGTCTTTTTCATAAGGAATTCAAGTCCGAGGTTCAATCTTTCCCGGAGCTTGAACTTCACGCCTAATCCCAGAGGGATGGTGAAAGCAACACCCCCATGTCCGCTCACACTCCATGCTGTGAGACCGAGTCCCCCCGTGATATAAGGGGTGAATCGTTTAAGATGCCGGTAGGTTTCCCCCATTCCGTAGTTGAAGAAATGGAATTCCGCCATTTCCCCCAATTCATAAAAGGTGGTGGAAAACTTATATGAGTTATTATCAGGAAAAACGTTTGTCATGTCGGCAGAATTTCCGGAAAGGCCACCGACATAAAAGTTTGTTTTAAAATTCCAACGGGGTGTCGCAATATAACGGAACAGCACTTCCACATCCCAGGAGGGATGTTGCCAAAGATTAGCGGTGTTTGCGTCTCCAAGATAACCGGTCATACCAATGCCACCGCCAAAATCAAAGCGGTAATCTTCCTGAGCTTTCATATCCAAAGTTTCAAAAAGGATATAAAGGGAAGCTATCGATAATGCGGTCAGTCGGTTCACTTTTAATTTCAGTATTATGGAAAGCGTTGTCTAAGGTGGTTATATTTGAGGAGTGAACTGCAATCTGTTAAGCACTCCTCTCCAGACAGTGGTATTGACACCGCTCTGATAATCGGGGAGATATCCTCCAAATACGAATAAATAAGGACAATCCCAGGTTATTTCAGTACCATTGATGGTGTAGTCATTATTGAGAGCTGATCTTGTTACAGACCAAGCATCGTTCAAATCTGCAGACAAAGGATATTTAGCAACGATCACATCGCTATTCTTGAGGCGCGGGAAATCTTCCGGGAGCTGCATTGAGTCGGCTGCCACATTCCATGTTACGCCATTGTCGATGGATGTATATACTACGCTATTAAAAGATCCATCGTCGAATACACCTCCGAACAGCAACCAGGCGTCGAACTCACGTTTTGCAAAAGCGGCCGGAGTGTCTTTATAGACCACATATCTTGCTAACATCGGAGATTCCAGAGCCGGCAAAGCGGAAGAATTTAAAATAGCCCAATTATTGCCATCAAAACCCCAAATATCCGATGAGAAATCTCCATTTGCCATAACTCCACCTGCTAATATAGCTATGGGATTTTCAGCCCAATCGGTTTCGATAATTCCTAATTGAGAGCTTTTGGAAACAGGGAAATTTCCGGGCACTGATTTGACAGCTTCTCCATCAGCTGCGGGATATTGTGTAAAATAGAATGAATCGTCAACGAATTGAAGACCCAGAACATAGCTGCCGTATCCTCCTATTACAGAATACCATTCAATGCCTGTGTCCTCCCATGAAAGGCAATCGGAAGAAGAGTAGAGGTCACCATTATCAGCAAGAAGGTAGAAAGAATCATCGGAAGACGAGAAGCTTTCAACGTCCGGGTAAAAACCGGGAGAGAATTCCTGCTTATCCCAAAGGCCCTCATTAAGATCGGCACAAGAAGAAATTGTGAAAGATCCATCGTTTTCTTCCACAAGGCAGTAAGCTGAAGAATTATGCCATACAGTCTTCTGTTTCACAGGATCAGAGAATCTCGACGGAAGGGTCGATGTCGATATGAGCGCCCAGCCAAGAGTGTCGGGATCAACAGTGTGAACATTCACTTTTATGGTGTAGGAGAATGTAGAAGTTCCGTTTTCTGCCGTAACCTTCAAAGTTACGGGAGATGTGAAGTCTATTGAGTCCTGTGGATTTGAGAGATAATCTACGACAGTGTCCACCCGGTTATCTTTCCTGAAAGAAAGCTCGGCGGATGTCATTGTGTTGGCAAAAGTGATGGAAGGAATAAGGCGAGAAACCTTAGTGCCTTTAGGCAAAGAATCGGCGTTAAATATGACTCCGTGATTGAGGTCGATTGAGAAGAAAACAGAATCGAGATTCTTCATCACGCTATCGTTAGACAGCAGATAAAAATTCTTCACAGCTACGATAGACGGAGTCACCACGATGTCGGGTTCCTCGTCAGATTTAGAATTACATGCCGGCACACACAAAACAATTGCAGCCAACAGAGGTAAAAACAAGATGTTTCTTAGTCGGTTTGCGCGCATACTAAATGCAAAATTAGTATTTCTTACCGAAAAAAAACATATAATTATGTAGCAAATTCACTAAGGGGATATTTTTTATGGCTTTTTAACGTCTATAAACCGATATAATATTATCTCTGCAAAAAGTTGTATTTTTTAGAATCAGACCGTCGGGCAAGACCGGAGCCGGGAGACCTTCATGAAGGACAACAGGCGAAGTCTCCACTCGTATTTCATCATATAAATCATTGGAAATGAAGCTTGACAGGAGTTTGGGTCCACCCTCCACCATGAGGGAAGTGATTCCATCTTTACGAAGGTTTTCCATCATCAGAGGCAAAGGGATCTGACTGTCAGGATATATTCGCTTAGGACTATTGCCTCCCCAGAAACGGACCGTAAGGCTTGGTTTGTCGGTCTTTTCTGTGACGGAACCCACCATTATTGCATCAACAGAGGATCTTTCACGGTGCATCCAGACAGATGACATAGGGGAAGAAAATTTAACCGGACAGGAATTGCCATTGTCATCAAGAGCGGCCATAAATCCGTCGGAGCTTTGAGCCCATTTCAAAATAATCCATGGACGAGATGAAGAGTGAGCCTTAATAAACCTTCGATTCAATTCCTCGCTTTCCTCTTTAAGGACTCCACATTCGACTTCAACGCCCGCATTCTTAAGAATTTCAATGCCTTTTCCGGCAACAAGAGGATTGGGATCAGAAGCGGCAATCACAACCTGTGGGATTCCGGTTTTAACCAATAATTCGGCACATGGAGGAGTTTTTCCGTAATGGGCACAAGGTTCGAGGGTGACATACATGGTTGAATCCTTCAGAAGATGTCTGTCGGATTCAGCCACAGAATTAATGGCATTCACTTCTGCGTGTGGTCCACCATAAAAAGCATGGAAGCCTTCACCTATGATACGGCCATCATGGACTATGACAGCTCCCACCATAGGATTAGGAGAAACCCTTCCTCTGCCGTGGGCGGCAAGAAGAAGGGCTCTTTTCATAAAAACATCGTTAATCTTCAAAACCTCTGAGTCTTAAGAGAGCGTGGGCATCCGGTTTATGGCCTCTGAATCTTTCGAACAGAACCATGGGGTCTTCCGTGTCGCCTGTTTCCAGAATAGTAGCTTTGAATTTTGCTGCCGTTTCCGGATCAAAAATGCCGTTTTGCTCGAAAAGCTCCCAAGCGTCAGCTTCGAGCACCTGGCTCCAAAGATAAGTGTAATAGCCTGAAGCATAGCCGTCATCTCCAAAAATATGCTTGAAATATGGAGAACGATAACGATATGTTATTTCTTTTGGCATGCCGATTTTTTCAGCCACGGCAACTTCAAATTCCGGCACATCGGTGTTGCCGTCAGACTGTCCCCATTCCAGGTCAAGAAGAGCGGCTCCGGCTAATTCAGTAGTGATGAATCCCTGATTGAATTTTGAAGCATTATTGAGCTTTTGAATCAGATCATCAGGTATTGTTTCGCCTGTTTTATAATGTTTTGCATATATCTTAAGGAGTTCCGGAGAGAATGCCCAATGTTCATTGATCTGAGAACACATTTCCACAAAGTCTCTGTCTACATTAGTTCCTGCGATTGAACGATAGGGAGCTTGAGACAGGATAGCCTGCAGGGCATGGCCGAATTCATGGAAAGTAGTCTCCACTTCATCAATTGTGAGGAGAGCCGGAGAATCCCCTGCCGGAGGAGTGAAATTACCAATGTTATAAACTATCGGACGACGGTTGCCATCTTCATAAAGGCCTGCACTCTGCATTTGTTCCATCCAGGCACCCTGGCGTTTAGAGGCACGAGGGAAATAGTCTGTCATAAACACAGCCACATGTTCGCCGGTTTTAGCATCCTGCACTTCATAAACAGTGACTTCATCCAACCATTTGGGTGCATCGGGCATTTCCACCATCTTTATTCCATATAATTTTTCGGCAGCCGTGAAAAGGCCTTTCATAACATTCTCAAGAGAGAAATAAGGACGGACCTCACTTTCATCGAGGTCATATTTCTGTTTCTTCACCTTTTCGGCATAGTAGTAATAATCCCAGGGCGCGATTTTGAAATTGCCGCCTTCGGCATCAACTATTGCCTGCATATCAGCCACTTCTTCTGCACTGCGTTTCACAGCCGGTTCGAACACCTGAAGCAACAAGTTGGTGGCAGCCTCGGGAGTTCCTGCCATTACGCGTGATGTCATCATCTGAGCGAAATTGTCAAAGCCCATGACTTTGGCTTTTTCAGCCCTGAGAGCCACAATCTTTTTAATCACGGGATAATTATTGTTGTCGCCATAGGAAGCCAATGTGGTGTAGCCTTTATAGACGGCTTCACGAAGTCCGCGATTCTGAGCATAAGTCAGGAGAGGAAGACGGCTTGGAGCATGAAGAGTAAACACCCAAAGTCCGTCAAGACCTCTGGCCTTGGCTTCTTCCCTCGCCATTGCTATGGAAGATTCGGGGAGCCCGGCAAGGTCATCTTCATTATAGACCGTCACAAAGAAAGAGTTGGTGGCATTCAGAAGATTCTTGTTATATTGGATGAAGAGTTTTGAGAGTTCATCATTGATTCTGATAAGTTCCTTTTTCTTATCTTCCGGAAGGGCGGCCCCTTGCTCTGCAAATTGTTTGTAGTATTTTTCAACAACTCTTTTCTGCACGGGAGTCAAATTCAGATTGTCGCGGTTTTCATAGACAGCCTGAATTTTCTTGAAAAGCTCCGGGTCGAGGTTAATCTGATTTGCCGCTTCATTAAGCAATGGAATAGCCTCTTCAGCCATAGCGGCGAATTCATCAGTGGACAAAGCTGCGTCATAGTGATAGAAAACAGAAGCCACTCTGTCGAGAATCGGAGAGATATTTTCCAGAGGAAGAATAGTGTTGTCGAAATCAGGCACAGCACGATTCACGACAATTTTTCGGATGTTTTGTTTCTGTTCTTCGATACCGGCTTTGATAGCAGGGATAAAATCGCCTACCTGAATATCCTGGAAAGGAGGAATCTTGTATTCATTGCCGTAAGGAGAAAGGAAGGGATTTTTATGTTCTTCTGCCATAACAGGAGATATTAGAGCTGCGCAAAAAAACAACGTCGCAGCTGATTTTAAAATTGATTTCATATATGAGTATTTGGTTTGTTTGTTGATTGCAAATATAATGAAAATTGTTAAAAAAGAGGATATGAAGGGCTATAGAGGGTAAGTTATTTATTAAGAAATTCAAATTCACCCACGAGAGGATAATGGTCTGAAGTGTTGATTTTATCTACAGTTAGATCCAAGGCTTTGATGGGTCCTCTATAGAGCATCTGGTCGATATGGAAATAAAAAGCATGGAGGTTGTAAGTGATTGCCGGTCCGAAATTTGTTTCGGCATAGGCATCTCTCATGTCGTCGCCACGGACGATATTATAGGTCCATGAAGTCGGCACATCATTGAAATCCCCGCAGATAATCAAGGGAATATCAGGCGAGATATCATCGATTATTTCTCTTAGTTTGGTTGCATTTTGGGCACGTTTCCTAAAGGCGCTTCCCATTTTGGAACGGATGGGCCCTTCAAATTCCTGAATGCTGGTTTTGGCAGTCTTGACAGAATTGATTTCAGTCACAATGCGACGTTCCTCTTCCGAGAGTCCGAAAGAATCAAGATGAACCATCCCCACAAACAACTCCTTGTTTTCCGGAAAAGAAACCTTAAAGAAATCAAAACGGCAATAACCCTTGTCTAAAAGATATTTATCAATTCTTTTAACGGGATATTTAGACATGACCTTGATATCGTTTGAACTGACCCCCGCCTTATAGGGATAGAGCTTATTCAGGGAATCCATCCCTTCTTTTGAAAGATTCTTGAATTCTTTGGAGAAATTGAGCAGCTCTGTGAGACAAATAACGTCTGCTCCGGATTTCATCATCCATTCCACCGCACGATTGCCGGGATAGTCAGGCTGCCTTAAATCGCGGGTGTGAATAACATTCCAGGAAACAATTTTAAAAGTCTGAGAGCCATCTTGCGGCGAGCTTGAAAAACCGATAGGGAACGCCACGCTAAGAGGAGTCAGACATATAATGATAGTGAGGATTCCCAAGCCGCAAAAGATTATTTTCCGTGACAGTCCCCAAAAAATAGTAAGTAAAATAGTGAGGATAGCCATATAGGGAAAGGCCAGACATAAGACAGCCGGGAAAGCAAACCATTCGGGATTGACGCGCCCACCGAAAGCCGACAAGACAGTGACGAAGAACACCACTGCCGAAATTATTTTCATGGCCAGCATGAAAAAGGGGCTGACGATTTTTATTGCAAACATCTTTAATAGAAAGAACTACCTCTCAAAGTGCCCTTCTTTCTCCAATAGAGTATGAAAATAAGGCCGAAGAGCATACCTCCGAGATGTGCAAAATGGGCGATAGTGTCGCCACCGTTAAATCCTAAGAAGAATTCAATCAATCCGTAGCCTATCATCATGTATTTGGCTTTTATAGGCACGGGGATAAAGAAAAGATATAAGGGCTGATTCGGGAAAACACAAGCGTAGCCTAACAGCAAACCGTAGACGGCACCGGAAGCTCCTATAGTGACAAAAGAATTTTTAAAAGAAGCTATCGCGTTGGTGAAACTTACGTCGTGAGTTTTAACGGCCTCATCTATGATCTGACGGGCATGTTCGAAAGTTATGCCATTCATTTTGGCGATTCCCGAAGTGTAGTCATGCATCCAAGTTGAAAGCCACACTATTTCCTGCACCACGGCAGCTCCTATGCCACAGACAAAATAGAATATGAAATAGCGTCGTGAACCCCAAATGCGTTCAAGAATCGACCCAAACATCCATAGGGAAAACATATTGAAAAGAAGATGCCATGGATTTCTTGAAGCATGCACAAACATGTATGTGATCAATTGAATGGGGTTAAACTGATGTGCCCCAAGAAGATGCAGTCCCAAGACGTTGATAATCGTATTGCCAAATTTTGGAAATATGGCTTCGACTGCCCACACGATTACATTTATTATAATAAGATTTTTTGTGACAGGCGGCATGTGGGCCATAAAACCTGAGAATCCGTTTCTAAACATTTTGAAAGATTAACGATATGCGTTTCTTAATAAATAAAAGCTTTCTTAATATAAGATACGCTAAAATCATGATAATAATTGCAAAAATAAAAAATATAATTGATTATATAAAGGCGCCATGTCAAAATATACAGGCTGCAACATAGTTTTAAGAATTCGGTTTCAGCCATTAACTTTAGAAAATTTCTTTCGGACTACTCCTCAATCTCAATGCTTATAAATTTGAAAAAATAATAGAATAAATTTTTCGGGGAAATGTAGGTTTTTGTCATTTAAATTTTCGGGGGAATGTAGGTTTTTGTCATTTAAATTTTCGGGGGAATGTAAAATTCATTATTTTTGTCATTAATAATTAGG
>JAFLTV010000027.1 GCA_022509105.1 Muribaculaceae bacterium | reverse complement strand
TATCTCCTGCAACCTGACGATAAAAACAAACTTATTCCAACGATTATGAATATAAGGCTTTTATATTTCATAGCGAAACTTTGCGATTCACGGCTTTCCTAATGATAAGGGAGCCGTTCCGAAAGAGAACGACTCCTATATATTAAAGAGAGTATTATGGTCTGATTCTTGAATTGTTTAGGGCATGATAGCTGTAAGGATATGGAGAGAATTCACAACAGCATCATAGCAGTATTGATAGATATAGGGAACAAGACCGAAGAATATGATACCGGCTACACATAACCATAATCCGACTTTCTCGCAACGCACTGTGCGAAGGGCGCCGACTTTCGGTTCATCCTTGCTGATCCACATAGCTTTCACTACCAACAGATAATAATACAATGAAATGATTGTATTTATCAAGGCCACCAATACAAGCATGTAAAGAGCCCATGAATTGGTTGAAGTGACAGATGTGAAAATAAGTATCTTACTGAAGAACCCTGCAAAAGGAGGTATACCGGCCAATGAGAACATAGCCAATGTCATAGCGAATGATAACCATGGATTGGTCTTGTGAAGACCATTATAGTCGTCCATGGATATATGGCCGGTCTGTTCTTCAATCGTGTTAATCACGAGGAAGGCTCCAAGATTGCTCACTACATATACGAAGATATAGAACATCATCCCTGCGAGACCCAAAGTTTCCGATGCCATCACACCAAGCATGATATATCCGGCCTGTGAAATTGAAGAGAAAGCCATAAAGCGTTTCATATTCTTCTGACGGAGCGCGAAGAGATTACCGACAGTGATTGTAAGTATTATCACTCCATACATCATCCATTCCCAAGCATCGGAATATACCGCTCCGAAACATTGAGTGAAGATTACGAAGAATGCGAATGCTGCGGCTCCTTTTGACACCACCGACAGATAACTCGTTACAGCTGTCGGGGCTCCCTGATAAACGTCGGCTGTCCAAAGATGGAACGGCACTAATGACAGTTTGAAACCTATTCCGGCAATCATGAAGGCTAAAGCCACAAGCAAGAGGCCGCTGGTTTCACCTTTGCTGATGTTCATTGCAAGATCCGTGAAATAAAGGGATCCACCGGAGAAAGCATACACGAAAGACAAACCTACGAGCAACACTGCCGAAGAGAACACTGCTGTCATTATATACTTGATGGCTGCTTCATTGCTTTCGTATTTACGTTTGTTGAAAGCCACCAACGCTGCCAAAGGCAAGGAAGCCGATTCGAGCCCTATGATAAAGAGAAGGAAGTGTCTTGCTGAAACCATCAGATACATTCCGAACAACGTCACGAGCAACAATTCATAGAATTCGCCTTTCCTAACAGCTACGCCTTCGCTGTCAACCCATTTTGCACTTTGGAGAAGCACAATAAAGACTCCGACATTCAGAATAGCCTTGATGGCATTTGTTGCAGTGTCGTTGATATACATGCCGCCAAATACTGTCTCTCCGGCCGGCGGGATTATCCATATAGCAATTGTGCCTAATGCAAAAAGGATGGCTGTAAAAGGAGTCAGTATCTTTTTGGCCTTTTCTCCTGAGAAAGTATCAAATAGAAACACAAGGATGAATATTCCGAGCACTATCATCTCGGGAATCATGTGTCCAAACTGTGAATAAGTCATTTTTGAAACGCCTGTTATATCTTGTCAAACATTCAATTCATTTATAAAACGCCGGCCTGCAAAGCATTTATAATCGGCGCGAAGCTATGTTGGATTGCTTCGTTAATCCAGTTGGGGAAGCAGCCGATACCGGCGATACATAGTATCAAGGTAACGGTTGAAAGCCGTTCAAACCAAGTTGCATCGGTAAGGGTGAGATGATGATCATCCTGCACCGGTCCAAGCAAAAGCTTGCCGACTACTCTGAGGATATAGACTGCTGTGATAACGATGGCTGTTGTAGCGCAGATCACAAAAATTCTGTGGAACACGTCAGCTTCCTGGAATGAACCCACGAATATTGTCATTTCAGCCACGAATCCGGAAAGACCCGGAAGACCTAATGAAGCGAAACCGGCAATCATATAGCAAACACCAAGGTAGGGCATGATTTTCATGAGGCCTCCCATCTGACGGATGTCGCGGGTGTGTGTGCGGCCGTAGATCATACCGATGAGGGCAAAGAATAGAGCCGTCATCAAACCATGTGACAACATCTGCATGATTGCTCCTGTCATTGCCGTGCAGTTGAGCATCAGGATTGCGAAGAGAACCATGCCGCAGTGAGACACCGACGAATATGCATTGATATATTTAAGGTCGGTTTGCACACATGCAGAGAATGCTCCGTAGACAATACTAACACCTGTAAGGATAATGAATATCCATGCGAGCTCATTGGCAGCCTGCGGCAACAGGAAGATGGCGATACGGAAACAACCGTAACCTCCAAGTTTCATAAGCACGCCGGCATGAAGCATTGACACTGCGGTGGGCGCGCTGGCATGGCCGTCAGGACTCCATGTATGGAACGGGAACATAGCTCCTAAAACTCCGAATCCTACGAATGTGAAGCAGAAGAGCATATATTGCCAATTCGGATCTATCGATGCATTATGCGATATTTCAAGGATATTCCATGTGAGTTGTCCTCCTTCCGGCGCGCTGTGCCAATAGATGCCGAGCAGACCCAACATAAGGAAAGCCGATCCTCCCATAAGCATGAGGGTAAGCTTCATTGCCGAGTATTCCTTTCTACCCGTGCCCCATACTCCAATAAGAAGATACATCGGGATAAGGGCTACTTCATAAAACATAAACATTGTGAAAATGTCGATGGAGATAAAGAAGCCGAAAACTCCCGTGCTCAGCAAAGCATACCAAAGGAAGAAGTTTTTGGGAAGCGGATCGATTTTCCATGATGCAAACGTTCCGGCGAAAACGATGATAGCTGAAAGCAGAATCATCAAAACGGATATACCGTCAACGCCGACTGCAAGATGAATATTGAGCGGCGCATACCACATCCAGCTGCCCGTAAAGAGCATTTCGTCTGTCACTCCCATTTCGCGCAGACGAAGGAAGTCGCAACATAACCAGATTGCAAGACCGAGCAATACTGTCGAGCAAACCACCATAACAGTGCGGATTGCCTTCATGCCGCTGTTGTGACATAGTCCGAGACCCGCCATCATGGCGATCGGTATTACTACAAACCAGATTAATATATTTTCAAACATGATGTTATTTAGTTGTCAGTTGTCAGTTGTCAGTTGAAAATTTATTTGAAAGCCTTCATTTATGCGAAACAGAGCCAAGCAATAGCTGCTATTACAACCGCACCGGTGATATACCAGCCGACATATCCCTGAATCTGTCCGGACTGCATTCCGCGAATCCTGAATGAGAGGCTCTGAGTGATCTTTGCGAATCCATCCATTGTGGCATCTATCACATGGCGGTCGAACCATGCTATGCTCTTACAGATAATTCCGAAGATTATCTTGTGGGTGATGAATTGATATATCTCATCCCAATAGAAGCGACGGTTGGCGGCTGTCCATAAGGCCGGGACAGCGTTTTTGAATTTGGCGGGAAGCGAATTCGGTTTCATATACATTATAGCTGCCAGTATGATTGCTGCTACGGCTACGATAAGGCTTGTGCAGGCCACCGGAGCTTCAATGTGAATATGATAAGGTTCACCGTTCCATGTCACAAATTCTCCGAAAGGAATCCATCCGGCGCAAATTGAGACTCCGGCAAGCAGAATCAACGGCAGAGACATTACCCAAGGACCGTCGTGCGGGCGATGTTCCTTATAATGAGGATTCTCTTTGCCCCAGAACACGAGGAAATAGAGACGGAACATATAGAAAGCGGTGAGACCTGCAACCATAGTCATCCAGGCGCCCCAGAACCAATGACGGTTGAACATCGCAGCCAGCATTTCGTCTTTTGAGAAGAATCCGGCAAACGGCCAGATACCGGCAATTGCAAGACATCCGATAAGGAAGGTCCAGTGGGTGATCGGCATATATTTTCTCAGCCCACCCATTGCTGTGTATTCGTTGGAGTGAACGGCATGAATAAGAGCGCCTGCCCCAAGGAATAACAAGGCTTTGAACATTGCGTGGGTGAAGAGATGGAACATACCTGCCATATAACCCAAGCCGGAATAATGCATTCCCTCGATTGGTTTGTCATAGGCAACGCCGATAGAAACCATCATGAAGGCAATCTGAGAGATTGTCGAGAATGCGAGGATTCTCTTGATATCTGTCTGCGCACAGGCCACCATAGCGGCATAGAAGGCTGTGATGGCACCAACGCAGCATATAAATGTGAGCGAGAAATCCACCACACAATACACCGGGAACAATCTTGCCACGAGATACACACCGGCAACAACCATTGTAGCGGCGTGGATGAGGGCTGAAACGGGAGTCGGACCCTCCATTGCATCCGGAAGCCATATATGAAGAGGCATCATAGCCGATTTACCCATACCTCCCGAGAAGATGAGCACCATGGCCCATGTCAGCACGGAAGCTCCCATATAAGTGGCGCCACCGGTAGTGCCAAGCACAAGCTCCGGATTCTGGGTCAGCTCCACGAAGTTGAAGGTGTCTGTGTAGTATGACAACAACAAGATACCGATCAAGAAACCGAGATCGGCGAAACGTGTTACTATAAATGCTTTCTTTGAAGCTGATACAGCCGACGGCAATTTATAGAAGAAGCCGATCAGAAGATATGAAGAAACACCCACAAGCTCCCAGAAGATATACATCTGGAAAATGTTGGTGGCAACTACAAGCCCAAGCATGGAAAAGGTGAAGAGGGAAAGGAATGCATAGTAGCGTTGGAAACCTTTCTCGCCCTCCATATAGCCCCAGCTATAAAGATGGACCATGAATGAGATTGTGGTGATGACAATCAGCATCAACGCTGAAATCGGATCCAGGAGGAAGCCGATCTTTACCACCAAGTTTTGAGTAAAGGCAAGCCATGTCACGTCGAAAACCTGATATTGCTGGCGCACACCGTCAACAATAAAGAGAGGATCTCCGCTGAAATAATAAGTGCAGGCCACAATATATGCCAACGCTGCTGTTGTGCCGAGACCGCATATACCGAGGATACCGGCAACCTTATGCGACATTTTCACACCTCCCAACCCTAAGAGCAGGAACATGAAGATGGGTATCGCAAGAATAAGAATGGGAATTGTTACCTCCATATCTTAGAATTTCATTTGTTTTACTTCATTAATATCGGTGCTTCCGACAGCCCGGTATATATTTATAATAATAGCGATTGCCACGGCAGTTTCAGCAGCTGCCAGCGCCACAGCAAAAAGAGTGAAGATCATTCCCTCCATGCTTCCGGGGAAAAGATAGCGGTTGAAAATCACAAAATTCAGGTCGGCTGAATTAAGCATCAGTTCAAGGGATATCAATATCGCTATAAGGTTTTTCCGGGTCATAAACCCGTAGATGCCACACACAAACATTATGATGCTGGGCACCAGATACCATAACATAGTCAGCTTCATATTCTATCTTTAATTTTTGCGAGCGATTGTGACACCGCCGATTATACATGCCAGCAACAAGACGCTTATCGCTTCAAACGGCAACAGATATTGGAATTTATCTCCACCGGTGAATGCCACGCCTATATCGTGCATTGTTATCTCTTTGCTTGCACTCAGACAGTCTACCAATGAGAATCCATGAATCAACGGCATATAGAAGACTGCGAATATGAGAACTATTGCAGCAGCTATAGACACAAGCACACCCCAGAGCTTGCGGTGAGTGCGCAGAGGGGCGTCTTTCTCATTCGGTTTGTGGGTCAGTAAAATGGCAAATACGAAAAGCACCATAATGCCGCCTGCATACACTGCTATCTGGACAGCTCCCAAAAACTGATATCCCATCTGGAAATAGAAAACGGCAGTGCCAAGCAGCACAAACAACAGATAGGTGGCAGCTCTCAGGATTTTCTTAGAAGTGACAGCCTTAAAGGAAAATATCAATATGGCTATCGCTATGATGAAATAGATTATTATATTTCCTACAGAATCCATTATGTTAGTTAGTTTGAATTTTCTCTTTAAGGGTTATTCCTTATTGTTAGTTTCTTCTGATGTTTCGGATTTCGGAGTTTCTTCAGCTTTCACAGCCTCTTCAGCTTTGGGGGCCTCTTTCTTCGGCTCTTCCGGTTTTGCCTCCTCTTTAGGAGTTTCAACCTTAGGGGCCTCAGGCTTTTGGTCGGCTTTTGAATCCGCGCCTTCAGCCGCCGCTTTGGCTGCCGCTTCTCTTTCAGCTTTTATCTTGGCAGCCTTGGCAAGAGCTTCAGCTTTTATTTTGGCAAGCTTTTCAGGGTCAATTGCCGGTTTCGGAGCCGGAGCCGGACTATCATCCTTAGGTTCGGGACGATAATTCAGTTGTTTCATTAAGGAACCACGCGTGAATGTTGCCTGTTCGAAGTCATTGGAAAACTCGAGGGCGTCTTGCGGACAGGTGGTCACGCACAACATACAGAAAGTGCAGCTTCCCAAATCATACATATATTTGTCGAGCTTTCTTTTTTTCTTGCCATCGGGCAATTCCACCATCTTAGTTGTCAATTGAATTGTGCCGTTAGGGCAATTCATCTGACAAATTCCGCAGCCGATACATTTGTGCCTGCCATCTTTATCATAAATAAGAGTCAGTTCGGCACGGAATCTGTCGGCCACTTGCAATGTCGCACGATTTTCCGGATACTGTTCGGTGATTTTCGGAGTGACCAATTCCTTTCCGGTCACGACCATACCGTCAACGAGACTTTTAATTCCCTTTGCAGCTTCCGTGAAATATTCCTTAATACTACCCATTTATTTTTATATCTTTATCTGTATCAAATCAATGATTTCAAAATCTTTGTTATCTCTCCGTCTGACCGCCAAGAATATCAAGAAGTTCTGTGGTAATAGCCTGTTGGCGGAGTTTGTTATATTCAAGTTGAAGCTCCTCAAGAAGTTTCTTGGCGTTATCGTTGGCGCTTTGCATGGCCATCACTCTCGCCGCCTGCTCTGATGTGCGATTCTCAATTGTGATTTCCTGCATGGTGGAAAGCACAAACATCGGGAGCACCTCATTAAAAATGCTGTCGGGATCCGGCTCGAAAAGATAGAATTTATTGTCATCCTTCTTCTCCTCTTCTGCAGCGTTTTCCACTTCCGGACTCACCGGGAACAAAGTTTCCACAGTAGGTCTTTGACGGCTCATGGAGAAATAACGCATATAGACCGTCTGAATCAAATCCAGGGTTCCATCTTCAAAGTCCTTCCTCAGTCCGAGTGTGAATTCATTGACCTTGTCACCGTTCATTTTCGAATCCACTCCATCGGGAGCAACTTTCACATCCACTCCCGGAAGTTCGAGTTTCTTACACGCATTCGCTATTTTCTTCCCGACAGGAATGATTGTAAGCTCGGCGTTGCCATATTGATCGCGAAAATTTCGGATCTGAGTAAGCAAAAACTTGAATATGTTGATATTATAAGCACCACACAAGCCGTCGTCGCTACCGTAGACTACAATAGCGGCTTTCTTTACCTCTCTTTTCACTATCAGAGGAGAATTGAATTCAAGTCCTGTAGCAAGGAGATGAGCCATGATGGAATCCACCTGTTTTCTGAAAGGAAGCAATTTCTTTAGCTCCATTTCATTCTTATGCACCTTGGCTGAGGATATCATCTTCATGGCACCGGTGATTTTCTCACTCGATGACACGGAACCGATTCTAATCCTTAAGGCTTTGAGTGTTGCCATTCCTATCCTTTATCCTATTTTGTTTATGATTTATAACGAGAGGCTATCTCTCCGGCACATTCTCTCAGTTTCTTTTCAATATCATCATTGAGGATGCCGGCTTTAAGCTGATCGAGCACTTCGGTCTGATATTTCGCTTTGAGAAGCTGAATGAAAAGATCTTCAAATTCCTGCACCTTGTCAAGAGGAACATTCTCAAGAAGACCGTTTACACCACAATATATAACTGCGATTTCATTTTCTACAGGCCAGGGCTGATACTGAGGCTGGATGAGCAATTGCTGGTTCTTACGTCCCCTGTCGATCACTTTAGCGGTGACCGGGTCGATATCGCCACCAAATTTTGTGAAGGCTTCAAGTTCACGGAACTGTGCCTGTGCAATCTTCAATGTTCCCGCAACTTTTTTCATGGCCTTAATCTGAGCATTACCACCTACACGAGACACGGAGATACCCACGTTGATGGCAGGACGTATACCTTGGTTAAAGAGACTTGTCTCAAGGAAGATCTGACCGTCGGTGATTGAAATTACGTTTGTAGGAATATATGCAGAAACGTCGCCGGCCTGTGTTTCGATAATCGGGAGGGCAGTTAAAGAGCCGCCTCCTTTTACAATAGGCTTGAGCACTTCGGGAAGGTCGTTCATATTTGAAGCCACTTCCTGGTTGTCAATAATCTTGGCGGCACGTTCGAGAAGACGTGAATGGAGATAGAAAATATCACCCGGATATGCCTCACGACCTGAAGGACGCTTCAAGATAAGGGAGATTTCACGATATGCGACTGCCTGTTTGGAAAGGTCATCATAGACGATGAGCGCGTCGCGACCGGTGTCTCTGAAATATTCTCCTATCGCCACGCCTGCAAACGGACTGTAATAACGCATGGAAGCAGAGTCGGAAGCCGTAGCAGCCACCACCACAGTATAGTCCATTGCGCCGTATTTTTCAAGTGTATGGACCAAAGAAGCCACAGATGAACCTTTCTGTCCGATTGCAACATAGATGCAATATACGGGTTTGCCGGCTAAATAGTTCTGACGCTGATTGATAATAGTGTCGATAGCGATTGCCGTCTTACCGATCTGGCGGTCGCCGATGATAAGCTCACGCTGGCCGCGACCGATTGGAATCATCGCGTCGACAGCTTTCAGACCTGTCTGCAGCGGTTGATTTACTGGCTGACGGAAGATAACGCCCGGAGCCTTCCTTTCCAACGGCATGTTGAGAAGTTCTCCCTCGATGGGCCCTTTGCCGTCGATCGGTTCGCCAAGGATATTGATTACGCGACCCAAGAGCCCCTCTCCTACCGGAATAGAAGCGATCTCACCGGTGCGTTTCACCGACATATTCTCCGTGATACTGTTTACATTATTGAGCAACACTACACCTACATTGCTTTCTTCAAGGTTAAGTGCCACTCCCTTCACTCCATTTTCAAATTCCACGAGCTCATTGGAACGCACATTCTCAAGTCCGTAGACGTGGGCCACACCGTCTCCTACTTCCAAGACAGTGCCCACTTCTTCGAATTTAGCTTTCGAAGTCACATTCTCAAGTTGCTTTTTTAATATATCTGATATTTCGCTGGGGTTAAGCATTTTCTTTTCTTAACTTAAAAGTGTTTGACGTAGTTGTTCAAGTTCATTGCTCAATGAGGCATCCATCCTTACGGAGTCAACATCGATTACAAAGCCTCCAATAAGATTGGGATCAACTGCTTCCGAGAATTCGATTTCCGAGTTCTTGAAGGCTGAAGAAACCAGATGCCTGAGTTTCTCCATTCTTGCATCATCAAGTTTAGAGGCTGTGGTGATCTTTGCCTGTGAAATATGGTTCTCTCTACGGTAGATATCTCTATAGGCGAGCATCATGGCATAAGCAAATTCCACTCTTTTCTGATTAAGGATCAGATCTACAAATTGCCTGAAGATTCCGTTGGGATCCTCTCCGGATGCGGAAAGAAGAAGAGTCTTCTTATCTTCGTTCACTATAAACGGGTTGGCCAAGACCTTCTGTAAATCAGGATTCTTCTGAAACGCATCTATCACTCTTTTCGAAAGCTCATAGAGACTTTTGGTCTCCCCTCTTTCAAGAGCAAACTTATAAAGCGCCTTAGCGTATCTGCTGGGTATGAGTCCGTTGTCCATCTTCTCAGTTGCTCTCTATTTCATCAAGCATTTTATCAACAAGAGCGGCATGCGATTTATCGTCGGAAAGATTGTTTCTAACCACCTTTTCAGCGATATTGAGAGAGAATTTGCTGACTTCGTTGCGGAATTGCAATTCAGCCTCTTTCCTTTGCTGTTCGATGGAAACCTTTGCGGCATCCATCACCTTCTTAGCCTCATCGGAAGCCTCTTTCCTTGCCTCCTCAATCAGCTGGGTCTTCATCCTTGCAGCCTCTCTCAGCATTTCGGCCTGCTGTTGCTGGGCCTCTTCCATATATTTCTGAGCCTGCTCTTTGGCTGAATCAAGCTGAGCCTTTGCCTCACGTGCATATTCTACTCCCTTGTCGATCGTGTCTGCACGTTGATCCATATTTTTAAGTATCACGGGCCATCCCCAGATTGCAAGCACCACAAAGAGGATGATGAATGCTATAAACATCCAGAAGACCAAGCCAAAGTCGGGAGTGAATAGTTCCATTTTCTAAATTTTTAAAGTTGAAATTTGTTTTCCGCTTTTTAGATAAACAAAGCGAGGGCAGATACGATAACTGCGAACAGGGCTACACCTTCGATAAGAGCTGCGATCACGATCATGTTTGAACGAATGTCGCCGGCCACTTCCGGTTGACGAGCGATTGCTTCCATAGCGCTGCTGCCGATATTACCGATACCTATACCTGCTCCAATAGCTGCTATACCTGCTCCAAGAGCTGCACCCAATGCACCAAGTGCTGTTTCTGCTGCTAAAATCATTGATAACATAGTTATTATAGTTTAAAGTTTTATTTTTTCTTTATTATCTCTTAATTTATTTCTTATTTTTTATTCCCGGGTTAAGCTTTGGCCACCTGATTCCCCTGCGGAGCCGGCTGAGCTTCCTCCTTTGTTTCTTCCTTATGTCCGTGAGCTTCGTGATGACCCTTATCGGTGCTCATTGAGATAAAGATTGTGGCAAGAAGCGTGAAAACGTAGGCCTGGATAAAGCTTACCAGCACATCAAGACAAAGCATGAATATCGAGAAAAGAACTGACACAAACACTGAGCCGCCTGCCGCCACTGCGCCAAAAGCTGCGAAAATGAAGATAAGAAGCGTCAAAGTGATGACAATCATGTGGCCGCCCATCATGTTGGCAAAGAGACGGACACACAAGGCAGCCGGCTTAGTGAAGATACCGAATATCTCGATAAACTGCATGATTGGAATCGGGAACTTCAGGAATAAGGGCACATCCGGCCAGAATATCTCCTTCCAGTAATGTTTCGATCCCATAATATTGGTTATTATGAAAACCAATACCGCAAGCACAAGGGTTATGGCAATGTTGCCTGTGAGGTTTGCTCCTCCGGGGAAAATGACTATCAAGCCTACAAGGTTCATCACGAGAATGAAGAAGAAACATGTCAGCAGGAACGGAGCATATTTTTTTGCCCTCTCGTGAAGAGTGGCTTTTATCACTCCGGAATATATGAAATCTATAAGCATTTCCATAAAGCCCACGCCCTTGCGCGGAGCTTTCATTCCCTTGCGATAATACCACCACACAACCGACATCACCATGGCTGTTACGATAACGGCTGCGATTAACAATGCCAACACATTCTTGGTGATGGAGATATCGTGGGGTTTATATTCCTTATAATAAACTTCATTGAAACCTACATAACCGCCGATCACGGCTTCAGCCTTGTCGATGTCGCCCTGAATCTCAGGATTGTTTTTAGCCTCTGATTTCACCTTTGCCTCCTCTTCCGGAGCCATAGGGAAAATCTGGACTACCTTATTCTTATGTTTGCTTACATGAGCAAGCACAAACTGATAAGTTTTGCCATCTTTTTCAACATCTACAATCTTAGGCGCCGCAATCACATGAACCTTACCTGTGGTCGGATCGGTCTCCTCAAGATATTCCGTTAGTCTTGCTGATGAAAAACAGATCCATTTGCCATCTTCAGCCCTTACTATTACAGGCAACGGAATGCGATAGACATGACTGAAAGGCACCTCCCAGCCATAACCGTCGCCAAGGTGATGGAAAATTATCTCTTTTACATCGATATTCCCCTCCTCTTCCGAGGCCTTGAGGGAAACAGGATTAAACAATCCTATCACCATCAGGAATATCAATATGACGGAAAACCTTTTATTCATCAATAAACGCATACTGCAATCTTATTAAGGTCGATGTCTGCCAAACCTCCGCGAATTTCCACAGAATTCTCTTCTCCATTCTGAAGATATCTCACGTTGCCCTCTTTCAATACGGATATCAATGAGGCATGGTTTTTCAAAACCGTAAACTTGCCGGCAACACCGGGAAGAGTAACAGCCTCCACCTCACCATTAAACACTATTTCGCTCGGGGAAATGATTTCGAGTGTCATATCCGTTGTCTATGCTATTAAACTTTTAATTAACTTCAGCCAACATTTTCTTACCTTTGGCTATAGCCTCATCAATAGTGCCGACATTCAGGAATGCCTGCTCGGGATATTCATCGACTTCTCCGGAGAGAATCATCTTGAATCCACGGATTGTCTCAGCCAACGGCACCATCACGCCGGGAAGGCCTGTGAACTGTTCGGCCACATGGAAAGGCTGTGAAAGGAATCTCTGCGCCCTGCGTGCTCTTGCAACCACAAGTTTGTCGGAGTCTGAAAGTTCGTCAACACCAAGGATCGCGATAATATCCTGAAGCTCATTATATTTCTGAAGAAGCTGTTTCACAGCCTGGGCAGTGTTATAATGGTCCTCGCCTATGATATTCGGGTCAAGGATTCGTGAGGTAGAGTCCAGAGGGTCTACCGCCGGATAGATACCGAGCTCGGCAATTTTACGGCTCAACACCGTTGTGGCATCCAGGAAGTTGAACGTTGTTGCCGGGGCCGGGTCTGTCAAGTCGTCGGCCGGCACATAAATTGCCTGCACAGACGTGATACTACCTTGCTTCGTAGATGTGATTCTTTCCTGAAGCATACCCATTTCAGAGGCAAGTGTCGGCTGATAACCTACGGCTGAAGGCATTCGGCCCAAGAGAGCTGACACCTCGGAACCGGCCTGAGTGAAACGGAAAATATTGTCGATAAAGAGAAGGATATCCTGTCCTCCACCCTCGCCGTCGCGGAACTGCTCGGCAACCGTCAATCCTGAAAGGGCTACACGAAGACGCGCGCCCGGGGGTTCGTTCATCTGTCCGAACACCAAGGTGGCCTGGGAATTGTTAACCTCCTTCATATCCACATCATGAAGGTTCCATTCCCCTTTCTCCATTCCTTCTTTAAACTTGTCGCCATATTTCATTACGCCGCTTTCGATCATTTCCCTGAGAAGGTCGTTACCTTCACGGGTGCGTTCTCCTACTCCTGTGAACACTGAAAAGCCGTTGTGGCCTTTGGCGATATTATTGATAAGCTCCATGATAAGCACCGTCTTACCAACACCGGCACCTCCGAAAAGACCGATCTTACCACCTTTTGAATATGGTTCGAGAAGGTCGATAACCTTGATACCGGTGAAGAGCACTTCCGTAGAAATTGCAAGGTCTTCAAAACCCGGAGCCGGTTGATGTATCGGACGAAGATGATCACGATTAAGCTCTGCAAGATGGTCGATGGGTTCGCCAACCACATTCAACAGTCTGCCCTTTACCTGACTTCCGGTAGGAACAGCGATGGGACGGCCAAGGTCTTCCACATCAACGCCGCGGCGCAGACCGTCGGTGCTCTCCATGGCCACACAGCGCACCGTGTCTTCTCCAACATGTTGCTCAACTTCAAGAATCAACTCCTCGCCGTTATCGCGTTTCACTCTTAATGCATTATAAATCGGAGGCACGTTGCTCTTGCCACCCTCGAAAGAAACGTCGATTACAGGACCGATTATCTGGGTCACTTTTCCTATATTGGCGCTCATCGTTTTTTATCTTATTACTTTTCTGTTTAAATTCTAATTAAAAATGCCATCCTAATGCCACAAAAATCGACATGAGTATCAGGTTGGCTAAAGAAAGCGGCATGAGATATTTCCATTCAAATGAAAGCATCTGGTCGATTCTCACGCGCGGGAATGTCCATTTGAACCATATAATTATATAGGATACAAAGAAACTCTTCAAAACAAACCATACAATCGAGGGAATCACGTCCATAGCATGGTTGAATCCGTCCCATCCGGGCACATGAAGCGGCATCCAACCGCCCAAGAACATCAGAGTGGCTATTCCGGAAACAATAAAGAGATTGAGATATTCCGCAAGATAGAAGAATCCGAAATGTATACCGGAATACTCAGTGTGATAACCGGCTGTCAGCTCATGTTCTGCTTCCGGGAGGTCGAAAGGACCGCGATTGGTTTCTGCAGTGGCCGCAACGATATAAATCAGGAAGGCTATGATTGCCGGAATATGACCCCGGAAAAGGAACCAGGCTTTATCCTGTTGCCACACCAGCTCGTTGATATTCATAGTGCCGGCGAACACAATGATAGTCATGATGGCCAGACCGAGAGAGATCTCGTAGCTCACCATCTGTGCGCCGCTTCGCATCGCTCCGATCAGGGTGTATTTATTATTTGATGACCAACCGGCCAGCAGGATTCCTAACACTCCCACAGATGAAACTGCCAGAATGAAGAAGATACCGATATTATAATCTATGATCTGCAAACCTCTTCCCCATGGCAAGCATGCAAGCATCACCACAGAAGAGGTGATTACAAGATAGGGGGCTAACTTAAACAGGAAGCGGTCGGTGTCTTTGAGGCAGATAAGCTCCTTCACCAATATCTTGAACATATCTGCAAACACCTGCAAAACACCCCATTTACCTACACGCATAGGACCCAGACGACACTGGAACCATGCGCAAAGCTTTCTTTCATAGAGGATATAGAACAATGCCAAGACCGTATAAGTCAAGAGCACCAAAACGGCAATTATCACACATTCAACCACAATGGCCAGCCATTCCGGCAGAAAAGTCATAAGCCAGTTGTTGAATTCTGCGGTCCAAATTCCGAAATTAAACATAATTATCTTCGTTCATCGCTTTGTGCTTTCCGGCACATAGCATTGGTTTGGTTAGTTTTATTTTATAAACACCTGACGGTGTATTCGTTTTCTTAACGGTCAATATCCGGGATTACAAAGTCGAGCGCCGCGCCGATTGTAATCAAGTCGGCTATCATATAGCCTGTGCAAGTCAGGTTCATCACGCCCACAAGGTTGAAACACGGGCTCTGGAAATGCACTCTGTAAGGAGTCTTTTCTCCTGTGGATTCAATGTAAACCCCGAAGGTGCCGCGGCTTGCTTCCACCTGCTGGTACCAATTACCCGCCGGTAATTTGATTACCTTGGGTATCTGGGCACGGATATCTCCCTCCGGAATGTTATCAACCAACTGGGCCAGAATCTTGCAACTTTGTTCTATCTCCTTCATTCTCACCATATAGCGGGAATAAGAATCGCAACCATCCAACAATACCTCTTCAAAATCGAGTTCCGAATAGATGGCATAGGGATGCTTCTTACGGCAATCGCAACTCCAATTGGAACCACGTCCGCTCGGACCTGTAATTGCATAATTTATCGCATCCTCTTTTGAAAGATGGCCCACTTTCTTAAGACGGTTTTTTGCTATAAGATTGTTGCTGAATACCTTGTGATATTCCTTAAGACGCCCCGGCATTATTCTTATCAGCTCCTTCACATCTTTTTGGAAATCCGGATGAAGATCGGCTATCACTCCGCCGATGACATTATAGTTCATCGACATACGCGCGCCACATGTCTTCTCAAATATATCGAGAACCATTTCACGCTCGCGGAATCCATAGAAGAAAGCTGTGGTGGCGCCGAGGTCCATTGCCGTACATCCGAATGAAAGCAAATGACTGGAGATTCTCATCAGCTCATCCATCATCACGCGGATGACCTGTGCTCTTCTTGGCACTTCCACTCCCATAGCCTTCTCTATACACATACAGAGGCAATGACGGTTCTGATGAGCCGACATATAATCCATTCTGTCTGTGAAATGCAATATTTGCGGATAGGTCAGGTTCTCGCTAAGTTTTTCTATGCCACGATGGATATATCCGGAAACAACGTCTACCTTCTTGACGGTCTCACCATCCACAGAAGCTCTGAAACGCATAACTCCGTGGGTGGAGGGATGTTGCGGACCGATGTTCACCACATATTCATCCTCTTCGAAAACCTTGCCGGGCACTTTTGTTATCTTGCCCTTTTCATCTTCGACGTAGCTGACGGTTTCATCCTCATTCTTTTCATCTTCCGTGGGTATCGGATTCAAAGCCGGATCGGCGTCATAATCCTTGCGGAGGGGATGGCCCTTCCAGTCATTACGCAGGAAGAATCTGCGCATATCAGGATGATTTATAAACTTGATGCCATAGAAATCATAGACTTCTCTTTCCTGGAAATTGGCTACTTTCCACAAATCGGAAACGGAATGAATCATAGGATTCTTTCTGTCAGAAACGGCCACTTTCACCGATATCACTTCCCAATTACGGGATGTAGAAGTCAGATAATAAATCACTCCCAAAGAATCCTGCCAGTCCATGCCGACAACAGCTGTCAGCACATCAAATTCCAGACCCGGAGTCTCTTTGAGAGCCTTTGCGAATTTATGCCAGTCTTTCTCTTCTACGGTTATCAAAAGAGTTTCACCCTCAGAAAACTGTGCCTGAGGATAAATTTCCAATATCTTTTCCTTTATATCGCTCATAAGGATATTTTGTAGCAGTTTATTATCAGCCTATGCGGCCCTCTGTTTCAGGATGCTCTTTGAAAAATTCCTGAATCTTTTCTTTACGGTTGACTCCTCCGAAGAATTTTTGAACCTTGATCTTTCTCTGCAGCTGCATGAGCCCGTAGAACATAGCTTCAGGACGCGGAGGACAACCCGGAATAAACACATCGACAGGAAGGATCTGTTCAACACCGGTGACCACACAATAAGAATTCTTAAACGGACCGCCTGAAACGGCACATCCGCCGCATGCTATCACATATTTCGGTTCGGCAAGCTGCTCATAGAGCCTTCTGAGCACCGGCGCCATCCTGTGAACAATAGTGCCCTGCACCATTATATAATCAGCCTGACGCGGCGAGTTTCTCGCCACCTCGAAGCCAAAGCGAGCCATGTCGTAGCGGGCTGCTCCCAGGCTCATGAATTCGATGGCACAGCAGCTTGTGCCAAAACATAACGGCCATAGTGAATTCGACAGACCCCAATTGATCAACTGGTCGAATTTTCCAACCATTACGCTTGCTCCCGTGGCATTGAGTTCTTCAACGAGCTTGTCGATATATTCGTTGTCTTTGAAGTCCTCATGCTTCATGCTTTTAATTTTCACGTCCATTTCAACGCTCCTTTCCGCCAGGCGTATGCCAGGCCTAAAATAAGTATAAACATGAATATCCCGATGCAGAGAAGTCCCTGGGGACCTAAACCTTTCATAACTACCGACCAAGGATAGAGAAAGACAGTCTCAACATCGAATATAAGGAACAAGATGGCGAAAATATAGTATCCGGCCTTAAACTGAATCATAGATTCACCACGAGTAGGGATACCACATTCGTAAGGTTCTGCCTTCTTTATTGAAAAAGAACGAGGGGAAATGAGCCTTGCAATCAATAGGGCCGCAAAAACCAAACCTAAGCCGGTTATTGTCGCTGTAACTGCCAACGCTCCATTGCTGATAGCAAGCAATAGACCCATAACTTATTATATGTTAGTTAGTTAGTGTTTATGGTATTAATTTATGACTCCTTTCGGGCCACATTTTGTGCAAAGATACTTAAAATATATTAAAGACAAAATTAATATTTCAGATAATTTAAGAAAACAATCCTTTCTTTTCATAAACCCTTTTCCATAAATCTTGTTATAATTATAAAGAGAAGCAATAACGCCCCTCTTGATTATTAAAACTTAAGATTATGAATTACAAGGAAATTATCAACAGCAACAAGGTGGTTTTAGTTGAATTTTTTGCATCTTGGTGCCCTCACTGCCAAAGAATGATGCCGGTGGTTGAGGAAGTGAAAGAAAAATTAGGCGACAGAGCTTCCGTATATCAATTCGATATAGATAAATATCAGACTTTAACCGAAGAAAACGGCGTTGAATCTTATCCTACATTCATCGTCTATAAAGACGGAAAAGAGGTTTGGAGGCAAGCCGGAGAAATGCCCGGCGACGAACTTTACAGGGCTGTGGCAAGATTCTTCTGACAAGATATTATTTCATAATTCCAATATGAATGGACTCCGAGTGAAGGGCAACCTTTGCCGGAGTTTTTTTATATGATTTCTTAAGGTCTCCTCCGGATTCAGCGACGCTGTTTTACAGCTGAATAAGATATTTCAATGTTATATAAAGCAATGTCAATATAAAGACCGCAACAGGAATATCACAAGGCACGATCTTTATCCTTTCGTTTCTCTGCCAGAACGGCAAGGATGGCATCGGCCTGTCAAGACTTCGAAAATAGCTCCAGTTTTTTGATATATATATTATAAGATAATAGATTAATAGGCCTGCTAATATCCCTATTATTCCTCCCACAATTATGTCGCCGGGATAATGAACCCCAAGATATACTCTTGTGTAGCAGTTTAGTATGGCCCAGCAGGAAATTACAACCGTAAACCTACCCTTTCGGAACAACAGCGAGAACAATGTGGCCACCCCGAAGGTATTGGCCGCATGTGAGGATGGGAAACCGAATCTTCCGCTTCGATAGTCATTCACCAAATGGACCAAATCGGAAATAGGATTTTCCGGGTGTGAGGGCCTCAATCTTCCCACCCATGGCCGGAGCACCGAGGCTGTGACCTGATCGGAAATCAACACACATAGAGAGGCGCCCACCACTCCGACAATCATCCCTTTAACTCCGAATCGAATCCATAAGGCAGCCATCAAGGAAACATAAAAGGCTATCCAAATGAATCTGTCGGTTGCCTCCCTCATGAAATAATCCCAAAAAGGAGCATGGAAGGAATTCATCCATAGAAGGATGTCGGTGTCAATCCCTATCAGGAAATCTATCATAAGCCTCCTGCCGACAAGAATTATGCCGGGTTGATCTCTCCTCTTCCTTCAAGAAGCTTGAAAAGCTGGTCGGCAGCTGTTTTGGTCATAACTTTCTCTATCACATCTGTGACAGTTCCATCATTGTCGCATACAAATGTGGTTCTCACTATTCCCATGTATTCTTTTCCACACATTTTTTTCATCCGCCACACTCCTGCGAATTCACAAAGCTTACATTCCGTGTCGGCAATCAGTGGGAACGGAAGTGAATATTTTTCTGCAAATTTTTTATGACTCGCAGCTGAATCTTTACTTACTCCAATAATCTGATATCCCATCTGCAGGAAAGTGTCGTAATTATCCTTAAGGCTTACAGCCTCCATAGAACATCCCGATGTGTTGTCTTTGGGGTAAAAATAGATTATAAATTTCTTCCCGGGATAATCAGAAAGTTTCACTTCCTTTCCATCTGCATCCAACCCGAGAAGCTCGGGAAACTTATCGCCTATATTCATTGCTTCAGTTTTTATCGTTAAGTAGGTTTCTTATTTTTGTGTTTTTAAAAATAACTGAAATATAGCATTTTTATTTGAACGCCATAGTTTCAGCTAAATCTTGAAATAGCCGGGGAGGAATTCTTCATCAGTCAAGTTTCAAGACAGCAAGGAATGCTTTCTGGGGAACTTCTACAGAGCCAATCTGCTTCATTCTCTTCTTACCGGCTTTCTGCTTTTCAAGGAGTTTTCTTTTACGTGTGATATCTCCTCCATAACATTTTGCCGTCACATCCTTTCTCACAGCTTTAATGGTTTCCCTGGCTATGATTTTCGCCCCTATGGCTGCCTGAATAGCCACATCAAATTGCTGGCGCGGTATCAGCTCTTTAAGTTTCTCACACATCCTTCTTCCAAATTTCACGGCGTTGTCTGCATGAGTCAAGGTTGAAAGCGCGTCAACGCTTTCCCCGTTTAACAGGATATCGAGCTTCACAAGTTTTGATTCTCTGAAATCATGAAGATGATAGTCGAAAGAAGCATATCCCTTGGAAATACTCTTCAGTTTATCGTAGAAATCAATCACTATTTCTCCCAGAGGCATGTCGAATGTGATCTCCATTCTGTTGCCTGAAATATATTCCTGCTTCACCAATTCTCCCCTCTTTGATAGACAGAGGGTCATTATCGGACCAATATAATCGGCAGCCGTGATTATGGTAGCCCTGATATAAGGCTCTTCGATGTAGTCTATTAGATTAGGATCCGGAAGACCTGAAGGATTATGCACTTCCGTGACGTTTCCTTTCTTGTCATAAACTTTATAGGAAACGTTGGGAACTGTCGTGATCACATCCATGTCAAATTCGCGTCCAAGACGTTCCTGCACAATCTCCATGTGAAGGAGCCCTAAGAATCCACACCGGAAACCAAAGCCGAGCGCCACGGAAGATTCCGGCTGGAATGTGAGCGACGCATCATTAAGCTGCAGTTTTTCAAGCGAAGCCCTCAGATTCTCAAAGTCTTCGGCATCTATTGGATATACTCCGGCAAACACCATCGGCTTCACCTCCTCAAATCCTTCTATAGCCTTTTCGCATGGCCGGGCCACACTTGTGATGGTGTCGCCCACCTTAACTTCTTTCGAAGTTTTAATTCCTGAAATAATATATCCCACATTGCCTGCCGAAAGCTCTTTTCGGGGCTCCATATTCAGCCTTAAAATCCCGATTTCATCAGCATGATATTCCTTGCCGTTAGAAACAAACTTCACAAGTTCACCGGTATGAATGGTTCCGTTTTCTATTTTGAAATATGCGATGATTCCGCGGAAGGGATTAAAAACGGAGTCGAAAATCAAAGCTTGAAGGGGAACTTTCGGGTCTCCCTTGGGAGCGGGCACTCTTTCCACTATAGCTTTCAAAACCTCGTCAACCCCCATTCCGGTCTTTCCGCTGGCTCTTATTATTTCATCCCTGTCGCAACCTAAAAGATCTATAATCTGGTCTTCAACCTCCTCCGGTTTGGCGCTTTCAAGATCACATTTATTCAATACGGGGATAATTTCGAGATCATTATCTATTGCCATGTAAAGATTTGATATTGTCTGCGCCTGGATGCCTTGAGAAGCGTCAACCACCAATAGCGCGCCTTCACAAGCAGCTATGGAACGCGACACTTCATAAGAGAAGTCAACGTGTCCCGGAGTGTCAATGAGGTTTAACACATATTTTTCTCCATCCAGTTCATAATCCATCTGGATGGCATGGCTCTTTATCGTGATGCCTCTCTCCTTCTCAAGCTCCATGTCGTCGAGCACCTGGGCCTCCATCTCTTTTTCTGAAATGGTCTTTGTTCTTTCCAGAAGTCTGTCGGCCAAAGTTGACTTACCGTGATCTATATGTGCTATTATGCAGAAATTCCTAATATTTTTCATTCTATAAGCTTTTCAAATACAAAGGTAATAAAAATAACTCACCTCTCTATTTTCGGCTAATTAAAAACTCCAACTTTACATATAAAAAACAGAGCAAACTATTTTTCAATCATTTTCAAAATAATCTTTTACAATATTGAAATCGCTGATTCACAATAACAAATAATATATTGCATAGAATATTACTAAAAAATTTTTACTACTATGTATTGCATAGTACTATTTTTTATTATATCTTTGCCTCATAAAAACAGAAAGACATGGGTGAAGACAGCAACATAAGATCTCAAATGCGCAAGGGGATTCTCGAATATTGCGTATTGCTTATCTTGAAAAACAATAGCAAAGCTTATCCGTCGGATATTATCAATCGGCTGAGCGAGGCGTCTCTGATTGTTGTGGAAGGCACCCTTTACACTCTTCTCAACAGGCTAAAAAGGGAAGGCAAATTAAATTATGAATGGCAGGAAAGCCCTAAAGGGCCTCCCAGAAAATACTTTTTCATCACCCCCGCGGGAGAGCAGGCTTTACAGGAAATGTCGAAAGCCTGGGATGAAATAGTCGAGAACGTTAACCATTTCAGAAACTTAGAAAATAAAAAATAAAATGAAAAAGACTTTCAATATAAACCTCGCCGGCTTTCCATTCATCATAGATGAAGATGCCTACAACATGCTGAAAGATTATCTTGACACTATAAGATATGCTTTCGAAACTAATGACGACACCAATGAAATCGCCTTTGACATCGAAACGAGGGTAGCCGAAATCCTATATGAGGCAAACGAAGGAGGGACACGGATTATAACTCTGGAAATGGTGTCAAATGTCATCGAGCGTATAGGGCAACCGGCTGAAATCATGGAGATAGACACCTCCATTAAAATTGAAGAAGGTAAAGATAAGGAAGAGGAGGAAGCTGCAAGGGAAAAACACGCCGGCATTAATCCTCCACCCTATAATCCTTCCGAAACTGCTAAAAATTATTCCCGGAATCCCTTCGTTAGAAAGAAAATGTTTCGGGATCCACAAAACTCTATGCTTGGAGGCGTTTGTTCCGGATTGGCTGCTTACCTCGGCATTGATCCCACCTGGGTTAGATTATTAACTGTTTTATTGTTTTTCCTTTCCGGTACAACCGTGGCAATTATATATATAATTTTATGGATAGTTCTCCCCGAAGCCCGCACCCCCTATCAGAGAATGCAGATGCTTGGTGAAAATCCTACCGTTGAAAATATCGGGAAGACCGTCACAGAAAATTTTCATGACGGAGAGGATAAAAGCTCTTATAATGTGAACGAGAATTCATCCGGGAGTTTGCTTTCGAATATATTTTCAGTGTTTGTGAAATGTCTTGTCATCCTCTGTCTTATAATCGCGATTCCCCTTTTATTAGCCTTCATTCCGATTTTGATAATTTGCATCATCGGGTTTTTTGCCTCTGGAGATGCTCTTGCCGGCTCCGGACTCTTCGGTGAGCCCTTCTCTTTAGCGGCGCCCAATGGCGGATTATGGCCCTTCTATCTCCTGTTGGCTGCTATCGGCGGAATAATCACAGTGGGTGTGCCCGTATTTTTATTGGCCAGAATGATCTTTAAAAGAAGAGACAGCAATATGTCTCCAAACAACCGTCGCTCACTTTTAATTTTATGGTTAATCGGTATCGCGTTGGCAGCTGTCTTTACCGTGAAAACAGTAAAGATGACAAAATATCTGCAAGCCGGGTCAAAATCTCTGCAAATCGAGAATATTGAGGAAAGAAACATTGATATTGATGACATTGAAAACATAAACGTGAATCATGACGGTGTCACTGTATATGGAAAGGATGGAAAGACTATAATAATAGATAAAAATGGAGTCAGAACTGAAAAAATCAATATTGATGAAACTGAGGTTGTCATAGATTCTCTCAAAGTTGATACACTTCAAAACGATACGGTACTTAAGGTCCATTAAAAACTTTCTCATACTTTATCATTCAGGAGGATGCCAAAAAAGGAAAGGCATCCTCCATTTTATGTTTTTTATTATTTTTGCATTAAAATTTAAGAGCCGGTAAATGAAAGACGCGTTAATTACTATCGTTACAGTGACATACAATGCCGAAGATGTAATCGGGAAGACTATGGAATCCTTAAAAAATCAAACTTTTAAAGATTTCGAGCACCTTATTATTGACGGAGCCTCCACAGACGATACCCTTCGAAAAATAAATCTCGCCAATCTTCCGCAAACCAGGATTCTCAGCGAAAAAGACAAGGGTCTTTATGATGCCATGAATAAAGGTTTGAAATTAGCAAACGGAAACTACGTATTGTTTCTTAACGCAGGAGATGCCTTTCATTCTCCCGACACATTGGCTCATTACGCCATTGAAGCTCAAAAAAATAAAGACATAATCTATGGAGACACTATTGTTGTGGATATTCATGGCAATAAAATTTCCGACCGTCATTTATCCGTGCCGGAATCTCTCACCCCAAAATCTTTTTCCAACGGCATGTTGATATGCCATCAGGCTTTTATGGTGAAAAAAGAACTGACTCAGGAATATGACCTCAAATATAGATTTTCTTCCGATTACGACTGGACCATAAAATCAATCAAAAAATCCAATCCTTCTAATTGTGTGAATCTTAACGAAGTCACTATCGATTATCTGGATGAAGGGCTCACTGACAAAAACAAAAAGGCGTCCTTGAAAGAAAGGTTCCATATCATGAGGAACCATTACGGTCTTCCTCTAACTTTAATAAAACATTTTTCATTCATTTTCAGAGCCTTAAAAAGAGGCAAACTTTAGAAAAACAACTCTTTCCATCTAATATCGCTAATTTATTTTTTTAAATCCGCCACGAAAATCGACTCGATATTCCTCAAAAATTATGATAAAGGCTCAAAAATAAGAGGGAAAACATTAAGGGAATAATACAGGAAAAGATTTTTTATTTAACTTTGCAAAAGATTAGGTGCCGCTCCATTTCGGGGTGGTGAATAAGGGAATCCGGTGAGAGTCCGGAACAGTGCTCGCTGCTGTAAGTCCCAAAAAAATCCTCAACAAAAAGCCATTGGCTAAGGCTGAGAAGGCGTTGACGGACGGGATAAGTCAGAAGACCTGCCTAACCAAGATTACACCCGCGGGATTACGGGCAAGGATCAGCCATAAAAGAGATGGCTTCAAATATTTACCCTTGAATTGAACAATCCTTCCCGCGATATAATCATGCAGGAAGGATTTTTATTTATAACTCAGATATTATGAAAAATTATTTTAAATTCTTTTTACCGTGTATGCTCCTGACAATGGCCTTCGGATTGTCAGGTTGTTCTGACGATGATGATAATCCTATCGACAATTTTCCCGAGTGGCATGACGTGACAGTGGAGTTTAAAGATGTCCCCGATAATCTGATTGCCTCCAATGCCTACGGCTCAAATCTGTATTATGGAGCTCAGGATCAAATTACAACAGGATATATCCCTAAGTTAGACTGGGGGAAATATATTCAGTTCCCCATTAATTACGGCTCTACCTTCGATGCAGACTTCAATTCTGTTTGGGGTTATTCTTATTATAACGGGGGCCTGGCTGTCAGCAAGTATCATGACATGGAAACAGCAAGCTATGAGAATCAGCTGAGTGTCTATGACACCACTTCTCCAAGCGGCGGTAATTTTTTAGTGGCTTACGGTGCGAGCATGGCCACAGATCCTGATAAAGCAAAATATTCAGATTATAATGAATGTGCCCACATTTATATCACAGATTCCAAAGGATTTACAGTATCAGATCCCGGAACAGCAGGAAGTTTTGTTTCAGGTGAGGAATTTGAAGCCTATTTCAAAAGTGTCTGGATTAATAATACCACCTATACCTATCTGACAATGCTGAATGGCAACCCCTACTCTTCGGCCCTGAATGAAGAAAACAAAGGGTGGTTTAAGGTGCAGTTCATTGCTTTCGATGATGATGATCCGGATTCCAAACCTTTAGGTTATGTGGAGGCTTATCTTGCGAATTTTGATGAAAAACTGGCTGACGGTTACACAGGTATTATTGAAGAATGGATTGAGGTAGATCTTTCCCCTCTTCCCTATGCTTCTATCCTGGTTATAAACTTTGCCGGAAGTGACACAGGGGAATATGGTCTGAATACTCCGAAATATTGTGCACTTGATAAATTCGAACTCCAGGTTTGCCCATGAAAAAGATCAAACACTTTTTCCCGTTGGTTTTCTTGATTTCTTTCCTCTTTATTTCTTGTAATAAAGACGAAGATATCACTATCGAGAATCCTGATTCCGTCAACCCTGAGAATCCATCTGCGAGTTTGGGCTATTCTGTCATTGAATATATGCCCGCTCCCGGCCAATATATCAATGAAGCCGTCTTGGGATTTGATAATATAACAACTCAGGAGGAAGCGTGCCGTCAGGCTGAGATAAGACTTCAAGGCAATCTTTATGTCTCGTTAGGGAATTTCGGAGGTTATATTGTGGTGAAATTCGACAAAAGCATTCATAACTCCGGAGATTATGATTTTTCTATAGGATGCAATGCTTTTGATTCCTCAAATGAACCGGGAATCGTCTGGGTCATGAAAGACGAAAACAATAACGGGATTCCTGATGAAACATGGTATGAATTGAAAGGGTCTTATTATGAAAAACCCGGGTATGAAAAAGATTATCAGGTCACTTACTTCCGGCCCTCTAACCCTCGGGAAGATATCCGTTGGATAGATTCCAACGGTGATGAAGGGGTCATAACATGGATGGGGAATTATCATTCTCAAGACTTTTATTATCCTGCCTGGGTGAAAACTGATTCCTACACCCTCTCCGGAACTCGGCTTCCCCTAATGGCTGAACGGAATGAACTCACGGGAATCTGGACCAACCTTCCCTTCGACTGGGGTTATGCCGACAATAAAGGGAATGATTTTAACCCGGACAACAATCGGAACTATTTCAAGATTTCAAATGCAATTGATTCAGCCGGGGAGCCGGTAAGTCTTGAGTCGGTTAATTTCATAAAGGTTCAGACTGCAGTCAACGGACAATCCGGATGGTTAGGAGAGAATTCCACTGAAGTTTGCGGTTTCTTCATCGAATAAGCGGGATGCAGCAAAAACTCATAGGTTTTTTCGGGATTCTGCTCCTCTTATGCAATTCTTGCATGAAATGGGATTATGGTGATGACATCACTGATTTTGATGTCGTCGCCAAAGGTCTTTTTGTGGTATGTGAAGGCAATTTTCAATATGGCAACGCCACTCTCAGTTTCTATGATCCCGCAAATAATCAAATTGAAAATGAAATCTTTTTTCGTGCAAACGGCATGAAACTCGGCGATGTTGCCCAATCGATGACTATCTACGACAATAAGGGATGGATTGTAGTCAATAATTCTCATGTTGTCTTCGCTATTGATCCCGACACATATCGGGAGGTTGGCCGTATTGAAAATCTCACATCGCCGCGATATATTCATTTCATCTCTGATGAAAAAGCCTACGTAACCCAGATATGGGACAACCGGATTACTATAATAAATCCCAAAACATATAGCATCACGGGATATATTGAAGTGCCCGATATGGATTTCGGTCTGGGCTCAACAGAACAGATGGTGCAATCGGGTCGCTATGTGTATTGCAATTGCTGGAGTTACCAGAACAGGATTATTAAAATTGACACGGAAACTGACACCGTGTCAGATAGCCTCACAGTCGGTATTCAACCCAATTCAATCGCGTTAGATGCTTTCAACCGTCTTTGGGTTATCACCGATGGCGGAATAGAGGGTTCTCCTTTAGGATTTGAAGCCGGAGCTCTTTATTGCATTGATCTTTCCTCTTTCTCCATAGTAAAAAGCTTTTCATTTAAAACCGGAGACCAACCCTCCGAATTGCAAATCAGCAAAGACGGCGAAACCTTGTTCTGGCTGAACGGAGATGTCTGGAAAATGAATGTGAACGCTTCAGCCCTCCCGGCTTATCCTATAATAGAAGACAAACAGACCAAATATTATGGCCTTACAGTAAGTCCTGAAACAGGAGATATCTATGTGGCAGATGCCATTGATTATTCTCAGCAGGGAATAGTCTACCGGTTTTCTAAAGAGGGTGAATTGCTCGATAGTTTTTATGTTGGAATCACTCCCGGAGCTTTCTGTTGGAAAAATTGAGAAAACATGAAGAAGAGTCTTGTTTTTCTGATTTTGCTTGAAATGTTGCCGGCAGGGTCTTTATTTGCCCAGTCACACGTAAGGGAACTTGAGGAATTGACTGTCATGGCTCCTCGTTCCATGAAAGAGATTGGGACTCAGAAAACCACTTTCGATTCCTTGGCTCTTAAAGAAAATGTGGCTTTGTCAATGGCTGATGTACTTACTTACAATTCATCGGTATTTGTAAAAAATTACGGAAGAGCCACTCTTTCCACGGTTGCGTTCCGGGGCACTTCTCCCAGTCATACCCAGGTGACCTGGAACGGCATGAGAATTAACAGCCCGATGCTGGGGATGACCGATTTTTCAACTATTCCATCTTTTTTTGTAGACCAGGCTTCCTTGCTGCATGGCATTTCTTCTATAAATGAAACCGGTGGAGGACTCGGAGGACTTGTGAAATTAAACACAATTCCCGATGCGCCCGATGGCTTCGGGCTCCAATATATCCAGGGGATAGGTTCATTTTCCACTTTTGATGAATTCCTGAGATTCACGTTTCATAATGAGCATTTCACTTCTTCCACTCGGGTTTTTTATGCTTCCTCCCCGAATGATTATTCCTACATCAATCATGATAAAAAAGTGAACATCTACGATGAGGAGCATAATATTATCGGCCAATATTACCCTAAAGAAAAAAACCGTTCCGGGGCTTATAAAGATTTCCATGCCTTGCAGGAATTCTACTACAACACTCTGAAAGGCGACCGTTTTGGATTAAATATATGGTATGTGGGCTCAAACCGTGAGCTCCCGATGCTGACAACGGATTACGGTGAGGAATCTGATTTTGAAAATCGGCAGAGGGAAAACTCATTGAGAGCCCTGTTGTCTTGGACCCACTATAAATCCCAATGGAATCTTTCTTTAAAAGCCGGTTATATCCACACTTGGCTTGCTTATGACTACCGTCGGGAATTAAGGCCCGATTTCTGGGCTGACATGACTCATACACGTTCTAAAACCAACACTCTTTTCGGACTCGCCGAGGCTAATTATTTTATCGGAAATAAATGGAGTTTTAACGCTTCGCTTTCAGCTCATCAGCAATTCGTTTATTCAAAAGATAACAATGCCATCCTTCAGGTCGGCAACCAGGCCATTGTAGGATATGACAAGGCCCGGCTCGAATTAAGCGGTTCTTTATCTGCAAAATGGCAGCCTTTGGAAGCGGTGGGACTGGGAATAGTTTTAAGAGAGGATATTTACGGCAATAAGTCAGCACCTTTGGTGCCCGCTTTTTTTGCCGATTGGCAGACTTTGAATACAGAAATCCACGATATGCCTCTAAATTTGATGGCTAAGGGTTCGGTGGGAAAGAATTATCGTTTTCCAACTCTCAACGACCTCTATTTCCTTCCCGGAGGCAATGCAGACCTAAAAAGCGAAGAAGGGTTCAATTATGACTTAGGGGTATCTGCTAATCTTCTCAAACCTGAAAAGTTCTCTTTGTCTCTGTCTGCGAATTGGTTTGATTCTAAAATTGACAACTGGATAATATGGCTGCCGACAACAAAAGGATTCTTCTCGCCTAAAAATGTAAAAAGAGTGCATGCCTATGGCGTAGAATTAAAACTTGGCGCAGGAATGAAATTCCATAAAGACTGGCTTTTGGATTTCGACGGATCTTTCTCCTGGACACCCTCTATCAATCAAGGAGAAAAAATGTCGCCGGCTGATCAATCCATAGGGAAACAGTTGCCATACGTGCCCCGTTATTCTTCTTCTTTTACAGCAAGGCTAAGTTGGAAATCCTGGAGTTTCCTTTATAAATGGTGTTATTATTCCCGGCGTTTCACAATGTCGAGCAATGATTATACCATCACAGGCCATCTGCCGAAATATTTCATGAATAATATCTCTGTTGAGAAAAATCTATATTTCAGTTTGATTGACCTGCAGCTGAAATTGGCGGTAAATAATCTTTTTAATGAAGATTATCTCTCTGTATTATCCCGGCCGATGCCCGGAATCAATTTCGAATTCTTTGTAGGGATAACCCCTAAATTTCTGAATAAAATGAGGAGAGGGAAGGAGGTGAAAGAATGAACAGAAATTATAATTATATTCTTTTCACTTGTCTGATTTTCCTGACCCTGTTATTGTTCATGATAGATCTGGCTGTAGGTTCCGTGGAAATTCCACTTTCTGATGTTTGGAACTCTCTATTCGGAGGGGAATGTCCGGAAGTGACGAGACAGATAGTAACGACAATCCGGCTTAACAAAGCCATTGTGGCCATTTTAGCCGGTTCTGCGCTTTCTGTAAGCGGTCTTCAGATGCAGACCCTTTTCCGAAATCCTCTGGCCGGTCCTTATGTGCTTGGCATTAGTTCCGGAGCCGGTCTCGGCGTTGCTTTCTTTATCCTTGGAATGCCCCTTTTAGGATTGTCTTCAGTATCCGTCTCAATCGGAATAATCGGGTCTGCATGGATCGGATCAATGTTAGTGCTTTTCTTAATTGGAATTGCGGCCCGGCGTGTAAAAGATATAATGGTGATTCTTATTTTGGGTATGATGTTTTCATCGGGGATTTCAGCCATAGTTCAGATTCTTCAGTATATGAGCCACCAGGATGCATTAAAAAGCTTCGTAATCTGGACCATGGGCTCCTTGGGAGAAGTGACCCGACCGCAATTGATAATAATGACTATAGCAGTAGTGGCAGGGCTGATTCTTGCCGTTTTCACGGCAAAACCTCTTAATCAATTGCTCTTGGGAGAGGAATACGCAATAACAATGGGGTTGAATGTAAAAAACAGTCGCAGCCTGCTTTTTATTTCCACCACCCTTTTGGCAGGCACTGTCACAGCTTTTTGCGGTCCCATAGGATTTATTGGCCTGGCTATGCCTCACGTCACCCGATTATTATTTAAGAATTCCGATCATAGGATTCTTGTTCCCGCTAATATCCTTACCGGGACGTCTGTTCTTGTTTTCTGCGACATTGTTTCCAAGATGTTTGTGCTTCCGATAAACGCCATCACGGCTTTATTAGGAATTCCGGTTATAATCTTTATCGTTCTTCGTGTAAGATCTTTTGCTGTATGATACGTCTGAAGGATTTCACAATAGGGTATGGAAAAAAGATTCTATTGAAAGAAATAAACACTCTTTTTCCTGATTCAAGCCTGACCGCTCTTATTGGTAGAAACGGAACGGGCAAATCAACTTTGTTAAGAGCAATTGCAGGACTGAATCCTAAATATTCCGGTGAAATCCTTATTAACGACCGCAATTTAAAATCTCTTTCCCAAAAAGAACTGGCGTCTGTTTTATCTTTTGTAAATACGCAGCATCCGCGGATATCCAATCTCACATGCAATGATATTATATCTTTAGGACGTTCCCCCTTTACCGGCTGGACGGGACGTCTTTCGGAAAAAGATAGCCTTATGATTGAGGAGGCTCTCGAAAATGTCGGGATGAAATCTTACCGTAATCGGCAGATAAACAGCCTGAGTGACGGAGAATTTCAACGAGTAATGATAGCAAGAGCTATCGCCCAGGACACTCCTGTGATTATTCTTGATGAACCCACATCTTTTCTTGATCTTCCAACCCGGTTTGAAGTGGTAGGACTTTTAAAGAGACTTTCATCCGAGAAGGGGAAGACTGTGATTTTCTCCACTCATGAATTAGACATTGCAGTAGAGATGGCAGATTATATAGCGCTAATTGATGATCAGAATTTGCTAAACTTGCCGGTAAAAGAAATGATTTCCCAAGGTCATATCCGTCGGCTCTTTGAAATCCCGGGAGATTATATAAATCGCCTCCTCCAACTATAAAGAGACGGCCAGCTTTCACTGACCGTCTTTCTAAGGGGGCGAAAACTCATACGAAAAAAGGCTGCATTCCTGCAGCCTTCTTCTAAGGGGGCGATTACCTACTCTCCC
>JAFLTV010000026.1 GCA_022509105.1 Muribaculaceae bacterium | reverse complement strand
TGAACTTTTTGCGACAAAAAAGAGACTGCCTAAAACTTATTAGACAGCCTCTTATTTTAGGTAGATTTTTCTTAGTCTTGATTGAGGTTTACACGCTTGAAGTCAACGACAACAAGTCCTTTGGAAGTCTGATCCAAGAATTGTCCGACAGTGATTTTAGCATCACGGTGGAATTCTTGTTCCATAAGGCAGCTTTCCTTAAAGAATTTGTTGAGACGACCGTTAGCTATATTCTGAATCATTTGTTCAGGAAGGTTAGCAGCCTTAGATTCTGAAGTTTCTTTAATGATTTCACGAGCCTTGTCAGCTTCATCCTGAGTCAACCAACCTTTAGTGATGTTAGAATTGATATGATCTTCACTATCTACAAGGTTAGGATTGATTCCGGCTTTCTTAAGAGCCACCTCAACAGCTTTCTTAACTTGCTCTTCTTTGGTCTTTTCAATAGCAATGTTAAGTTCGTTCTCGATGATTTCCTGCTTAACGCTGTCACGATCTACAGCCACAGGATTCATAGCAGCAACCTGCATAGCTACTTCACGACCTACCTGAGGATCCATGCCAGCAATATTAAGACCTACGATAGTTGCCAATTTATTTCCAAGGTGGTCATAACCTGCAACAGAAGGAGCTTCTACATATTCGTATGCACCGAGTTCCATCTTCTCGCCAGTCTTACCGATTTCGTCAGTAATGTTTTCTTCAACTGTTCTGTCATTGAGCTTAAGAGCCTTAACTTCTTCTAAAGATTTAGCAGAAGCAGCAACAGCAGCGTCAAGAATAGCTTTAGTTAAAGCACGGAATGATTCGTTTTTAGCAACGAAGTCAGTTTCACATTTAAGAGCTACGATAGCAGCGAAACCTTCTTTAGTTCCACTAAGCACGCAACCTTCAGCAGCTTCGCGGTCTTCACGTTTAGCAGCCACTGCCTGACCCTTTTTACGTATGATTTCAATAGCAGCCTCGATGTTACCATCAGTTTCTGCCAGAGCATTCTTACAATCCATCATACCTGCGCCGGTCATTGTGCGCAATTTCTTGATATCTTCAATAGATACAGCCATTGTAATAAATAATTATTCAGCGGTTTCTTCTTTCTTTTCAACTTCTGATTGAGTTTCTACAGCTTCGGGAGCGTCATTATCATCTTCAGCTTTAGGAGCCTGGGCTTCCTTAGCATCACTCTTGCGCATGCGGCGACGTTTGCCCGGAGCGGCTTCAGCTACAGCCTCTTCTTTACCTTCTTCGGCAGAGTCAAGTTTTTCGATCTTTCTTTCTTCGAGACCTTCAGCGATAGCGCTGCAGACAGTGTCAAGAATAAGATCGATACTCTTTGAAGCATCGTCATTAGCCGGGATGATAAAGTCTATATCTTCAGGATTTGAGTTGGTGTCAACGATACCGAATACGGGAATGCCGAGACGTTTAGCTTCAGCCACTGCAATATGTTCTTTCATTACGTCAACAACAAACAGAGCGTTGGGAAGACGTGAAAGGTCTGCAATTGAACCAAGGTTTTTCTCCAATTTAGCTCTTTGACGAGTTATCTGCAGTTTTTCTCTCTTTGAAAGGTTATCAAAAGTGCCGTCTTTACTCATCTTGTCGATGGTAGTCATCTTTTTCACAGCTTTGCGGATAGTCGGGAAATTAGTGAGCATACCGCCGGGCCAACGTTCGGTGACGTATGGCATATTTACAGACTGTGCATGATTTTCAATAGATTCCTTAGCTTGCTTTTTAGTAGCAACGAAAAGCACTTTACGGCCGCTCTTGGCAATTTGTTTTAGTGCATTGGCAGCTTCGTCAAGCTTTGCGGCAGTTTTATAGAGGTCGATAATATGGATACCGTTACGTTCCATAAAGATATAAGGAGACATAGCGGGGTTCCATTTACGTTTCAGGTGGCCGAAGTGGCAGCCTGCATCAAGAAGTTGTTCAAAAGTTGGTGTTGCCATTTTGTTAGTTTTACGGGCCGGAGGGCCCAATGTTTACATTCTTTTAAAATTTTTTGAAAATCCAACTTGCCGGTAGGAGTCGGATGAATCATCCGGCAAGTTTAGATACTAAACACGATATAAGAATCCGATTCTTAACGTTTGGAGAATTGGAAGCGTTTACGAGCTTTCGGACGACCCGGTTTTTTACGTTCAACAACGCGAGCATCACGAGTCATGAATCCTTCAGAGCGGAGGGCAGACTTGTCTTCCGGGTTGATTTTAACGAGTGCGCGGGCGATAGCGAGGCGAAGAGCTTCAGCCTGTCCTTTATAACCGCCACCGTCAAGATGAGCGACGATATCATATTTGTCGGCAACTTCAAGCTTGTTAAGAGGTTGCTTAACGACATATTGAAGGATAGAAGAGGGGAAATAAACCTCGAGCGGACGTTTATCAATAATGATGTTACCGCTTCCTTCTGTTACGTAAACACGGGCTACGGCAGCCTTACGGCGACCAACTGCATTAATTTTTTCCATCTTCTATCTTATTTCATTTTATTGATATCGATTACTTTCGGGTTGTTAGCCTCATGCGGATGATTCGGGCCGTTGTAGACATAGACGTTATTAAGCAAAGAACGTCCGAGCGGGCCTTTCGGGAGCATACCCTTGAGCACTTTTATAAAGAGAGGGTGTTTACCGGCTTTCACAGTTTTGTTGAAAGACTTTTCCATAAGGTCGCCGGGAGTGAAAGCTCTCTGACCTCCGGGATAACCGGTATAACGGAGATATTCTCTTGTGTTCATTTTGTCGTTAGTCATGACAACTTTGTCAGCATTTACAATGATTACATTGTCGCCACAGTCTAAGAACGGAGTGAAATCGGGTTTGTTTTTACCACGAAGAATTTTAGCCACTTTAGAACAAAGGCGACCGAGCACCTGGTCAGTGGCATCAACTACCACCCATTCCTTTTCGATTGTTGCCGGGGTGGCAGATTTGGTCTTGTAACTTAAAGTATCCACTTTTAAATCAAATAAATAGTTTGTTAATAGTTTGTGGTCTTTACACAAACGATGTCATCCACTATGAGAAGGACTGACGGCCAAATCAGATTGCCTTTCATGCGGCTGACGAATAACTGGATAAAATCGGCACTGCAAATTTAGCTATAATCTTGAAATTACGCAAGTTTTAACAATATAAAAGAGCCCGGATTCCTTCCGAGCTCTTAATATCTTATTTCGGGCTTCTTACATCATGCCGCCCATTCCTCCCATGCCGCCCATTCCGGGTGCTCCCATAGGAGCAGGATTTTCTTCTTTCTTATCTGCAATTACACATTCCGTGGTCAGGAACATGCCAGCGATGCTTGCTGCATTTTCAAGAGCTACTCTTGTTACTTTTGCCGGATCTATAACGCCTGTAGCAAAGAAGTTTTCAAAGGTGTCGGTGCGAGCGTTGTAACCAAAGTCTCCCTTACCTTCTTTAACTTTCTGAACTATCACAGCGCCTTCTACACCTGCATTTTCTACTATCTGGCGAAGGGGTTCTTCGATAGCTCTGCGAATTATAGCGATACCGGTGTTTTCATCATCATTATCACCTTTGAGTTCATCAAGTTTCGGAAGACAACGAATATAAGCTACTCCTCCACCGGGAACTATTCCTTCTGCGATAGCAGCACGAGTGGCAGAAAGTGCATCATCAACACGGTCTTTCTTTTCCTTCATCTCAACTTCAGAAGGAGCTCCGATATAAAGAACAGCCACTCCGCCGGCCAATTTGGCGAGACGTTCATGAAGCTTCTCTTTGTCGTAAGATGAAGTTGTGGTTTCAATCTGAGCCTTGATCTGATTAATTCTACCCTCGATTGCATCTTTAGAACCGGCACCGTTAACAATAGTAGTATTGTCTTTATTGACAGTCACCTTCTCTGCTGTGCCAAGGTCGTTGACAGTGGCCTGAGCAAGTTGCATACCCTTAACTTCACTGATAACCGTTCCACCTGTCAGGATTGCAATATCCTCAAGCATTTCTTTACGGCGATCTCCAAATCCCGGAGCTTTTACGGCACAAATCTTCAAGGAACCACGCAAGCGATTTACAACTAAAGTAGCCAAAGCTTCATTATCAACATCTTCTGCTATAATGAGCAACGGTCGTCCACTTTGAGCCACTGCTTCAAGCACCGGAAGAATATCCTTGAGGTTTGAAATTTTCTTATCGTAAAGAAGAATGTAAGGAGAATCCATTTCACATTCCATCTTATCGGCATTAGTAACGAAATAAGGAGAAATGTAGCCACGGTCGAACTGCATTCCTTCAACTACTTCTACAGTTGTTTCTGTTCCTTTTGCTTCTTCAACAGTAATGACTCCTTCTTTTTTCACACGTTTCATAGCCTCAGCTATGAGAGTGCCGATTTCTTCATCGTTATTTGCAGAAACACGGGCAATATTTTCAATCTTGTTAAGATCATCTCCCACTTCCTGGCTTTGTTCCTTTATGCCTTCAACGACAGCAGAAACAGCTTTATCGATGCCACGTTTGAGGTCCATCGGATTTGCACCGGCTGCAACATTTTTAAGACCTACATTAACAATTGATTGAGCGAGAACAGTTGCAGTTGTAGTACCATCTCCTGCTTGATCTCCGGTTTTGGAAGCAACTTCCTTTACAAGTTGGGCTCCCATATTCTGGAACGGATCTTCGAGTTCTATTTCACGAGCTACAGTTACTCCGTCTTTTGTGATATGAGGAGCTCCGAATTTTTTCTCAATTATCACGTTACGACCTTTCGGACCAAGTGTCACTTTTACGGCATCAGCGAGAGCGTCAACACCGTTTTTCAACTCCTCACGGGCTTTTATATTGAATTTTATTTCTTTTGCCATTATACGACTAAGTTTTTCGTTGTAATGTTAAATATTTCTTGAGATTTTAATGGATGTTTAACCTACGATTGCAAAAACATCGCTTTGACGCATGATGAGATACTTTTCTCCTTCAAATTCGATTTCAGTTCCGGCATATTTACCGTAAAGAACTTCATCTCCTTCTTTAAGCTGCATGGGTTCATCTTTTGTGCCTGTGCCTACGGCAAGAACTTTGCCACGCAAGGGTTTTTCTTTAGCTGAATCCGGAATAATGATGCCACTCATTGTGACTTCTTCTGCAGCAGTGGGTTGAATAAGCACTCTGTCTGCCAATGGTTTAATATTCATATTGATTTTAAGATTTGATTTATTAGATATTTCTTTATGAAAAAAATACAAAAATTATGCCAAAAAAGATATGGTTTATTTGGTGAGGATATATGTAGTGAGAGGAGCCACAAGTCCTGTAAGCTTACCGTTTTTCACTTTGAATTCCTTGCCATATACCTGGTCTTTATATGTGCCATTGGGAAGGCCTGTAGGCACATTGACAAAATTGGCAATGTTTGAGATATTAACAACAGCGGCTCCTTTTTTACCTCTATTTACTACTATCACACGGCCATTGTCAGTGATTTCGATATCTTCCGGTTGACCTGACATTTGTTGACGGAAATTATTAACAGCTACGACTTCCGGATGGAAGAATTCATCGTTTCCACGTGCTCCCAGAACATTATCACCCCAATAAGCCTGACGTGTGGAACCCATAGGACGGCTGAAAAATAGGGGAATACCATTTTGACGGGCAGTGATTAGTACCCAACCGGCACGAATTTGATCATCGGTGAGATGTGCCGACTCATGAGCATTAGCATAAGTGTCGTGGCTTTCAACCCATGTGGTGAGATATTCCGGCGCACTCGAGTGGTGCCAGTTTATAAGATCGAAACCATTTGCAGAGCCTTTTTCAAGTGCTTCACGAAGAACATGCCCATAGCCGGAAGCTGTCTGTCCGAAATATTCTGCATATTCATCTTCTTTTACATTACGATCCTGAAGCACTTCGCCATATACAAATAGATCATCATAGGGCACAGCCAGCTTAACACCTCCAACGGCTTTTCTCCCGGTGGCTACATCCCAGAAATCGTTTACTTTCACGCCTGATGCAGTGTCTACAGGGTCGGAAGGAAGACCGATATGTTTAGCAGTGTCATATCTGAAGCCTCTGACTCCCATGTCGAGAAGCTCGTTGACAAATTGCATGTAATATTTTTGGAATGCGGGATTTTCTGTGTTAACGTCAGGAAGTCCACCTGAAGCCCAAAGAGTACATTCAAGTCTGTCGTTATAATCATGTATCGGTTCAAGACCATTGGAGTGATAAAGCTTGTCGCGGCCACCAACTGCATTTACGAAATCCTCTGACACTTCATCAATATCAAACGCTGTATGATTTGGCAGAACATCAACAATTACCCTGATATTGTATTTTGCAGCGGAATCGAGCATTTCCTGCATCTGCTCTTTTGAACCAAGAATGTTGTTGCCGATTTTCCAGTCCGTTGGTTGATAATAGTAATACCAGTTACCTTCAGTTACATTTTCATCGAAGATTTTTTTCCCACTTCCTTCCGGAGCATAACTATTCTGCACAGGCGAAGTCTGAATCATTGTGAATCCCGCATCTGAGATCTGTTTCATGTTTTCTGCGATTGTGGGAAAGTTCCAGCTCCATACGTGAAGGATTGTCTCATCATTTGTGGCTTTAGGGTCGTGCGTAAGGCGGTCCTTTGCAAACATTGGTGACACCATGAGTGACAATAATGCAAGCGAAGCAATTTTTTTCATCGGTTAATTTGTTTTATTGTTAGTTATTCTGATTATGTTAGATTTAATTCTATCGTGATATAAAGATTATCTCATAAATATAACGATAATATATAAATTAAAGTTTAAAAATGATTAACTTTGACATTTAAATAAATGGATGAAGATATGAAGAGCAAAGAAGAATTAATAAAGGATCTACTGGATTTAGCTTTTGCAGAAGATATAGGAGATGGAGATCACACAACATTGTCTACAATTCCTGAAGAAGCACAAGGTCGATCTAAATTATTAATAAAGGAAAAAGGGATTGTCGCCGGAACGGATACGGCGATAAAGGTTTTGCATGAGCTGGATCCTGATATAAAAATCACAAAATATATTGAAGACGGGTCAGAAGTGAATCCGGGAGACATTGTTTTTACCGCTGAGGGTTCCGTAAGATCTCTGCTCATGGCCGAACGAACGCTTCTGAATATAATGCAGAGAATGAGCGGAGTGGCAACTATGACCAGAAAATATCAAGACAAACTGCAAGGACTTAAGACGAAAGTTTTAGACACAAGAAAAACAACTCCGGGAATGAGAATGTTGGAGAAGGAAGCTGTTAAAACCGGAGGAGGGGAAAACCATAGAATAGGCCTTTTCGATATGATTTTGATTAAAGATAATCATATAGATTTTGCCGGAGGCTTGGAAAAAGCGGTTGAAAGAGCAATAGAATATTGTAAGAAAAATAATAAGAATCTTAAAATTGAAGTTGAAGCAAGAACACTTGATGACGTAAAACGACTTTCTGAAATGGAGGGTGTAGACAGAATCATGTTTGATAATTTCACACCTCAACTCACAAAAGAAGCCGTAAAGATTGTTGATGGTAAAAAAGAAACAGAATCTTCCGGCGGTATCACAATAGAAAATCTAAGAGAATACGGAGAGACAGGTGTGGATTATATTTCAGTGGGAGCCTTAACTCATAGTGTAAAAGGGCTTGATATGTCGTTCAAAGCGTTTTAGACTTTGGCATTATGGAGGAAGAGAAAATTCATGAGGCTCATGATTTTGGAGTCTTTGCAGAAACGCTGGCCGCTCGCGAATACATAAAAAGGGGATATGTAATTTTAGAGAAAAACTGGAGGTTAGGTAAAAGTGAAATTGACCTGATTGCACAGAAAGATAATGTCATTGTCTTAATAGAAGTAAAAGCAAGAAGCGGAAGAGATGTCAAGCCTATAGAATCTATCACCCATGATAAAAAAAGAAGGATGACACGTGCAGCCGACCATTATATAAGGAGGCTAAAAGGGGACTTTGATTATAGGTTTGATTTTTTTGCAGTAACCGGAAACCGGGAGCAATATGAAATTGAGTTATTAGAGGATGCCTTCCTGGCGGCAGATTTCTTCTAAAAATTTCCACGCCTCATCATGATCATAGGCTACTTTCCCTTCAAGAATAGCCTCTTTTACCATTTCCTTTAGACGGGCCACTTCAGGACCTTCCGGTACGTTTAGACGTTCCATTATTTCACGCCCGTTTATTGGATTCTTCCAATTGCGAAGGGCATCGGCATCGTTTATTTCTTCTATTCTTAGTCTTAATTTTTTGAATCCTTCAAGTTGCGACTTAACTTTCTCCGGTTTTTTAGACGTGATATCAGATTCAGCAAGAATCATTAAATCATCAAGATCCTGTCCCGCTTCAGTTATTAACCTTCTAACGCCCGAATCGGTTACCCCTTCATCTCCAACTGATTGCGGACGCATGTGAAGGCCCACAAGTTTGGCCACATATTTCATTTTTTCGTTTAACGGCAACTTCATTTCACGAAAAATAGGGAGTATCATCTTCTGTCCAACATAATTATGGCTATGGAATGTCCAACCGAGACGCGGATCATATTTTTTAGTGACAGGTTTGGCAATATCATGCATCAGAGCTGCCCATCTCAGCCATTCATTATCTGATCGCAATGCGACATTATCCACAACTTGCAAGGTGTGATAAAAATTATCCTTATGACCTTTACCCTCTTTGATTTCAACTCCTTTCAAAGCAACCAAAGATGGGAAAACAAAAGGCAGCAATCCGGTTTGATCAAGAAGTTTCCATCCTATCGAAGGCTTCTTTGACTTCATTATTTTAAAAAGTTCATCGTTAATCCTTTCTCGGGTTATAATTGACATCCTTGAGGCATTTGCCTTTATGGATTCAAATGTTTTTTCAGTCAGATTGAACTCTTTGGGAAATGAAGAATCAGAATCAGAATTCAAATTATCAATATCGTAAAGTTGAGACACAAATCTGATTGCCCTTAACATTCTCAAAGGATCGTCGGAGAATGTTATATCAGGATCTGTCGGAGTTTTAATAATACCTTTATTAAGGTCTACAATGCCGTTAAAGGGATCGACCAACTGCCCGAAAGAATCTTTATTAAGGCTGATGGCCATGGCATTAATTGTAAAATCCCTTCGAGTGAGATCTTCCAAAAGGGTTCCGCTTTCAACAATAGGATTTCTTGACTCCTTTGTGTAAGATTCCTTTCTTGCCCCCACAAATTCCAATTCTAAATCCTGGTATTTTACCTGTGCTGTTCCATAATTTTGGAAAACAGACAACTTTGCTTTGCCTCCTAATTTTTTAGCAACCAATCGGGCGAGTTCGATACCCGAGCCGACAGTGACAAAATCAATATCTTTTGATTTTCTTTGCAGGAAAATATCTCTGACGTACCCACCCACAACATAAACTTCCTGACCTAAAGAACCAGCTAAGTCAGAAATAAGGGAGAATATGGAGAGCTGAAGGCTGTCGGCAAGATTCATTTTTTCAAAGATTATGGATTTCCTCCGGAAATACTGTAAGATTGACAAGACCTGAGCGTGTAACCTGGTAAGTGTTCTCAGAGCCAACAGCTCCAACTTCGGGAATTACAAATTTAGGTTCGAGGGCAATAGTCATGTTTTCGGCAAGAATATCCTTGCTTCTTGCATTGACCACAGGGAGCTCGTTGAGCTCAATTCCTACACCATGACCTATAAAACCCACCTGACTTTTATGTCCCATAAAAAATTCTTTCAGACCTTCTTCCTCTACAATCTCCATAGCTTTAACATAAAGATCTGCGACAGGAACTCCGGGAAGAGCGAATTTCTCCAATTCATGAAGTATTCTTAAAGAGCAATCATGAGCCTTCATAGCAAGAGCCGGAATTTCATCTAATGCCCACACGCGTGTCATGTCTGTCTGATATCCGTTAAAAGCACCATTCATGTCTATCATGACAGTTGTGTGTGGAAGTATGGGGCTGTTATCTGCTCCTACAGGCAAGGATGAATCTACTCCTGCACCTCCCATGGTGAATTCATAGGGACTGGGCGTGTCGGCGTTTTCTCCGCTAATCACAGAGCCCATATTTATTTCCATTAAATTGCCAGCCACTCGCGAAACCCCCAAAGCTCCTTCCAATCTTAATTCACGCTCTATCTCAATCTGGAGTTGAAGGTCGCTCATTCCGGGCTTGTAGCAATTTTTTATTTTTGAATAAACTTTGGCATGATGCAGGCCGTCGATTTTCATTTGTTCTATTTCCCATGGAGTCTTAATCATCCGGGTCATTTTCATAATCCGTGAACCATTATGATATTCTGCTTCCGGGAAAATTTTTTGTAACCGAATTATATCGGAATATGAAAGGTCGTCAAATTCGAGTGCTAAAGATTTAGGTAATCCTACTCCCTGTGAAATAAGAATTTCTGGAATAAGTTCAGGTTTTCTGATATAAAAGACGTTGCCTTCTTTATCAAAAACTTCGGGTTTTACCACAAACCAAATCGGTTGGCCATCTACGGGAAGATATACATATCCTCGATAAAACCTTCCTGAAAGATAATATATATTTACGTTTGCATTTACCAGGATGGCATCTATTCCGCCTTCAATCAAATGATTTCGTAGCGAACTAATACGAATTTCTATTTCTTTTTTAAAAAAATCAGGTATAAGCTGCATGATTAATTTTTCTTTAAAATGATCCCTATCGCCATGATTCCATGGGTGTCGGCATTCTGAGTTTGCAAGGATAGAAAAGACCCATCGCTGACATCTATATTATTCAGCAAAGGGATTTCCGTTTCATAGATGCCATATCCATCTCTTTTTTTATTGAATCCTGCTTTATCAAATAGCGGAATATTAATTTTTGTCTTGATTATAGAATCTGAATTTTCACATGAAGATTCAATTTTAAGAGAAAGCTCATTGATATGACATTGGTCGGAATATCTTAACATCAACCAGGCATCAACCGGAAAATTAGAGAGTGTAGAGTCTAAACCTGTTTCAAAAACATAATCCTCATAAGGATTCATTCCCTTGTTGCCAAATTGAATGAATTCTGTGTGTAAGACATTGCTTCTATCTCCGCATGATGCAATAGAAAAAAAGCCACACATAGATAATAGGAATATCAAAATCGTCTTAACTCTGATTTTCATTATTATGGGCAGAATGATTTTTCACGAAATGCTTCCTGTTTCGATTTTGTTTTCGATTTTTCTGCTGTTTGCTATCGTTATTGGCAGACTCTAAGGGTTTTTGGTTATTGTTTGGCTGTTGTGAATTATTTTTTTTCTTCTTCTTATTGTTTTTCTTATCAAATCTTGTGACGCTGTCTTGCCCGATTATATCACCGAACTCAGGTTTTTCAGTTTCTATTATTTCAGTTGAAAGAGTTTCCGGTTTCAAACCTTTTTTGTTTAAGTCAATGATTTCAAAAGCTCTTTTTGCATTGATGGTAACAAGATTTGCAGGCAAATGCTTATCAGTGGAATATGTAAGATTTCTTCCTAAGATATCAGATTTAAAAAGAAAATATTGATTGTCGAGAGTTTCAAGAACTGCATCTTTTGGGGGGAGTTCCTGTTGAGCTTCGGCATAGGAATCGATTTCAAAGTTCAGGCAACATTTAAGCTTTCCACATTGTCCGGCAAGTTTCTGAGGATTCATGGAGAGATCTTGAATTCTGGCTGCTCCTGTGCCTACTGATACAAAATGATTCAGCCAGGTGGCGCAACAAAGAGGACGCCCGCATGGTCCGATACCACCTATTCTTCCGGCTTCCTGGCGAGCCCCAATCTGCCTCATTTCGATTCTTACTTTAAAAGTTTCGGCAAGAATCCTGATTAATTTTCGGAAATCTACTCGTTCATCGGCTATATAATAGAAAATAGCCTTGCCTCCGTCGCCTTGATATTCCACATCGCCGATTTTCATCGACAGTCCCAGCTCTTCTGCAATGGCACGTGCCTTTATCATCGTGGAATGTTCCTTAGCTCTGGCTTCTTCAAATTTATCAAGATCCTCATCAGAAGCCAAGCGGATCACTTTCCTTAATTCCCTGTCATCTTTTATACCATTTTTTTTCATCTGAAGAGCGACAAGATGGCCAGTGAGGTTTACTCGTCCGATATCATAACCCGGAGAACCTTCAACTACCACCAAATCGCCTATTTTTAAATTCAGATGATTGATATTGTCAAAATAGCCGATTCGGGTGTTCTTAAACAAAACCTCCACAACATTTGTAGATTCATCTCCGGCAATATGTTGGAGCCAGTCGGTGGAATTCAGTTTCCCTCTGGGTTCTCTACGACCGCAAGTGTCGCAGATGCCATTATGATGACATCTGGGACAGCCATTAATAAATGCTCTTGATCTATTTTCTTCCATTAGTCGGAACAATGCTGTTATTTAGCAAAAGAAACAGATCTGGTTTCTCGTATCACAGTGATTTTGACCTGACCGGGGTATGTCATTTCATCCTGAATCTTTCTTGCTATTTCTGAAGAAAGTTTTTCAGTTTCTTCGTCTGTTATCCTGTCGGCTCCCACAATGACCCTCAGCTCACGTCCGGCCTGGATTGCATAAGTCTTGAGCACTCCGGGATAGGAGAGGGCAATCTGTTCGAGGTCATTGAGGCGTTTGATATAGGCTTCGACTATTTCTCGACGAGCACCGGGACGGGCACCGGAAATTGCATCACACACCTGAACGATCGGCGCAAGTAGAGAAGTTTGTTCCACTTCATCATGATGGGCTCCGATAGCATTGCATATATCGGGTTTCTCTTTAAATTTTTCTGCTAATTTCATGCCCAGCAAAGCATGCGGGAGCTCCGGTTCATCGTCAGGCACTTTCCCAATATCATGCAAAAGGCCTGCACGTCTTGCCTTTTTAGGATTCAATCCCAGTTCAGATGCCATAATTGCACAAAGATTGGCAGTCTCACGTGAGTGTTGCAATAGATTCTGGCCATAAGAAGAACGATATTTCATTTTGCCCACCATCCTTATTAATTCCGGATGCAATCCATGAATACCGAGGTCTATGGCAGTTCTTTTACCCGTTTCAATTATTTCTTCTTCAACTTGTTTTTTCACTTTAGCCACAACTTCTTCAATCCTTGCCGGATGTATACGTCCGTCAACCACAAGTTGATGCAAAGCCAGACGAGCAATCTCTCTTCTGACAGGATCAAAACCTGAAAGCACGATAGCTTCAGGAGTGTCATCAACAATTATCTCTATGCCTGTAGCAGCCTCAAGCGCACGTATATTTCTACCTTCACGACCGATGATCCGGCCTTTTATTTCATCATTGTCTATATGGAAAACAGTCACAGAATTTTCAACAGCAGCTTCAGTGGCAAGACGTTGAATTGACTGCACAACTATTTTTTTCGCCTCTTTGGAAGCTGTCATTTTAGCCTCATCCATTATATCGTTGATATATCCGGCAGCCTGAGTTTTGGCTTCTTCCTTAAGACTGTCAATGAGTCTTTCTTTAGCTTCTTCAGCTGAAAGCCCCGAAACTTTTTCAAGCTCTTCCTGAATGCTTTTTAACAATTGGTCAGCCTTCTGGTTTTTGCTTGCGATCTGTTCTTCTTTATTTTCAAGTGCTGTCTGGCGTGCATCAAGCTCGTTTTTACGGCGTGCCAGATCTCCTTGCTGCTGATTGAGTTGAAGTTCTTTCTGGCGAGCACGGTTTTCCGATGCCTGAATTTTTTGAATTTTCTGATTGGCTGTTTTTTCAGCCTCAGAGATAATTTTAAGTTCTTCTTCCTTAGCTTTCAGAATCTGTTTCTCTTTAAGGACATCAGCTTCAAGCTTTGCTTCGTCTAAGATAACATTAGCTGCGGATTTGGCATTCTTTTTTGCCATGAGCGTGGCAATCAAGAAGCCGATAACAGCAGCTCCCACAGCTATAATAATCCATATTGCTATTTCCATAGTATCTATCTGATATTTAACATAAAAAAATAATTACAAAAGTCGCTCTCAGGGGCACGACAATTGCAATTTCTGACAATATAAATCGGAAATAAAAGTGATAAAATAGAAATATAACCCTCAAGGCTTGATATCAGAATCAAGGCATTCGCCTAAAATCTGATTTGCATTATGTGCTATTTCCACAGCATCATTATGTATCTTAAGGAGTTCCTTATACCAGAAAGAAAATTGATAAGCCGCCATTGCCAGGATTTGCCTGTCGCTGCTGTCGGGCCATTCTCTTCTCAGTTGATTATAATATTTTTTAACTGCAAACTCGGCTTCGCGCACAAGGTTTTGCTGTTCATAGTCTGCAGATAGTTTAAGGAATTCTCCACCTATATTGATAGTCATTTCCACTTTGTCAGAACCTTTCATCTTCACTCCTCATTAATCATTGTTATGCAATTGTTGATGGTGTGAATCAACCGGATTAAAAGTCTCCTGGTTGATATTATTGTGTCGGGTGAATCGGCAAGTCGATGAGACAAAGTTAAAAACTCTATATCTTTTTCGGCCTGTTCAATTTTTTTTACATCTGATTGATGTTGATTTTCCAACACAAGGTTCCTGGTTTCCAACTCTTCAACTCTCAATTGGAGTTGGTTTTGAACTTCAATTAAACTCTGAATTCTTGAATTTAATTCAGAAAGGGTTTGAAGAAGTTGGTCATTGGCCATCTGTGCCTAAATTTCTACAAATTTACTGAATTTTAATTATTGCCACAAAATAAAATTGATTATAACCTCAAATTTATATCTCATTATAATATTTTATTTTGTTGTTTTTCTTTCGTTTCACAATAAAAACAGACATCATCAATACCATTGGATGCCATTTGTGGCAGATGATCTTTTGTCGTATTTCAAGTCTTTCAGCAATGAGGATTTCACTGAAATATGGAAATTATAGGATTTATAGGGACCCACAGGCACAAAAGAAGCCGACATTGTGAAGCAATGGAGGTCTCTTGAAATTGTGCAGTTCATATAGGCGATTTTCTTCAGATCAAAGTTATAGGAGCCGGAAAGAGAGAAGTTCCAATTGGCTGTGGGACGTATGTTCCCTGAGAAAGAGAGATTTTGGGTCCATTTGCCTTTATATTCCATTTTGTCATAATCAAAGGCTCCGTAACCGTAATTAACGGAATAATTAAACGTCAGACTCCAGGGACAATCCCATTTTGCATAACCGTCGGCATCAGCTTTAGCGGCATCTTCTCTTGCCTGCTGACGTTGTCGCCTTTTTTCTTCTTTGGCATCAATATTCGGATTAAGATTGTCGAAATCTTCCTCATCATCAAACGGATCTTCCGTTTCGTTGTCAAGTTGGTCTTTAGTATTGTTTTTCTTTCTCATGAAAGTTTGATTATTAAATGTATATGAGAAAGAAGTTCCTGTAGAAGATAATCTTGCCCAACCTTTTCCTGCTTTCCAGCGGGGCACATTCACCCTGACGGGCGAACCGCTCGACGACAACCGGTAAGTGTAGGGATCCCACGTTGCCGAAAGGTTGAGATTGAAATTTTTCACCAATCGCAGAAGGATGGATGTATTGATATTACTCCAATTTAGTGAATCGGCTGCAAAATTGTAACTTTGACTTATAGTGAAGTTCTCGATAAGAGATATTTTCTTGGTGCCGGTTGAATCCTTGTCATTTCTCACCTTCATTTCAAGATTGTTGGCAAGGCTGACAGACACCATCCCGGATTTTCCTTGTCCCGGAGCTCCGAATATTCCATGAGAGAAATAACTGTATTTTCTTGTTTGCATCTCCCCCTGAGCATTAGGATACTGATATGTGCCGTATACTCCCCAGAAAGCGTCTGAAAAGTCGGGTGAGGCGGAAAAAGATACAGTGGGAGTCAAGACATGGCGAATCATTTGCACTTTATCTCCGAATATCTTTAAAGGTTTCCAGAATCCATAAAGTTTTGTGTCAAGAGAAATTGATGCGTTAAAATCAAACAAGTTAAAAAACCCGTAGGTGGTATCTGCTATTTCCCTTGAAGCCTGAGTATCCCATTGGCGACGTATTTTTGACGTGTACATACGGTCGTTCATGGAGATTGAGGGGGAAATATTAATGTATTTGAAAAGTGAGAATGTGGCAGAAACCGGCATGCTGTGCTTCATACCGTTTCTCCAGTCTTTTATAAGACTTTTCTTGAAAAAGACGTCTTGTTGTGCAGTCAGTGAATTCTGGAACTGTCCGGAATATGAAAGTTTTATCTTTTCATACCATCTTTCTCCACCCACAGATTTCTTCCTTTTAAAAGGAGCCACCTGAGAGAGGGAAACGTTCAGGTTAGGAAAAGACACTGCAAGAGTTGAGTCCTGCGTTCTTTGTGTGATGTTGGCTGTAGTTGACAGACTCCATTTAGTACCCGGAAACCTGTAAGTCATATTAACTGTTGATGACTTGGTGTTTTCCGTAAAAGATGAATAATTGTAATATGAATTAAGGTCATTACGGGAATATCCGGAAGTCGCAAAGTTAACAGAAGCGGAGAAAGACATATTGGGATTAGACTTTGTGTCTTGAGAGTGAGACCATATAAATTGGAAGTTGTTTTGTTTAGAATAATCCGGACTTCCTTTTTCTCCATAAATAGTTGTGATATAGGAGAAACTTAAATTACCTCTGAATTTATATCTTTTTGAATAGGTAGATGCACCGCTGATTCCCCAGGAGCCTTTTGTGTAGATTTCACCACGTAAAGCCAAGTCTACATAATCAGATATGGCGAAATAATACCCTCCGTCTCTTAAGTAAAACCCTCGATTATAATCTTCTCCGAAGGTTGGGAAAATAATACCGCTTGAATAATTTTTAGAAAACGGGAAATAACCGAAAGGAAGAGCAAGAGGTAATGGCACATCAGCCAGAACCATATATACAGGCCCTGTCACAATATTTTTGCCGGGTCGCATTTTTCCTTTTGTCACATTAAAATAGAAGTGGGGATGTTCATGATCATCACAAGTAGTATATTTGCCGTCTTGAACAAAGAAAGATCCGTCTTCCATTTTTTTTGCTGCTCCGCCCGTGAGATATCCTTCACCTTGTTCGGAAATAACATCGGTGATGAAACCCCTTTCGGTCTTGAAGTTATAAGTCATTTCTTTCGACTCATATTCATCGCCTCCATCTTTAAAGACGGGAGTGCCAAAAAGAGTTCCGACAGAATCCACAGCTCCTTTTGCATAAACTGTTGATTTGTCTATTTCGATTTCAATTTCCTGAGCATTCAGTTTAAACTGGCCGTATTCCACATTGCCGTCTCCGTATAGATATGCGTCATTCTGGCCGTTCATAATAAGAGAATCCTTCGCACTGAAAGTAACGGCAGTTTCAATATCAACTTTCTCTCTATTAATTCTTGACACCCGGCTTCTTGTAGTGTCGTAAGTTTGTTGGTATAAAAGGTCTTTTCCCCTTACAGCCAAAGTGTCAATGGAGTCGGGGAGAGCTTTAATAGAATCGGGAAGTTGTATTATAGAATCGGTGGTGGAGAGAAGAGAATCGTATGCAAAAAAGAATGTGTCGTTTCTGTGTGTCCCCTCTTCTGTATTAAGAGTCAAAGAATCGACGGGCACAAAAGCAACATTCCCTGTTGAATCCGCTTCCGAATTCTCTTCATCATCTACAGATATAATTGGAGAACCGGGAGTTTGGGCAAAAGCGAAGCCCAAGACCACCAAGGCAAATATATATATGAAAAATCGCCTCAAATTGTTAGAAAATCGCTAATTGAACGCAAAGTTACCAATAAAACGTGAATTTAATCAAAATGTTAAAGACTCATTACAATAAATTATGTTAAAAGAAGACAGAATAAATAGTTCAACGGGCTTAGATTGCCAGTTTATTCCGCAGAAAAAAGGGAATGAAGTTGCAGAAATTTATAATAAGACTCCTCTCCATGATTTTTCATTTGTTGTATAATCTTTGAGAGAGGTTTTTCTTCTGTCAGGTTCTTGCTTTTTGAAAAGAATTTATCAGCGTAACAGATTAATTTTTCAAGCAGTGTTTGAGGAGAGAAGTCTTTTTCAGGTAGGGGGAGATTTTGATTTTTTATATCGTTTACAGAAAGACCTGCCCCTGTGTGTCTTTCGCAAACGGAAGCATATTTTTCAAATCCGTTTTCTCTCAAGATTTTTCCTCCTTCAATTCCGTGGCATATATAAGGTAAATTACCAAAGGCATGAATTCCAGGAGCATTGCAATTTATCACTCCGATATCATGGAGCATTCCTGCCGCATAAATATCCTCTTTTTTTAGAGGAAGTTTTTTTTTGATTGCAATATCCAGTGCTTTATTGGCCACCATTGAAGAATGAATGAAGACAATCCGACGAAGTTCCGGATTGTCTTCATATATCTTATCGAACAATAAATTTATTTTAGATTGAATATCCATTAATCTAAAATTTCACACCAATTGTGGTCGTCCGGTTCTTCTCCAAGCTGAATGGCCCTAAGTTTGTTGTAAAGAGCTGTAGTGATGGGGCCAGCTTCATCGGGTTTCCCGAATGTATAAGAAGTTCCGGTGTCAAGGTCATCAACCTGGCTTATAGGTGAACAAACTGCAGCTGTTCCACATGCTGATGCCTCTTCAAAAGTAGGAAGTTCTTCGATTGTTATATTTCTCTCTTCCACTTTTAATCCTAAGTCTTTTGCCAGTTGCTTTAGACTCATGTTTGTGATTGAAGGCAATATGGATTGGCTTGAAGGGGTGACATAGGTATTGTCTTTGATAGCAAAGAAATTGGCGGCACCACATTCGTCGATATATTTCTTTTCTTTGGGATCCAGATATAACATCACTGAATAACCCATTTCATGAGCTTTCTCTCCTGCAAGAAGTGAAGCTCCATAATTGCCTCCGAATTTCAAAGAACCGGTGCCTTTTGGTGCCACCCGGTCATATTCACGGCTGATACATACTTTAGTAGGCTTGAAGCCTGTTTTAAAGTAGGGCCCTACGGGGGTTACAAGCATTATGACAAGATATTCGGAAGAAGGACTCACACCCACTTTAGCGGATACTCCGATTTCTAATGGCCGAATGTATAGAGAAGCTCCACTACCGTAAGGGGGCACAAGTTCCTCGTTCAGCTTTACAACTTTTTTGACCATTTCGCAGAATTTATCTATGGGAAGGGGTTCCATTTTAATACCCTCAGCCGAACGAATAAATCTTTTGGCATTTTCTTCCATACGGAAAATTCTGATTTTGCCATCTTTGCCACGAAAAGCCTTCAGTCCTTCAAATATCTCTTGACCATAATGCAGGCATGTGGCGGCAATGTGAATTGGAATATACTCTGAGTCAGAGACTTCTATATCTCCCCATTTCCCATCTTTGAATGTGCATCTCACATTATATTTTGATGGATAATAACTGAAAGAGAGGTTTTTCCAATCCAGTTCTGTTTCTTTCATAGGTTTTATTATTTAAGGTTTATATTGCAACTTTGCAAGTTGTTTCAGCAGTCTTTATAATATATATTCCGTGAGTATTAAGTTTATATTCATAAGTGCCCGGTTCCAGGTTTTGTGAGGAAACCAATTTGCCAAGAATTGTGAATATTTTCACGTTTACAGGCTGGTTTACTGTAATAGAAATTGTTGATGGAGCCGTAAAAATCTGAATATCTTCCTGAGAAAGGATCCGTTTCATATTTTCGGGCATATTTTTGGACGGCTCCCATTTATGTGCCGCATTTTGAGCAAAAAGCGAGGGAGCAGCCAGACAGGCCACTGTTAATAGTAAAACAAATATCTTTCTCAGCCTATTCATTTCTTTAGACTATGCAGAATTCAAAATTACAAAAAAAAATGGAAAAACCGAAGTTTCTCCATTTTTAAAGATAAATGCAAGCTTTTTATATTATTTTTTAGCTTCTTTCTGAAGTTGTTCTTTTAAGGCCTGAAGTGCTCCGAGATCACCAAGAGTTGTTTTTTCAACATTCTGGGTTAATTGCGGTTGCTCTTCTTCTTTACGAGCCTTCTTGGAAGCGGGCTTTTGAGCCTTAACTTCAGCTTTGTTTGCATCTTCAGCTATTCTGCTGTGAGAAAGGATGATTCTCTTGCTGTCTTTGTTAAACTCAATCACCTTGAAATTAAGTTTTTCATCAAGTTTAGCCTGAGTTCCATCTTCTTTCACAAGATGTTTGGGAGTTGCAAATCCTTCAACACCATATTCAAGAGCGATTACAGCGCCTTTGTCCATCAATTCTGTGATTGTGCCTTCATGAACGGAGCCAACTGTAAATATTGTTTCGAATACGTCCCAAGGATTTTCTTCCAATTGCTTGTGGCCTAATGAGAGACGACGGTTGTCTTTGTCAATTTCAAGAACCTGAACTTCGATTTCATTGCCAACCTGGGTGAATTCACTCGGGTGTTTGATCTTCTTGGTCCAAGAGAGATCTGAGATGTGGATTAAGCCGTCAACACCTTCCTCTATTTCTACGAATACTCCGAAGTTAGTGAAGTTTCTTACTTTGGCAGTGTGACGAGAACCGATTGAATATTTTTCGTCGATGTTTTCCCAAGGATCGTTCTTGAGCTGTTTGATGCCGAGGCTCATCTTGCGGTCTTCACGGTCGAGAGTCAAGACAACAACCTCGATTTCATCTCCAACTTTCAAGAAATCTTGAGCGCTTCTAAGGTGTTGGCTCCAAGACATTTCGGAAACGTGAACCAAACCTTCCACTCCGGGTTGAACTTCCACAAATGCACCATAATCAGCCATAACGACAACTTTTCCTTTGATTTTGTCGCCAACCTTGATGTTTTGGTCAAGGGCGTCCCAAGGATGAGGAAGAAGCTGTTTAACACCAAGAGCAATGCGTTTCTTTTCATTATCAAAGTCTATGATAACAACCTTGATATCCTGGTCAAGTTCAACAACTTCTCTCGGGTCTGAAACACGTCCCCAGGAGAGGTCAGTGATATGCACGAGACCGTCTACGCCGCCGAGGTCAACAAATACTCCGTAAGGAGTGATATTTTTAACTTTACCTTCAAGCACCTGGCCTTTTTCGAGTTTGGAAATGATTTCCTTCTTTTGGGCCTCGAGTTCAGCTTCGATAAGAGCTTTGTGAGATACAACTACGTTTTTGTATTCCTGATTGATCTTAACGACTTTAAATTCCATTGTCTTATCAACGAAAACATCATAGTCTCTGATAGGACGGACATCGATTTGTGATCCCGGCAGGAATGCTTCAATTCCGAATACGTCTACAATCATACCGCCTTTAGTGCGAGATTTAACGTATCCCTTGATAATTTCGTCATTTTCAAGCGCTTGATTAACGCGATCCCAACTGCGGGTCTGACAAGCTTTCTTGTGGGAAAGTTTGAGTTGGCCGTTTTTGTCTTCAAGGTTTTCAATATAAACCTCTACTTCGTCGCCAACTTTCAGGTCGGGATTATAACGGAATTCAGAGATAGGGATAATAGCATCTGATTTCATGCCGATATCCACTCTAACTTCACGTTTTGAGATTGATTTGATGACACCTGTCACCACTTCATTGTCTTTAGCCGTCTTAAGAGATTCGTCGTAAGTGCTGATCAGCTCTTCGCGGCTCTTCGAACCGGCTGTTTCGCCATTTGCATAGGCATCCCAATCGAAATCTTCAATCGGGGTTTGAACTTTTGTTTCGCTCATTAAAAGGTTAATAAATAAGGGTTAATAATTCTCATAAATAAGGCATAATTCACCTTATCGTGCAAAATTACTTATTTTATTATTTTTTTGCAAGTAATTTTTTTGATATGTCTATTTCAAAGGCTTATAGAGCCAGCATTTTTGTTTCTTCGTCAAGCATTTTCAAATATTCTTCCTTGTCTTCCTCCACCATGTCATCGAATTTTTTTGCATAGATGTTGATTTGTTCTTCCTGGCTTTTCCAGTTTTCATCAAATCGGTCGGCAATCCACTGTAGCTCCAGCTGATCGAAATTGTCATGAGCTTCTTTTAAAAGAGCTTCGGCATCGGTTATATTTTCAGCTTCCAGGATTTTATTAAGACAGCTACGAGTGATTATCAAACCACCCAGATCCAACCATTCTTCAGGTTGCCCATTTTTTCCTTGAGGGAACTTGTTATCGGAGAGTTTTTGTGATAAATATTTAAATATCGCAATTCTATAAATCCAGGTAGCTCTCTCCAATGCCGCTCTTCTGAATTTCATTCCTTTAAACCTCATAAAAAGGTCATCATCGGATGGCTTCGTGAGAAGTTCTTCAATGGTGTCGATCGCCTTCAGCATACTGTCGACACTTGCCGGATTCAAAACATTGAAGTTTATCAAATCATGCAATGGAAGTTTACGTTTCAATCTTCTGTCTCGCTTCGGCCATTTAATTTCATCTCTCATAAGGCCGCACGAACGAAGCATTGCTGCAGGAACTACAACTGTGGCTCCTCTTTCATCACCGAAAAGATAGGAGAACGGAAACATAGAAGAATCCGGATGTGTCTTATGAGAACCCATAAGCAATGAAAATGCCCCGATTTTAGCGCCAAGCATCAAATAAGAGCCTGAAGATGTCTTTACACCCCGTTCCAACACGCCCCAATGCACCGGACCTAATTTATACATGTGGTTACTTTGGTTTGATCCTGATCCGGCATTCATGAAAGAAGTCTGAATCCCTATAAGGAGGGTTGACTTATGCACACTTACGGAATAAGGGCCCGCAAGAACTGAATTTGATTCGCCGTTCTCAAGGGTGGAGTTCGCAAAAAACAATGAATCATGTGCGGTGAAGCCCTTGGCTATTTCAACTCCCTGACCCACATAACAGTTTTCCAAAATTGCTTTTGTTTTTACACTTCCGTCTTCAATTATGAAATTTTCTGCATCTACTCCGGTTCCAACATAAGCTAATCCTTTACCTTCTCCCGCATTGTTTATGATGCTCCCATTGAGGAGTCGAGTGGCACCCTCAACGATAACTTCTCTGCCGATATGCACATTTAATATCGGGCCACTGTTTATTATGACTGCTTTTTCTCCTATTTCAGGAGATGTTATTTTTGATTCTATGAAATCATCAAAATTGGTTTCGAGCTTATTTTTAATCCATCCCGGTTGCCTTGCCATAAGAGTGGCTATTTGAGAAGATATCCCCGGATATATGGTCACCGGTCTCGAGCCGGTTTCATCAAGCACGGAGATTTGAGTTCCGACACCATGTCTCGACCCTTCTTCAAACAGGATGCAGAATACATTATTAATATGGGCTCCTTCGTTTATGACGCAATTGCCGATTCCTCCCGGAATATCTTTAAGGACAACGTCTTTCCCTATTAAAAGAAATCCCTGAAATTTGACATTTTCAATATAACGAAGATTTAGTTCCGGTGAAATCTTGATTTTTTGCCAATCTTGTGCCTTACATCCTTGTTTCTCAAGTTGAATAACTTCCTCAGAAGTCAAATTTCTAAAATTTTTTTTATTCATCTCCAATTTCTAAATTTTCGTCATATTTTTGATAGAGGAAATCATTATAAGGGAATCTTTCGGAATGAATTATTCTTGCTTTTTCATAAAGGAGTTTTTTAAGTTCATCAATATTTATATGTTCTTTAGCTGAAATAAAAACACAATCATTAGCCATTTTAGACATCCATGTTTTTTGGAACTCTTCCAAGGATATATTCTCACGAGTTGTAGGAGTCAGATCATCTTCATCTTTAGGATTATAAGTGAAGGCATCAATCTTATTGAAAACCATAACCACAGGAATTGGTTTATCTCCACACACTTGGCGAAGAGTGGAATTGACAACTTCAATCTGTTCCTCAAAGCCTTTATGAGAAATGTCGACTACATGCACCAATAAATCAGCTTCTCTCACTTCATCCAAAGTTGATTTGAAGGAATCTACGAGATGAGTTGGAAGTTTTCTTATAAAACCCACAGTGTCTGTGAGCAGGAAGGGAAGATTATCTATGATGACTTTTCTGACTGTGGTGTCGAGTGTGGCAAAAAGCTTGTTTTCGGCAAACACATCGCTCTTGCTAAGGAGGTTCATTATGGTTGATTTACCCACATTCGTATATCCCACTAAAGCAATCCTTGTTAATTTGCCTCGGTTTTTTCTTTGAACACTTTTTTGACGGTCGATATGTTTGAGCTCCTCTTTTAATCTCGAAATTTTGTCTAAAATAATTCTTCGGTCGGTCTCGATCTGAGTTTCTCCGGGTCCTCTCATTCCGATGCCTCCTCTTTGGCGTTCAAGGTGAGTCCACATCCTTGTAAGTCGGGGGAGGAGATATTGATATTGTGCCAGCTCTACCTGCGTTCTTGCAGTGGCTGTTTGTGCTCTTTTGGCAAATATATCCAATATCAAACTTGTTCTGTCGAGTATTTTTACTTTAAGTTCGCTTTCGATATTGGCTATTTGTTTTGTTGATAAATCATCATCAAAAATAACCAATCCTATATCATTATTTTCAACATAAAGCTTAATTTCCTCCAATTTACCTTTCCCTACATAGGTGCGAGGGTTTGGATAATCGAGTTTTTGTATGAATTGCTTCACAGGTTGCGCACCGGCTGTCTGAGCGAGGAAATCGAGCTCATCAAGATATTCCCTTACCTTTGCTTCATCCTGCTTAAGAGTGACAAGCCCTACCAGCACTGCCTTTTCATTAGCTTCTTTATTTATAATGTTATCTTCGATCATAACTATTCAGACAAAAATAAATAATAAAAAAGGCAGAACAGATAATATCCGCGCTGCCCTCTATTATTGAAACGTTAAATTTAATAAAAAGTTTAAATAAAATTATTTCACTTTATTATATCGAGCGTTCAAACCTTCCACCACATCATTCGTGATATCCAGAGCCGGGTTGATATATAAAGTAGCTGCCTTGAAGAAAATGGCATCGTAGCCTTTCTTCATATTATATTCTTTAATAAACGCCTCGATTGAATCATTAACGGTTTTTTGAGCCTGCATCACTGAAGTCTCAAAATTTGATTGCAAGTTTGTGATAGCTTTTTGGGCATTTACCTGCATATCGTTGATTTTCTTTTGATCTGCATCAAAAGATTCCTGAGTCAGATAGCCGTTATTCTGATATTTCTGTTGAACGGTGGTGGCAAAAGATTTGATAGAATTGTCATGACGTTTCACTTCATTTTCCATGTTGGTCTGCATGCGAAGCATCTCTTCGTTGTAATCCTTTGCTAAATTATATTTGGCAAGAACAGTGTCTAAATCGACATATCTATAATTAGGGAGAATTGAATCTGCCTTGGCTATTATCTCGTTGATGGTTTGTTCAGTGATTTCCTGTTTCTTATCTTCACTTCCACATGCAAAGAAAATTAGCCCTGACAGAGCGAGTAAAGAAATTAAAAATGAATTCTTTTTCATTTTGCTTTGATATTCTGTTATCTTTATTGATTGTTATGTCGTTGAGACTTATTTTACGATGCAAATTTAAGGAAAAAAAGTTATAACTTGAAAGGATAGTTTTGAATAAGCAAAAAAAATCTGTACTTTTGAAAATCAAAGAGAGCCAGTGCTCCTCTTTAACGGTGATAATATTTTTTATTATAAATTTCACAAAGCAATTTAACCGTAAAATCAATAATATGGAAATTAAAGATCTGCAACCGACATTGTTATGGTCGGCTTTTGATGAGATCACTAAAGTGCCTCGTCCATCATGCCATGAAGAACAGATAAGAGATTATCTTTTGGAATTTGCTAAAAAGCATTCAATTGAAGCGAAGACTGATGAGGTTGGAAACGTTGTGATGAAAAAGGGTGCCACTCCCGGCAGAGAAAATGCCCCCACTGTAGTTTTACAAGCCCACATGGATATGGTTGCTGAAAAAAACAGCGACGTTGAACATGATTTCCTTAAAGATCCGATTAATACCTATATAGACGGTGACTGGGTAAAGGCCAAAGGCACAACTTTGGGGGCCGATAATGGTATCGGAATGGCAGCTGCCCTTGCAGCTATGGCGGACACTGAAATCGAACATGGTCCTCTTGAAGCCTTATTCACGGTAAATGAGGAAATCGGCCTTGAAGGTGCTGAAAAACTCGGGAAAGACATGATTAGCGGGAAAATCCTCATAAACCTTGATTCTGAAGACGACGGTGAAATCTTCATTGGTTGTGCGGGTGGAATAGACACAACAGCAATATTTGATTATAAGAGAAGTTTTTCGCCGGAGAATTTCACATATTTTAAAGTCAGTGTGAGTGGATTGTTAGGAGGCCATAGCGGAGGCGACATCCACTTGGGACGCGCTAATGCCAACAAGCTTATTGCCAGGTTTATTTGGGCTTGTTCTAATAAATGGGATATTGAAGTGAGCAGTTTTAAGGGAGGTAATCTCCGGAACGCTATCCCAAGAGAGGCTGAAGCTGTTTTCGGTATTCATAATGACCATAAGCATTTGGTGACAAAGTTCCTGAATAGTTATAGAGAAGAGATACTATTGGAATTCAAGGGTGTGGAACCTTCCATGGATTTGAAAATAGAAGAGGTTTCAAAACCGGAATATTGCATAGATTCAGACACTTCTGTCCGTCTGGTCAGAGCTTTGTATTCAGCTCCTCATGGAGTGATAAGTATGAGTCATGCAATTGAAGGCCTGGTTGAAACATCAACCAATCTTGCAGCCGTAAGAATGGAAGACGATTGTAAGATAAAGGTGACAACATCACAAAGGTCATCCCTCGAATCAAGAAAAAATGATATTGCAGGGCAAGTTGAAGCTCATTTTCAATTGGCAGGTGCTCATGTTAGTCATTCCGACGGCTATCCCGGTTGGGCTCCGAACATTGATTCTGAAATAATGAAAGTCAGCGCAGAGGCTTATGAAGAATTATTCGGGGTTAAACCTCAGATAAAGGCTATTCATGCCGGTCTTGAATGTGGATTATTCTTGAATAAATATCCTCATTTAGACATGGTAAGTTTCGGTCCGACTATGAGAGATGTTCATTCCCCGGATGAAAAACTTTTGATTCCTACAGTAGAAAAATTCTGGAAACACCTTTGCAAAGTGCTTGAGAAAATTTCTGAAGCATGAACCCTGCGAATTTAAAAAAGAGAAACTCAATCCTTCGTGTTTTAGGATTGGGAATTATCATAACAAGTTTTTTCTCGGTATGCACCGGGAAAAAACTTGATTCTTCCATGCGTCAGGATTCCCTTTCCGTCAATGAAACTCAATCAGGATCTGATTCTATAATTGATCTAAAGAAAGAGAGGACTTCAATTCAAATAGGAGCCGTTGATAGCCTTGGATTGAATCCTGCAGATCGTTATAGTCATCTCACAGATGAAGATTTTAAATTGGTGGCTGACGAATTGGGGATTGAGGTTGCTGTCATAAAGGCAGTGGTGGTTATAGAGGCAGGCGCTGCAATGAAGGGATTTTCTGCTCCGGGAGTGCCGGTAGTTAATTTTGATCCCACAATGTATGCAAAATATAAAAATAAGGCCACTTCAACGGCAGGGGATAAGTCTGCAAAAGTGCCGGAAGGTTTGAAGGGACATGCCTTGAAAGAATGGACTCAACTCACTAATGCCAGAAAGGTTAATAAAGAAGGCGCGGACATGGGTACATTCTGGGGTATGTTTCAAATCGGAGGGTTCAACTATAAAAGATGCGGTTGCGAAAGTGTGAATGAATTTGTTGAACGGATGTCATATTCGGAATTGGAACAACTCCAGTTGTTTGCAATTTTTATTGAGAATTCCGATATGTTGAAATATCTGAAGAAGAAAGATTGGAGCGGATTTGCACGACGCTACAATGGCAATTCATACGCGAAGCGCGGATATCATACAAAAATGGCTAAGGCTTATGCCAAATTTTCAAAATAAAAACTATAAATATGAAAATAACTGATTTACAACCCAAGCTTGTTTGGGAATGTTTTGATAAGATAACAAAAGTTCCACGTCCCACTCATCATCTTGATAAAATGAAGGAGTTCCTTTTGGCATGGGCAGCCGAAAACAACATAGAAGCAGCATCGGATGAGGTTGGCAATGTTGTGATGAGAAAGGGTGCAACTCCCGGACATGAAAACGCTCCTACCATCATTCTTCAAGGACACCAGGATATGGTTGCCGAGAAAAACAGTGATAAGGTCCATGACTTTCTGAATGATCCTATCACTACAATTGTGGATGGAGATTGGGTAAAAGCTGACGGCACAACCTTAGGAGCTGACAATGGTTTGGGATGTGCCACCGCAATGGCTGTTTTGTTAGACGACAGCCTGGTTCATGGCCCTATTGAATGTCTTTTCACTGTAGATGAGGAGCAGGGATTGATAGGCGCAAACGGTCTTCAGCCGGGATTTGTAAACGGTAGCATTTTGTTAAATTTAGATTCTGAAGAACACGGTCAGCTTGTAATAGGATGTGCAGGTGGTAAAGTGACAATTTGTAAGAAAGACCTTGAGCATAAAGAATCTCCGACAGATAAAGAATGGTATAAGATATCAATCAGAAATTTGAAAGGAGGCCATTCCGGAATGGAAATCAATTTAGGCAGAGGCAATGCCAATCAGCAATTATGCAGATATCTTTGGAGCAACTGGAAGAAATATGACATGGTAATGTCTGAATTCCAAGGAGGAGGATTGGCAAATGCAATTCCACGCGAGGCTTTTGCAGTTGTTGGGGTGAATAAAGAGGCTGTCAAAAATTTCGAAGAGAGCGTGAAGCTTTTCTCAGATATGATTCATGCTGAATTGATATTGTCAGAGGGTCCCGATTTTTCATTTGAATGTGAAAAAACCGATAAGCCTGAAGAGGTTATTATTGATAGAGATGCCTATGAATTGATTTCAGCGGTTTATAGTTGTCCCAATGGAGTTCAAGCCATGTCGAATGCCGTTGAAGGTCTTGTTGAGACTTCATGCAATCTTGCATCCGTGAAAATGAATGGAAAAGAGGTTGAAGTGACAGTTCATGAGCGTTCTTCTATTGATTCAAGAAGAGATGAAATTGCTGACAGAGTAAAGAGTCTCTTTGAGATGATCGGATACACTGTTGAATTCGACGATGCTTATGTCGGATGGGCGCCGAATCCTGATTCTAAAGTCTTGGCAGTTGCAAAAGAGAGCTTTGAAACCCTTTTCGGAAGATCACCGAAAGTAGAGGCTTTACATGCAGGTTTGGAATGTGGCTTATTCCTCGAAAAAATGCCGGATTTGGATATGATTTCATTCGGACCCACTTTGAAGGATATCCATTCCCCAAATGAAAAAGCTAATATCCCATCAGTTGCAGAATATTGGAAATTCTTATGTGATATTTTAAAAAGATTGGCATAAAAATAAGAATAAGAAATTATGCAAGGATATATTTCAATAGGAGTTTTTATAGACGGAGGCTATTATGCAAAAGTCAACCGCGCTTTAAAAGCTATTGAAAGTTCTATAATCAGAGTAAAATCTCTATTTGATTTTATTTGCAGCAGATTGGCTGTGTTGGAAAAAGTCGACACAGCCAACTGCCAGATAACAGAGGCTCATTATTTCAGAGGAAGATTCAGGGTAAAGGAAGCTTATGATAAACACTTATTATATAATGAGAGGAAGTTTGAGGATACTCTGATAGAAAATGATGTTGTTTTCCATTACAAACACCTTCGTGAAATGGGGAAAGAGGGTGAAAAACAAGTTGTGGAAAAGGGCATTGATGTATGGTTTGCTTTGGAAGCTTATGAGTTGTCAACTTTTCGGAAATTTGATTATGTAGTCTTGATCACCGGGGATGCTGACCATGAAATGCTTGTAAGGAAATTGAAAGCATTAAAAATTAAGACAGTGCTTTTAACCTGGAACCTGGCAGATGTGGATGCAACTTCAACTCTTTTGAGCGATGAAGCCGGTCATCATTGGGAGCTTTCTGAAATGTTAAAAGACAAACCGGATTTGAAAAAAGCCCTCTTATATAAATTAAGAGATTCGGCATTGTCGCCTCTTGGAGATGAATTCTAAAAGAAGAATTTTCCCCGGCATTTCCTATGTTCGGGGAATACTCTTTTTATAATACACTTTTATAGAAACCGGCCCGATAACTACAATAATTTATTTATTGTTTCGTTACAAAATTGGATTTATAGCGTTAAATGTTAAAATCCTCCTTTAAATCGAAATTTTGATTATATGTGTGGAATAGTGGGTTACGTAGGCAATAAGAATGTCTATGATATATTGATAAAAGGGCTTCATAGGCTGGAATATAGAGGATATGACAGTGCCGGAATAGCCTTAAGCAATCCATCCGGGAAGATAAATATTTACAAAGCCCAAGGGAAAGTTTCAAATTTAGAAAATTTCTGTAAAGATAAAAACACGGCTGCCACATGCGGAATAGCCCATACACGTTGGGCCACTCATGGCGAACCGAGTGATAATAATGCTCACCCTCATTTCAGCGAAGATGGTAATTTGGCATTGGTGCATAATGGCACAATAGAAAATTATCAGGTATTGAAAGATGCATTGATTCAACAGGGTTGTTCTTTCCATTCAGAGACAGACACTGAAGTTTTGGTGCAGCTTATAGAATACATAAAAGTAAAGAATAATTGCAGTCTTCTGGATGCTGTCAGAGAGGCATTAAAGCAAGTGGTCGGAGCGTATGCCATCGCAGTTATTGAAAAAGATGAACCCAATAAGATTATAGCGGCAAGAAACAGTTCTCCCTTAGCGGTAGGAATAGGGGATGACGATATGTTTCTGGCATCTGATGCCACTCCATTTATTGAATACACAAAAGATTGTGTGTATTTGAAGGATGGAGAAATAGCGATTATCGAGAAAGGGGAGCCTTTAAAAATTGTGAATCTTGAGAACAAGGAAAGCAAGATAGACGTAACTACTCTTGAAATGAGTATCTCCCAGCTTGAAAAAGGGGGATTCGAGCATTTTATGTTGAAAGAAATCTTCGAGCAACCCACCACCTTAAGAGATTGCATTCGAGGGCGCGTTGTTGATGGAGGAAAGAAGATAATGCTTTCCGGTGTAGTCGACAGTCAGGATAAATTCATAAATGCCAAAAGGATTGTAATAGTGGCGTGCGGGACATCATGGCATGCTGCTCTATTAGGCAAATATCTGATCCAGGAGATGTGTAAAATTCCTGTTGAGGTTGAATATGCAAGTGAATTCCGTTATTCAAATCCAATTTTGGATGAAAAGGATGTCGTAATAGCAATTTCTCAAAGCGGAGAAACCGCCGACACTCTTGCTGCTGTAAAAATAGCAAGAAAAATGGGCGCTTATGTTTATGGAATCAGTAATGTTGTAGGAAGTTCAATTCCAAGGGAAACTCTCAGTGGCACATATATACATGTAGGTCCGGAAATAGGAGTGGCTTCAACCAAGGCATTCACGGGGCAAGTGATGGTATTGACATTGTTGGCTCTTAGCATAGCCCAATTGAAAAAGACAATTTCAGCAGAAAAAATTGAAGAACTCGGTAAACATATATTACAGATACCTTCCACAGTGGAGAAAGTCTTGAAATTGAATGATAAGATCGAAAGATTGTCTATGATCTACACCTACGCCAAAAACTTCTTGTATTTGGGAAGAGGATTCAGTTACCCCGTGGCCCTGGAAGGCGCATTAAAATTAAAAGAGATTTCTTACATACATGCCGAAGGATATCCCGCAGCTGAAATGAAACATGGGCCGATAGCTTTGATAGATGAAGAGATGCCGAGTGTCATTATAGCTCCTATGGATCATGTTTACGAAAAAATAGTAAGTAATGTTCAGCAGGTGAAGGCAAGAGGGGGTTCAATAATCGCAATTGTTAACGAAGGCGACGAGATAATAAGCAAGATGGCCGACCATGTTTTGGAAGTTCCGGAGATGCCCGAATGTCTGACTCCCATTATCACGAGCATCCCTTTGCAATTGTTGAGTTATTATATAGCTATAAACAAAGGAAAAAACGTTGATATGCCGAGAAATTTGGCGAAGTCGGTAACGGTAGAATAAAAAAAATAAAAAAAGGTGCAAAAAAATTTGCTATAAGTAGAAAATTTAATTAATTTTGCATTCGGAAATTTGGAGGGGATTAAAAAAGCCACTCCGAATGACCAAAGGGCGAATACCAGAGTGGCCAAATGGGGCAGACTGTAAATCTGCTGGCTTATGCCTTCGGTGGTTCGAATCCATCTTCGCCCACAATTATGCGGAAGTAGCTCAGTTGGTAGAGCATTAGCCTTCCAAGCTAAGGGTCGCGAG
>JAFLTV010000025.1 GCA_022509105.1 Muribaculaceae bacterium | reverse complement strand
GACAGGGTCTCCGAAGCGGCAGGGCTTTTCCTCGAAAGAAAAGCTATACACTAATCTTATGCGTTTGAAGAGGGAAACAAACTCAGCATATACTGAAGGTGTTCATGACGGATATCAATTTTGTCATGGACACCTTTTTTATTTTTTCTAACCCCTCTCGAGTTCCTGAGTTTTTATATCGAACTCTCCTTAAAATAGACAAGGCGTTATTAATTCTGAGTTGTCTGAATTAAATTTAACTTTAAAATGCTTATCTTTGTAAATAGAAATTAAAGATAAAAAATAAACAAAAAGAGATTTACTATAGGTTTATGGAGATAGTTATCGCCTTGATTACATTAGCTGTAGGACTTATTATCGGTTGGTTTTTCGGTAACCTAAACAATAAAGGAAGAATAAGACCGGAAGAAGTAGACAGGCAACTCGAGGCACAGAGATCAAATCTTGAAAAGCTCAGAGATGAACAAGCTCAAAACTTTGAAAAACGTCTCTCTGAACGCGAAAAAAGTTTTGAAGATCTTATTTCCGAAAAGGAAAAAAGTTTCGAAAGGATTTTAAACGAAAAGGAAATTTCTTTTTCTGAATCAATCTCGAAGCAGGCCGAAAACTTCAATAGGGAAAGAGAAAATCTTGAAAAGAAAAACCGGGATACCTTAGAGGCATTAGAAAAAAAATATATTGAGCTGATAGCCACCCTTAAAGAACAGTTCCGGGAAACATCCGGAAGAATGAGCCAGGAATTAAAGGCCACCACTGAAGAAATGCTTAAGCAGCGTCAAGAAGAATTTGCAACTTCAAGTGGAGAAAAATTGAATTCTCTTCTTCAACCCTTGGAAAATTCTCTAAAAGCCATGCAGGAGAAGGTTGCAGAAAACACCAGTCAACACTCTGCTTTAGGAGGCAAACTCACCGAGAGCATTAAAAACCTTCTTGACCATACGGAGGCAGCCCAGGCAAGCGCCGATAAACTCTCAAGCATGCTTAAAGGGAATAACCGGTATCAAGGCACATGGGGAGAATTGATCCTGCAAGAGATTCTTGAGTCTCTCAATTTCAAGGAGGGCATTCATTTTGACACACAACATACTCTTAAAGATGATAAAGGAAATGCCATTTTTACTGAGGAAGGTAAAAGACTTCGTCCGGATATAGTGCTCCATATTGACAGAGATAAAGATGTTATTATTGATGCCAAAGCCTCTCTTTCCGCCTTTTTTCAATATCAGGAATCAGACAATGATTATGAAAGGGAAACAGCTTTGAAAAATCATATTGCGAGCCTTGAAAAGCATGTTGACGAATTATCTAAAAAAGATTATTCAAAATATGTAAACCCCGGTAGAATAAAAATGGGCTATGTTATAATGTTTGTTCCAAACACCTCTGCCCTTCACCTGGCTACTTCAAAGAAGCCGACCCTTTGGAGGGAAGCCATGGAAAAGAACGTATATATAGCAGACGAGCAAACTCTTTTCGCCGCATTGAAAATAGTCAGCCTGACATGGCAACAGATAGCACAAGCCGATAACCATAAGAAAGTTTACGCTCTTGCTGAAGAGATGCTGAAACGTGTCGGTGCCTTTATGAAATATTACACAGAGATTGGCAACAGTCTTGAAAAAGCTTCAAAAAATTATTCTGAAGGTTTAAAGAAACTGGAAGATAGAGGGCAGAGCATTCCGAAGACATGCCGGAGTTTAATTGAATTGGGAGCCAAGTCTCCTCAAGTGCCGAAGGGTGTTGATAAAGAGTTGCTAGGCATCTCTCCTGATTTAAATATGGAGAAAGAGGATTCTTATGAAATTCCCGAATAAACCCGATGGTTTGTATCGTTGTTATTATATATTATTTACTATGAATTTATAAAGTATTTTAATTATATTTGTATCATAAATAAATTTTTTCTAAAACATAAATTATGGAGAATCAGGAACTCTTGAAAGAGGTTAAATCAAAAGCCGAAAAATGGCTGACACCTCAATACGACGAAGAAACACGTGAGGCTGTAAGAAAAATGCTGGATAACGCTGATCCAACAGAACTCATTGATGCATTTTATAAAGACCTTGAATTCGGCACAGGTGGTCTGCGTGGTATAATGGGAGCCGGAAGCAACCGTATGAATATTTATACTGTAGGAGCCGCTACTCAGGGATTGGCAAACTATCTTAATCATTGTTTTAAGGATGAGCCTCAGATCTCTGTAGTTATAGGTCATGATGTGAGAAATAATTCAAGAAAATTTGCAGAACTTGCAGCTGATATTTTCTCAGCCAACGGTATAATGGTTTATCTGTTTGAAGCCTGCCGTCCGGTGCCGGAAGTTTCATACGCTATCCGTAAATTAGGTTGCAATAGTGGTGTGATGGTAACAGCCAGTCATAATCCTAAAGAATACAACGGCTATAAGGCATATTGGAGCGACGGTGCACAAATGATTGCTCCTCATGATGTAGAGACTATTGCCTACGTGAATGCAATCACTTCTGTCGACCAAATCAAATTTGAACGTAACAAAGATCTCGTTCAAATAATCGGTAAAGATGTAGACAACTTATACCTTGATGACATAAAGACGCTTTCATTGTCACCGGAAGCAATAGCTAAACACCATGACATGAAAATCGTCTACACTCCTATTCATGGCACCGGCTCAATGCTGATTTATGATTCTCTGAAAAAATGGGGATTTGACAATGTTATTCATGTGCCCGAACAGGATATTCAAAGTGGAGATTTCCCGACAGTGGATTCCCCGAATCCGGAAAATTCGGAAGCTATGTCTATGGCTGTGGCCAAAGCTAAAGAAACCGGTGCAAGCCTTGTTTTGGCATCCGACCCGGATTCCGATCGTATCGGCCTTGTCGTAAGAGACAGCAAAGGAGAATATCAGCTCGTTAACGGCAATCAGATAGTGATGATCTTCCTTTACTATCTCATCACCAGAAACCGCGAATTGGGCAAACTGACAGGAAGAGAATATTGTGTAAAAACCATTGTAACAACGGAAACTATCAAACGAATCGCAGAAGCAAATCAAGTTAAATGCTTTGATTGCTACACCGGTTTTAAATGGATAGCCGATGTGATGCGCAATATGGAGGAAGAAGGAAGATACCTGGGTGGCGGTGAAGAAAGTTATGGCTTCTTGCCGGAAACATTTGTAAGAGATAAGGATGCCGTTTCTTCCATCACTTTGATGTGTGAAATTGCAGCTTGGGCTGCTGAAAGAAATCAGACTCTTTACGACCTCCTTATTGATATCTATCTTGAATACGGATTCTCAAGAGAAAAAGGAGTCAGCGTTGTTCGTCCCGGAAAGACAGGAGCCGATGAAATTGTGGCTATGATGAAAAACTTCCGTGAAAACCCGCCTAAGTCTTTGGCAGGAAGTCCGGTTGTGGTAATTAAGGATTACGCCGACCTCAATTGCAGGAATCTTAAGACTGGAGAAGTTTCTAAAATGAACTTCCCAACTACCTCAAATGTGCTTCAATTCTTCACAGAAGCCGGTGATAAGGTTTCCGTACGTCCTTCAGGAACAGAACCTAAAATAAAGTTCTATGTTGAAGTTCGTCATGATCTCGATGACAAATCGAAATATGAAGAAACTGTCTTGAAAGCTGAAGAAAAGATTAAGGCTGTTTTAAAAGACCTTGGTGTCTGAAAAAATGACTAAGATTTCATGGCGTCCCGGCACTCAGATCTATCCGCTCCCGGCTGTGATAGTGACGTGTGGTGATAAACCTGAAAACTGGAATATGCTAACAGTGGCATGGACCGGAACTATTTGTTCCGATCCTGCCATGTGTTTTATTTCTGTGAGACCGGAGAGATATTCATATCCATTGATTGCAGAAAATATGGAATTCACCATTAATCTGACAACAGTGGATATGGCGGAGGCAACAGATTGGGTCGGTGTCAGATCAGGTCGTGATTTTGATAAATGGAAGAAGACCGGGTTGCATCCCCTTCCCGGAGAAAAAGTGGCTTCTCCCACAATCGAAGAATCTCCCTTGAGCATTGAATGTAGAGTCAAAGAGATTATCAAACTTGGCACTCATGATATGTTCCTTGCGGATGTCTTAAATGTCAGGGCTGATTCCCGTTTTATGGATGAGGAATCAGGGAAATTCCTACTGGAAAAAGCCGGCCTTCTTGCTTATAGCCATGGAAGTTATTTTTCTTTAGGTGAATTTATCGGTAAGTTTGGTTTTTCTGTGAAAAAGCCTGATAAACCCCTAAAAAAGAAATGATAATTGATGTAAATTATCTTAAAATCGCGTAAATAACTATTTCTAAGTAGAAGAAAAGACCCAAATTACCTATAAATAGGGATTGAAGACCTCAATAATACTTTCTAATTTTGCATTGCGATAAAAAATTAAGATTTCCTTTTAATCGCTTTGATATTAGTTTTAGTTATTTTGAGTTAAGGTTAATAAGGGGGTTTGTCAAGAAAAGATTTGACATGCCCTCTTAATTTACTAAAAAACTTTATCAATAAATATTGTATGGGAAAAACAGGCAAATATATTCCTCAAGATAAAATGGTTTCATTGATAGCAGATGATTATCGTCTGCTGCAAGTGTTGAGCAGATTCGGCATTCATCTCGGTTTTGGAGATAAAACAATCGAAGATGTTTGTAATGACAACACAGTTGATTGCAACACTTTTCTGACTGTGGTTAATTTCATTAAAAACGATTACCTTCTTTCCGACGAACCCCTCTCCTTGTCTCTTAACTCATTGCTTCATTATCTGAAACAGAGCCATATTTATTTTCTGGAATTCTGTCTGCCCGCTATCCGTAGAAAATTGCTTGATGCAATCACTCTTAAAGATTCCGATGTGTCTTTCCTTATCCTGAAACTCTTCGATGAATATGTGGATGGGGTGGCAGAACACATGCTGGAAGAAGAAACAAATCTTTTCAAAACGGCCGGGAATCTTGCTTCTAATGAAAATATGAACAAAGAGGAGATTCCGGCTATTAATAAGCATCATCTCAAGGTTGGTTCTAAATTAAAAGAATTAAAAAATATTATCATAAAATATTGTCCGGCAGAATCGAATGCAAATTTATTAAATGCCGCATTGTATGATATATATCGTTGTGAGGAGGAATTGACAAGCCATTGTTTGATAGAAGACATGCTTCTTTATCCTGCTATTAAATCCCACCAAAAAATTTCATAGAAATGGCAGGGACTAAAATCAGTAGAATAATAATTGCAGAAAATTCCCCTATTATTGCCGGAGGAATTAACAACGCGTTAACTAAAATTACAGGGTTAAGGCCTAAAATAAACGAGGTCACTAACAAGGCTTCCCTATTGGACATAGTCTCTTCGGAAGAGATCGACATCCTGATTGCAAATCCCACTTTTGGAGGGCTTCTCCATCCGGATGAAATCAGAAAAAACAGTCTTAACTCCAAAATCAGAATCATCGCCATTGAATTAAGCAAGCTGAGTCCGCAAACTTTATCTTTATATGAAGACCATATTCATGTGACAGATGATATCTCAACACTATCAGATAAAATTTTGCCGCCTGAAATTTTAAAAAACAATACTCAAGAAGAAAAAGAAACCCTCTCTGCCCGAGAAAAGGAGATTGTTTCTCTTGTGGTGAAAGGATTTACAAACCAGGAGATAGCTGATAAACTTTATCTTTCAATTCACACCGTAATAACTCATAGAAGAAATATAGCAAAGAAATTGGAAATCCATTCAGCCACAGGTCTCACGATATATGCAATAGTGAATAAAATAGTGGATCTTAGCGAAATTAAAATCTAAGAATCTAACAAGCATATCAATAATAAAAAGAACTTGACAACCATTATTCTCTCAATATATATTATAGGGTTTTAATCAAGATTAACAAAGAAAAAGGGGTATTTTTCAGCTGAATTATGTAATTTTACACTTTCAGAAGAAAAGTAGAAATGAAAATACTCCATAAATTTTTTAAAAATGGTGAAACTCCCCAATTTGAGGCTGAGAAGCCTAAAATGCCAAGAAATAAGAAAATTGTAATATGGCTCTGGGGAATTTTCCTTTCGATTGGTTTTGTTATAGGTTTGATAGCTCTGTTGATATATAACGGCGTGATAGGTTATATGCCTCCGATTGAAGAGCTTGAAGATCCTCATGATAAGTTGGCATCTGTAGTTATTGCCTCCGATGGTGAAACGGAAATGGGAAGATTTTTCTCAGGCTCTGGAAATAGAATCAATACTGATTATAAATCCATCTCTCCCAATGTGATAGATGCCTTGATTGCAACAGAAGATGAGCGTTTTTACGATCATTCGGGAATTGACTTCAAGGCTTTAGGCCGTACTGCTGTAAAAACCCTTATGATGGGCGACAAATCTTCAGGCGGTGGATCTACAATTACTCAGCAGCTCGCAAAACAGCTATATTCTCAACCATCTGCAAATTTGATGAAAAGAGCTTTCCAGAAGCCCATTGAATGGATGATTGCCATAAAACTGGAAAGATTCTATACCAAGGAAGAGATTATAAACATGTATCTCAACCGCTTCGATTTTCTTAATAACGCGGTAGGTATCAAGTCGGCTGCTAATGTTTATTTTAATAAGGAACCGGGAGATCTTTCTGTGGATGAAGCGGCATTATTGGTCGGAATGTTGAAAAATCCCAGTTTATATAATCCTCTTCGTTATCCGGAAAGGACTGTGGAAAGGCGTAATGTCGTCTTGGATCAGATGGTGAAAGCCGGAAAACTTTCGAGAGTTGAAGCCGAAACTTATAAAGCCAAACCGCTTAAGCTTGACTATCAAAGAGTGGATCATAAAGACGGCATGGCTCCCTACTTCAGAGAGCAACTCCGTCTCCTTTTCACAGCTAAAGAGCCCGTTAAGCCGTCAAGAAGCAAATATAAAAATGATGTTTCTTACAGGATGGCTTTAGGACAATATCAGACAGATTCTGTGAATTGGGCAGAGAATCCTCTTTACGGATGGATAAAAAAGAATCCTAAACCTGACGGTTCTTATTATGATATCTATACTGATGGTCTTAAGATATATACGACATTAGACCTCCGAATGCAAGAGCATGCTGAAAATGCTGTCTATAAACATCTGGGAGGCTATCTTCAACCTGCTTTCTTTAGGGAAAAGAAGGGCCAACCTACCGGGCCTTACACCACAAATACGCGAGAAATTTCTCGTGCAGGAGTCAACCAGCTCATAGAAAACGCCATGAAGCAGACCGAGCGTTGGCGTGTCATGAAAAAAGCCGGAATCTCTGAAGAGGAAATTAAGGCATCCTTTAAAGTGCCTTACACAATGGATGTGTTTGATTACGTTAATGAAAACGGCCAAATCAGACCAAGTTCCAAGACTGTCACAATGACGCCTTATGATTCCCTTATTCACATGAAAACCATTCTTCGCACCGGCATGATGAGCATGGATCCGATCACAGGACATGTAAAAGCCTATGTGGGTGGACCGGACTTTAATTTTTTCCAATATGATATGGTGTCCGGAGGACGTCGTCAGATTGGTTCTACAGTAAAACCGTTTCTTTATACATTGGCCATGGAACAGGATTTCACTCCTTGTTCCACAATGCCGAATTCCACTCCGAATTTTGGAGGATGGAGACCCCGTGGAGGTGGCGGCGGCGGTATGATTACTCTGAAACAGGCCTTGACAAGTTCTAACAATGCAATCTCCGCACGGCTTATTTTCGAACTCGGTCCTAAAAACCTGGTTGAAAAAATGAGAATGTTTGGTATCACAGGTTATATAGAACCGAGCTTGCCTCTTTCTTTGGGTACAGCCGACGTGCCTGTTAAAGAAATGGTGAGCGCTTACACCACTTTTGCAAATAAAGGTCTTAGGGTGGATCCCGTATTTGTAACAAGAATTGAAGATAATCAGGGAAATATTATTTATACTTCAGCTCCTCATCGCACGGAAGTGACAAGTGAAGATGCTTATTATAAAATCCTCACGCTCTTAATGAGTGTAGTCAATAATGGTACAGGCCGAGGAGTAAGAAGCTATGGTGTCAGAGCTGAAATGGGTGGCAAAACAGGTACGACAAACTCAAATTCCGACTCATGGTTCATTGGCTTTACCCCGGAACTTGTTACCGGTGTATGGGTCGGAGGTGAAGAACGTTACATCCACTTCAATACGATGGCTTATGGACAAGGAGCAAAGGCTGCTCTTCCTATCTTCGCTCTATATATGCAAAATGTATATAAAGACTCAAGACTACCATATTCTCAAGACACAAAATTCAAATTCCCCGCGGATTGGGATCCTTGTGACGGAGAAATTGTCATTGGCAACAATGGATTTGGTGACGGAGGTCAAGGAGAATTTGAAGATACAACCGAGGGTATATTTGATTAATCCCACTATTCACGAAAAATAAAACAGGGCTTTCGAATAGCCCTGTTTTATTTTTATCGGTTCAGATATATATTTATCAATTAGGTATTGCCTGCCTGCAAATATCAAACTTGCAATAATATTATTTTATAACTCCAAGTTTTTTTCCTACTTTGATGAAAGCAGCCACAGCTTTGTCAAGTTGTTCACGAGTGTGGGCAGCAGATAGTTGAACTCTGATTCTTGCTTCCCCTTTAGGCACAACAGGGTAATAGAAACCTGTTACATAAATACCCTCTTTCTGCATTTCAGCTGCAAAATCTTGAGAAAGTTTGGCGTCATAAAGCATCACGGCACAAATTGCACTTTGAGTTGGCTTGATATCAAAGCCGGCCTCTATCATCTTGTCGCGGAAATAGTTGACATTATCAACCAGACGATCATGAAGTTCGTTGCTTTCTCCTAATATCTTGAACATTTCCAAACTTCCCCCCACGATTGAGGGAGTCACAGAATTTGAAAATAGATAAGGACGTGAACGTTGTCTCAACATTTCGATGATTTCTTTTTTGCCGGTCGTGAATCCGCCCATAGCACCTCCGAAAGCCTTTCCTAAGGTGCCGGTGAAGATATCTATCTTGCCATAGCAATTAAACTTTTCAGCCACACCATGTCCGGTTTCTCCAACAACACCGGCTGAATGACTTTCATCCACCATCACCAAAGCATCATATTTTTCCGCGAGCTCACAAATTTTATCAATCGGAGCCACATTTCCGTCCATAGAGAAAACTCCATCGGTGGCGATAACTTTGAATCTGGCGTCTTTGGCTTCCTTCAGACAGTGTTCGAGATCTTCCATATCTGCATTCTTATACCGATATCTCTTTGCTTTACAAAGACGCACGCCATCGATTATCGAAGCGTGGTTCAGAGAGTCGCTTATTATCGCATCCTCTTCAGTGAAGAGAGGTTCAAAAAGGCCACCGTTTGCATCAAAACAAGCTGCATATAAAATAGTGTCTTCTGTTTTGAAATAATCGCTGATAGCTTTTTCAAGTTCCTTATGAAGATCCTGTGTGCCACAAATAAATCTCACTGAAGCCATTCCGTAGCCACGGGTATCCATGGCTTTTTTCGCAGCTTCAATCAATCTTTTATCATCAGCAAGGCCGAGATAGTTGTTGGCGCAAAAATTTAAAACTTCTGATGGTGAAGAAGCCACATCAATATCAGCTCCTTGAGGACTTTCTATTATTCTTTCATTTTTATAAAGACCGGCTTCACGAATCTCTTTGATCTCCTTTTGAAGGTGATCTTTAAACTTTCCGTACATTATGTTTTATATGATTTTAAGGTTATTATGGAAAAAGATTTTTTTATTGAAAAAATTTAAAACCAAAGTTAGGAATAATTAGCATAATTCATAGTATATTTGCACAAAATTATTTACAAATGTCATCCGAAAAGGCATATTATCGCCTTGAGATGGAAGAATTGGTTACTTAATGCCATAAAACCATGAAAAATATATTAGTGATAGGAGCCACAGGGCAGATTGGTTCAGAACTCACATTAAAACTGAGAAAACATTATCCGAATGGTAATGTTGTGGCAGGTTATATCAAGGGAGCGGAACCTAAAGGAGAATTATTGGAAAGCGGACCGAGTGAATTGGTGGATATCACCAATGCGGAACAGATAGCAGCGGCCGTTGAAAAATATAATATCGACACTATCTATAACCTTGCAGCTGTCTTAAGCGCTGTTGCGGAAGCCAAGCCTCAATTAGCATGGAAAATCGGTGTTGGCGGCCTTTATAATGTGCTGGAAGTTTCAAGAGAAAAGAATTGTGCGGTATTCACTCCAAGTTCAATTGGTTCTTTTGGTCATTCAACTCCAAAAGATGGCACTCCACAAGACACAATTCAAAGGCCTAACACTATTTACGGAGTCACCAAAGTCACGGGCGAGCTCCTTTCCGATTACTACACCAAAAGATATGGAATAGACACTCGTTCCGTAAGATTCCCGGGATTAATTTCCTATATGACTCCTCCGGGAGGTGGTACCACCGACTATGCAGTGGATATTTATAGAAGCGCTGCGAAGGGAGAAAAATTCTATTGTCCGTTAAAACCCGGCACATTTATGGATATGATGTATATGCCGGATGCCCTGAGAGCAGCGATTGAAATCATGGAGGCCGATCCTCAAAGATTGATTCATAGAAATTCATTTAATATTGCAGCCATGAGTTTCGACCCGGAAATGATTGCTGCAACAATAAAGGAATTTGTGCCCGGCTTTGAAATGGAGTATAAGCTTGATCCTTTACGCCAGGCTATCGCTGATTCATGGCCAAACAGTCTTGATGATTCTTGTGCAAGAGAAGAATGGGATTGGAAACCGGAATATGACCTTAAAAAGATGACGGAAGATATGTTGAAACATCTCTCTCCTTCCGCCAAAGAAGATAAAAAAATGGAAAAAGCAATTTGTGTTGAATAAAACACAAAATTAGGGGAACTAAAACCGAAAACTATTTTTTAGTTTTCGGTTTTTTATTTAATTTTGCCCGAAGTTTTTAAATATGAATAAAAAGAGAGATCTCAACCAAAGAGAATATGATGAATTAATGGAGTGTATAATCTCTTCATTAATGAAAAACGGAATCAAATCTACGACCATGGATTCCATCGCTTCTTTACGCCAGATGTCTAAAAGAACGCTTTATGAGATTTTCGAAAGCAAAGAAAACATGTTTAAAGAAGCTCATTCATATTTTCATAAAAAAATGGGGAATTCACTTAAAGAGATTTTTTGCTCTTCCGGGAATGTGATGGAAGCAATAATCAGATGTTTTCTTTTTAACAGGGATTTAATGAGCAATGTAAACGTTGATTTCATTAGAGAAATAAACCAATATGATTGCAAACCTGATATCAATAGCGAAAACTCTTTTAGGGATTCTCATTTTCTGCATTTCAATGATGTTTTGAAACGAGGAGTGGAAGAAGGTTATTTCAATGAAGATATTAATCTGATGGTTCATTCCCGGATGTTGGGAATTCAGATGGAATCTTTAAAACGTATGGAAGAACTTTTCCCGAAAGATATTTCCCTTTTAGAAGTTTATGACAGCATTATAATAGGGTTCCTGCGTGGAATTTGCACAGAAAAAGGTCGTAAAGAATTAGACAGAGTCATCCAACAGTTAAAATCCGAAACAAAATTAGATAATCAAGACTGATGAAAATAAAAAATTTTCTTGTTTCTTTAATTTTAATCAGCGTCGCCTGGTCGGTGGAAAGTAAAGCCGAACCAACAGTCTTGTCGCGTGAAAAATGTATAGAGATAGCACTTCAGGATAATCCCACTGTCAAGATAGCCGATATGGAAATCACAAAAGTGGATTACGCCAAAAAAGAAACTCTTGCTTCTGTATTTCCGGCCATAGATTTTTCTATGGCATATCAACGTTCGATTGAATTACAGACTATCCGAATGGATTTTGGCGGACAGAGCCAAAACCTTAAAATGGGTTCTGATAATACCTGGAACATGGGGTTTTCAGCATCTTTGCCATTAATTGCTCCCACCCTATGGAAAGCAATAGATATTTCTGATGTTCAAATCCTGGCTACTCTCGAAGAGGCAAGAAGTTCAAAATTAACCCTGGTTGACAATATTAATAAAGCTTATTATGCTTTAATGTTGGCTATCGCTTCGAAAGATGTGCTTCAACAAAATTATGATGTAGCTCTTTTCAATGCCGACATATATCAAAAGAAATTTGACAATGGCACAGCTTCTGAATATGACGTGCTGCGCTCCTCAGTGCAGGTAAAAAATATCGAGCCCGATTTGCTCCAGGCTGATATTGCAGTTAAACAATGTCAGTTGCAACTAAAAGTCTTAATGGGGATTTCAGCTGATATTGAAATAATGCCTGATGTGACTTTGGCGGATCTGAGCACTTCCATGTATTCATATCCAACATCTGAAATGCCATCTTTAAAAGACAATTCTTCTCTTAGAAGCCTGGAAATCCAGCAGACCATGCTTTCTAAAAATATAACGCTTAAAAAATTCGCCTGGATTCCAACATTAGGAGCTTCTTACAATCTGTCATGGACAGCACTGAGCAACGGCTCGCCATTCAAAAATCAGCAGTTCAATCCTTATAGCTATGTAGGATTTGCCTTGAACGTGCCTATTTTTTCAGGTGGTTCTAAATACTACGGATTAAAACAAGCACAAGTCCAATTAAAAGAAATTGAGCTTCAGAAAGACTATCTTATAAGCTCGCTGGATATGCAGGTTAAGCTCGCTATTGATAATATCAATCGTGAAGCCGCACAAATTTCCACAAGCAAGGAGGGGGTAAGAGAAGCAAAAAAAGCTTATGAAATCATGCAAAAAAGCTTTGAAATAGGAGCTGCTTCATACTTGAATCTGCGTGATGCCGAACTTGCCAACACTTCTGCTCAGCTTGTTTATTATCAGGCTATTTATAATTATTTAGTTTCAACTTCCGAACTTGATCTTTTATTAGGTAAGGAAGATTTCTTAAACAGGAAATAATCTACAAAAATCTCAGATATGAAAATTTATCTTCCAAAAATAGTTTTATTTTGCTTTATATTGACTCTTGCATCTTGTAACAATAAAAATGAAGAAGAAAAAGCCGAAGGTGCGGAGGAGACACTGCCAATAGTAAAAGTGGAACGTGTGGAAAATCAGGATGTTGTCCAGGAAGGTCTTTATACTGCAACTGTAGACCCGGAATTAATAAACAATATCTCCTCTTCCACTCCCAATAGAATCAAAGAGATTTATGTGGATGAAGGTTACAGAGTGGCCAAAGGTCAGAAAATAGCAACCCTTGATGATATCAACACCACCACTTATGAGATTCAGGTTGAGACTGCTAAAGCCAATGTAGCCAACATTCAGATGGATTATGACCGTGCGGTGGAGTTATTAAAAATCGGTGGGGGAACTCAACAGGCAGTTGACCAAATGCAACTGCAACTCACAAATGCTCAAAACACACTGGCGGCAGCAGAAAGAACTCTTAGAAATGTTAAGGAAAACACTGTTTTGGTTTCTCCCATTGACGGCATAGTGACAGCACGTAACTACGACCCGGGAGATATGACCGGAGCTTTACCGATTGTTACCGTGGCTCAGGTGAATCCTGTAAAAATAATCATTAATGTGCCGGAAAGTGAATTGTCGAAAGTGAAAAAAGGAATGGGAGCCCAAGTCACATTCGACACCTATGGAGATGAGCAATTTGACGGCATTATTACAATGGTGTCTCCGACAGTTGACGTAAACAGCCGCACATTCGGTGTTGAAATTGGTCTGCCGAATAAAGACGGAAGAGTTCTTCCGGGCATGTTCGGACGCGTCAAACTTCAGTTGGGTGTTGCCAATCATGTTGTAGTTCCGGACAGAGCTGTTGTGAAACAACCGGGCTCCGGCAACCAATATGTTTATGTATATAAGAATGGCAGAGTAAGTTACAATAAAGTGGAACTCGGCCAAAGAATCGGTGCTTCTTATGAGCTTTTATCTGGAGTGGAACCCGGCGACTCGGTTGTTGTGGTAGGGCAAGCTAAACTCGCAGACGGTGTAGCCGTTGAATTATCTAAATAAATCTTTCTTTCTAATCTTTAATCCAAACATCAGAATAAATGGCATCATTATATGCATCGGCCGTGAAGCGTCCTATTATGACCACACTATGTTTCGTGACGGTCATAATCTTAGGTTTGTTCTCTTTGATGAAGCTGCCGGTTGACCTCTTCCCGGATATTGACACTAATACCATAATGGTAATTACCATATATCCGGGTGCAAGCGCTGAGGATATAGAACAAAATGTCACCAAACCTCTGGAGAATACGCTCAATTCAGTGGAGCATTTGAAGCACGTCACATCCCAGTCTCGTGAGAATACTTCCGTTATAACTCTCGAATTCGAATATGGATATGACATAGATGTGCTCACTAACGATGTTCGCGATAAGCTCGATATGGTGGAGTCAGCATTGCCGGATGATGCGGAAAATCCCATTATCTTCAAATTCTCCACCGATATGATTCCTATCGTCATTCTTTCGGTTGAAGCTCAAGAGAGTATGGCGGGTCTTTATAAGATTCTTGACGATGGAGTTGCAAATCCTTTGGCTCGTATCGATGGTGTGGGTTCAGTGTCAATATCCGGTGCGCCGAAACGTGAAATCCATATTTATGTAGACCCTAATCGCCTTGAAGCCTATAATTTATCGGTAGAGGGTATTTCATCTGTCATAGGAGCAGAAAACAGCAACATACCCGGAGGTTCTTTTGATATCGGATCAAACACTTATGCCCTTCGTGTGCAAGGCGAATTCAAGGATTCCCGGGAAATGGAAAATATTCCTGTTGGCTCTTACGGAGGAAAAGTGGTATACCTTAAAGACGTGGCAAGAGTGGAAGACTCTCTTGAAGAGAGAACTCAACAGACTTATATCGGAGGAAAAGAAGGAGCAACTATAATCATTCAGAAACAATCCGGAGCTAATTCGGTGCAGATTTCTGAAAAGGTGATGCAGATGCTTCCGAAACTTCAAAAGAATCTTCCGTCGGATATTAAATTAGGTGTAGTTGTCGACACTTCCGACAATATCCGTAACACTATTGCATCTCTGGAAGAGACTGTGCTTTATGCTTTGTTGTTTGTAATGATCGTTGTATTCTTCTTCCTGGGAAGATGGAGGGCGACGATGATTATCGTGATAACCATCCCTATATCCCTTATAGCTTCCTTTATCTATTTGTTTGCAACAGGCAATACTCTGAATATCGTTTCTCTCTCCGCCCTGTCCATATCTATCGGTATGGTTGTAGACGACGCGATAGTGGTGCTGGAGAATGTAACGACACATATAGAAAGGGGATCGGATCCGAAACAGGCCGCAGTGCATGGCACAAATGAAGTGGCCGTCTCCGTTATAGCCTCTACCCTTACACTTATTGCGGTTTTCTTCCCCCTTACTCTGGTTACAGGTATGACTGGGGTTCTCTTCAGACAATTAGGATGGATGGTGACTATCATGATGATTATATCCACAATTTGTGCTTTGTCTCTGACTCCGATGCTATGTTCCCAATGGTTGAGGCTTCAGAATCATCATAGTAAGTTGTTTAAGATATTATACGGGCCTGTTGAAAAAGGACTTGACAAATTCGACAATGCTTATGCCTGGCTGCTTAAGAAAGTTGTTGCGAATAAAACAATAACTATAATTATATGTCTGGGCACTTTTGTTGGTTCCGTATTCCTTATGAAACATGTGGGAACTGAATTCTTCCCGACTCAGGATAACGGCCGTCTTGGTGTGTCTTTAGAGACTCCAATCGGCACTCGAGTGGAGATAACACAGGATGCGATGCAACGTCTTGATTCTTTATGGAGAGCGAAATATCCTGAAATTTTAGTTTCAAGTTACACTGTCGGTCCTGCAAGTTCTGACAACACCTATGCTTCTCTTTCCGACAACGGATCTCACATCGCCTCTATGAACATACGTCTTTTAGATCCCGGCGACAGGGATAGAGGCATCAAGGAGATAGCTGCCGGAATGCGAGAAGATTTGGATACTCAGTTCCCGGAATTCACAAAGGCCCAGGTGAATATCGGTGGTGGACGTGGCGCCGGAATGGGCGGACAGTCAACAGTAGACTTTGAGGTTTACGGTTATGATTTTAATGAAACCGACTCCGTGGCCCGCACGTTAAAACAGATTCTTGAAGGAATTGATGGCACGGCCGACATCACTATATCACGTTCAGACTATCAACCGGAATATCAAGTGGATTTCGATAGGGAAAAATTGGCTCTTTATGGATTGAATCTACAGACTGCAGCCTATTATCTGCGAAATCGAATCAATGGATCCACTTCTTCACAATTCCGTGAAGATGGTGAAGAATATGATATCAAAGTGATGTATGATAAGAAATTCCGCACATCCCTTGAGGATATTGAGAATATCACAGTCTACACACCTACCGGAGCCGGAGTTAAGATTAAGGAGCTTGGAAAAGTAGTGGAACGGTTCACTCCTCCTACTATTGAACGTAAAGACCGTGAACGACTGATTACTGTTTCAGCTGTTGTTGACGGCGTACCGATGAGCCAGGTTGTTGAACATGCAGAGATTGCCATCGATCAACTTCATCTGCCTCCGGGCATCTCTATCGAACTTTCCGGATCTTATGAAGACCAACAGGATTCATTCTCAGACTTGATGCTTTTGGGAATCCTCATCATAATTCTCGTTTATATTGTGATGGCTGCACAGTTTGAAAGCCTCACTTATCCCGGAATTATCATGACATCCTTGCTTTTTGCCTTCTCGGGAGTCTTTATAATATTATGGATGAGCGGTCACACTCTCAATGTGATGAGTATGATCGGAGCCATTATGCTGATTGGTATAGTGGTGAAAAACGGTATCGTGCTTATAGACTATATTTCCTTGAATCGTGAAAGAGGCATGGGAATCCGAAATGCAGTGATCCTTGGCGGCAAATCGCGTCTGCGTCCTGTCATCATGACCACATTGACAACAATTCTGGGTATGGTGCCGATGGCCGTTGGAAGCGGACAAGGAGCTGAGATGTGGCGTCCGATGGGCACGGCGGTTATAGGTGGTTTGACATTCTCCACAATCCTGACTCTTCTGTTTGTGCCTGTATTATATTGTGTGTTTGCCGGCAATGGTGTGAAAAATATGAGAAGGAAACTTCGGAAACAAAATAAAAAATAATATATGCAAGCAATATTCATAGCTTTTGACCAAGCTCATTATGAGAAGATACTCGACGTTTTGGAAAAAAGTTCATGTCGAGGATTCACATCATTCGGTGAAACTCACGGGAAAGGCAGCAAAACCGGCAATCCTCATTTTGGGAGCCATGCATGGCCTTCTCTGGGAGGAGCTATTCTCACAATTGTGGAAGATGAAAAGGTAGATACTGTGCTTGAGAAATTAAAAAAACTTGATGAAAACAAGCCCCTCTTAGGTCTTAGGGCATTTGTTTGGGAAATCTCACGTACAATTTGAAACCCGAAGATTTTAAAAAGTTTTGGTTCCTAAAAAGAATTAACAAAACCTATACACGAATATTGAGCAAATATCTGTAATTTTGCGATAAATTTAAATATAAGAAAATGAAAATCGGAGTTGTAATGGGTTCCACCAGCGATTGGGGGGTCATGAAAGGGGCTATAGAGATTTTAGACCGTTTTGAAGTTGAACATGAAACAAAGGTTTTGAGTGCCCATCGGACTCCGAGAGAACTTGAAGAATGGGTAAAAGACCTTAGAGAAAGAGGTTTTGCAGCAGTAATTGCTGCAGCCGGAGGTGCTGCCCATCTTGCGGGAGTTGTGGCTGCTTTCACAACCCTTCCGGTTATAGGCGTTCCAATTAAGGGAAGCGCTTTTGAAGGAATGGATTCCTTGCTGTCTATGGTGCAGATGCCAAGCGGAATCCCCGTAGCTGTGGTTGCTGTGAACGGTGCTAAAAATGCCGCTTTACTCGCTATCGAAATTATGGCTGTCTCTGATGATTCTCTCAAATTGAAGATGGATGATTTCAGAACAGAGCAGGCTAAGAAAGTTCTCTCTTCAACTTTAGATTAATGCTGATTTTGACTAATTAAGAAGATATTACAGTATATATGACACCCTACAGAATATTTGTAGAAAAAAAAGAACCTTTCAGAATAGAGGCTGAGAGTCTTAGAAAAGATTTGAATTCTAATCTCGGACTCAAAATAAAAAACCTACGTCTGTTAAGTGTCTACGATCTGTTTGGCTTCACACCGGAACTCCTGGAAAGGAGTTCCGCGCGTGTTTTTGGGGAGCCTGCCACAGATATAGTGACGCTTGAATTCGACTTTAACAATCAGCCTTTTCTTGGCATTGAATCATTGCCGGGACAGTTCGATCAAAGGGCGGCTGCGGCTGAAGAATGTGTGAAGCTTATTCAACCTGATGCCCAAATTAATATCCGAAGCGCAAAACTCCTTGTTTTTGACAATTCTGTAGGCAAAGAGGAGCTGGATCGTATCGCGGGTTATCTGATAAATGCAGTAGAATCTCGCAAAAAAGATATGTCTAAATTGGAAGCCCCGGGTCAGGCTATCGCAAAACCTGTGGAAATTCTTTCCGGTTTTAGGGATATAACACCTTCGGATGCCGAAATTTATTGCAAGGAAAAAGGACTTGCAATGAATGCCAACGACCTTATGGAGGTTGTGACATATTTTAAAAATGAAGGGAGAGATCCTTTTGAAACCGAATTAAGGATTCTCGACACTTATTGGAGCGACCATTGCCGTCACACAACCTTTACGACAGAATTGACCGAAATAAAAGTTGACGATTCTTTTGCAAGCGCAGATATCGAGGAGAGCATCCGTGATTGGAAAAAGATACGTGAAATATTGCATCGTCAAAACAAACCGCTATGTCTTATGGACTTAGCCACAATCGGTGCTCGATATCTGTTGCATGAGGGATGTCTGGAAGACCTGGAACAAAGCGAAGAAAACAACGCTTGCAGCATTTTTGTAGATATTGATGTTGACGGCAAATCTGAAAAATGGTTGCTTCAGTTTAAAAATGAAACCCATAATCATCCCACAGAAATAGAGCCCTTCGGAGGAGCTTCAACATGCCTTGGAGGAGCAATTCGAGATCCGTTGAGTGGAAGAAGTTATGTTTACCAGGCAATGAGAGTTACGGGAGCCGGTGACATATATCGTCCTGTTTCCGAGACTATAGAAGGAAAGCTGCCTCAACGTGTGATATCTTTGAAAGCCGCAGAAGGCTATTCTTCCTATGGCAATCAGATTGGATTGGCAACAACCCATGTAAGAGAGATTTATCATCCGGATTATGTTGCAAAAAGACTTGAAGTCGGAGCGGTGGTCGGAGCTGTCAAAGCAGATAATGTCCGTAGAGAATCTCCTGTACCCGGCGATGTTGTCCTCATGTTTGGAGGTCGCACCGGCCGTGACGGTATTGGAGGAGCCACAGGTTCTTCTAAAGAACACAACACCTCATCATTGGAGGAATGTGGAAGCGAAGTGCAAAAGGGTAACGCTCCGGAAGAAAGGAAGATAGCTCGCCTTTTCCGACGTCCTGAAGTCACTCGCCTGATAAAAAAATCAAATGATTTCGGTGCCGGAGGTGTAAGCGTTGCTATCGGTGAACTCACCGACGGTCTGGATATATATCTTGACAGAGTTCCCGTAAAATATTCAGGTTTGAACCCGACAGAACTGGCAATTAGTGAAAGTCAGGAAAGAATGGCTGTTGTGGTTGATGCCAAAGATATGGAAGAGTTTAAAAAACTCTGCAAGGAAGAGAATCTGGAAGTGACACATGTTGCTGATGTGACAGATTCAGGAAGAATGAGAATGTTTTATGATGGCAAGCTTTATGCCGACTTGAAACGTGAATTCATCGATTCAGCAGGCGCCAGACATTTTGCAAAAGCAATAATCGGCACTATTGAACCTATAAATCCCTTCGAAAGAGAAATCGAAGGTAAAAGCCTGCGGGAGAAAATTCTTAATGACCTCTCGGATAAAAATGTAACGTCTCAAAAAGGACTGATCGAACACTTTGACTCCTCAATCGGCAAATCAACCGTATTAATGCCATTTGGAGGAAAAACCCAAAGAACGGAGTCTCAGGTCTCGGTTCAAAAATTTCCTGTTGGAGAAAAACATACGGATTGGGCCAGTATAATGACTTTCGGGTTTAACCCTTATATCACAGAGTGGAGTCCTTATCATGGAGCTTCATATTCCTATGTTGAAGCCTTAGGAAAGGCTGTGGCAGCGGGTGCGGATTATTCGAAAATTAGATTTTCTTTCCAGGAATATTTTGAAAGACTTCATTCCGAGCATTCCTGGGGCAAACCTTTGGCTGCGTTATTGGGAACTTTGAGAATGCAACTTGAATTCGGTTTAGCTTCTATAGGAGGTAAGGATTCCATGAGCGGAACTTTTGCAGACATCAGTGTTCCTCCTACTTTGATTGCATTTGGTGTAGCTCCTGTAGACAGCCGGCATATTATAAGTCCTGAGCTTAAGGCTTCCGGTAATCTTCTCTATTTAGTGAGACACACTCCTCTACCCTCTCTTATGCCTGACTCAACTCAATTGATGGCCAATTATCAGATGATCAATCGATTGATTAAGGAGGGAACTATCGTTGCAGCTTATAATATAGGATTTGGCGGCGCCGCTGAAGCATTGGCTAAAATGAGTTTCGGAAATGAAATTGGAGTCGCAGTTACAATCAAAGATGATGACCTTTTCAACTATGGTAACGGTTCTATAATAATAGAAAGTAATGAGGTCTTGAATCTTCCCCAATTTGAGCTTCTCGGAGAAACCACATCCCGGCCTGTGTTAAAAATTAATGACACAGAAATTTCCATAACTGAAGCTTTTGAAGCCAATCGCTCTATCTTTATAAAAGTTTATGAGGATAAAACAGACATCCGGGGTGAAGTGGAAAATGCTTCCGGAAATGGAATAACCATTGAATATCCGGGAGAAGCTAAAGAAAATCCGGTGGTTTATCTACCGGTTTTTCCGGGCACAAATTGCGATTATGATATGGCTGCAGCCTTTAGCCGAGAAGGAGCGAAGGTGGAGACTTCTGTTTTCCGTAATCAGACTCCGGAAGATATAGTGGAATCTACTAAAGAAATGGTAGCTCATATAAATGATTGCGATATCCTTGCATTCTCCGGAGGTTTCTCAGAAGGAGATGAACCTGATGGCAGCGGCAAATTTATAGCCAGTGTGATCATGAATGAGGATGTGAAAGATGCTATCGACAACCTAAGGGCACGTGGAGGTTTGATACTTGGAATTTGCAACGGTTTCCAAGCGTTAATCAAATCTGGATTGCTGCCTTTCGGAAAAATAGGAGAACTTGATGGCAACTCTCCCACTCTTTTCAGAAATGATATAAACCGACATATCTCGCAGATTGTTAACACTCGGGTTGCTACAAAAGCTTCGCCATGGTTAAATGGATTTGAGGAGGGTGACATTCATGCTGTTGCAGCTTCCCATGGAGAGGGGAAATTTGTGGCTAATGAAGAACTTGTTTCCCAACTTAAAAAGAACGGCCAGATTGCATTTCAATATGTCGATTTAGATGGCCACGCTACAATGGAATCTCCTCATAACCCTAACGGATCCGTTGAGGCCATTGAAGGTATCATCTCGCCGGATGGAACCATACTGGGCAAAATGGCTCATTCCGAGAGGTATTCTGATGGCTTGATGAAAAATATTCATGGAAATAAAAACCAGAATATTTTTGCTAATGCAGTAGCTTATTTCCGTAAACAGAATAAAAAGTAATATATATCGATGGCAAAAAGTTATGAAGCCTCCGGCGTGAATCTTGAAGCCGGATATGAAGTGGTAAGCAGGATTAAAAAACATGTAGCTTCCACTGCCAGACGTGGCTGCATGGGTAATATAGGTGCGTTCGGAGGTATGTTTGATTTAGGTTCCCTGAATTATAAACACCCTATATTAGTAAGTGGCACCGACGGGGTTGGAACAAAACTAAAAATAGCATTTGCCGTTGGAAAACACGACACAATCGGGATTGACGCAGTGGCAATGTGTGTTAACGACGTGTTGGCCCAGGGTGCCGAACCATTAATATTTTTAGATTATATAGCTGTCGGTAAAAATCATCCCGCAGTTGTTGAAGCAATTGTTGCAGGAGTGGCAGAGGGATGTCGTCAAGCCGGTTGTGCGCTGGTAGGTGGAGAAACAGCTGAAATGCCCGGAATGTATGCGGAAGACGATTATGACATTGCCGGCTTCACGGTAGGAGCAGTTGAAAAAGATCAGCTTATCGACTGTTCTAAGGTCGCTCCGGATGATGTTTTGATAGGTTTGGCTTCTTCAGGTCTTCATTCCAACGGGTTCAGCCTTGTGCGCAAAATTGTCTATGATAATCACCTTGAACTGAATAAAGTTTATGAAGATCTGGGAGATAAAACTCTTGGAGAGATTCTCTTGACTCCCACTTCAATCTATGTAAAACCTATTCTTGAAGTGCTGAAAAATGTTGACGTGCATGGTATAGCCCATATCACGGGAGGAGGATTCGATGAAAATATTCCTCGGATTCTTCCTGAAGGTTGTGGAGTTGAAATTAGAAATGGCAGTTGGGAAATACCACCCATTTTCCCATTTCTTGAAAAATATGGCAAGATTCCCAACAGGGAGATGTATAATATCTTCAATATGGGAATAGGCATGGTGCTTTCTATAAAAGCTAAAGATGTTTCAACAGTTTTGGCCATTATGAATGAATGGAACGTAAAGGCTTCAGTCATTGGAAAAGTTGTTGAGGGAAATAATACAGTAACATTTATTTGAGATGCAGAAAAAAATTGCCATATTTGCAAGTGGCAACGGGTCGAATTTCCAGGCTTTGGCCGACGCTTGCGTCAAAGGGTATATTAATGCCGAAATTTCTCTTTGCGTATGCGACCATCCGGGAGCATACGTAACTGAAAGAGCTCGCCGTCTGGGAATCAAAGTAATTGAACTTCGGCCAAAAAGCTTTCCCTCGAAAGAGGATTACGAAAAAACAATCCTTAAGGAACTGGAGAAGGAGAAAATTGATTTTATCTGTTTGGCCGGGTATATGAGAATAGTTGGCAAAACTCTTCTTGATTCCTTTAGAAATAAAATCGTTAATATCCATCCTTCGCTGCTTCCGGCATTCCCCGGAATTGACGGAATTGGTCAAGCGATGGCTTATGGAGTTAAGGTTTATGGTGTCACAATCCATTATGTGGATGAAACTCTCGACGGAGGCAGTATAATTGCTCAGGCTGCCATTCCTTATGAAGGTTCCGATAGAGAAGTTCTTGAAAAGATGGTTCATGCACGTGAACATGCTTTATACATAGAAACAGTAAAAAAATTAATGGAAACTGTCTGAACACAGGATCCAAAAAATAATTCCGAATAATGAGAGCTTTAATAAGCGTTAGCGACAAAACAGGGATTGTGGATTTTGCAACATCTCTGAATCAGTTAGGCTGGACCCTGATAGCCACTGGAGGGACTCTTAAAAAACTTAGAGAAGCCGGCTTAGAAGTCATGGACATACAGGATGTGACCGGCTTTCCGGAAATTTGCGATGGTAGAGTTAAGACCCTTCATCCCAAAGTGCACGGAGGATTGTTGGCCCGCAGGGATCTTGAAGATCATCTTCGCCAAATGAACGAAAATGACATTCAGCCCATTGATTTGGTTTGTGTAAACCTCTATCCTTTCGAAGCCACTATAGCCAAGAAGGATGTAAAGATGGAAGAAGCTGTTGAGAATATCGACATCGGTGGTCCTTCAATGTTGAGAAGTGCTGCAAAAAATTTCAGGGATGTAACTGTTGTTTGTCAACCCTCCGACTATCCAATGGTGATTGATGAAATCAAAAAACATGGCAACACTTTACCGGAAACAAGGTTAAAACTCTCGGCAAAAGCTTACACACACACCGCGCTCTATGATAGCAGGATTGCGGAATATATGCGCAAGGCGGCAGGATTGCCTGAAAAGCTCTTCCTTTCGTTTGATGTCGTGCAAAATCTTCGTTACGGTGAAAATCCTCATCAAAATGCAACTTTCTATAAAAATCCGGAAGAAACCGGATATTCAGTAGCTTTTGCAAAGCAACTCGGAGGAAAAGAACTGAGCTATAATAATATTCAGGATGCAAACGCCGCGTTAAGTATCACTCGGGAATTCTCAATGCCGTTTTGTGTTGCCCTCAAACACATGAACCCTTGTGGAGCCGGTATCGGCAAAGATCTCTCTGAAGCCTGGCAAAGAGCATACGAAGCAGATAAAGTCAGCATTTATGGAGGCATTGTCGCTATCAACCGACCATTGACAGCGGAAGTGGCTCTTAAAATGAAACCTATATTTTTAGAAATTGTCATGGCTCCGGCATTTGAAGAGGAGGCTTTGCAAATTCTTTCTACTAAGAAAAACCTCAGACTTCTCGAAGTGAAGATGGATAATGAAAAGAAAGGTTGCAAGGCTTATGTAGGTGTGAATGGAGGTCTTCTTATGCAGGATGCTGACCTTGAATGTTTGGAATTAACTCCGGAAATGTGTGTCACAAAACGTAAGCCCACAGAAAAAGAACTTGAGGATCTCAATTTTGCCTGGAAAATAGTGAAACACGTGAAGAGCAATGCCATAGTTGTGGCTAAAGATGGTGCTACAGCAGGAGTCGGAGCCGGACAAATGAATAGAGTCGGTTCTGCAAAAATAGCATTGGAAGAAGCTAAAGAAGCCGGCATCACTGATGGGTTGGTTCTTGCGTCCGATGGATTCCTTCCTTTTGGCGACACCGTGGAATTAGCTTCGGAATATGGAGTTGTGGCTATAGTGCAACCGGGAGGAAGCATTCGTGATGAGGATTCAATAAAAGTTGCGGATGAAAAAGGCATAGCTATGCTTTTCACCGGAATGCGACATTTTAAACATTGATCCCAATGGATAAGAAAGTATTGGTTATAGGAAGCGGTGGCCGGGAGCATGCAATTGTCAAAAGCCTTTTGAAGTCTCCTAAGGTGAAAAAAGTATATTGTGCACCGGGCAATGCCGGGATTGCACAAGATGCTGAATGTGTTGACATCAGTCCCACTGATATTGAAAGTTTGGTGAATTTTGCCCAGCGGCATTCCATAGATCTCACAATAGTGGGACCTGAAGCTTCTTTGGAAGCAGGCATTTCCGATGCATTAAAAAGCGTTGGATTAAAAGTGTTCGGGCCTTCGAAAGCTGCCGCCCAAATAGAAAGCAGTAAGGAATTCGCCAAGAAATTAATGGAAAAATACAAAATTCCTACTGCCGGATATAAATCTTTTGATAACTTTGATGAGGCATGGGAATATGTTAAAAGCAACCCGCTTCCCACTGTTATAAAATATGACGGTCTTGCAGCCGGGAAAGGTGTTGTCGTGGCCTTCACTGAAAAGGAAGCTGAAGATGCTTTAAGGGATATGCTTCTTGATCTAAGTTTCGGTAAAGGGAAAGTGGTGATTGAAGAATTCCTCGCAGGTCAGGAATTCTCTTTCATGTGTTTTGTTAACGGTGATAAGGTTTATCCTCTTGAGTTGGCACAAGATCATAAACGGGCCTTTGATAATGATCAAGGCCCAAACACGGGAGGAATGGGAGCATATTCACCTGTGCCCTTCATATCTGATAAGATGAAAGAGAGGGCCCTGAATGAAATAATGAAACCTACGGCTAAAGGGTTGCTGGATGAGGGAGTTCCTTTCTGCGGAGTTCTTTATGGCGGCCTTATCCTCACAGATGAAGGCCCGAAAGTGATAGAATTCAATGCCCGTTTCGGAGACCCTGAAACAGAAGTGGTGCTACCACGACTCGAATCTGATATTTACGACTTTTTCACTGCAGTGTTAGATCAAAAGGATTATATTCCGGAATGGAGCCGGGATGCGGTTTTAGGCATAGTTCTGGCATCTAAAGGATATCCGGGCAACTACGAAAAGGGAGAGATAATCAAAGGTTTGGAAAGATTAGGGGGAGAGGTCTATCACATGGGCACTTCTAAAGATGGCGATGATATCAAAATCAATGGAGGTAGAGTCTTGATGGTGACAGGACGCGGTGACGACCTTGCTCAGGCAAATCTTAATGCACTAAAAGAAATTTCTTTAATTGAGTGTCCTGCTCTATTCTATAGAAAGGATATCGGTAAAGTCGCCTTAAACAGATAATAATATTTAATAAACTTAAAATTCTAAATGAAGATCAACGGGACTGAATTGGCAAGAGATCTTAAGAATGAGGTGAAACAAAAGACTGCTGAGGCTCGTGAAAAATATGGACGTGTGCCTCATCTGGTGGTTATCCTGGTTGGAAATGACCCGGCTTCTCAATCCTATGTAAAAGGTAAAGGCAGAGATGCTGAAGAAGTTGGGTTTAAAAGCACTACAATTCTTAAAGAAGATACCATCTCTGAAGATGAACTTTTGGATTTTATAAAAGAATTGAACGCAGATGACTCTGTAGACGGCATTTTAGTTCAATTACCTCTTCCTAAACATATAGATGAAAACAAAGTTATTGAAACAATAGCTTTAGAAAAAGATGTAGATGGGTTTCATCCCGGAAATGTAGCCGCTCTATGGCAAAAACGTCCTTGCACTTATCCCTGCACTCCTAAAGGTATTATAAAACTTTTGGATAAAGCCGGGGTTGAAATTGAAGGTAAGAATGCTGTTGTAATCGGCAGAAGCAACATTGTAGGTTTACCTGTTTCTAAAATGCTTTTGGATAGAAACGCCACAGTTACTATAGCTCATAGCCGTACGAAAGATCTTCAAAAAGTTGCATCAACAGCTGATATTTTGGTTGTGGCTATTGGTCGTCCACGCTTTGTATCCGCTGATATGGTGAAAGAGGGAGCTACAGTAATTGATGTAGGAGTGAACCGGGATCCCGAGAATGGCAAACTTTGTGGTGACGTTGATTATGAGGCCTGTAAAGATAAAGCTGCGGCGATTACTCCTGTGCCGGGAGGTGTTGGCCCAATGACTCGGGCTTGTCTTATGGAGAATACACTGGAATGTTTCCTTAAAAAAATGGAAAAATGATAGAAAGATATGGACGCGACGTTATGCGTCAGGTTTGGACCGAAGAAAATAAATTTAAAGCTTATCTGAAGGTAGAACTTCTTGCTGCTGAAGCATGGATGGAATTGGGAGTCGTGCCTCCGCAAGACATTGAGAAGCTTAAAGCAAATGCAAAATTTGATATTGATAGAATCAAAGAGATTGAGCTTCAGACTCGCCATGACATCGTGGCCTTTACCCGTACGGTGAGCGAATCTTTAGGCGAGGAACGTAAATGGGTGCATTACGGCCTAACATCAACCGATGTGGTAGACACAGCCAACGGATATCTTTTCAAACAGGCTGATGAAATCTTACGCAAAGATCTGGAAGAATATATTGATATGCTTGCCCGTCAAGCAAAAAGATTCAAGAATGTTCCTTGTATCGGTCGCACTCATGGCATTCATGCCGATATAACTTCTTTCGGACTCAAATGGGTGTTATGGCTTGCCGAAATGAAGAGAAACCTTAAACGTTTCAATGAAGCCGCTAAGGGAGTTGAAGTCGGTAAGATTAGCGGGGCTGTGGGTAATTTTGCAAATATCCCGCCTTTTGTTCAGGATTTTGTTTGTGAAAAACTTGGAATAGACGGTTCTGATATTAGCACGCAGGTTATCCAGCGTGACCGTCATGCTTATTATATGGCAACTCTTGCTCTGATTGGAGCAAGTCTTGAGAAAATGGCTCTGGAAGTGAGAAATCTCCAAAGAACGGAAGTGCATGAAGTGGAAGAAGCTTTCGGGAAAGGCCAAAAGGGTTCTTCCGCTATGCCTCATAAGCGTAATCCCGTGTCGAGTGAAAATATATGTGGATGTGCCCGCGTCTTAAGAGGTTATATGATGACAGCTTACGATAACGTAGCCCTTTGGCATGAAAGAGATATTTCTCATTCTGCCACGGAAAGGATCATTATGCCCGACGCCACAATCCTTCTTGATTATATGCTCAACAGAATGAAAGGCATATTGGAAAACCTCGTGGTGTTTGAAGATAAGATGCTTGCAAATATATATATCACAAATGGTGTTATCTTTGCCCAAAGAGTGATGAATGCTCTTATCGACAAGGGTTTTGTGAGAGAAAAAGCTTACGACACCGTTCAGCCTATTGCCATGAAAGCAATGGCAGAAAACAAACCTTATCAAGAGCTGTTGAAGCAAGACAAGACTATACAGGAAAACCTGACTCCGGAAGAGCTTGACGCTTGCTTCACTCTTGATTACTATTTCAAAAATATCGACCACATTTACAAACGTAATAATTTAGAATAATGTCGCAACGACTTGTAGTTATTGGCTCCCAATGGGGAGATGAAGGTAAAGGGAAAATCACAGATTATTTTGCCTGCCGTGCTGATATGGTTGTCAGATATCAAGGTGGTAATAATGCCGGACATAGTGTGATGTTTAATGGGAAAAAATATTCCTTGCAGAGCATTCCTTCAGGCATCTTCAACCCCGCTACCATAAATATTATGGGAAACGGCATGGTTATAAATCCTGAATCTGTTGTTCTTGAATTGCAAAAATTGAAAGACCAAGGGATTTCTGACTATAAACTGTATATTTCTGATCGCGCCACTATGGTGATGCCTTGGCATTCTGATCTCGATGGTGCTTATGAATGTATCAAGGGAGGCAAATTAATCGGAACAACAAAGAAAGGCATAGGCCCGGCTTATAGCGACAAATATAACCGGATCGGCCTTAGAATGGGCGATATGCTTGAACCGGAATACTTCGCGGAAAGGCTTGCCGCCGCTTTGGAAGTAAAAAATAAGGAGCTGGAAATGTTGGGGTTAAAACCTTATGACTATAAGATTGTTTTCGACCGCTACATGGAACTTGCGGATATTCTCGGTTCGATGATAATAGACACATCTGCCCTTATCAATAAAGAACTTCGTGAGGAAGGTAAAAAAATATTATTTGAGGGTGCTCAGGGAATGATGCTTTGTATCGACCATGGCACGTATCCTTATGTAACTTCTTCTACCCCGTCTGCTGCAAGTGTGCCTGTAGGCGCCGGTATTGCTCCCCATTGGATTGATAATGTGCTCGGCGTGGCCAAAGCTTATTGCACTCGAGTTGGTGAAGGCCCCTTCCCTACCGAACTGCATGATGAGATTGCCCATGAAATCAGAGAGAGAGGCCATGAATACGGCACAGTCACAGGTCGTCCTCGTAGGATTGGTTGGTTTGACGCTGTTATAGCAAGATACACCAGCCGCCTTGCCGGAATCAATTCCTGGTCGCTTATGCTCTTTGATGTGCTCTCAGGATTAGAGACTGTGAAGATTTGCACTCACTATGAGCTTGATGGAAAAGTGGTTGACACTCCACCCTCCACAATATCTAAATTTGCCCGCTGTAAACCCGTGTATATTGAGCTCCCGGGCTGGAAGGAGGATATATCCGGAATAAGAAATTACGATGATCTTCCGGAAGCAGCTAAGGTTTATGTCAAAAAAATTGAAGAGATAACCCAAGTGCCTGTTGGCGTTATCTCTGTAGGACCTGACAGAACTCAGACTATCATTATCTCCGATACTCTCAAAAATTTCTAAATAAGTCGCTTTAACTCTTTAAATATAACCTTAAACCTTAACTAACCGATGTCTTTTTTAACTGAGAAAGTAAATGAGGAAGGAATGACCTTTGATGATGTGCTGTTAGTGCCCGCATATTCAGAAGTCACTCCGAATATGGTTGATATCAAGACCCGATTCTCTAAAAATATAACTTTAAATATCCCTGTCGTTTCAGCGGCAATGGATACCGTCACGGAATCTGCCATGGCCATTGCAATCGCTCGTCAGGGTGGTATTGGCGTGATACACAAAAACATGTCGATAGAAAGCCAGGCTGCCGAAGTAAGAAAAGTGAAAAGAGCTGAAAGCGGCATGATTTTCGACCCGGTTGTCATAACTCCCATGCAAACTGTCGGTGATGCTCTTAAAATGATGCATGATAACCACATTGGAGGTATCCCTGTTGTCGATAAGGATTATAAACTTGTAGGCATTGTCACCAACCGCGATCTGAGATTTCAGACTAACGAATCTTTACCGATTTGTGAGGTTATGACAAAAGAGAATATAGTGACGACTACTAATCCAAACCTGTCAGAGGCTTCCGAGATACTTTTGCGTCATAAAATTGAAAAGCTTCCGGTTGTGGATAAAGATAATAAGCTTATAGGGCTTATCACCTATCGGGATATTACTAAAATTAGAGACTATCCGCAGGCATGTAAAGACGATAAGGGAAGGTTAAGAGTGGCAGGAGGTGTTGGTGTGACTTCCGATACATTGAAAAGAGTTGAAGCGCTTGTAAATGCCGGAGTGGATGCGGTTGTTATTGACACCGCTCATGGCCATTCTGCAAATGTAGTTAACACTCTTAAGGCAGTTAAATCCAATTTCACCGATATAGATGTTCTTGTAGGAAATATAGCCACTGCTGAGGCTGCTGAATATCTTATTGCAAATGGTGCTGACGGCGTCAAGGTAGGTATCGGACCCGGTTCTATATGCACAACTCGAATAGTGGCAGGTGTGGGCGTTCCTCAATTGAGTGCAATATTTAATTGCGCTAAAGTGGCAATGCAACATGGAATTCCCGTAATAGGCGACGGTGGCTTACGCTATTCCGGAGATGTGGTAAAGGCTCTTGCAGCCGGTGCAGACTGTGTGATGATGGGATCAATGCTTGCCGGCACGGAAGAATCTCCCGGTGAAACTATTATTTACAATGGACGTAAGTTCAAGGCTTACCGTGGAATGGGCTCAATAGAAGCAATGGAAGCAGGTTCAAAAGACCGTTATTTCCAAAGTGGAACAAACGATAGCAGCAAATTTGTACCGGAAGGTATCGTGGCACGTGTTCCCTATAAAGGCACTCTTGCTGAGACTATTTATCAGCTTCTTGGTGGTCTTCGTTCCGGAATGGGTTATTGCGGTGCTAAAGACATAGAAACATTGCATAATGCACGCTTTGTAAGGATAACGTCTGCCGGTGTGATTGAGAATCATCCTCACGATGTAACTATTACAAAGGAAGCTCCTAATTACTCACGTGCAGATTAATCAATTTTGTCATGGAAAAAATTTTGATTCTTGATTTCGGATCTCAATACACCCAGCTCATTGCCCGCAGAGTAAGGGAACTGAATGTTTATTGCGAAATTCATCCCTTCAACAAGATTCCGGATTTGGATAACGATATTAAAGGCGTTATTTTGTCAGGATCTCCTGCCTCTGTACGAGATGAAGATGCACCGGTTCCCGATTTGTCAAATATTAAAGGGAAAATGCCTTTGTTGGGAGTTTGTTATGGTGCCCAATATCTCGCGGTATTGGGAGGAGGAGAAGTAGAAGGAGCCCCAAGCCGTGAATATGGAAGAGCCATGCTCACTATAGTGGATCCGGAAGACTATCTTATGAAAGGGCTACCATCGCCCACTCAAGTATGGATGTCACACGGCGATACTATCACAAGACTTCCTTCAAATTATAAGGTTATAGGGTCTACAGAAAGCGTTAAGGCGGCTGCATATCATATTGAGAATGAAAAAACATGGGGAATTCAATTTCATCCGGAAGTATATCATTCTGTAGCCGGTAAAGACCTGTTAAAAAATTTTGTAATTGGAATTTGCGGTTGCAGTGGCAACTGGAGCCCCGATTCCTTCATAGAAACAACTGTTAAGGAACTTCGTGAAAAGATTGGAGATGATAGGGTTATTTTAGGACTATCGGGAGGAGTGGATTCTTCCGTGGCCGCTATGCTCTTGCACAAAGCCATAGGCGATCGACTAACATGCATATTCGTGAATAATGGTCTGCTACGTAAGAATGAATTCAGAGATGTTCTGGAATCTTACAAAGGCATGGGATTGAATGTAATCGGAGTAGATGCCAGTCAAAGATTCTATGATGACCTGAAAGGAGTGACTGACCCCGAACAAAAAAGAAAGATTATCGGCAGGGATTTCATTGAAGTGTTTAATGCTGAAGCTAAGAAAATAAAAGACGCAAAGTGGCTTGCTCAGGGCACAATTTATCCTGACGTAATAGAAAGCTGCTCGGTAAAAGGACCGTCTGCCACTATAAAAAGCCATCATAATGTAGGAGGCCTGCCCAAGGAAATGCATCTTAAAATTGTAGAGCCCTTAAGATTGCTCTTCAAAGATGAAGTTAGAAGAGTTGGAAAGGCCATGAATATGGATCCTAAGCTTTTAGGACGACATCCTTTCCCGGGCCCTGGACTTGGAATTAGAATTCTGGGAGAAGTAACTCCTGAAAAAGTAAGAGTGCTTCAGGAAGCTGACTCAATCTTCATAGAAAATCTTAGGAAAGCAGGTCTTTACGATGAAGTATGGCAAGCCGGTGTTATGTTATTGCCGGTTCAGAGTGTGGGTGTTATGGGTGATGAACGAACATACGAAAACTGTGTAGCTCTCAGAGCTGTGGTATCCACCGATGGTATGACAGCAGACTGGGTACATCTCCCCTATGATTTTCTTGCCAATACCAGCAACGAAATAATCAACAAAGTTCGCGGAGTCAATCGCGTTGTCTATGATATATCCTCCAAACCCCCTGCAACAATCGAATGGGAATAACCTAACCAATCTCTACTAAGGTTAATGTATTGTTTTTAAGGTTAATGTATTGTTTTTAGTCCAAACAAAATTAACCCTATAGAGCTATATTTATTGAGAATAAAACTGGAATAAAGAGAAAGAAACTCGTATAGTTTCTTTCCTCTTTTTTAAGTCATGAAGGTTGTTGCATGGAGGGATGGCGGAGCTATCTGATCCTCTTAACCCCATGCTTTAGCTTGGGGAGATAGGACATCCACTCCCACTACCCATGCCGGAGGCATGACACTATGTATGGATGGTAGGTTGTAGGTTGTGGATTGTAGATATTGTGCCGTAAGCATTAAAAAAGGCTGCATTCCTGCAGCCTTCTCTAAGGGGGCGATTACCTACTCTCCCGCTTTCGCAGTACCATCGGCGTAGCAAGGTTTAACTTCTCTGTTCGGAATGGGAAGAGGTGGAGCCCTTGCGCTGTCATCACCTTAGTCTCTTTTCCCGGCTACTCACCTCCGTGAGTCTGCCGTTATGTCGCGGAAAAAGCCCTGCATGCTGCAAGCGGCAAGAAAGTCAGACAAAACCCTGAGCCAAACAAGCAGCCTCGAATACATGATGCCCTGTAGTCTTTCCTGTGCCCTGTGTCTTATTATATATACTTCGTATTATACATACTTCGTATCCTATGCTTCATACTACGTATCAGTTTTTCTTCGGAGCTCTTCGGGCAATTAGTACCGCTCGGCTGAACATGTCGCCATGCTTGCACCTGCGGCCT
>JAFLTV010000024.1 GCA_022509105.1 Muribaculaceae bacterium | reverse complement strand
CTAAAGATTTTTCATGATAACCCAATGGTTTGATGTTCCCGTCTTTGTCAATCTCGAAATTTAATCTCATCCGACTTTTATCATAATGGTTTGTCGGATCCTGATTCTTATAGTCAATTTTTTCATCAGACCATCGTCTTTCATTTTCGTTTGCCTCTGCATTGCCGAAAGATTTTGCAGCTCCGACATGCATTGCTTGTTTAATATCTGCATTCATTTTTAATATGTTTATAGTTATATTTTAGGATATGATTTTGAGCTTGCTCACCAACAAAGGTCATTTGACCGGTGGACTTTATTGGCGATAGACAAAAAGTCCTTATTATGTTATGGACTTTTATAAAAGCTCCTTTATCGGATAAAAAGCTATTCATCTATAATTTCGCAATCCAGTTCATCAATGAGTTGTCGGAGGAATGGATTCTCCTCACACCATTCGTTCAAAAGCTGCTGGGGAGTCTTTGTCTCCAGGAAGAAATCTGCGATATCTAATCCTTGTTCTCTTTGTTCTTCGGTTGCCGATTTTTCCAAAATATCAGAAACAGAAATAGACTTACATACTCCTTTTAATAATGAAGCTTTGTTGTTCCATTCTTCCCATGCTCCCAAGTCGGGAATCAGGATAACATCACGGCCATTTAATATTTTCATGGCATCCATTTTGAAGCTTCCGTTTTTGCCACCGGTAGCCAACCAAATATAATCGGGCATAAAATGGCACATGATAAGAGCAGTCTTTTCGCTCTCTACAATGAAGATTTTCCGATTAGGATTTGTAGGAATAAGATGTTCACCAAACAGACATTGACTCAAATTAAAATCCGGAAGTTTTAGTTCAGAGTGAGCCCAAGAAACGTATGCTTGTGGTTCCTTTACTCTATGACCCGTCTTTGGATCATATAGCATCACCTTACCGGTTCTTACTTTTTGATTGGAGTCAATTTGCCAAAATACAGTTGCTCCATTCCACTTGTTTGATGTTCCAACTTTATAAATTTGGAACAGTCGTTTAGTCTCCGTTTCTCCAAATGCAAAGGAGAGATATTCGTAAAGAGGATTGATATTATAATGAGATAAACTTCTTCTGACTATCTCTTCATCAATATAAGAGGGATTCATAGGTTTGGACTTTTTAAAAGAGAAAAAATTTTTATTTGTGTTGGGAAGGAATTTATCCTTATTAGAAAGGATCCAGGGATGGTCTCGGAAATAATCTTTGGGAGTATAATGATATCCGCAACTTTGTTCGTGGTCACATCTACCGACGGTTGAAGGGAAAAATATTTCGTTTTCATCGTCAATGTATTTTACAAAACATCTTTTCCTTTCACATCGAGGACAATCTATTTTGCTCCCATACCGATACTTTTGCAAATGAAATCTGTAATTACTCATGGGAGTCTGTAGTTTCATTTGCACTTTGCACTTTTGCACTATCAGAATTTGCTGTTTCCTCCTTTTCAGAAGAAAGTGCAATAGTGCAAGGTGCAACAGGAGTAATCTTTCGGTAAGTACCATGTCGGATTTTCTCTAAAATCGGTTTGGATTCCCGACAATATTTATCAAGAGCATAATAGACGGCTCTTCTTGAAATATCTACTTTCTTCCCGGCTATTACTGCTTCGCCAGTAGTAAATGTATCTTTAAGTAAGGAGAGCCATGCTTCTTTGTTATCACCAATTCCCGTAGTGATAATACTTTCCTGAATCCTGTCATACGTTTCCTCATAATAATCTATCATCCTGATGGCAGACTTGACGGAATCCAGGGTTATACAATTCATGTCCTCTTCCCCGGCTGCCCATTTCATAATTTGAAATACTAAGGCTAATCTTGCAGCATTCCCGTCTAATTTGGTTTTACGGCTTTCAACTTCCGTATCATCTTTAATTGAATTTACAGAATCAATTATGCCGTTATACCAATCATAGAAATAGGATTCCGCTTCATCTGATAACCTCATTATTAATGATTGAACTGATGTTCCTTTTTCATTGAGAGGACAAGGGAGATTGATAATTTTATTGAGGATGGTACGCCATTTCCCCATTGTGTCCGGAGGATTACAAGAGTTGTCAGTTCTTTTCCATTTAGAAAGACGTTGATCTTTAGGATAGACAAACAGGAACCTATCAAGCAGTCCGTTTGATTTATATTCGTTACGGAAAATATCTGAAAGAAGGTTGGTCTGAACTGATCCTATGACATTAATACAGGGTTGTTTTATAAAAATGGGTTTGGATTCCGATTTACGGACTGATTTAAGTGGTCGACCACTATAAGCTGAAAGTAGATCCTCTATAAGATTATTTTTACTGTTATATCTTTTAACCGAGTTAAAAAGGGATAGAATCTCGTCAACCTCAACTGTTATTCCTCTCAGATTATTCTTATGGAGGAAGAGCATAGCCTCCGGAGTAAAATCAGAGATTATATGAGTGACTAATTGTGGTTTCTTGATATTATCTCCTACATTCTTTTTAGAAGCAGCAAGGGCTTTTTCATATTCTTCAATTTCCTCAATATATTTTTCATAGAGTCTGTCATCTTCCTCATGAAGGGGTTGATAGAGAAAACTAAGAGGAGGGGTTTTACCCAATCCGGGTCTTCCTATCAACATCATATAAATGGAAGGACTTGTTTTCCAATTCCCTTTTATGTGGATCTGACAGGAATTTCCTATGGCAGACGCCACTGATGAAAGCACCAACGAAGCTGAAAATTCTGTATTGAAATTTTCATAGAGAGAAAGATTAAGGATTATCTCCTGAACTTTCTGAGGAAAAATATCTAATGGTAATCCGGAGTCAATTATTTGTTCCGCTTCCATTCTAAGTTTGTTAGATAACTCAAGTGTTTCCATCAGAATCTTGGATTTTTCTTTGAGTCAATAAATGCTTGAGCTTCTTTGGCTAAATCCTCTACAGATTTTCTTCTGTCGGCATTCAACCATTCATCAATTTCCGATTTAAGGAAGGTGATCCTTTTACCTTGTTTGTGAAAGGGAATAAGATTGGAACTTGTCCAGCCATAGACAGTTTGAACTGATGGATGGGTGGGGAGATAAGCACATAGTTCTTTCAGATTGAACCATCTTTCCTCTTTAGCCTTTTGTGATTGAGGTTGCAATGAATCAATTTTCTGATCCATTGAATGGAGCATTTGAAAGATTTCTCCGATTAATTCCGGGAGAGAATCAAAAGTAAAAGTGGATTGGGACATCTTATAAAGTTTTGTGATTGACTGAAGCACCATGCATTCAGTCACCCTGTTACCAAGGCGACCACAAAACTATAGGGTTTATAAATGGTGATTTCGTGATTATATGAATCAGTACACTTTCATTACAGAATCATTAGTTTTTGGCTTGTAAGTACCTAATAATCAAGTGGCGGTGTTTGAAAAATTTATAATGATGATTCAATGATGATTTGGTGATGAAATTATTCAGCATTGTTTCAGCACAAAAAAACAAAGGGCAACCGGTGAGGTTGCCCCTGAAATTTATGGTATAATAGGTTTATAAATTGTCTAAATTCAAATCAATTTGAATAGCATCAGCAGCCAAATCTTTTTTCTCATTGATAACTTTAGCGTAGATTTGGGTTGTTTGAACATTATTATGTCCCATCATTTCTTTCACAATATAGATGTCAGTACCTTCTGCAATTAATAAAGTGGCAAAGGTATGACGGAAACTATGGAAAGTTATCTTTCTTGTAATTCCAGCTGCCTTTATCCACCTTTCAAGAGGTTTTGAGATCCAAGATGGGTCAGGTAAATCTTCAAATACAAATCTATCCGGCTCTTTTCTTTCCCCACAAGTTAAATATGCAAGTTTAGAAATGGGTTTATATTCCACTCCTTTGGTCTTTTGTTGTGTGAAGTGGAGCCGATAATGATTACCATCTTCTTGAACTTCCGACCATTTTAGCTTTTGAATATCACTATGTCGGAGACCTGTAAGAGCAGAAAAAAGGGCTGCTCTTTTCATGATGGGTTTATCACAAGGAGTATCAGCCAATAACTGAAGCTCATCTCTTGTCAAGTATTCTCTTCTGCTTTCTTGTTCCTTTATTCCCCTTACTTTGGCGGATAGGTCTATCGTAAGATAACCATCGACAAAGGCTTGTTTTAACCCTGCTTTGAAAATTGCAAAATATGTTGCTGCAGAATTCTGGGAAAGCGTACCTTTCTTTTTACCTCCTTGTGGTGCTGTCAAAAGAAACATTTTGAATTCTTCCATTAATCTGACATCTATTTGAGAGAATAAAATAGAGTCACTTTTTGCGAAAATTTTCAAAAGTTCATAAACACGGTTCCAATTTATAATAATTGATTTGGAACTATTCTTGTGTCGTTCTTTAGCAATATGATGGAAATATTCTATGAAATTACATTGAGATTTCTCATTTTGTTCCGCTAAATTCTTTTCTACGTCAGTGTAAAGAGAAGTGTTGTCATATTCTCTTTGTCTGATTGATCTTATATTATCCGCATATATACACGCTTCCTGGTCAACAGGTGATTTACATTGAATTATACCGTTAGCATCCCGTTTTGGTTTATAAGTGGTGGATTTTTCGGTGGTGCGAGCAGTTCGGGATTTATCCCAAATAGGAGTTGTAATTGTCCTATTGACATATTCTCTAACTCGGGAAGGAGTTTTCTTTCCCGGAGTATAAATAGGGTAGGCCTCTAAATAAAGATACCATTCATCCCGAAAATCTGATTTCCGGATTTTAACAGTTACCCGAGTATTTGTCAAAGCTTTCTTCATCTTTTGGTATTTTTATAGAGGTCATCAATTTCGGATTTAGGAACATAGACAAATCTTCCTATTTGCCGGGTAGGAATAGAATATTTACGAATATGAGAATAGACAGTCTTTTCTCCCAAATGAAATTTCTGTGCTATTTCTCCAATAGTATAACAGTCTTCAGGCTCCAAACTATATTGTTTCTTCTTTGGAACTGTCTCTTTGGGGAGATCTTCTCTTTTACCAAAAAGAGTTTCTAATTGGGACTTGCTTAATCGTGTCAGGCGTTGACCCATATTTATAGAGGGGATCATTCCTTTACGGATTAAAGTATAAAGCGTAGTCCTACCAACTCTGAATAATGCTAAGGCTTCAGGAATCGAAATATAATCACAGTCATTAGGGATATCACTAACAATATTTTCAAGTCGCTGTTTTTTCTCGTTTTCTACTTTCTTCCTTTTAGATGCGACTTTAGAACACCTTTGAGAGCAGTAAATAGACTTAACTGTCTTTGGTGTAAAATAAGTGTTACAAACCTCGCATTTTCTTTGAGTTTCCATTATCGGTAATTTTATCGCCTATTAAGTATCAATAAGTATCAGTAAGTGCCAATAAGTACAAAAGTATCGTCTATTAAGTACTGGTACAAATTTGGTACAAATATACGATAAAAATCCCATAAATAACAATAAAAATCGAAAAACATGAAAACAAAAATAAGGTGCAACTGCTTGAGTTACACCTTATTTGTTTATGGATATTTATCTTTGTTTATCGATATTACTTCACTTCTTCGAAGTCTACGTCGGTCACTTCCGGTTCGTCGGGATGGCTATGTCCTGCCTGTGCTCCCGGTTGAGGACCTTGTTGTGCTCCTGCTGCCTGTGCGTTAGCTATGTCTTGAGCTGCAGCCTGGAATGCATCGTTAACTGCTTTCTCTGCTGAATCGATGTCTTCAAGGAGCTGTGCTTTGTGAACTTCTTTCAGTCTGTCGATTGCGCTTTGGATAGCAGCCTTCTTGTCGGCCGGAATCTTGTCGCCAAGTTCGTTGAGCTGTTTCTCGCTTTGGAAGATCATAGAGTCGGCATGGTTGAGTTTGTCAGCTCTTTCCTTAGCCTTCTTGTCAGCCTCTTCGTTGGCTTTGGCCTCGTCGCGCATACGTTGGATTTCTTGTTCGCTCAAACCGCTGGAAGCTTCGATACGGATTGATTGTTCCTTACCTGTAGCCTTATCCTTAGCTGATACGTTGAGTATACCGTTGGCGTCTACTTCAAACGTAACTTCAATCTGTGGAACACCACGCGGTGCGGGAGCAATTCCTGCGAGGTTGAATTCACCAAGAAGCTTGTCGTCGGCTGCCATAGGACGTTCGCCCTGCAGAACGCGGATTGTAACTTCCGGTTGATTGTCGGCTGCTGTTGAGAATGTTTCACTCTTACGCGTAGGGATAGTTGTGTTAGCCTCAATCAACTTGGTCATAACGCCACCGAGGGTTTCGATACCGATTGACAATGGAACAACGTCGAGCAAAAGCACATCTTTAACATCACCGCTAAGAACGCCACCTTGAATTGCTGCTCCAATTGCTACAACCTCATCAGGATTAACACCCTTGTTGGGTTCTTTGCCGAATATCTCTTTTACCTTTGCCTGGATAGCCGGTATACGGGTTGAACCACCCACGAGGATCACTTCATCAATCTGTGCTGCAGTATAACCTGCATCCTTAAGAGCATTGGTGCAAGGAGCCACTACTGCGTCAATCAGTTTGTGGGCAAGCTGCTCGAATTTTGCACGTGTGAGGGTAGTCACCAAGTGTTTCGGGCCGGAGGCTGTTGCTGTGATATAAGGAAGATTGATCTCTGTGGATGTTGAACTTGAAAGCTCAACCTTAGCCTTTTCTGCAGCCTCTTTAAGACGTTGCATAGCCATCGGATCCTGCTTGAGATCCACTCCTTCATTCTTCTGGAACTCTTCTGCGAGCCAGTCGATGATCACATTGTCGAAGTCATCACCACCAAGGTGGGTGTCGCCATTTGTTGATTTAACTTCAAACACTCCGTCGCCAAGCTCAAGAATTGAGATATCGAATGTGCCGCCTCCAAGGTCGAACACAGCGATCTTCTGTTCTTTAGTTGATTTGTCAAGACCATAGGCAAGAGCTGCTGCTGTCGGTTCGTTTACAATTCGACGTACCTTCAAACCGGCAATTTCGCCTGCCTCTTTTGTAGCCTGACGTTGTGAGTCGTCAAAATAAGCGGGAACTGTGATTACTGCCTCAGTCACTTCCTGACCGAGATAATCCTCAGCTGTTTTCTTCATCTTCTGGAGAATCATGGCTGAAATTTCCTGCGGAGTATAGTCGCGGCCGTCGATGTCTACCTTCGGCATGTTGTTCTGGCATACCACTTTATAAGGCACACGCTTGATTTCATCTTCAACCTGACTGCAGGTTTCACCCATGAAACGCTTGATACTATAAATTGTACGAGTAGGATTTGTGATAGCCTGACGTTTAGCCGGATCACCAACTTTTCTTTCGCCGCCGTCTACAAATGCCACTACGGAAGGAGTTGTGTTTCTACCTTCATTATTCGGAATAACAACCGGGTCTTTACCCTCTAAAACTGCCACGCAGCTATTGGTTGTTCCTAAGTCAATACCAATAATTTTTCCCATAATTTTGTCTTTTTATAATGTTTTTAGTTTTTATCATTTTTATGAAGCTGTCCGGCAATTCCTACTCGCCAACAACCTCCGTTTAAATTATTAACAAATTGCGTGCTAAAAGTTTCATTTTATTCGAAAAAAATCTTTATGGAAATTATAATTTGTTGATATATAGAAAGTTAAAAGAAGAAAACTTTAATGAAGAATAATGACATAAATGACACAATTCCAACAAAAAACCAACTGCACAAAAAGAAAATAAATGAGCATTAAATAGAATCCACAAAAAATCATTAACTTTGCATTCTTAACGGACTTCATTTCGCATTATCCGGCAATATTAATGAAATAAAATTTCGAGCCGGAGGTCGTATATACCACTATATCATGAAGCTATTACAAGAAAAACTGGCTCAGTATGATGCCCCCCAGAAAGCGAAGGCAGCCGGAGTTTATCCCTATTTCCGTCCTATTTCAAGCGAGCAGAACACAGAAGTGCTCATGAACGGCAAAAAGGTGCTCATGTTTGGCTCCAACAGCTATATGGGTCTCACCAACCATCCGAAAGTGATAGAGGCAGCTGTTGAAGCCACCAAAAAATATGGCACCGGCATGGCCGGCTCCCCTTTCCTTAACGGCACGCTCGACATTCATAAACAACTCGAAGAACGCCTCGCCGATTATGTGGGCAAAGAAGACGTGATGCTCTATAGCACAGGCTTCGGAGTAAACTTAGGAGTAATCTCCACCCTCACCGGACGCGAAGACTACGTTATCCTCGACGAGCAAGACCATGCCTCTATTATCGACGGTCGACGCCTCTCCTTCTCCAATTATCTGAAATATCGTCATAACGATATGGCAAGCCTCGAGGCTCAGCTCAAGAAAACCGACCCTTCGAAAGTGAAGCTAATCGTCACCGACGGTGTCTTCTCCATGGAAGGCGATGTGGCCAACCTGCCCGAAATCGTAAGGCTTGCGAAAGAATACAACGCTTCTGTAATGGTTGACGAAGCACACGGTATCGGTGTTTTCGGCGAAGGGGGAAGAGGCACTTGCAACCATTTCGGAGTTACAGACGATGTAGACCTGATCATGGGCACTTTCAGCAAGTCGTTTGCTTCTTTAGGCGGTTTTATCGCCACCGATAAGGAGATCACCAACTTCCTGCGCCATCATTCGCGTGCATATATTTTCACGGCAAGCATCACCCCGGCATCCACTGCCGCCGTCAATGCAGCGCTCGACATTATGCTCGCCGAACCCGAACGTCAGCAACATCTTTGGGATATAACAAACTACGCTCTTGAGAAATTCAGAGAAATGGGATGTGAGATAGGACATACATCCACTCCTATTATCCCTCTTTTCATCAGAGATGACTATAAGACATTCCACGTGACAAAAGATCTTCTCGATGAAGGCGTCTTTGTCAATCCTGTAGTCACTCCGGCCGTGGCGCCTCATGACACTCTTATCCGTTATTCCCTGATGGCAACCCACACCAAAGAGCAAGTGGAACGAAGCATCGAGGCTATCCGGAAAGTTTTCAAAAAATACGAAATCATCCCTTAATCGCGATTTTTTCTATAAATCAAAATATCACAAATCATACATTCTCTTATATTATTCAATAAAAAGCATGGAAATCCATGCTTTTTTTTATGTTTATTATAAATTTCTTTTTGCGAATTAAAAAAACCTATTAATTTCGCATTATAAAACTTAAAAATAATACTCTGTTGTAACACAAAACTAACTTAGTCTTAATTTCGATGGTCTATAGATTTAAACTCGTAAGCGACGAAGTAAGCAACTTTGCAAGAGAATATGAGATTGACTCAAGCGCCACGTTCCTCCAGTTGAGAAATGCCATTCTCGACAGTGTAGGATATTCAAAAGAAGATTTCAATTCATTCTTCCTATGCGATGAAGACTGGCAGAAACATGAGGAGATCACTCTCGAAGATATGGGAAGCACAAGTGATCAGGATATCTGGGTCATGGGCGACACGCCATTGAGTGAACTGATAGAGGAAGACGGTCAGAGGCTTATATTTGTATTCGACTATATGACCGAAAGGGCCTTCTTTATGGAAATGAAAGAATCTTTCCCGGGCCGTTCCTTATCAGACCCCATTTGCCTTATGAAAAGAGGGAATGCTCCGGCTCAATATGTAGATCTCGATGAGTTTGATGCTAAAATTGACCAAACAGCCGCACAGACTCTGTCTGCCGATGATCTTGACCTGGACATCTACGACGACAATCAATACAACGAAGAAGATATAGCTGAAGGGTTTGATATAAACAATCTCTAAACCCTACCTTTATTATCTGCCAAAAAGCCGGGAAAACATCGATGATGGTTTTTCCGGTTTTATATGCACATGAAGCTGATTGTCTTCCTTGCCAAGGAATAAAATATGAGTGCGGAAAACAAAGGCTATCAGCTTATCGAATTCGAGCACTGCATTAAGGCTCCGGATCAGGAATCTTCTAAACGGACTGTATTCCTCCACATCTTTGAGCACAATCTCGAATCCATCGCTCTCAATGGAATGATGCTCATTGAGCAAAGGAATGAAATAGTCAAGCCTCAAATCGGACTCTTTTTTATGGGGCTTGGAGAATTTCTTATATATTTCGTTTATTACGCTTTCGTTAATCATTATAAAGGTTACTCTAAAATGATTTTCTTCCTCTATGATTAACAAATATTTTTGAAATGGGTTTACTGCCTAAATGTTAAAAATGCAGTCTGAGGATGTTAATTTTCATACCATAAAGAATCCCGAAGAAAATTCTTCGGGATTCTTTATGGATAGAATCTTCATCAATCGTTATATCGAGATACACGAAGTCTTATATTTCTTTTTGAAAGCTTCCACCTCACAGATATGTTCCTGTTTGTCTTCAGACTACCCACAGCCTCTTATCCCAAGAAACTGAGAAGCACACCTGCAGCTACTGCAGAACCGATCACTCCGGCCACATTCGGACCCATAGCGTGCATCAGAAGATAGTTGGTCGGATCATATTCCAAACCTAAGTTGTTGGAGATACGGGCTGCCATCGGCACAGCCGACACACCTGCATTACCGATAAGCGGGTTGATCTTCTTTTCTTTCTTCAGGAACAGGTTGAATATTTTCACTGAAATCACGCCTGCAGAAGAAGCTATGATGAACGCTGCAAAACCGAGGCCGAAGATGAGCAATGTGTCAAGAGTGAGGAATTTATCAGCCTGAGTTGAAGCTCCGACAGTGAGACCTAAAAGGATTGTCACGATATCGGTCATCGCATTACTTGCTGTTTTGGCAAGACGAGTGGTCACACCGCTCTCTCTAAGAAGGTTGCCGAAGAAGAGCATACCTAAAAGCGGAATGCCGGAGGGCACTACAAAACAGGTGAGCAACAAGCCTACAACAGGGAAAATTATCTTTTCATTCTGAGTAACCACACGGGCAGGCTTCATCTTGATCATTCTCTCCTTCTGATTGGTGAACAGTCTCATCAACGGGGGTTGAATCAGAGGAATAAGGGCCATATAGGAATAAGCCGAGACGGCAACGGCGCCCATGAGATTCGGATTGAGCTTGGATGTCGTAAAGATTGCTGTCGGACCGTCAGCACCCCCAATAATGGCCACACATCCTGCAGACAGAGGATCGAAGCCGCATAACAGGGCCAGCATATATGCCCCGAAGATACCGAACTGAGCGCAGGCTCCTATTATCATAAGTTTCGGGTTAGCCAATAGAGCCGAGAAATCGGTCATGGCGCCAATCCCGAGGAAGATGAGAGGAGGATACCATCCTCTTTCCACACCGTTGTATAAAATATTCAGTACAGACCCCTCTTCATAAATACCGATTTCCATTCCTGACTGAAACGGTATGTTGCCAATAAGCATACCGAAACCGATCGGCACAAGAAGAAGAGGTTCAAAGTTTTTCTTGATAGCGAGCCAAACAAAGAAGCAACCAACAGCCAGCATCACAAGATTCTGCCATTCGCAATTGTAGAATCCCGTGAATTCCCAGAAGGATGCAACTGTCTGGCGCATAAACTCGCCAAATGAATATGTTGAGTCAGCTAAAAGCATAATCTTTTAGTTAGTTTGAAATTAGCAGTTGATTATTCAAGGATCATGATGTTACCGTCTTGAGGAACCGCATCTCCTATATTAACGAGAATCTCTTTTACAGTTCCGCCCTTCGGTGTGTGGATATCATTTTCCATCTTCATGGCTTCGAGCACACATACAGTCTGACCGTTAGTGACCTTATCACCAACTTTTACCGGCAGGCTCATGATAGTGCCCGGCAACGGAGCTTTGACCACATAACCCCCGGCAACGGGAGCAACAGGTTTCACAACGACCTTCTCACCTGCGTCGTTCCTCACATCTTTTGGAGGACGTTTCACCGGCTGACTGACAGTTTTCTTTACTCCCGGTGCTTTTTCAAGTTCAACAGTGTAGGGCACACCGTTAACTTCTACATGAACAGTATTGTCTACCGGGTCGTCTACAACGACTGAGAAGTTGATGCCGTTGATTTTATATTTGTATTCTTTTTGACTCATTGAAATTTATTGCAGTTGCAGGATTCCTCCTATGGTCGGGAGCAAGCCTGAGGTTATAAATTTTAGAATTCCAGGGGGAATAAGATTTTTGAAGTCTGCGGATAGTCAGGATAGTGTCTTCCACGTCGTGGCCTTCTCCGAAATGTTCGGAAAGCGCTAAGGAAATAGCAGCGATCACTTCTCCGGAAGCAAGCTCATAATGGCTCTCGTCGTGGGCATGCTCGGCAGCCTGTTTCGCCTTCTTTTTTCTTGAAGTTATAAGAGCTTCAGAAACTTTTCCGAAAATGAGGAACAAAACCGACAAAACGATTAAAGCGCCCACCACAATACACATCGCGATAATGGTAATGGCCCCACCCCAACCATCGTTTTCCGCGGCATTTTTAGCCTTCTCGGCCTGGGTCATTTTTTTTGCTATCTTACTTTCGTGGATAGCCGGTTGTTCTGCGGGTGCATTCTGAACTTCCTCGATAACCACATTTTCATTGATTATCTCAATCTGAGGCTGCTCAGAAGCCGACTGAACTTTGGCAACCGCCGGCACTGCCGGGGCTGCCAAAGCCAGAGTAATTGCCACAGTCAGAATCTTTCTTTTGATATTCATGAAAATATTTGACAGTGTATGGTTTTGATCACAAAGGTATATTGCCGTGTTTCTTCGGCGGATTGGAGAGTTTCTTGGTTGCAAGCATCTGGAGAGCCCTGATGATGCGGAAACGAGTGTTTCTCGGTTCGATAACATCATCGATATATCCATACTTGGCAGCCTGATAAGGATTGGCAAAAAGTTTGCGATATTCCTCTTCCTTCTCGGCGCGTATTTTTGCGGGATCTTCGGCTTCCTTCATCTCTTTGGCATAAAGCACTCCTACAGCGCCCTCTGCACCCATAACTGCGATTTCAGAAGTGGGCCATGCATAGTTGATATCGCCACGCAATTGCTTGCAGCTCATTACGATATGAGCACCGCCATAGCTCTTTCTGAGGGTTACTGTAACTTTAGGCACTGTTGCTTCGCCATAAGCATAAAGCAGTTTGGCACCGTGAAGAATCACACCGTTGTATTCCTGACCTGTGCCCGGAAGGAAGCCCGGAACGTCAACCAACGTCACCAACGGAATATTGAATGCATCGCAGAATCTCACGAATCTTGCCGCCTTCCTTGAAGCGTTGGAGTCCAAAACGCCGGCAAGAACTTTGGGCTGATTGGCCACGATTCCGACGCTCTGGCCGTTGAAACGTGCAAATCCTACAATAATATTACGGGCATAATCTTTATGCACTTCCAGGAATTCACCGTTGTCAACAACAGCACCGATCACATCGTACATATCGTAGCTTTGTTTTGCGCTCTCAGGGATTATGTCGTTGAGAGCATCCTCAAGACGGTCGATTGGATCGTTGCAGGCCACGAGAGGAGTTTCCTCTAGATTGTTCTGCGGAATATAGCTTAAGAGTTTGCGGATGATAAAGAGAGCCTCTTCTCCGTTTTCAGCTGCGAAATGAGTCACCCCGCTTTTGCAGGAATGTACGCTGGCTCCGCCGAGTTCCTCTTGAGATACATCTTCCCCTGTCACTGTCTTTACAACAGAGGGTCCGGTGAGGAACATATAGGAAATACCTTTTGCCATGATGGTGAAGTCGGTCAAAGCCGGGCTGTAAACAGCTCCTCCGGCACAAGGACCCAGAATGGCTGAGATTTGAGGAATCACACCCGAAGCAAGAATATTTCTTTGGAATATTTCCGAATAACCTGCAAGAGCATTGATACCTTCCTGGATACGTGCGCCGCCGGAGTCATTAAGACCTATCACGGGCGCACCCATCTTCATGGCCATATCCATCACTTTGCAGATCTTCAGCGCCATTGTCTCGGAAAGAGAGCCGCCGAAAACTGTGAAGTCTTGGGCGAAAACATACACAAGACGTCCTTCGATTGTGCCAAAACCTGTGACTACGCCGTCGCCAAGGATATGTTTCTTATCCTGGCCGAAGTTTGTACTGCGGTGAGTGACAAACATGTCAAGCTCCTCGAAACTGCCTTCGTCAAGCAGCTGAGCGATTCTTTCCCGGGCTGTGTATTTTCCTTTGGCGTGTTGCTTTTCGATAGCTTTTTCGCCGCCACCCAAACGTGCCGTAGCGCGTTTTTCAATAAGTTCGTTAATTTTATCGTGTGATGTGTTCATAGTCAGTTATGATATTTCTATTAGACTATAATTTTATTTTTTCGGGTCTTCGCAAAGTTCAGTAAGAACAGCCTCTGTGCATTTCGGATGCAAGAAAGCGATTTCAAGGCCGTCTGCTCCTTTACGAGGAGCTTTGTCGATCAATTTAACGCCCTTTTCTTCACATTCAGCGAGAGCATTGGCAACGCCGTCTTCCACTGCGAAAGCCATGTGGTGCATGCCGCCTTTGCCTCCGTTCTTTTCGATAAATTTAGCGATTGTGCTTTCAGGAGAAGTGGCTTCCAAAAGCTCTATCTTAGTGTCGCCCACTTTAAAGAAAGCTGTTGTAACTTTCTGATCTTCCACTACTTCTGTTTTATAACATTTAAGGCCAAGAACATTTTCATAATATTCAATGGCTTTTGCGAGATCAGGCACAGCGATGCCGATGTGTTCTATGTGAGAAATTTTCATGATTAAATGAATTTTTTGTGGTTTCTGTTTGATTTTTTATGTTGAAATGTCGTAAAATCGACAATGCGCTATTTGGTGCAAAAATACTTATTAATTCCGAGAGCATCAAGCAAAAAGGCGATTATGTGTCGACAGGGTTTAATTTCCTTATTATTATCCTCACTTTTTTCAATATTTGCAGAAATTTGACGATATTTGCAGAAAATATGTCTTGTTGAAAGATGAAAATAACTGCAAGCGAATTGGCAAAAATGACCGGAGGCGCCATCGAGGGTAATCCCGAAGCCCTGATTTCCGGATTTGCAAAGATTGAAGAGGCAAAAGAAGGCGACCTTTCATTTATTGCCAATCCTAAATATGCGCACTTTGCTTCCTCTACGAAAGCCTCTGTGCTTCTTGTCAATAAAAACTTTGAATCTCCAAACGAGCTCAAACCCACGCTGGTGAGAGTCGATGACCCATATTCCACCTTAGCCCTTCTTTTGCGCCTTATGGAGCAAAGCAAATCTCAGCCATCGGGCATTGAAAGCCCCGTGGCAATCGGCGAAGGAACCGCGTTACCCGAAAACTGCTATTTAGGAGCATTTTCATATCTGGGTAAAAATATCAAGATCGGCAGCGGAGTCAGGATTTATCCCCAGGTTTACATCGGCGATAATTGCGAGATAGGTGAAGACACTGTTATTTATGCCGGCGCAAAAATTTATGCCGGCTGCAAAATAGGCAGCAGATGCATTGTCCATTCCGGAGTTGTTATCGGCGCCGACGGTTTCGGATTTGCTCCTGTCAACGGCCACTACGAAAAAATCCCTCAGATAGGAGGAGTGATTATCGAAGATGATGTGGAGATTGGAGCCAACACCACAATCGACCGGGCCACTTTCGGCAACACCGTAATCGGCAAGGGCACAAAACTCGACAATCTCATAATGATCGCCCACAACGTAAAGGTTGGAGAAGACAATGTCTTCGCGGCACAGACGGGAGTTGCCGGCTCGACTCAGATCGGCGACCGCAACCGCGTCGGCGGCCAATGTGGATTTGCCGGGCATATATCCGTGGGGAATGACAATGAAATCGGGGCTCAATCTGGAATCCCCAATAATGTCGGCGATAACAACCGCCTTATCGGCTATCCCGCTGTCGATGCTCGTCTTTTCGCGAGAAATGTCGTTTATATGAAAAAATTAGGGGAATTGTTTAATAAGAAATAACACACTAACAATATAATGGAACAGTTAACCATAAAGGCTCCTTTCTCTGTGAAAGGGAAAGGTCTCCATTCGGGGAAAGAAATTACGGCCGTGTTTAATCCCGCGCCTGTTAATCATGGATATAAATTCAAAAGAATAGATCTTGAAGATCAACCCGTCATCGATGCTTTGGCTGAAAACGTTGTTGACACAACACGCGGCACTGTAATAGGCAAGAAAGACGTGAAAATCAGCACTATCGAACATGCCCTTGCCGCTCTCTACGCATCCGGAATCGACAATTGTCTGATTGAGCTTGACGGCCCGGAGATGCCGATATTGGATGGTAGCTCTATCATTTATCTGGAAGAAATCGACAAAGTCGGACTTGAATCACAGAATGCCGACAAGGATTTCTTCGTGATAAAAGAAAAATTAAGCCTTAAGGATGAAGCAACCGGCTCGATGATTACTATTTACCCGGAAGATAGCTTCAGCGTTGAGGTGATGGTGGAATACAACTCCCCTATTCTCCCGAATCAGTTTGCAATGCTCGACGACATAGCGGAATTCCGCCAGGAGGTTGCAAGCGCACGCACATTTGTCTTTGTAAGGGAAATCGAGCAACTTGCCGAGGCCGGCCTGATAAAAGGGGGAGACCTCGATAATGCCATCGTGATTTATGATGAGCCTGTTGCTCCCGAAAAGATCAAGCACCTTTGTGATATAATGGGTGTTCCTGAAATTGAAGTTAACCAGCTCGGATATATAAACCCGAAACCGTTGAAATGGGATAACGAACCGGCACGCCATAAGCTCATGGATGTGATCGGAGACTTTGCTTTGATAGGCAAACCTATAAAAGGTCGGGTGGTGGCCATGAAACCGGGCCACACTATCAATAATCAGTTCACACGCATGATTCGCAAGACAGTGCGCCACACTGAGATTCAGTCGCCTTCCTACAATCCTAACGTGGAGCCTGTGATCGACATCAATGGAATCAGGAAGCTTCTTCCCCATCGTTATCCGTTCCTCATGATCGATAAAATCATAGAGATAGACCGCAAGCATTGCATCGCCGTTAAGAACGTGACTGTCAACGAACCCTTCTTCCCGGGTCATTTCCCACAGGAGCCGGTAATGCCGGGTGTATTGCAGGTGGAAGCTATGGCTCAGGCTGCGGGAGTCTTGGTGCTCAATTACCTTGAGGAGCCGGAAAGATACAGCACCTATTTCCTTAAGATAGACAATGTCAAATTCCGTCAGAAAGTGGTGCCCGGAAATACATTGCTTATGAACGTCAGCCTTACAACCGATATCCGTCGCGGTTGCGCAATGGTGAAAGGCTATGCTTTCGTGGGTGAAAAAATAGTATGCGAAGCCGAATTCATGGCTCAGATAATTAAAAACAAGTAGGGAAATGGATAATATGTTCTACGTTCATCCCGATGCCAAGATTGGAAACAATGTCAAAATTGGGAATTTCACCAACATATATGAAAATGTTGAAATTGGCGACAATTGCGAAATTGCCGGTAATGTAACCATCTTTCCCGGTGCCCGAATCGGAAATAATGTAAAGATTTTTCCGGGAGCCGTAATCTCCGGCATCCCTCAGGATCTCAAGTTCCGTGGAGAGGAAACCGTGGCTATCATAGGCGACGGCACAACCCTTCGGGAATGTGTCACAGTCAATCGTGGCACAGCCTCCAAAGGAAAGACAGAAGTTGGTGAAAACTGCCTTATAATGGCTTATAACCATATCGCTCATGATTGCAAGATAGGCAATCGCGTCATAATGTCTAACGCCTGCCAGCTGGCCGGAGAAGTTATAGTAGATGATTGCGCCGTGATCGGAGGAGGAAGCCTTATCCATCAATTCTGCCATCTCGGACGCAACATTATGCTTCAAGGGGGCGCTTTGGTGAATAAAGATATCCCTCCCTATGTGAAAGCCGCGAGAGAGCCCATCTCCTATGTTGGCCTGAACACAATCGGGCTGCATCGCAACGGGTTCACAACTGAAGACATTCAAACAATTTCTGAAATCTATAGAATCTTATATCTGAGTGATCTGAACGTTACAAACGCTATAAAACTGATTCGCGAATCATTGCCCGAGTCAAAATATAGGGATGAGATTGTCTCATTTATTGAGAATTCCGAGAGAGGTGTGATTCGTTCCGCGATCTAAACCCGCGGCCTTTTCGCAAACCTATTAATTTCAATTAATATATAAAAATGATGCCGGATTGAAGTCCGGCATCATTTTTATATATGGGTTGTTTATTATTTCAAAGCTGCTTGAACTGCATCGTTCGGCACCATTTCTTCTTTGAAGACATATGCTCCGGTTTTCGGAGATTTCTCCATTTTAATTATCTTGCTGAATGTGCGGCCTTCACCCTTCTGAAGAGACGCAACGGTTTTCTTTGCCATGGGTTATGTCTTATTTAATTTCCTTGTGAACTGTCATTCTTTTCAGAATGGGATTATATTTTTTAAGCTCAAGACGGCCCGTAGTGTTCTTACGGTTTTTTGTAGTGATGTAACGTGACATTCCGGGCATTCCGCTTGCCTTATGTTCGGTGCATTCCAAAATGACTTGCACTCTGTTACCTTTTGCTTTCTTTGCCATAAGTCATTAAGAATTAAAGAGAGATGATTTTAATGTCTTTAAAGTCTAATAGGCCGTCTTTTTCAGCTCTTTTCAAGGCTGCGTTCAAACCTATTTTATTGATTGTGCGCAATGCATGTGCGGATACAAGAAGTTCAATCCACATGTCTTGTTCCACCCAATAGAATTTTTTCTTGTGAAGGTTTACCTCAAACTTTCTTTTTGTGCGCCGCTTTGAGTGGGAGACATTATTGCCCACTGAAGCTTTCTTGCCTGTAATCTGACAAATCTTTGACATGGCTGTTTATTTGTTTTCTTTTGTTTTATTATGCACTTGGCCGCCATATCCACTCTCATATCGCTGCCTGGCGCATCTTTCCGGGCTGCTTTAATGGTTGAGGCACAAGCCGACTGCAAAGTTAATTAAAAGTTTTCAATCTTTGAAAGATTGCCTGTATTTTTTATTTTTAAAGTGTTTTGTAACCTTTTTAAAAGACTGCGAAGGCTGCATGATCAATCGTCGTTCACTTCTTCCTGCATCACATAGCTGTTGCGCAGAAGATTTATAAGCATCACCATTCCGTGGTTAGTGGCACTCTCTATCACTGCGTTTCTATCGCCCGAGAAATGAAGACATTCGCTCACTATCTGCTCGCCGTATTTCACAGCAATCCACACAGTGCCCACAGGCTTAAGAGGAGTCCCTCCGTCGGGGCCGGCTATGCCCGATGTGGCTATCGCACAATCGCTCCTCATCAGAGTTGCAACCCCTTTGGCCATTGCTTCAACCACTTCCTTGCTCACTGCTCCATAGGAAGAAATATCGCTTCTGGGCACTTTCAACACATTGGCCTTTACATCATTTGAGTAGCTCACCACACTTCCGAGAAAATATGCCGAACTGCCCGGAATCTGAGTGATTCTATGGGCTATGTTGCCACCTGTGCAACTTTCCGCGCAAGCCACGGTAAGCTCTCTCTCATGGAGAAGATTGCCTAACACTTCCGCCACTGTCTGATCTTCTAAAGACACCACATCCGGCGTGAAAATACGGTTGAGATTGCTGTGATATCTGTTCATCTGAAATCTCAACAACTCCACTCCGGTGTTCATTCCGGTCAAGGTGATATTGGTGACCAGATGAGTGTTGTCGATGGTTATCTTCACGAAATCCGGCAATTGGGCCTCAAAATGACGTATCACTTTCTTTAGCTCTTGCCGCGTGTAGCCATATATGACTACATGACGGGTCTCCGTGTAGTAGTCGCCTGTCTTTTCCTTTTTTCCCGAAGGTTTCGGATTCTCTTTTTTTGTAGTCATATCTTTACTCTTGAATATGGTGGAGAGGCTAAATCACAATAATCTTCCTTAAGATATTTAAAATAACCGGCAACTGCCACCATTGCTGCGTTGTCTGTGGTAAAAACCCTTTGAGGTATCCATGCCTTGATACCTTTCTTCCGGCAGAATTCCTCCACTGCCTTTCTCATGCCGCTATTAGCCGACACGCCGCCTCCTACAGAAATAGCTCCTACAGGATAATCCTTATATGCTTTTTCAAGCTTGTCCATGAGTATTTCTATAATGGTCTTTTGCAAGGATGCCGCCAGGTCGGCCTTATTCTTCTCTATAAATTCCGGATCTTCATTCAGTCTGTCTCTTAATGTGTAAAGAAAGGAGGTTTTAAGTCCGCTGAATGAATAGTCATATCCCGGCAGATGTGGCTTATGGAATTTAAACGCATTCTCATCCCCTTCTGCCGCCAACCTGTCGATATGTGGCCCCCCAGGATATGGAAGGCCCATGAGTTTCGCACATTTGTCAAAGGCCTCTCCTGCCGCGTCGTCTATGGTCTTGCCTAATATCTCCATATCGTAAGGCGACTTGGCTAAAACTATCTGTGAATTCCCTCCTGACACCAACAGACAGAGGAAAGGAAATTCCGGCACTTCAGAATCCGGCTCTCGCTTTATAAACTCTGCCAAGACATGGCCGTGAAGATGATTCACGTCAATGAGAGGAATGTTGAGACCGATTGCCATCCCCTTGGCAAAGGAGGTGCCTACCAATAAGGAGCCTAACAGACCGGGGCCTCGGGTGAAAGCTATCGCATTTAAATCCTCTTTCTTTATTTTTGCCTCCCTTAAGGCTTCCTCCACCACCGGCACAATATTCTCCTGATGGGCACGGCTGGCAAGCTCCGGAACCACTCCCCCATAATTCTCATGCACTTTCTGGCCGGCAATCACATTACTGAGCAAGACTCCGTCACACACCACAGCTGCTGAAGTGTCGTCGCAAGAGGATTCTATGCCAAGTATATATGTAGCCATAAAGTATAATGGGTTTTAAGGGATGAGAGGACCCGGCGAGGGTTAGACGCCTGATCCTCTCGGGATATAAGGGGTAAGGGTTTTGCTATCTGCTTTCCCCCGAAAGGGAAACTGCTTTTTTATTGGAAACGACGGTTGCCTTGAAGCACCGGTTTGCCATCATCATTTTTCTTCTTGCGGTCGATATTAAACTTAACGATATGATAAGCTATCGGAGCTGCACAGAAGATTGAGCAGAATGTTCCGACAATCACACCGAAGATCATTGCAAATGTGAAGCTTCGGATTGTGTCGCCACCGAGGAAGAAGATACATCCAAGCACGAGCAATGTCGAGAATGATGTCATGATCGTACGTGTCAAGGTTGTATTCAAACTCTTATTAAATGTCAAGAATCTGTCTTCCTTCGGATATACTTTCATCATTTCACGCACACGGTCGAATACAACCACGGTGTCGTTGATCTGATAACCGATTATCGTCAATACCGCGGCTATAAACGATTGGTCAATCTCCATTGAGAATGGCAGGAAGCCCCAGCAGATAGAATAGAAGCCGATGATAAGGAAAGCTGTCAATGCCACTGCGCTAACCGCTCCGACTGAGAAGGCGATGTTGTGGAACCGCAGAAGGATGTAAAGGAACATACAAACCACTGCTATGCTGACAGCCCAATATGCATCTCGTTTCATATCGTCGGCAACAGAGGGTCCTACTTTCTGGATTGAGATTATACCTCTGTTTTCGTCCGCGATTGCGAATGAATTTTCATCCATCATGTTGCCGTTGGTGTCTGTGAGCTCAGGCGCAAGCTTGGTGTAAAGAAGTCTTGTCACTTCATTATCCACGTTCGGATCATCGTCTTTGATTCTATAGTTGGTGGAGATACGCACCTTTGTCGGGTCGTCGATCGTGATGACACCTACGCTTACTGTAGGATCGTTGGCTTCTTCCTGGAATTCTTTTGCAAGACGTTGCTGAAGTTCATTCGGGTTCACTTGTTTGTCGAATTGAACCACATAGTTTCTACCGCCGGAGAAATCGATGCCCTGGTTCATGCCTCTGATTGCAAGAGAAGCGATGGAAACAACTACCAATGAAAGCCAGATGCTTGCTGATATTCTCCAGTTGCCGATGAAGTTGATCTTCGTATTTGAGAAAAGGTTGCGGCTTATCTTGGTGTCGAATGTCATATTCGCGCAACGGCCGTTCTTTGTTATAAGCTCGAACGCGATACGGGTCAGGAATACTGCTGTGAAGAATGAGCAGACAAGACCGATGATAAGAGTGGTTGCAAAACCTTTGATCGGGCCTGATCCGAAGAGCAACAGGATGATACCTGTGATCACTGAAGTGATATTGGAGTCGAAGATAGCAGAGAATGCATTGCTGTAACCTTCGGAGATTGCCTGACGCAATTTCTTGCCAAGCTTGAGTTCCTCTTTCGTACGCTCAAAGATAAGCACGTTAGCATCCACTGCCATACCCAAGGCAAGCACGATACCGGCGATACCGGAAAGTGTCAATACTGCCTGGAATGAAGCAAGAATACCAAGGGTGAAATACAAGTTGAGGATAAGACCTACGTTTGCCACGAGACCCGGCACTATGCCATAGATGAGGATCATGAAGACCATCAGGATGGCGATAGCGACCACAAACGACAGGAAGCCCTGGGTTACTGCCTCTGCTCCAAGGCTCGGGCCAATAACATTATTGCTGACTACGTCTACCTTCGCGCTCATCTTACCTGATTTGAGCACATTGGCAAGGTCGTTGGCCTCTTCAGGAGTGAAGTTACCGGTGATTTCCGAGCTTCCTCCCGTGATTTCATTATTAACGTTAGGATAAGAATATACGTTGTTGTCAAGTACGATTGCGATCGGACGGCCGATATTATTTCTTGTCAAAGTGGCCCATGCCTGAGCGCCCGCATCATTCATACGCATGTTGACTGTGTTACCGCGCATGTTGTCGTATTCGCTTGAAGCCGATGTCACGGCGTCTCCCTCAAGGGCAGCCTCTCCCTTAAGCGCAATCAGCTGATAGTAAGGAGTGGTGCGGTCTTCGCCGTTAGCTTTTTTCATGACGTTTCCGTTTTCATCATAAACGGGAACGTTTACCGGCTTAACTTCCCACACTGCCGAGAAATCACTTGGCAATTTCTGTTTTGCAAGCGGAGAATTCAAAATGCTGTCAACAAGCCCACGGTTTTGTGGCGCCACCATACCGATCACCGGGCTGCCGGCTCTTTGGCCGCCGCCTAAGAGTTGCATCAGGTTGGTGTGGTTGATAGTGTCTTGCTGAGCATATTGCTGAGCGAAGCTATTCAAATCGCTTGCTATCTCATTATAATTATATACCTCAAAGAATTCAAGGTTGGCAGATGATTTCAGAAGCTCTGTCACACGTTCCGGCTCCTTAACACCGGGGAGCTCAAGAAGGATCTGGCCGCTCTTGTCTTGCAGCTTCTGGATATTAGGAGCTACAACACCGAATTGGTCAATACGGGTGCGGAAGATGTTGAAGGCTGCATCCACTTGGCTGTTAACCTGGTTTTCAAGAGCTGAAGTAACATCTGCATTTGAAGAGTTGCTCCTTATTTTTCCAAGATATTCTCCCTCTCTTGTGAAAAGTCCGGCCATTGTGCCCGGCTGGAATTGTGCGGAGAATTTTGCTATAAAATCTTTGTCGCTGCCCTTAATGCCGGTCTTTTGCACTGCAGCTATCGCCTCATTGATTTGTTCAAGCTGACGCTGGCCGGCTGCATACTGACGAAGAATGTCGGGAACTGAGATTTCGAGCACGACGTTCATACCTCCCTTAAGGTCGAGGCCTAATCCGACCTCAAGCTTCCTCACGTCGTTATACGTGTAGCCAAGGTAAACTTTTTCTTTGTCGATTGAATCGTTAAACTGTTTGAGATGTAATTTGTAGGCATCGTTTGTTACATCATCCGTGCCTGCCATTTCCATTGCATACTTCTTTGCCTTTTCTTCGTAATGGTGAGTCACCACTGAAAACGAAATGTAGAAGCCGCTGATTAAGATCAAAAGGATGGCAATCGTGCTGATAAACCCCTTGTTCTGCATTGTTCTGTTATTTTTTTAATGTATTAAGTTTATTCGGTTAGTGAGGGGATGTCAGGTTAGTTTTTTGGGTCCCCACTTTTTTCAACTTGCAAATATAGGTTAAATTTTTGACCTAAACTGAAAGATACTGATTAAAAATATCAAAAACCCCCTTTTTTAGGTCGTATCACTCCCTCTTTTGCACTTTTAAAAAGATTTTTTCGTTACTTTTGAACAGAATTTCATTATCAGATGAAAAGAGGAAATATCAAAAAATCAACCCTGCAGATGTATGCCATAGGCACTTTTGCCTCAGTTTTGATGGCCGGCGCCTCTTGTGCTTCTATCGGCAACCCTTCCGGCGGTCCGCGCGATGAAGATGCTCCGCGATTTGTGAGGGCAAACCCGGCCCCGGGCTCCACAAATGTCAACCGGCAAAGAATTGATATTGAGTTTGATGAAATCGTAAACGTTAAAGACGCTTTCACCAACGTTGTTGTCTCTCCTCCAATGGCGCAGGTTCCTCGTGTCTCTTCTTCCGGTCGCAGGGTTAGGGTGGATTTTCAAGACACTCTGAAAGCAAACACTACCTACACGATCGATTTTGGAAGTTCAATCGAAGATAATAATGAAGGAAACAAACTTCCATCTTTCCGTTATTTCTTCTCTACAGGGCCGGAAATCGACACTCTCCAGATATCAGGCATGGTGCTGTCTGCAGATAATCTCGAACCTCAGCAAGGAATGCTGGTGGGTGTTTACTCCAACTTGTCAGACACTGCTTTCTCAACTCTCCCTTTCGAAAGGATGGCAAAAACCGACGACCGTGGAAGATTCACTATTCTCGGTCTCGCCCCGGGAGAATACCGAGTTTTTGCTCTTAACGACTTGGATAATGACTATCACAGGGCCAACCCGGAGGAAGCAATGGCTTTCTTAGATGTCACTCTTTCTCCCACCTCCGAGAGAGTCACTGCCGTTGACACTGTCTTCAATCTTAAAACCGGCGAGGTCGACACGGTGCTAACACGCGAAAGAACCAGATATCTGCCAAATGATATTCTTTTAAGAAGTTTTGAAAGCGATTATAAATCTCAATATCTGCAGAAATATGAGCGCATTGACTCAACAAGGCTCAGTTTCATTTTCAACGCTCCCTCAGATACTGTTCCTTATATCGAGGCTGTGGGGTTTCCGGAATTGAAAGACTGGTATGTTTTGGAACGCTCTCAAAAAAACGACTCACTGACTTTCTGGATCACCGAACCCTCTTTAATAGGTCTGGACAGCCTGCGGATCGCAGCCTCTTATCTGCGCACCGACTCTGCTAAAAACCTTACTGTCTATAATGACACGCTGAGGTTCTTCTATTCCCGCGAACTGAAAAATGCATTGGCTCAGGCTGCCAAAGACAAGGAAAAGGCTGAAAAAGAAAAGGCCAAACAACTCGAAAAAAAGAAAAAGAAGCAAGCCGAGGAGGGGGAAGAAGAGGTAATAATTGAAGAAGAGGAAGTGGAGAAAGTTGAAAAACCAACTCCTTTGGCCATAAAGACAATCACATCTTCCAATCATGAGATTTACCAACCCGTGATATTGGAATTCGACACTCCTCTCACAAGTCTTGACACAAACGCCTTCCGGCTGGAGGTGATGGTCGACACTGTCTGGAAACCGGTTGCCAAGCCATGGCGTCCGACCCCATTTGATTCGGTCAATCCCCGACGACTAAAGATTGAATACCCCTGGGAATTTGAAACACAATACCGGCTCTCGGCAGATTCCCTCGCTGCTGTCGGCATCTATGGCCCGGTGTCAGACCCGTTCGAATTCTCTTTCAAGACCAAATCTGAAGATGATTATTCCGCCGTGATTTTCGATATCACGAATTTTGTTGACACCGTGCCCGCTTTTGTGGAATTGCTTAGCACAAGCGACGCTCCGGTAAAGAGAGTGCCCGTGGTCAACGGAAAGGCGAATCTGCAATATCTTGCCCCGGGAAAATATTATGCCCGAATTTTTGAAGATCTCAACGGAAACGGTGTTTTCGACACGGGGAATTATGAACTATTGCAGCAGCCTGACGTGGCATATTACTATCCCAAGGTCATTAATCTTAAAAAGAATTGGGAAAGAACCGAAACGTGGAATGTCTTTGCTACGGCTGTCGACCTTATGAAACCTGAGGATATTAAGAAGAATAAGCCCGAGGCTGACAAGAAGGCTCGCAACCGCAAGAAGACCACCAACGATAATACCGATGAAGAGGATGAGGATTATTATGATCCCACTAATCCTTTCGGTTGACAGGCGTCAGTTTCCCTGTGACGGAGTCCATTATATAGCCCTCCACTGTCACATCTTCAGGCACGAAGGGATGATTCCTGACCAGTTCCACTGAATCTTTCACAGACCGGATTGAGTCATCAAACCCCTTAAACCATTTGTCGAGGTCTATTCCGCAGTTCTTCACCAACTGAATGGTTTCTTTTGAAATGCCTCTCTCTTCCATGAGATGAAGCATCTCTTTGGCATTCATGCCTTGCACTCCGCATTCAGTGTGACCTATTATCATTATCTCATTGACGCCAAGTTCATAAATGGCTACAAGAAGAGATCTCACCACTGAATCAAACGGATCAGTGATTACTCCTCCTGCATTCTTTATCATTTTAACGTCGCCGTTCTTGATGCCCAAGGCTGCCGGAAGAAGTTCCACAAGCCTTGTATCCATACAAGTCACTATGGCTATCTTTTTGTCGGGATATTTAGACGTGATATATGGCTTGTAACCCTCTTTGGCCACAAACTCTTCGTTAAATTTTAGCATTTCTTCTCTCATGGTCTTTTATTTTGAATATTTTTCTCAGGGTTAAAGTTACAAAGTTAGGGCCCAAATCACAATATTCCAAAAGCCATACTCCATATTTTATCAATTGCAACCGGGTTGCAACAGATTAATCTTAAATTTGCGAAACAAACCCAACAAGTCATGAAATCTTATCCTTATTATATTTGCATATTTTTTCTCTCACTCGCATTGACGTTCGCCTGCGGACATTCTCATAATGAGGAGACCGCCGACCATGATGAACTCCACCATCACGACGATGATGCAGACCATCATGAGGATGAGGAAGACCACCATGACCATGACAACACAGATATAATCATAGAGCCGCAGCAAGCTCAGAAATTCCAATTGGAATATGAAACTGTCAAGCCGGGGGAATTTCAGGATGTGATTAAAACAGGCGGGGTGATTGAGTCATCAACTTCAGATATCTATACAATAACGGCTAAAAAGAGTGGTGTGGTGACTCTGGCTCCCGGCGTTAACGTCGGAGCCTTGGTAAATTCCGGAGCAAGAGTGGCCACTATTTCCTCCGAGGGTCTTGAAGGCGGCGATATCAACCGGGCGGCGCTGGCTAATCTTGCGACAGCTAAAGCTGAATACGAACGCCTTAAGCCTTTATATGAAGATAATCTTGTCACAGCCGCCACTTTCCGCGAGGCTGAAAGAGTCTATCATGAGGCTCAGGCTTTGGCTGGCATAAAAAGTTCCGGAGGATCCATTTCCGAATCCTCTCCCACTTCCGGCACATTTACCCAAGTCTTTGTGAATTCGGGACAATATGTGGAGATGGGCGCCCCGATTGCAACTGTAGCCAAAAATTCACGCCTCACTCTTCGTGCCGACCTTCCGGCCAAATACTCCTCCCGGGCCGCTTATGTTGAATCTGTTAATTTTATACCGGAAGGCTCTGCTGAGATAATAAGCCTTCGAGATCTTGACGGAAAGAAAATTTCGGGGGCTGCCTCTGCAAGCATGGGAGGATATATTCCTGTTTATTTCTCTTTCTCAGGCAATTCACAATCCCATCCGGGAGGCTATGCAGAGGTTTATCTTTTGGGCTCAACGCGTGAAGGCGTGATTTCTGTGCCTCGTGCCGCTATCATGGAGCTGCAGGGCAATAAGTTTGTGTATGTTATGCATGACGGACACGCTTATGAGAAACGCCTTGTAAAGACCGGCACTGACAATGGCGAAAGAGTTGAGATTCTCGAAGGCATACAAGAGGGCGAACAGATAGTGGCGAAAGGGGCTTCTGTGGTGAGAATGGCGGAAGTGTCTGCCGTTGCCCCGCCTGCCCATTCGCATAACCATTAATTTCCTTGAGACATGTTAAACAGGATTATCCGGTTTTCTCTTGACAATAAATTCCTGATTCTGGCGCTCAGCTTTCTTATTCTGGCTGCCGGAATGATCTCCATGCTCAAGACGGAAGTTGATATCTTCCCGGATCTGAATGCTCCCACTGTCGTTGTCATGACTGAAGCTCCCGGAATGGCTCCGGAGGAGGTGGAACAATTGGTTACTTTCCCGGTTGAAACTGCTCTGAACGGCGTTCCCGGCGTGCGCAGGGTCAGGAGCTCTTCAGCCACGGGGTTTTCTGTTGTTTGGGTGGAATTTGATTGGTCTACTTCCACCAAGGATGCACGCCAGGTGGTGGCCGAAAGGCTCCCCTCGATATCCTCTGAACTGCCTCAGGAAGCGGGAACTCCAACACTTGGCCCCTCCTCTTCAATCTTAGGGGAGGTGATGATCATAGGCCTAACTTCAGACATCATTTCTTCCGGTGAACTGCGTTCCATTGCCGACAGAAGGATCCGGCCGCGCCTTCTGGCCGTGAGCGGCGTTTCCTCTGTTGCCGTAATCGGTGGAGAAGTTGAAGAATATGCTGTAAATCTTCTCCCCGGGAAGATGCGGCAGCTTGGTGTGACCCTTAACGATGTGGAAAATGCCCTTTCGGGTTTTAATTCCAATGCTTCGGGTGGGGTAATGTATGACTATGATAATGAGTATCTCATCAAGGCTTCCATCTCGGTCAAAGATATTGAAGAGCTTTCAAAAACTCCTGTGGCTGCCGGGAATGGCGATGTGGTGAGGCTCGATGATATTGCTGAAGTTAAAGTGGCTGCTAAAACTCCGGAACTTGGCAAAGCTTCCGTGAAGGCAGAATCTGCAGTATTAATCACTGTCACAAAGCAGCCGGGTGTGGGATCTATCAGCCTCACTCAACGAATATCTGATGAATTAAAGCAAATTGCCGCCTCTCTTCCTCAAGGGATTTCTATCAATACGGATATTTTCCGTCAGGCGGATTTTATTGAAAATTCTGTTTCCAATCTGCAGGTTTCTCTTTTCGAGGGAGCCCTATTCGTGATTGTCATTCTCTTCATCTTCCTGATGAACCTCCGGACCACTGTCATTTCCTCGATAGCAATCCCGATGTCGGTGATCATCACTCTGCTCATAATTGATGCTTTAGGCTTTTCGGTCAATACAATGACTCTCGGCGGTATCGCCATCGCTATCGGTTCTCTGGTGGATGATGCCATTGTGGATGTGGAAAACGTCTATCGCCATTTGCGTGAAAACCGAAGGCTGCCCGTAGAGAAGCGCCAAGAGCCGGCCGACATAGTCTTTAATGCCTCACGCGAAGTGAGAATGCCTATCCTTAATTCTTCGCTTATCATCATAGCCAGCTTCCTGCCTCTTTTCTTCCTCAGCGGCATGGAGGGCCGGCTCCTTATTCCCCTCGGTATCTCTTTCATCATTGCGATACTCGCTTCCACTATAGTGGCTTTAACGCTCACCCCGGTGCTTTGTGTCTTCCTCTTGGGAAAAGGCAAAGATGAAACCAAGTTGGAAAAAGATCCATGGCTCTCAAGGAAACTTGGAGAGTTTTACCGCAAGATATTAAATAAAGTGATTAATAAGCCTTGGCCTGTATTTATAATCACCGGAGCTTTCCTGGTTTTTGCAGCCATTGTGTTCCCTTTTTTGGGCAGAGGATTCCTTCCCCCGTTTAACGAAGGGTCTTTCACGGTAAACGTCAGCGCGCTACCGGGGATTTCTCTTGAAATGAGCGACAGCATAGGCCGGATGGCTGAAAGGTTGATTCTTGAAGTGCCCGAAGTGAAAATGACTGCAAGGAAGACAGGCCGAGCTGAGCTTGATGAGCATTCTCTCGGTTCTAATGTCTCGGAAATAGAGGTGCCTTATTCTCTTGACAGTGGGCGCTCTAAAGATGAGGTGGCTGCCGACCTCCGTAAACGGCTTTCCACCATCCCGGGCGTTAACATCGAGATAGGACAGCCTATAAGCCATCGAATAGACGCGATGCTTTCCGGAAGCGAGGCTATGGTGGCTGTGAAAATATTCGGTCCTGACCTCGACCGCCTTTATTCTTTAGGCAAACAGGTTTCTTCTTCAATGCAGGAAGTTTCCAGTGTTGTTGATGTCAATGTTGAGCAACAGGTGCCTCGTCCTGAGATCTTAATAAAACCGAAAAGGGAAATTCTGACACGCTACGGCATAACTTTGCCTGAATTTAGCCGTTTTGTGGAAATCGCTCTTGGCGGACTGCCGGTTTCCAGAGTTTATGACGACGGCCTTCCTTATGACATCACTCTGAAGGTTAAGCCTGAACTCCGTTCTACTTTGGAATCGCTGAATGATCTTTCTGTCGATTCCAGAGAGGGACCGGTACCTTTGTCCTCTCTTGCAGAAATTGTTTCATCGTCAGGCCCGAGCACTGTAAACCGCGAGAATGTGTCTCGTCGTCTTGTGGTTTCTGCCAATATTTCCGGTCGTGACCTGCGAGGCGCCGTGAATGACATCAAACATAGCATTGATGAGGATGTAGTGTTACCGGAAGGATATTTTCTTGAATATGGAGGTCAGTTCGAAAGTGAGGAATCGGCTTCAAGAACATTGCTCATCGCTTCCATAGGAGCCATTCTTTTGATCTTTTTCCTTCTCTATGCAGAGTTCCGTGATGTCTCCCAATCGCTCATAATCTTGCTTAACATGCCTTTGGCTCTTATTGGCGGCGTCTTGATTCTATGGTTCACGGGTAGCGACATAAACATTCCGGCTATCATCGGTTTCATTTCGTTATTGGGCATATCGACAAGAAACGGGATGCTGCTTATCTCTCACTACAATCAGCTCCTTCATGAAGGTGTGCCTCTGGAATTGAGAGTTATAAGGGGTTCGTCAGACCGTCTTAACCCTATCTTGATGACCGGCCTCTCTTCCGCTCTCGCCCTTATCCCCCTGGCCCTGCGGTCTACAAGTCCCGGTAATGAAATTCAGGCGCCGATGGCTATTGTGATTCTCGGAGGACTTATATCTTGCACCATCCTTAATATCTTCGTTGTGCCGGCGATATATAACATCCTGAATACCTATGGTTTGCTGTCGGATAAATGTGAATGTAAGGAGTGTAAGACTAAAAGATACCGTCTGAGATTACGCAAGTGATAAAATGACTGTTGGATTTTAAAAAAGGGGAAAAAAATACCAATTAAAAGGGATTGCAAAAGGAGGAAAGTAATATTAATTTTGCAAAAAAATAAGCAGATTCCATTATAAAATATGAAACACCGTTTTGCCCTGACCATAATTTCCGTTTTCCTGTCACTCCTGGGCAGCAAGTCGGCAGGAGCCAATCTTGACGAAACAGCTCTGGCCATTCTTAAGGGCAGTCTCGAATACCAATCAGACAAATATTCTCTGGAGACCTTGTCGAAAAGTTTGCAAAGCGAAAACAACCTGCCGGATCCGGAGATTTCGGGAGAATATCTTTTTGCCCCGGGGGAAGAACCCGACAGATGGGGCGCGGAAATCTCATGGGGCTTGGAGTGGCCTGGAGTTTATGGCGCGCGTAATAAGGAAGCTGCGTCTAAAATGACTGCGGCCCAAAAGGCTCTCTATCTTAAGAGGGTGGATAAGCTGGTAGAAATTAAGAAACTTTTGCTTGATTATATTTTTTGCCAACAGCGAATCAGTCTGCTTGAGGAGCTTAACCAGAATAATGATTCTATCTTCAAACTTGCGGAAAAGTCAGCCCGTGACGGAGAAATGACCACCCTTGATCTCAATAAAATCAGACTTGAATATGCCAATATTAAGGCTGCCAAGGCAATTTTAATTGAAGAATCGGCAACGATTGAAAATGATATTTCTGCTATTTACGGAGGAGATTGTTCAGCAATGCTTAAGGCAATGGACTGTAAATTTCCTGAAATTTCTATCCCAAGTCCTTCACAATTGGAGGGATTGGGGTCTCGTTCGGCCTATTCAGCATCTATGCAGGCAGAGGTTGAATCGGCTCGCCAATCTAAGGAAGTCATGAAAATGGAGAGACTACCATCTCTCTCCATAGGATATAAACATGCGTATGAAGACCGCGTACATTTCAACGGGCCGACCCTCGGAGTATCGATCCCTCTTTTCTCTTCACGCGGCAAACAGAAAGCTGCGGAAGCTGCCATAGCCGAAGCGGAATTTAAAGTGGAAGCAGCTGAAAAATCAGTAGAGTCAGAAGCCGGACAACAGTTGAAAAAACTTATTCTAATCAAAGGTCAGCTTGATGATATTGAGCCGATTTTGAAAAATGCCGATCATAATGCCACGCTCCTGAAAGCTTATAAAGGAGGAGTGATTACAGTGGTTGAATATCTTGTAGAAAGGAATTATTTCACAAATGCTTCAAGCGAACTGCTGACATTGCGGCATGCCGCTGCCGTGACCCAAACGGAACTGATGAAATATCTTACGGAAATAGATTTCTAAGATTCTATTTCTTGTCGACTTGTTAAAGCGCAGGAATATCAATCCACAGGGTTTCGGGGAAATGTCTTGCCATATATCTTCTTAGAAAGCCGCGGGTGTCTTCAGCAATTATTTCGTCTTTATCGAAATATCTGTTGTAGCAGACGGCATAAAGCTTCATGTCGCGGTTTCTTATGGCTTCAAGGGACAATATGGTATGGTTTATTGACCCGAGGATGCCGTTGGTTACCAAAATCAGTGGCAATTGTCTTGTAAGAGGATAATCGATGGAAAAGAAATCATCCGTTACAGGCACCATAAGGCCCCCGGCCCCCTCTATGAGTATAACGTCATAATTCTCCTTCAGCACGCGTATTGATTCATCTACGCGCGACAGATCAATCTCCCGGTTGTCAAGTCTGGCCGCGAGCTGTGCAGACGCCGGATAATTGAAAATTATAGGTGCGGTCACCAAATTTTTGTCTTCAGGCAGCTCCACGCCCATTATCTTTCGATGTACTTCTATATCCTCTGAAAAATCCTTGCATCCGGTTTGTATAAACTTGACGGTGGCAACTCTCTTGCCTTCCTCCATCCATCTCCGGGCAAGGAGACCTGTCGCGTATGTCTTTCCGGCGTCAGTGTCTATACCGCTGACAAATATCACCTGGGACACATCTTTTGTTTTCATATTCCCAAATCCTCTTTCAAGATCGCAATCATCTCGCGACAAAGTTTACGTAAATCTTCTTCGTTGATTATATAAGGGGGCATAATGTAGACATTCTTTCCGAAAGGCCGGATCCAGACTCCACGTCTAACACAGTGCTTCTGAAATTCTCCGACATTTACGGGCTCCTTGGTTTCAATCACCCCTATAGCGCCCAACACCCTAACATCAGAAACCCCTTCAAGGGCCTCGGCGGCTTTAAGCTCCTCTTTCATTATCCTTTCAAGATTGGCGATTTTCGGACCCTGTGGCTCTTCGCCAAGCAATTCTATCGAACGGACGGCTATGCTGCAAGCTAAAGGATTGGCCATAAAAGTAGGTCCATGCATCAACACTCCGGCCTCCCCTTTTGAGATTGTGTCGGCCACATCTTTTGTTGTGAGCACAGCGCTCATGGTAAGATATCCTCCCGTGAGACCTTTGCCGATACACATGATATCCGGCTCGACGCCTGCATGCTCCCACGCAAAACGTTTGCCCGTACGCCAGAAGCCGGTAGCTATCTCGTCAAAAATAAGATATACTCCATATTTATCGCAAAGTTTTCTCAGCTCCTTCAGATATTGGGGATGGTAGAACCACATACCTCCAGCTCCCTGCACAATCGGCTCCAAAATAAAAGCGGCCATCTCCTCGGCATGTTCTTTGAAAAGATTCTCTAAAGGGATGATATCTTCCGGATGCCATTCGCCGTCGAAGCGAGATTTGGGCTGAGGAACAAAAAATCTGACAGGAAGAGCCGTGCCGAAAGCTCCGTGCATACCCGTAACAGGATCGCATACGCTCATAGCGTTCCAGGTGTCGCCATGATAGCCGCTTCGGATTGTTGCAAAATTGGTGCGTCGATGGTCGCCTGTCTTGGAAATCATAGCCTGAATGGCCATCTTCATTGCAACCTCTACAGCCACTGACCCCGAGTCGGCATAAAAAATGTTATGCATTGAGGGAGGAGCCATTTCGAGAATAAGTTTACCCAGTCGGATGGCCGGTTCATGGGTAAAACCACCGAACATTACGTGCGACATCTTGTCGAGCTGTTCTTTAGCCGCCTTATTCAGTTCCGGATGATTATAACCATGGATAGCACACCACCATGACGACATGCCATCGATGAGTTCCGTGTTATCTTCAAGTGTGATTCTGACTCCTCGGGCCTCTTTCACCTTATATGTAGGCAGAGGATTGATAGTAGAAGTATAGGGATGCCATAGATGTTCTCTATCCCAATCGTCATGCAGAGTCTCCGATGATTGAAGCTTGAGAGATTCCTCTATATTTTTATTACTTTCCTGCATATTCCTGTCAATTAAAAGCTCAAGATATGGACAACATGCAAAATTACGACAAAACCGCCACAAGATAAAGCAACAAGCCGCAATAAAATCCCGGATGGATTATCCTTTTCCCTCCAATCACGTTCTGATGATCAACATATATATACCCTCCCGAATGCAGCTAATTTTCACTCAGCACCTAAAAAGGAGTCATAAGAAGCAAAGAAATTAAAAACTTTTTAGTAACTTTGCAAACGATACGAGCCCAGGTGGCGGAATGGTAGACGCGCTCGTTTCAGGTGCGAGTGCTGCGA
>JAFLTV010000023.1 GCA_022509105.1 Muribaculaceae bacterium | reverse complement strand
AATTTTTAGATTCTAGCAATTCCGGCTGCACTCGAAATAGCACAAGCGAGCTTGGGTCTGCACTCACTGGCACGGAAAGTCTTAATTTCAATTCTGTTGAGAACGTGCTAGGCAGCGAGGTCCAGGCATCGTTCTCTCTCAACCCCGCAACGGTCTTAAAGGAAGACGTTGATATCATACCGACCATCGTTGATGAAACGCTGTCGTACATTCCATGGGGAGATGACAATCAACTGCCTTATAACGTCATCGACCTTATCGAGAAGGACGAAACACTTGCCACCTGCCAAGTGTTCAATGCTGAGGTATCCTTCGGTTCCAGTCTACGGCCTTGAAACGTCTCTCTCCGAGAAATGGTTCTCGCCGAAACTTTTATCAGCCCTACGATCTGAAAATCTCCGTATCACATTGTCCGCAAAAATGAAGTCGATTGAGCTATCAATCCTAGCTTTCATAGTCAGCTACCTGAAGGGCTGTTATTTCAATTCTCGCCTTTTGGCCGACATCGTGAACCTTACTCTGTAAAACGTTGACAATTTCCCCGATTGGTACTAATCGGAAACCACCAAGTTGTTTACACTGACCTTATTTCTGAAAAAAGGAATTTTCTTCTGAACTTCCCGATAATTTCCAGTGTTATATTTTCATAAATGTAATTTTTAAGTTACCTTTGTGGTATGAAATACAGAGAAGTAGTAACATATAAAAATTACTTTGAGGATTTTTTCAAGGATCAGACTCGAAAAGTCCAAGATAAGATTATCAAGATGCTTGATATTCTTGAGAATGTTGAGCGTGTCCCAATAACATACCTAAAATATATAGAAGGTACAAATGGACTTTTTGAAGTTCGAGTTCAACATGGCTCAAACATTTTCAGAATATTCTGCTGTTTTGACGGAAACAGATTAGTAGTCTTGTTTAGTGGATTTCAGAAAAAAAACCAGAAAACACCTCAAAAAGAAATCGACCGAGCTTTGAAAATAATGAATGAATATTTTAACGATAAAAACAACAACCAATGAAAAATATACAGACACTCGACCAAATTAAGGATAAGTATTACGGGGAAGTTGGAACTCAGGAACGTGATCGACTTGAAAATGAACTTGAAGCACTACGTATCGGGTTTAAGATAAAATCTGCACGTGAGCAATTGCATATGACACAGGAACAACTTGCAGAGCGAGTAGACAAAAAACGAACTTATATTTCAAAAGTGGAAAACGACGGAGAAAACATAACGCTTCGTACTCTTTTTGATATTGTTGAACGTGGGTTAGGGGGTCGCCTTCATATAAGCTTTGAGTTTTAATATATGAGGCCATCACAAAAAAAAATTTGAATAATAAATCTTTATTCTGTAATTATGAATAGGGAGACGATTTTGTAAAATTTTTGGTTTTAAATTTTGGGAGGAATGGATAAATAATTAAATTTGCTCCCAATAGAAAGGCCTCACGAAAAGAGAGGCGGTTAAAACTTAAAATTTATAATTTACCATGAAAATCGGAGTACCAAAAGAGATTAAGAATAATGAGAACCGCGTGGGAATGACGCCGGCGGGAGTAAAGGAACTTGTATCTCAAGGTCATGAGCTTTATGTTCAACACACAGCAGGAGAAGGAACCGGCTTTTCAGATGAAGAATATGAGAAAGCCGGAGCAAAGATTCTCCCCACGATTGAAGATGTTTATGCAATCGGCGAAATGATTGTGAAAGTGAAGGAACCGATTGAGCCGGAATATAAGCTTATCAGAAAAGGTCAGGTTCTCTTCACATATTTCCATTTTGCAAGCAACCTGGCATTGACAGAGGCCATGATAAAGAGCGGAGCCGTATGCATCGCTTATGAAACCGTAAGAGACCGTGAAGGCCGTCTTCCATTGTTGATTCCGATGAGTGAGGTTGCCGGAAGAATGTCAATTCAGGAAGGTGCCCGTTTCCTTGAAAAACCTCAAGGTGGAAGAGGAATTCTTTTAGGTGGTGTCCCGGGTGTTAAACCTGCAAAGGTGCTGGTGCTTGGAGCCGGTGTGGTAGGACGCAATGCAGCATTGATGGCTGCCGGATTGGGAGCTGACGTAACTCTCTGCGATATATCTCTTCCTACTCTTCGCCATTGTGATGAAGTGATGCCGAAGAATGTAAAGACTCTTTACAGTTCACGCCATAATATCGAAGAAGAATTGCCGACAACCGATCTTGTAATCGGTAGCGTATTGATTCCGGGAGCTAAAACTCCTCATCTTCTTACAAAAGATATGTTGCCATTGATGAAGAAAGGAAGCGTTGTAGTAGACGTTGCGATCGACCAAGGCGGCAGCTTCGAAACTTCAAAAGCAACAACTCACAGCGAACCTGTGTATGAAGTAGACGGAATCGTTCACTATGCAGTAGCAAATATTCCCGGCGCAGTGCCTTATACTTCCACTCTTGCTCTCACAAATGCAACTACGCCATACGCCATCAAATTGGCTAACCTTGGCTGGATAGAGGCTTGCAAGAAAGATCCGGGCCTTGCAGACGGTGTGAATGTTGTAGACGGTAAAGTTACTTTCAAAGCCGTAGCTGAAGCCTTCAATTTGGAATATACCCCATTAAACCTATAAACATATCTACTAACCATCATTATGAATTAAAGAAAACCCGGGTCCGCGAGGATCCGGGCTTCTTTTCTTTAAGGATTTTTTTAAGCCATTCCTTTCAGAGCTTGTATTGCTGAATTTATAGTTTCGATTTTCTCGAGTGCATCAGCTTCTTTTTTGCGTTCAAGAGCCACAACTTTTTCCGGAGCATTGGCTACGAATTTTTCATTAGAAAGCTTCTTGCGAACTGAATCAAGAAACTTATTGTAATAATCCATTTCTGCCTGGAGTTTTTTCAATTCCTCATCCAAGTTGATGGATTTTCCAACCGGGATGCAATATTCGGTGGCTCCTACAATAAATGAAGCAGCGCCGGCCGGTTTCTCCTCGCTTAGAGTGATTGATGAGATATTTCCGATTTTTTCTATCACACAGTCCAAGATTCCGTTGTGAGAGCCCTTTACTAGCAATTCCAAAGACTCTTTCTGGGGTATTTGTTTTTGCTTGCGGATGGTGCGTATTCCGGCAATTGTTTCTTTCATTACCTCAAAATCAGAAATGATTTTTTCATCAACAGGTTTGGCCTCGGGTAAACGAGCTGTCATTATGCTTTCTCCATCCTTGCGTGGCTCGAGATTCTGCCAAAGTTCCTCGGTGATAAACGGCATGAAAGGATGCAAAAGTTTAAGCAGAGAATCAAAGAAGCGGAGTGACGCCTTATAGGTTTCACCGTCTATTGGAGTTCCATAGGCCGGTTTGATAACCTCCAGATACCAGGAAGAGAATTCATCCCAGAAGAGTTTATAAGTCACCATTAAAGCTTCTGAAATTCTGAATTTGCCCATAAGGTCGGTTGTCTCAGCCAAAGCCTGATTTAGCATGGAGTCAAACCATTCCACAGCAGCTTTTGAAGCTTCCGGCTGCGGTTTATCATTATCAACTTCCCAACCTTTCACCAGTCGGAAGGCATTCCAGATTTTATTGCAGAAGTTTCTGCCTTGTTCGCAAAGTGAATCGTCATACATTATATCGTTACCGGCTGGAGCTCCCAGCATGAGGCCCATTCTCACTCCATCGGCTCCAAAGCGATCGATAAGTTCGAGAGGATCCGGAGAGTTTCCAAGAGACTTCGACATTTTCCTACCGATTTTATCGCGTACGATACCTGTGAAATAAACATTATTAAATGGTTTTTCACCCGGGAACGCGTATCCCGCTATGATCATACGGGCCACCCAGAAGAAGATAATATCCGGTGCGGTTACAAGATCAGCAGTGGGATAATAGTATTTGAATTCCTTATTATCCGGATCCAGAATGCCATTGAAAAGGGAAATTGGCCATAGCCATGAGGAGAACCAAGTGTCAAGACAATCAGGGTCTCTATGGATATCGTTAAGAGTAATTTCCGGATTGCCTGTTTTCTCAATAGCTTTGAGAAGAGCTTGCTCTTCATCCTCGGCCACTACAAACCCTCCGCCGGGAAGATGCCATGCAGGAATCTGATGGCCCCACCAAAGTTGACGGGATATACACCAGTCTTTAATATTCGACATCCAATGACGATATAGATTACGGAATTTGTCGGGTACAAATTTTATGGCACCGTTTTCCACAGCCTCTAAAGCCGGTTTTGCAAGATCTTCCATCTTTACAAACCATTGCATTGAAAGTTTAGGCTCAATAACAGCGTCGGTTCTTTCAGAATGGCCCACCTTATTCACATAATCCTCAGTTTTTTCAAGAAGACCATTGTCTCCCAAATCCTTGGATATCTGTTTACGTACATCGAAACGATCCATGCCTACATACATGCCCCCTTTTTCCGACACTGTGCCATTGTCGTTGAAAATATCGATGCTTTCAAGTCCGTATTTATCGCCAAGCATATAGTCGTTGACATCATGGGCGGGAGTGACTTTAAGACATCCTGTTCCAAAGTCCATCTCCACATAATCATCAAAGATTACCGGCACAGCACGGTTTACTAAAGGCACGATGACTTTTTTACCTTTTAGCCACGTATATCTTTCGTCGTTTGGATTTACGCATACAGCTGTATCGCCCAAGATTGTTTCAGGCCGTGTGGTAGCCACGACGATATATTTATCGGGCTCACCGTCTACCATGTATCTGAGATAATAAAGTTTGCTCTGTTCCTCCTTATAAATCACTTCCTCATCTGAAAGAGCAGTCATTGCCTGAGGATCCCAGTTAACCATTCGGACTCCACGATAGATCAAGCCGCGATTATAAAGCTCGCAGAAGACACGGATTACGCTTTTTGAGCGAATCTCATCCATAGTGAACGCTGTTCTCTCCCAATCGCATGAAGCTCCCAGCTTTCTCAATTGCTGAAGAATGATGCCACCGTATTTATGTGTCCAGTCCCAGGCATGGTTGAGAAATTCCTCACGAGAAAGGTCATTCTTATTGATGCCCTCTTCAGCTAATTTGGCCACAACCTTAGCTTCCGTAGAAATAGCTGCATGGTCAGTGCCGGGCACCCAAAGAGCGTTTTTGCCCAACATTCTTGCGCGTCTCACGAGAATATCCTGTATGGTATTGTTAAGCATGTGGCCCATGTGGAGCACTCCCGTTACATTCGGGGGTGGTATCACTATACAGAAAGGTTCGCGATCATCGGGTTCTGAATGAAACAGACCATGTTCCATCCAATATGCATACCATTTATTTTCAACTTCAGCAGGGCTGTATTGAGTAGTCATCGTTTAGTTAGTTTTTATTTAGAGAGTTATATTATATTAGTTTTATTGGCCGAGATATCCTTTCAGGAGACGGCTTTTCTGACCTTTCAGCCTTCTGATGGCCTTCTCCTTTATCTGTCGAACACGTTCGCGCGTGAGGTTGAATTTATCTCCGATCTCTTCAAGAGTCATTTCGGGATAACCGATGCCGAAAAACATCTTGACTATCTCACGCTCCCTGTCGTAAAGCTGGCGAAGCGCTCGGTCTACTTCCTTGGCGAGGCTTTCCTGATTAAGGGAAGAATCTGCCAGAGGACTGTCTTGATTGGTGAGGATATCGAGAAGGGAATTGTCTTCTCCGTCGGAGAAAGGCGCGTCAACTGAAACGTGACGTCCGGAAACCTTCAGAGTGTCGGCAACCTTGTCAACGGGCATGCCTAATCTTTCAGCAAGCTCTTCGGGAGAGGGACGACGTTCATTTTCCTGCTCGAATTTTGAAAGTTCCTTAGTGATTTTATTAAGAGAGCCTACTTGATTCAAGGGCAAGCGCACAATACGGCTCTGTTCGGCTAAAGCTTGCAGAATGCTCTGCCGAATCCACCATACGGCATAGGAAATGAATTTAAAACCGCGTGTCTCATCGAATTTTTGAGCAGCGCGAATCAATCCTAAGTTTCCCTCATTGATAAGATCAGGAAGACTCAGACCTTGGTTTTGATATTGTTTTGCTACAGAAACCACAAACCGCAAGTTGGCTCGAGTGAGCTTTTCAAGCGCTTCATGATCTCCTTTTTTTATTTTGCGGGCGAGCTCCACCTCTTCATTAGGAGAAATTAACTCCTCCTTACCAATTTCAGAGAGATATGCATCTAAGGAGGCGCTTTCCCGATTGGTAATTGATTTAGTGATTTTTAATTGTCGCATTTTAAATTTATTTATTCACCGAGATAGCTCTTAAGCAATTTGCTTTTTTGGCCTTTAAGGCGCTTGATGGCTTTCTCTTTAATCTGGCGCACACGCTCACGCGTGAGGTCGAATTTGTCGCCGATCTCTTCCAGCGACATTTCCTGGCAACCGATGCCAAAAAACATTTTTAGGATTTCACGTTCACGATCATATAATTGCATCAGGGCCCTGTCGATTTCTTTCGACAAGCTTTCTTTATTCAGCACGGAGTCTGCGCGAGGGCTGTCGGTGTTAGGAAGCACGTCAAGAAGAGAGCCCTCTTCGCCATCTGTGAATGGAGCGTCGAAAGAAATTGGCTTGCCCGACACTTTAATCAATTCCTCAATTTTATTGGCTGGGAGCTCGAGAATCTCGCTAAGTTCATCCGTAGAAGGAAGTCGGCCATGTTTCTGTTCAAATTCCATATTGGCCTGTGAGATTTTTTTCTGAATTCCCACCTGGTTCTGAGGCAGACGAACGATACGGGTCTGTTCCTCCAGAGCTGAAAGTATGCTTTGGCGAATCCACCAAACTGCATAAGAGATGAATTTGAAGCCTCGTGTTTCGTCGAATTTTTCGGCAGCGCGGATAAGTCCGATATTGCCTTCGTCGATGAGGTCTTCAAGACTAAGACCTTGGTTTTGATATTGTTTTGCTACGGAGACTACGAATCTGAGGTTTGCCATGACAAGTTTGTTTCTTGCCTCAACATCTCCTTGTTTGATCCGTTGGGTAAGTTCTACTTCTTCGTTAGCACTGATGAGTTCGCAATGGCCTATTTCCTGTAGATATTTTTCAATAGAACGGGTGCCACGTGCGGTAATGTTGCCCGGGGTAATCTTAAGTTGTCTCATAGATTATCTTTAATATAAACGGCACAGATATTCACACCTGTAGATTTTTTGACGTCAAGCCGCTTTAACCTTAACGTCTTATTTCATGATATATTATATCAAATTCAAAAAAAATATGCCCGGCTTTATTTTGTCCGAGCATATCTTTAAGAAAATCAGAATCTTAGATTATTCCGGTTGAAGATTAACCGCGTAATAATATTTTCTGCCGTTAGGATATAATCCTGTCAGGAACATCACTTTGTCATTGTCTGCTTTCATGATCTGGTTGTAGATTGTTTCCACATCATCCACAGAATTAACATTCCGGCCGTTGATTTCAGTGATTACAAAATTGTCTTTCACACCTGCATCCTGGAACGGGCCTTTTTTGATTCCGGCAACCTGGACTCCGGATGAAATGTTCAATTTCTTTTTGGTTTCATCGCTAACTTTCATGAAAGCACAACCCAAATCGGAGAAATCTCCTTTCTTAGTGATTGCAGTCGAGCCCTGAGTGTTGCGCATGGTTCCGCTCTTCGTGTATTCCTTATTGTCTCGGATATATGTTACTGATATCTGATCACCCGGACGGAATTTATTTACTTGTTCCACAAGTTGAGCCCAGTTATGAACGCTCACACCATTAATTGCAGTGATTACGTCATTTTCCTGCAGGCCAAGTTCCATTGCTGTGCTTCGGTCGTTGACAGCGCGCACCAAAAGACCTGCTTTTACAGCAGTGATGCCTTTTTCTTTTGCAAGCTTAGCATCCAGTTCTGTCACGGCACAACCCAGAACAGCTCTTTGCACTGTGCCATATTCCTTTAAATCAGAAATAACTTTCTTCACAATGGAAGAGGGGATTGCGAAGGAGAAACCGGAATAACTGCCGGTGTTGGAATAAATTGCTGCATTTATGCCGATAAGTTCCCCTTTGAGATTAACGAGGGCACCTCCGGAATTCCCGGGATTGAGGGCGGCGTCAGTCTGGATAAAAGATTCTATACCCATTTGGCCGTTGCGCTGGCTTTGATTTAAACTCCGGGCTTTAGCGCTGACAATACCGGCTGTAACCGTGGAGTTGAAGCCGAAGGGATTGCCCACTGCAAGCACCCATTCACCTATTTTTACAGCATCGCTATCTCCGAAGGTGATTGCAGAAAGACCTTTTGCATCGATCTTGATCAAGGCTAAGTCTGTTGCTTCGTCGGTGCCGATTACAGTTGCTTCATAGGTTGAGTTATCGTTCAAAAGCACTTCCAGCTTGTCTGCCCCGTCAATAACGTGATTATTAGTAACGATATATCCGTCGGAAGATAAAATCACACCCGAACCTAATCCGGTTTGAACCGGTTCTGAATTCTGAGGTTGCTGTTGCCTTGGTTGTTGGCGTGGGGAAGGCCCGAAGAAGAATTCAAACATATCAAAAGGATCATATCCCCTGTTTGATTGTTGCCGGCGGTTGGCAAAACTTTTAATACATACAACTTCATTTACAGTTTCTTCTGCAGCAACAGTGAAATCGGTCTCAAAAGATGCACGATTAGATGTGCGAATAAATTGTCCTGCTTCCTGTTGAGAGCTGGAATCTGATGAAGGATTTGAAATCCTGTCTGCATGTGAATTCTGACAAGCAGTCAATGCTATCAACAAGCAAGCTATTCCTGTTTTAATTCGTATCATGATTTTTCTATTTTTATCTTTTAGACTGCAAAAATCGTGTAAAATTATATGTCGGGCAGAAAAATTGTAGTGTTTTTAAGTTAATTTAATAAAATTATGTATTAACATTAAAACCTGTTATAAATAACATTTGACACTAATGACAATTTTGTTTTAATTTTGTAATTCAGAATTGGCCCTATAAAGAATAAAATATTCATTAAAATCATGATGAAAACCATAATCCGTTTTATCTCCTTCATTATGATATGTATTATTATAGGAGGCTTTTCTTCTTGTAAGAGCCATAAGAAGATGCAGGAGGAAACGCCCGTAACAGAACATACTATAAAACATAAAGATAAGAAAGGAAAAAGCTTGGGGGAGAAGATAGCGGAAGAGGCTCTTACTTGGATAGGAACTCCTTATGCTTATGGCAAACAAGGAAAAGGATCGGGCACGGATTGCTCGGGTCTCACAATGACTGTTTATCTTGAAGTTGCAGAAATCAAGATACCGAGAAATTCAGCCAAGCAAGCTGAATTCTGCAAAGATTTAAAGGCAGAAGAAGTGAAGGCGGGCGATTTGGTCTTTTTTGCGACAGGAAAGAGTGCCGACAAAGTGTCTCATGTGGGAGTAATGATAGATTCCAATAAGTTTGTGCATGCTTCCTCAAGTAAGGGAGTGGTGGTTTCAGACATGGGACAATCCTATTATAAACGGACCTTTGTGAAATTCGGAAGGGTGCCGTCAATGTAAGCAATTTATTTTTGAAATATTAAAAGAAAAGCCCGCTATTCGATTTGAACTACGGGCTAAAAATTTGTCCTCTCTAAGAAGGAGATTATTCAGCAATCACTTTGTTAAGCTTTTCTTCGAGGGCTGAAAGGCTCACAAGACCAACGCTTCTCTCTTTAAGCTCTCCATTCTTAAAGAAGAGAACGGTTGGGATATTACGAACGCGATTTTCGCTTGCGATCTCATCGTTTTCGTCTATGTTGAGCTTGCCAATTGTTACGTCAGGATATTTTTCAGCAAGTTCTTCTACTACTGGGCCTAATTTGATACAAGGGCCGCACCATGTTGCCCAAAAGTCGATGACTGTGATTTTGCCCGATTCAATTGCTTCGCGGGCTGTTTGATCTGTAAATTGTAATGCCATTTTTTTAAAATTTATGGTTATTAGACTTTAAAAAATCTCTAAAAATCAAATCATTTGATTTCGAATGGGATGCCCCAGTCTTTTATATATTCCACCAAGTCTTTCGAGATAGGGAATTTCCTCCGGCTATGGACACTGATCTGTTGATTTCTCTCACGATCAAAGATCCTTATATGCAGATCTCCGGGACGTTCATTCGGTTGAAATTCCCTTAGTTTATCAAAAAACTCGGGAGACTTGAAGTTCCTATCCAGATACAAAGTTAATGTATTTGCCACACTTCCTGCAATATCCTGTAGATAAGTTATCTCTTCAATCCTGTTATCAAGGGCTCCGGGCCGATAGGTGCTTGCAGAGACATTCACTCTCAGCCTTATAAAATCATTTTGTTGCAGACGGTTTTTATAGTTCGCTACATCCCTTCCGAAAAGTCTGAAACTATAAGCTCCGCTGAAATCTTCAAGAGTGAAGCTCATCCATGGATTTCCTCTTTGATTAATGCCGCTTTCCACAGAAGTTACTATACCTCCTAAAGTATATCGGTTGCCTGCAGCCCGTTTATCTTCAAATTCGCCACACTTACAGGAACACCCGTATTTGATCTCCATATAATAAGGATCAAGGGGGTGAGCCGAGAGATAGACAGTCACAAGTTTTCTTTCCTCCTCGAGAAGCTTGAACCGGTTCCAGGGCTGCACATGGGGGAATTCCGGCCGAGGGATTTCAATAGGTTCGAAGTCATCGAAAAGGCTGCCCTGAAGTGAATTTTTATCATTTTGAATGGTCTGGCCATATTTCACAAGAATCTCTGTAAAGGAGCAATCAATCAATTCTTCCACAAAAGCCTCTCTCGGATAGCCCATGGAATCAAAGGCTCCGGCCATGGCAAGGTTTTCGATTGCACTTCTGTTACAGCTGCTAAGATTCACCCTTTCAACGAAATCATAGATATCCTTGAACGGTCCGTTGGTATTTCTTTCCTGGATTATGGCGTTGACGGCGTTTATGCCCACACCTTTGATAGCACCCAGTCCGAAACGAATCTCACCCTTGCTGTTGACGCCGAATTTCTCATCTGATTCATTGATATCCGGACCTTTGACGTTAATACCCATCCGGATACATTCATCCATTATTTTTTTGAGTTTATCGGCCGCACCGAGATTACGGCTAAGCACTCCCGCCATGTATTCTGCAGGATAATTGGCTTTAAGATATGCTGTCTGATATGCCACCCAGGTATAACATGTGGCATGACTCTTGTTGAAAGCATAGGAAGCAAATTTTTCCCAGTCGGCCCATATTTTCTCAAGCACTTCGGCCTCGTGACCGTTTTTCTGACCTTCGGCCATGAATTTGGTCTTGAGTTTCTGCATTTTATCAATCTGCTTTTTACCCATGGCCTTCCTAAGCATATCACTTTCACCACGAGTGAAATTAGCCAGCAGACGCGACAAGAGCATCACTTGTTCCTGATATACGGTGATTCCGTATGTTTCCTGGAGATACTTCTCCATTATGGGGATATCATAGGTGATGGGTTCAAGACCGTGTTTACGCTTGACAAAGGAGGGGATATAGTCCATTGGCCCTGGGCGATAGAGGGCATTCATGGCTATGAGGTCTTCAAACTTAGAGGGCTGCAACTCACGAAGAGATGTTTGCATGCCCACAGACTCAAACTGGAAAGTTGACGTGGTTTTCCCGTCGCAATAAAGCTTGAATGTCTGAGGATCATCAAGGGGGATATGGTCTATATCAAGATCAAATCCGCGAGTCTTTTTTATATTTGCAAGAGCTTCTTTAATAATCGAGAGAGTTTTTAGCCCCAGGAAGTCCATTTTAATAAGGCCGGTCTCCTCTATCACGCTGCCTTCATATTGAGTGGAGATAACCTTGGAGCCGTCAGCATCATTCACCATGGAAACGGGCACCCAGTCGGTAATATCATCCCTGCCAATGATTACACCGCAGGCATGAATTCCTGTGCCTCTGACATTCCCTTCGAGTTGAGCAGCATATTTCATCACGTCTCTCACAATTGGATTGTCATTGCGGGTCTCGGCTTCAAACTCCTTGCAATATGCCAGACAGTTCTTGAAATTTATCTTCGTTGCTTTGCCATTGACATCAGGCAAACGGTCGGGCACTAATTTTGTGAGCCGATTTGATTCGGCTATCGGAAGGTCAAGCACTCTGGCTACATCCTTGATGGCCATTTTTGTGGCCATGGTCTGATAAGTTATAATATGAGCCACCTTTTCGGCTCCATATTTATTTGTAACATAATCAAGCACGGTGTATCTTCCGTCGTCGTCGAAGTCTACATCAATATCAGGCAATGATATTCTGTCGGGATTAAGAAACCTTTCAAAAAGAAGGTCATATTTGATGGGGTCAATCTGTGTGATTCCCAAGCAATATGCAGCGGCGCTTCCCGCAGCCGATCCTCGGCCGGGACCTACACTGACTCCCAATTGTTTTCTTGCAACATTGATAAAATCCTGAACAATGAGGAAATATCCGGGGAAGCCCATTGTCTTCATGATATGAAGTTCAAACTTAAGACGCTCTTTCACTTCGTCGGAAAGTTCTTCGCCGTATCTTTCCTTAGCTCCTTCCCAAGTTAGTTTTGCAAGATAGTCAGCCTCGAGTTTTATTCGATATAGTTTGTCGTAACCTCCAAGACTTTTTATCTTTTTCTCACCCTCCTCACGGCTCATCACTTCGTTGCCGTTTTCATCTCGAGTGAATTCATTGAAGAGATCCTCTTCACTGAATTTTTTTCGATATTCTTCCTCAGTGCCGAATTCTGCCGGAATCTCAAACTCCGGCATGATAGGAGCGTGGTCGATGGAATAATATTCCACTTTATTCAGGATTTCTTCCGTGTTGGAGATAGCTTCGGGGATATCGGCAAAAATCTTACTCATTTCCTCCGGAGTCTTGAGCCATTCCTGCTTTGTATATTTCATTCTTGGCTCATTAAATTTCTTCTGAGTATAGACACAAATCAATCGGTCGTGAGCTTCTGCGTCATCCTCGTAGGCAAAATGCACATCATTGGATGCAATAATTTTGATATTGTGTTTCCGTGCAAGATCAATCAGAACTTCATTTACTTTTTTCTGCTCCTCATAGGTTTCTGTGTTGGCATTTTCCTTGAATGTCTCATGGCGTTGGAGTTCGATATAATAATCTTCGCCGAAAATATTTTTAAACCAGAGGATACATTCTTCGGCTCCCTTGATATCTCCTTGCATTATCATTTGTGGCACTTCCCCTCCAAGGCATGCCGAGCAAACGATCAGACCTTCATGGTGTTTTTCAAGCTCGTCATGATCTGTGCGTGCATGATAATAAAATCCTTCTGTCCAGGCTTTGCTGACAAGCTTTATCAAATTATGATAGCCTTTCTCGTTTTTTGCAAGAACTATAAGATGGTAAGCCTTTTTGTCTTTTCTGTCTGTGAGTTTGTCTTTTGCGACATACATTTCACAACCCAGAATGGGCTTAAATTTCTCTTCGTCGGGTTTGCCGCTATTCTTTTTATTGACGTAGTTATAGAATTCCTTGATTCCGAACATGTTGCCATGGTCGGTGAGGGCAATTCCCCTCATGCCGTCGGCCATAGCTTTATCAACAAGCTCGGCTATAGAGGCCTTTCCATCAAGAAGGCTATATTGAGAATGAACGTGAAGATGGGTAAACGACATTATTTTTGAGCAGAATTTAAAGTTTCGAGAAGACGTCTGACAGCGCCTTCCAATTGAGCGTCAATACCTTTTTCCACATCGCCGGGCTCGTTGTAGATAATGACGTCAGGATTAAGTTGTGTGTTTTCAAGAATTGTACCGTCATTACCGACGTTGGTAACCTGAGGAATGCCGAAAACTATGGTCGGATCAATCTGGTTTTCCCACCACACAGCAGTCATAGTGCCCGGAATCGGTGCGCCAACCACTTCTCCTATTCCTAAAGTCTGATACGCGTAAGGCGAACCGTGGGCATCACTATAATTAGATTCATTCACAAGCATTACGCTGGGTTTAGTCCATTGAGCGAACGGCTCGATGCCGATTTTTTCACCCCGAGGGCTGTATGTAACGTATTGCTTGCCGTTTAGAAGGATAGCCAGGTCATTATGAAGCCATCCTCCACCATTAAACCGGGTGTCAACCACCACTGCTTCATGGTTGCGGTATTTCCCTAATAATTTATCATAGACGTTCTGGAAACTTGGAGTGTCCATGCCCTGAACATGCACATAGGCGATTTTCCCTCCGGAAAGGCTGTCTACAATCTGTTCGTTTCGTTCTATCCATCGGTCATAGGTCATGGCTGTCAATTGAGCCGGAGCCAAAGGCTTCACGGATATAAATTTTTTAGACCCATCTTTTTTCATGATGCCGAGTCTTACATTTTTACCGGCTTTCCCTTCAAGAAGAGGAAAATAATCCTTCCCGGGAAGGATATCCGTATCATCTATCGATAGGATGATATCACCGGGCTGAACGTCGGAACTTTTTTTGGCTAGAGGACCCCGTGGGAATATCTCTGTTATCTTTAGACCTTCGCCATCATAGCTTTCATCGAAATAAGCTCCTAAAGAAGCTGTAGACATTGAAGCACCGGGACTTGAATAACGGCCCCCTGTGTGTGATGCATTCAATTCTCCCAATATTTCACTAAGCAGATTGGCGAAATCCCGATTGTTTGAAATATAAGGGAGGAACTCACGATAGTGATTCGTGTAATATTTCCAATCTACCCCATGGAGGTTTTTATCATAAAATTTATCTTCCACCTGTTTTGCCATGTGGTCAAATATATATTGACGTTCCAATGAGGGATGTCGGTCGTAGGGAGCTTCAAACTCCACTTCATCCATATCTCCATCAGGCAGGGAGATCTTTTGTATACCATTCCAGGAAATAATGAAGACATTCTCGCCTTTAAGGTCGGAAGCAAAACTGCCTTTCACTCCTTTGGAAAGAAGCCTTGTGTCACCTTTTTTCAAATTTGAAACATAAAGGTCGTAATCTCCTTCAGCATTGCCGGCTATGAAATAGAGTAGGTCGCCTTTCGGGGTGAGATAGAAATCCATTAAATCGGCAGAAGCAGGAGTCAGACGTTTTGTTCTGTATTTTCTGTTGGCGAAGTCAAAATCCAATTTCTTGGATTTCACTTCCTCATTCTTGGATTTTGATTTTTTCTTGTCTCCGGAGTCAGTGTCTTTTTCCTTGTCTTCTTCCTTTTGTTTTTCAAAACGTTCTTCTTCTTCTGCAGTAAAATTAAACTGATCCCAAGCTTCGCCGTCAAGAACCATAATAATGATATCATCCTGATTTCCCCATGAACCGTGAGCCTTCATGCCATATTTCCCCGTGGAATAAAGCACAGCCTTTCCGTCGAGCGCCCAGCGTTGTTGATAAGCGTTATATCCGCTTTCAGTAAGGTTTATGGTCTCGCTGCCATCTGCTTTAGACACCGCAATGTCATAATTATTCCAGCCGTTCGGACCCATATAGTTGCTTAGGATCCATTCGCTGTCAGGACTCCATTCAAAACTAATGTCGCCATCGGAATAAGAGTAGTTGTATTTTCCGTCTAAGACGGTGTTTACCTTCTTTGAGGCCAGGTCGATAACCTTTATTGCAGATCGGTCTTCCAGAAAAGCCACTTTTTTACCGTCAGGAGAAAAAGTGGGTTGCATGGCGGAAGTTTCGCATTTATAAAGAGGTTTGATTGTTAAATCAGTGGCGTATGCAAACTGCTTTTCGTCCTCTTTATCGATTTCAGCTGTGAAAATCTGCCAGATTCCGTCGACATCACTGTCAAAAACAAGAGTGCGTCCGTCAGTAGAAAATTCAACACTTCTTTCTTGTGCCGGTGTGTCGGTTATTCTTTTGGTTGTCTTATATTTTGTATTGGTTACGTAGACATCGCCTCTGATTATTATGGCAATCTCTTCACCGTCGGGGGACACTGCCATTGAAGAGGCTCCGGAATTCATATATCTTTTAACCAAGTCGCTGTCATAAAGGTCAGCGTTGATATTGATATTTACTTTTTGGGGTTCCTCTCCGGGACGCAGAGTGTATAAATCGCCGTCCCAGGCAAAAGATAGCAAACCGTTTTGAGCGGCCGATAAAGATCTGACAGGATGTTTTGAGAAGCTTGTGAGCTGTTTTTCAGATGAAGTCCCGGTTTGGGCTTCAAAGACATTAAGAGTGCCATCCTTTTCTGATAGATAATAGAAAGTGTTTCCCGCACCCCACACCGGCGACTGATCTGAACCGTCGAAATGAGTCAACTGAGAAAACTTGCCATTATCATACATCCAGATATCCGAAGTTCCTGCGCTTCTTTCATGCTTGCGGTAAATATCCTCATAACCTTTTCTATTCTGATAAATCAGTTCTCCTTGTGAATTGGCGTCGGCCTCAACTACCGGCACTGAAAGATAAAGAGCCGGTCGAGATTGCGGTTGATTCACATTCAAGGAATAAATCTGAGTAAGAAACGGGGCTCTTGATGATTTTTCACCCGGTAATTGTGAGGCGTTAAAGAGCAGTATGGAATCATTGAGGAAAGTCAATGGAGTTTCATTGCCGCTGTTAGTGGTGAGCCGGCGAGGGGTGCCACCGGACGCCGATGTGATATATATATCGTCTGATCCTTCCCTGTTGCTCAGGAAAATGATCCTTTTGCCATCGGGGGTCCAGACGGGATTTGAGTCATAGGCGCTATTTGAAGTAATCTGCAGGGCCTCGCCGCCGGATGACGGAACCGTGAAAATCTCCCCCTTATAAGAAAAAGCAATATTGCTGCCATCCGGTGAGATTGCAGGCTTCAGCATCCATTTTGGAGTTTCGGCTTTAACAGCTAATCCTGATGAAATTATAAGCGAAAGTATTAGGATCTTCCTTGTTTTCATAGTAAGAAAATTATATTGCAAAGATAATATAATTTTAGTAAATTTGGGGTGTAAAATTATCTACTAAATTTAAGGATATGATAAGAATCAATTGCTTTATAAAGGTAAACGAGGAAAATCGTCAGAAAGTGTTGGAAGCCGCAAAAAGGCTCACGGAGGCATCGTTGAAACAAGAGGGTTGTGTGGCTTATGATATATATGAAAGTGCCACTCGCCGTGAGGTTTTGATGATATGTGAGACATGGGCGGATCGGGCGTCGCTTGATGCTCATTCAAATTCAAAAGTTTTCCACGATGAGGTTTCAATAATGCATGCAAATGCTGAAATGAAACTCGAGACCTTCGAAATGAATAAGTAATTATAAAAATATCGATATACCATGAAAACAGAAAGGATTCTTCTTGAAGCGGAATTCCCGGAATATCCGGAATTTAAAGAAGGAATTAGAAGGGCCCCTGACAGGGGTTATACCTTAAGCAAGGATAAAACAATCACAGCTTTAAAAAATGCTTTAAGATATCTTCCACCGGAATTGCATGAAAAAGCGGCTCCGGAATTCCTGGAAGAACTAAAGACAAGAGGGCGCATCTATGCCTATCGTTGGAGACCTCAGGGAGATTTGAAAGCGAAACCGATTGATGAATATAAGGGGAAATGTCTTGCAGGCAAAGCTTTCCAGGTTATGATAGACAACAATCTTTGTTTTGATATTGCGCTCTATCCTTATGAACTTGTAACTTACGGAGAAACCGGTCAGGTGTGTCAAAATTGGCTCCAATACAGTCTTATAAAGAAATATCTTGAAGAACTCACAGATGAACAAACCCTTGTTGTGGAATCAGGCCACCCCTTAGGTTTGTTCCCGTCAAAGAAAGATGCACCGAGAGTGATTATCACGAATGCCATGATGGTGGGAATGTTTGACAATCTCCAAGACTGGCACGAAGCGATGCAGATGGGAGTGGCCAATTACGGCCAGATGACAGCCGGAGGCTGGATGTATATAGGGCCGCAAGGAATAGTGCACGGCACATTCAACACTCTTCTTAATGCCGGAAGAATGAAGCTGGGAATTCCTCAAGACGGTGATTTGAGAGGTCATTTATTCATATCTTCAGGTCTGGGCGGCATGAGCGGCGCTCAGCCCAAAGCTGCAGAGATTGCAGGAGCGGCAGCCATTATAGCTGAAGTGGATCCTTCAAGAATAGCAACCAGAAAAAATCAGGGTTGGGTGCAGGAAGTGACAGATTCCATCCCCGAGGCTTTCCGCCTTGCAGAAGAGGCTATGAAGGAGAAAAAACCTATTTCGATTGCCTATCTCGGCAATGTTGTTGATTTGCTGGAATATGCCGTGAAACATAAAAAGAAAGTGGAATTGTTGAGCGACCAGACTTCCTGCCATGCTGTGTATGAGGGAGGATATTGTCCTGCCGGACTCTCTTTTGAAGAACGCACAGAGCTCCTTCATGAAAATCCTGATGAATTCCGCAAGAAAGTTGATGAATCGCTAAGACGCCATTATGAAGCTATTAAAGCTTTGGTGGATGAAGGCACATATTTCTTCGATTACGGCAATTCCTTCATGAAGGCGATCTATGATGCCGGCGTGAAAGAAATTTCCAAAAACGGAGTCGATGAAAAAGATGGATTCATCTGGCCTTCATACGTGGAAGACATTATGGGTCCGATGCTGTTTGATTTCGGATATGGTCCCTTCCGTTGGGTCTGTCTCAGCGGCAAACATGAAGATCTTATCAAGACAGACAAGGCGGCCATGGAATGTATAGACAAGGAAAGAAGAGGTCAGGATCTTGACAATTACAATTGGATCCGGGATGCTGAGAAGAACGCCCTTGTGGTCGGCACTCAGGCGCGTATTTTATATCAGGATGCAATGGGACGTCTCAACATAGCCTTGAAATTTAACGATATGGTGAGAAAAGGAGAAGTGGGTCCGATTATGCTTGGCAGGGATCATCATGATGTGAGTGGCACAGACTCTCCTTTCCGCGAAACCTCCAATATAAAAGACGGTTCGAATGTGATGGCTGATATGGCCGTGCAATGTTTTGCCGGTAACTGTGCAAGAGGCATGAGCCTTGTAGCCCTCCACAATGGCGGAGGAGTGGGAATCGGAAAAGCCATAAACGGAGGATTCGGAATGTTGCTCGACGGCTCCGAACGTGCGGATGAAATCCTTAAAAATGCAATGTTATGGGATGTGATGGGTGGCGTGGCAAGACGCTCATGGGCCCGCAATGACAATGCCATGTCGACAGTGAAGGAGTGGAATGATACTCAGGCTGAAAACGGTTTTATGATCACCGAACCTTTCATAGCAGATGAATCTCTGTTTGAAACTTTGGCAATCTGAACAATTTCATAACGAAAATTAAAAAATTTCATAATCATAAATGAAGAAGATTATTGAATGCGTCCCTAATTTCAGTGAGGGCCGCGACAAAGAGAAGATAAACAAAATAGTGGATGCCATTAAAGAGGGCGATAAAGTAAGTGTGCTTGATGTAGACCCGGGCGAGGCCACCAACCGAACTGTTGTTACATTTGTAGGAGAGCCTGAAGAAGTGTTGGATGCGGCTCTTAGAGGTATAAAAAAAGCAGCCGAGCTTATAGATATGCGTCAGCATCATGGAGCTCACCCCCGTATGGGGGCCACGGATGTTTGTCCTTTGATTCCTGTGAGCGGAATAACTTTGGAAGAATGTGCCGAACTGGCACGCAAACTTGCCCAAAGAATTGCCGATGAATTAAATATCCCGTGTTATGCTTACGAGGCAGCTGCCTTCACTCCGGAAAGAAAGAATCTTGCTGTGTGTAGGGAAGGTGAATATGAAGGACTGCCTGAAAGAATGGGAAGTAAAGAAAAAGGTCCGGATTATGGCAACCGTCCGTTTGATGAAAGCGTAGCCAAGACCGGATGTACAGCTGTGGGAGCCCGTGATTTCCTTATTGCCGTAAACTTTAACCTGAACACTACCTCCACAAGGCGTGCAAATGCCATAGCTTTTGATGTCCGCGAGAAAGGAAGGCCTAAACGCGAAGGTGGAAAAGTGACAGGCAAGCCCGTTAAAGATGAAAATGGAAACACTGTTATGATTCCGGGCACCCTGAAAGGCACAAAGGCCATAGGATGGTTTATTGATGAATACGGTATCGCGCAGGTATCCATGAATATCACAGATATCAATGAAACTCCTCTTCATAAAGCATTTGATGAAGTGAGCCGTGCGGCGGCAGAACGCGGTCTCAGAGTGACCGGCACAGAAATCGTAGGCCTTGTTCCAAAGAAGACTCTGATAGATGCCGGTAAACATTATCTTAAGAAACAGCAGCGTTCGGTGGGCATACCCGATGATGAAATTATCAGGATTGCCGTAAAATCGATGGGTCTTGACGAACTAAAGCCTTTCGTAAGGGAAGAGAAGGTGATTGAGGATATGCTTTCTACCGGCTCCGGAAAAAGACTTGTGGATATGACCGTTACAGGATTTGCTGATGAGACGGCTTCGGAATCGCCGGCTCCGGGTGGAGGTTCGATATCTGCATATATGGGAGCTTTGGGTGCCGCTTTAGGCACTATGGTTGCCAATCTTTCTGCCCATAAGGCAGGTTGGGATGATCGCTGGGAGGAATTCTCTGAAGTTGCCGAAAAAGGAAGGATCTTGATTGACAGGCTTCTTGCTCTTGTTGATGAAGACACCGAGGCTTTCAATAGAATAATGGCCGTGTTCTCCATGCCGAAGTCTACTCCCGAAGAGAAGGAAGCGAGAAGCGCCGCACTTGAGGCCGCTACGCTGTATGCCACAGAGGTGCCTTTGAGAACAATGAAAACATCTTATGAAGTTTTCGACATCGTTGAAGCTATGGCTGAGAAAGGAAACCCCAATTCAATTACTGATGCAGGCGTTGGTGCCCTTGCAGCAAGAGCTGCTGTTTTGGGCGCGCGGCTTAATGTGAAGATTAACGCAGCTTCTCTGAAAGACCGCTCAACGGCAGACAAACTCACAGCCGAAGCCGACAAGATTGCAAAAGATGCCTGCCAAAGAGAAGAGCATATCATGGAAATCGTCAATAAAGCTATCGACAAATGAGCGACAGGAAAATAATTGCCAATTGCACTCTTGCAACTCCTCTCGGAAATTCTGCTAAAAAAGGGAAGGAGATGAAGGAGCTCCGAGTGCTTCATGATGCTTTTGTTTTCATTGAAGACGGCATAATAAAGGCCACGGGACAAATGCAGGATCTCGAGATTCTGGGTCTCTCCGGCACTGCAGATTGGATTGATGCTAAAGGAAGGGTGGTTCTTCCCGGTTTTGTTGACTCCCACACTCATCTTGTTTTCGGGGGTTTCAGACCCGATGAATTTGAATGGCGTCTAAAAGGAGACTCTTACATGTCGATCATGCAAAGAGGTGGAGGAATCCAATCTACCGTGAATGCCACAAGGGAAACAAGTAAAGAAGACCTTGTAAGGCGTGCCGAATGGTTCATAGACAGAATGGTGGAGATGGGGGTGACAACTGTCGAAGCCAAATCGGGATATGGCCTTGATTTGGATACAGAGCTTAAGATGCTTGAAGCTCTCGATGAGCTTGCCAAAAAGGAAGATAAGAAAATTGATTTGATCGCCACATTCTTGGGAGCCCATGCAGTGCCTAAGGAATATGAAGGAAGAACGGGAGAATATTGTGATTTCATCATTAATGAAGTTCTTCCCAAAGTGAAAGACAAGGCTGAATTCTTTGATATCTTCACAGAAAAGAATGTCTTTGAAATAGAAGATTCACGCAGATTGCTTCAAGCTGCCAAAGATGCCGGCATGAAGCTGAAATTGCATGCAGATGAGATTGTGCAGCTTGGAGGTGCGGAGCTTGCAGCGGAAATGGGGGCGGTTTCGGCCGACCATCTGCTTCATGTAAGCGATGAAGGTATTGCAAGGATGGCAGAGGCAGGAGTGGTGGCCACACTTCTCCCGCTGACTGCATTTGCACTTAAAGAACCTTATGCTCCGGCAAGAAAATTTATCGATGGCGGATGTGCTGTGGCTTTGGCTACCGACCTGAATCCCGGAAGCTGTTTCTCCGGTTCGATTCCACTCACAATAGCCTTGGCTTGCATTTATATGAAAATGTCGATAGAAGAGGTAATAACCGCTTTAACGCTTAATGGGGCGGCCGCCATAGGATTGGCTGACTCCATTGGAAGTGTTGAACCGGGGAAAAAGGCAAATCTTCTCATTCTTGATTTTGATAATATTAACTTTCTTCCCTATTATGTGGCCATGAATTGTGTAAACACCACTATTTGGCATGGAAAGACGGTTTATGAACGCAAAGAAATAAGATAAAATTAAGTGACTTAAAAATAAATGGAAAAAATAAAGACATACGCGATTGGTTCAGGGCAGCTCACTTACGACCTCATCGAGAAGATTCTGAAGGAGGGTATGAAGCTTACGCTTTCCGAAGAAGCTCGCAAAAAAATCAGACATTGTCGTGATTTTCTTGACAGGAAGACAGATGAGAATACCAAACCGGTCTATGGCGTGACAACCGGGTTCGGATCGCTCTGCAATAAACATATTTCAAGAAATGAGCTGACCATTTTGCAGGAAAACCTTGTGAAGAGCCATTCCTGCAGTGTCGGCACTCCTGTAGATAAGACCGTAGTAAAGCTTATGCTTCTTTTGAAAGCCCATGCATTGTCGATGGGTTTCAGCGGTGTTCAGGAAAAGACTGTAGAGAGAATTCTCGATTTCTATAATAACGATATTTATCCCTTGGTATATGATCGCGGATCGCTTGGAGCATCAGGAGACCTTGCTCCGCTTGCCAATCTTTTCCTTCCATTGATAGGAGAGGGAGAAGTGATCTTCGACAACAAGAGGATGAGCGGGCGTCAGGTGCTCGATATTTTCGGGTGGGATGTGATAAAACTCCAGTCGAAAGAGGGTCTTGCATTGCTTAATGGCACTCAGTTTATGACTGCCAACGGAATCAAGGCGCTTATCGACGGATGGCACATGGTGAATTGTTTCGACCTTTTCGGTGCTATGAGTCTGGAAGCATTCGATGGCCGTATCGAGCCTTTCTGGGATTGTATACAGCAGGTGCGTCCCCATCCCGGTCAGATTGAAACCGGAAAAGTTTTCAGAAAAATACTTGAAGGGAGCGAAATCATCAAGAGGGAGAAAGAACATGTGCAGGATCCTTATTCTTTCAGATGTATCCCCCAGGTGCACGGAGCAGTTAAAGATGCAATGCATCATGTCACAGAGGTGCTTCATATAGAAATCAATTCTGTGACCGACAATCCGACAGTTTTCCCTGATGACGATATGGTGGTGAGTGGAGGAAATTTCCATGGAGAACCGATAGCTCTTGTTTTTGACTATATGGGCGTGGCTTTGCATGAACTTGGAAACATATCCGAGAGAAGGGTGGCTCAATTGATCCTTGGGCTGAGGGGTCTTCCGGAATTCTTGGTTGCGAAACCGGGCTTGAATTCGGGATTCATGATTCCTCAATACGCAGCTGCCTCTGTAGTTAGCCAGAACAAGATGTATTCATGGCCGGCATCATGCGATTCTATAGTAAGCTCAAACGGTCAGGAAGATTTGGTTTCAATGGGTGCTAATTCCGCAACAAAGCTTCATAAGATCATAGATAATCTTAAGATAGTGGCTGCCATAGAACTAATGAATGCCGCGCAAGGCATTGATTTCCGCAGGCCGTTGAAATCTTCACCTCTGATTGAAATGATGATGACGGAATATCGAAAAGTGGTGCCTTTTGTTGAAGAAGATGTAGTGATGGAAGAATACATCAAAAAGACAATGGATTTCCTCGATAATTTTGATATTATAATAGAATAAAGCAGGATTCAGGTCTCCGAATGATGTAAACTCGGAGACCTGAAAACATTTTTATATTTTCAAAAAATTATATTCATCATTAATTTACTATACCATGAAAAAATCTTTATTTCTCTATGTATCATTTCTAATTCTGGTCATAACTTCCTGTGGGCAGAAATCAGAGGAAAAGGCAACTGATTTTGCCTTGAAATTTGGGGATTTTGTAAATGTCAATCAGAAAGATTCTATTAAATCCTATTACTCTGATTTTAACTTGACAGATTCATTAGCAAATGTTCCGCTGACTAATCTGATAGTAAAAGAAGGTTCCGGGGAAGGTATTTTCAGAGTGGAATATTCACCGCAGCAATATATGATATTGGAACTTGGAAAGAATGGAGAAATACAAGTGCTGGAGACGAAAGGGATTCTGGCATTTGACGAAAGAGGGTTGGAATTGGTGAAGAATGCAAATCTATGGAACGACTCGCTTAATGATTCAAAGTTGGGAGTATTGGTGGCAGATCAAATAATGCAGGAATCCATAGCTAAAATGGAAGAAGAAAAAGCCAATCGGCTGAGTATAAACGACTTTTGTCATTGGGATTCCTCCGATAAGGTAATGATAGGGTATAATGATGCCACGGTGAAGGCTAAACTCGAGAAATTAGGATTTAAATGTGAGAAAACCTGGAATGAATGGGTCAATTATTGTGAAGAAGATGTAAAAGAGACCTATTATCAGATGTTTAGAGAAAAATATGGTTATTCAGTAACAGTCAAACTTGAAGGGTTGACAACTGAGATTATTTTTTCTAACAATGAAGCTATGGAGCAGTTTATCGAGACAATCGAGGCCGGTAGATTCAAACGTGCACCTAAAGATATGTGGAATGGAGCCACTTATATTGGAGGAAGTGTAGATTGCTATTGGAACGGTACGGATATAAAAATAGAAGGTCATACAATAACTCTTATGTCAAGATTTGAGTGTTGATTTAGAATAAGACAATATAAGTGGAGTTTGTAAGTAAAAGATTCGAGGAATTGACTTTGGAGGAATTATATGGCATCCTTCATTGTCGGCAGGAGGTATTTGTGGTAGAGCAAAACATTATCTACCAGGATTTGGATTATATTGACCAAAGTTCCCTTCACATGTTTTTTAAACATGAAGGAAAGATAGTGTCTTATCTGAGAATAATCGATGCCGGTGTAAAATACAAAGAAACATCTATCGGGAGAGTGTTGACTATTCCGGCATACAGACGCCGGGGTTTAAGCCGCAACTTGATGGAATTGGCAATCTCGGAAGTAATTAAGGAGGGAAATATGCCGATAAAGATAGAGGCTCAGGAATATCTTGTAGAATTTTATGAGACTTTAGGATTCCAACCAATTTCAGAGCCTTTCATTCTTGAAGGTATCCCACATGTGAGTATGCTTTTGAAGAAAGAATCGGTCTGAATTTGAAAGGCAGAAATCCATATCCTTATCAATCTTAACATATCCATTTTCTTCCTTTTTAATTTTGTCTCCAAAGCGTTTCTAAAAAATAGGATGCTATCTTAAAATTAGTAATTTTTAAGATATTTCTATAAGAAAAATTTTTAACTTTGTGATAATAAAAGAATTATATGGAAGAAGACACACCCCCAAAAATAAATGAGCATAACAAACAGGAGCATCCTCCGATGCACACGGCAGAGCATCTATTGAACGGAGAGATAGCCCGACGATATAAATGCGGGCGAGCTTTCAGTTCACATATAGAAAGAAAAAAATCAAAACTTGATTACCATTTGCCGAAAGCTCTCACTGAAGAAGAAATAAAATCTTTGGAAGAATACATCAATGGTATTATTAAAGAAGATGTGGAAGTTAGCGAAGAATTCCTTTCAAGAGAGGAAGCCATTCAAAGATTGGATATGAGTCGCCTTCCTGAAAATGTTTCAGAGACAGTAAGAGTAATCAAAATTGGGAATTATGATGAATGTCTATGCGCTGGAACCCATGTGAAGAAGACTTCTGAAATCGGCAGTTTCCGAATAACAAGCACACGTTATCAAGAGGGAGTTCAAAGGATAGTATTCAAACTTGAATAAGATTTCGGTCTTTTGGGAATATCCGGGCACAAATCAAGTTGACTTATCTAAACCATGAAAAACAATAAAACAAAAGACTAAAAAAAGATTATGAAAAATTATTTTCTACTGACGGCAATTGGATTCACATGCTTTGTGGCTGCCGCTCAAACCGATTTCGGTGACCTGCCTACAATCCCGGATTCCTATGCTCAAAAGATCTCATCTGATGGCAGGTATGTATCAGGGGAAACATCAGATGGAAGTGCCTTTGTAATTGATAATGAAACCGGAAATAAATATTTTTACACTAACGGTCATGTGGGGATGGGAAACTCCATAGCTTCCAACGGCTGGGTTGTTGGAAATTTGGAAGGTTCATATCCCGCGGTGGTAATGTATGAAGGGAATGTAATCCCGATTGAACCTTTAAGAAAGTATGCTGAAAGCTATGTATTCGGCATTTCTAAAGATGGCTCAAGAATGTGTGGCATCGTCATTAATCCTGGTATCACTCCGGATGACGACATTTTAGATTCAGGATTTTCCAAACAGATGTATGTTCCTTTTTATTGCGATATTTCATCTGACGGGGAAATCGGGAACCCGAAATTCCTTCCTTATCCAAAGAAAGATTTTTTCGGCACAATGCCACAGTATTGTAATGCTGTCTGGATAAGCGACAATGGAAAAACTATCTTAGGACAAGTAATTGAGTCATCAGGATGGTTCACTTATCCTGTAGTGTATCAACAGCAGGAAGATGGCTCCTGGGAATTTTCTCTTCCTTCTGAAAAGCTTTTCAATGTGAATAACATTCCCCTGCCTCAATATCCATCTTCACACATGACTCCCCCGGATGTTTTGGATTTTATAAGTGATCCGCAAAATAAGATTGAATTTGAGGAGCAGCTTGCTGTTTGGGAGGAATCAATGTGGGATGAGGATGCTGATCCTTACAGAAACCTTGACCTCTACATGACTAATGAAGAAATTAAGGCTTATAATGCAGCTGTCCAGGAATATAACAATTTCGTGATTGAAAACGAAATGCTTCTTGCTGAATATTATTTGGAGAGAGAACAGATAATCAAGGATTCTTCTTTTTTCAGGCAAGGCAGCATGGCTATGAATGGTGAAGGCACAATGATAGCTTGCCCCAGAACCTTTTCTTATATAGAACCGGGCAGTCTTTTCCCTGTTGTTTTCAGTCAGGCATATATCTTTAATCTTGTCGACGGTACATACAAAGCTGTCGGAGACGAATGGGGTAATATAAATACCAATCAGCTTCTTCCCGATGGAACTCTTATTGTTTGTAATCCGGTGCCAAGTGGCTCGAGTCCTGACGCTTCTCCGGTCCATACTTCTATTTTGCTGCCGGGAGCAGAAGATTATATAAGTCTGGAGGAATATTTGTTCTCTGTAAATCCTTCGGCCGCTGAATGGGTAATCGAAAATCTTAAACATGAAGTGCCGATTGGATATGATGAAAACGGAAATTTGATTTACCGTGATTTAGCGATAACAGGTCTTGCATCCTTCAGCGATGATTTTTCTGTAATCGCGGGTGGTGTCGACAGTTGGAGCTGGAATTTAGAAAATGGGGGAGTGTTCACTTATCTTATTTCAGCTTTAAATGATGATTCAGGAGTAGAAGTAATTTATGATTCATTAGGAAATGAACAAGGTTACAAAGTCTATAACCTTACCGGGACATTAATAATGAATACCTCACAAAAATCAGATTTAAATAACTTGAACCCCGGCATTTATATTATTAACGGGAAAAAATATGTCATAAAATAAAGACATAAAAAGGGCTTATTGAGCTGGCAATAAATAAAAGTGGCACCGGAATTTCCGATGCCATTTTTTATTGGTTTGGAATGAATAAGTTGTCAGGTATTAATTGCCGAGTTGAAGGTAATAAACATCATCAACCGGTTCCAACCATTCATTAGAAGAATTTTCTCCTTCAATTTCAAATGCAAGATGTGAAAACCAATTGTCTTTCTGAGCACCATGCCAATGCTTTACATTAGCCGGAATATGAATCACGGTGCCCGGCAATATTGCAACGGGCTCTTTACCTTCCTCTTGATACCACCCACGACCGGCAACTCCCACTAATACTTGACCTCCTCCTTTTTCAGCTTTGTGGATATGCCAGTTGTTGCGTACACCGGGTTCGAAAGTTACATTAAAGAAGGTTATCTGTTCATTTGACAGTGGTGCAAGATATGAGTTGCCCGTAAAATATTGTGAAAAGGGGTTGGGATCTCCAATTGGGAAAATCATTTTCTTCTGATGTTCCTCTTTTGCATCAACATCTGAAAGATCTTCATTCCATACATCTTTGGCCAGTCGGAATGCAGCCCAAGCTTTCGGCCATCCGGCATAGAAAGCGATATGAGTGATAATTTCCGAGATTTCAGTTCTGGTAATACCATTCTTCTTGGCTGTCTGGAGATGATATGTCAGCGAACTGTCGGTGATTCCCTGGGAAATAAGAGAAGTAATTGTAACGATGCTTCTGTCTCTTAATGAAAGGAGATCATTTCTGCTCCAGACTTCTCCAAAAAGTATGTCATCATTCAGGTGAGCGAATTCCGGAGCAAAGTCTCCCAATTGATCTCTACCTGCGGTCTGAACTATTTTTTGCTGTGCCATAATGTTAGATGATAATGCTAATACAATCAATGTAAAAATAAAATTCTTTTTCATAAAGGTAACATTATTTTATTAATGTCTTTTTTCCCTCAACTATATATAGACCTTTTCCGAGGGGTCTTTGCCTCACTATATTCCCGGTTAGATCAAAGACTTTCTCCGTAAGAATTTCAGAAGCTTTAATTTCTTCAATACCGGCATCATCCCCCAGCGACAGAATAACTTCAACCGGATTGCCTGAAAGAAACTCTTTTATTTCAGCTGTACTCATATTGTCGAGAGTTCCCAATTTAGTGTAAGCCCATGTGTTGGAACCATAGAATATACACATAACATTTCCAATGTAAAGCATTATATCGCCGGACTGTGCAGTTTGTCTCACATCGGAAGTGGGCAAGGATTGAGGAAGATTCCCTACTTTTTCAAATCCGCCGTTTTCAGTCATTGATATCGTAAGGGGTCCCTTTTCGAGAAGAGAAATCAATTCAGCTGTTGCTTCGTTCTGTACCAATGTTGCTGTCTTGGTCACTCCATTGGCAGTCAGATAGAGTTTAACTTGAGAATTAACCGAACATGAAGCCATAAGTGTAATTATTAAAGCTAAAATTATCTTTTTCATTAAAAATTAGATTAATATGCAAATTTAGTGTTTTGAAATTTAAAGTCACTTACCAATTTCATGGATTTCCTTACCAATTTTAAAGATTCTTTTCTACGGAGAAAAATTAAACCTATTTTTGCATTTATATAAAATTTAAATGAAATGGAAACGGTAACAATTGATTCTTTAAAGACTTATAATAATCTTTATGGACTTAAAACTTCTCATCCATTGATAGGAGTGCTTGATATTAATGAATCTTCCAAGATAGTAAATCATATAACATTAAAATTTGAAGTCTATGCTTTATTTCTAAAAAATGGTTCACAATGCACTCTGAGATACGGCAGGAAAAGTTATGATTATCAAGAAGGAACCATTGTAAGTTTCGCTCCGGGACAAGTAGTGACTATTGATGATGAAAAACAGGAATTAGGCCCTGAGGTTGTTGGCCTGATGTTTCATCCTGATCTTATTTATGGCACTCCCCTGGCTTCCAAAATTAAGGAATTTGAATTCTTCAGTTTTTCACAAACTGAATCTCTTCATCTTTCTGAAAAAGAAAGAGAGAAATATAATTTTTATTTAAACCTTATCCGGGAAGAATTGGAAAGGCCGATCGACAATCATACAGCTGCTGTTTTATCCGCACATATTCAATTATTGCTGGAGCATCTTGATAGATTTTATGATCGTCAATTTATTACCCGACATAAAGTTAATTCTGACATTGTTTCTCAATTTCAAAAGAATCTTAGGGATTATTTCTTGGAAAATGAAATCATTGCAACGCCAAATGTAGGATTCTTTGCCGATAAAGCTTCTTTGACCACAGGATATTTCAGCAATCTTATAAAGAAAGAAACGGGAATGTCGCCCAAAGATCTTATAACCCTTCAGTTGATAGATGAGGCTAAAAGAAGATTGGTTGCAACAAATCAAGATATAAGTGCCATAGCCTATAGCCTCGGTTTTGACTATCCGGCTCATTTTTCAAGGTTATTTAAAAAGATAACGGGTTTTACGCCAAAGGAATATAGGTCGCAAGTAAATTAATGAATAGCAAGACAGGCTAATAATTTTAAACTTAAAGAAAATAATATGAAACCTTATATTGTATGTCATATGATGCAGTCAGTTGATGGAAGAATTGCTTGTGACATGGTAGACAAAATAAGTGGGGAAGAATATTATACTGCTCTTGAGTCTTTGAACTGTCATTCCGTAATAGAAGGTAAATATTCTTATCAGCTTCATACCTGTGGTTTTGATAAATTTAAACCATCCGGTATGAAATCAATTAATAAGGAAGTATTTTTCAAGGCTGAAGATTCAGATGGCTATGAAATATCCGTTGATAACCGTGGTGAACTTCTATGGGATAAGACAGACAATAAAAAAAGATTGTGTATTCTTAGTGAAAAAGTAACTGAAGAATACCTTGATTACCTGAAAGAGAAAGGAATTTCTTATATAGTTTGTGGAAAAGAGAAGATAAATTTAAAAAAGGCTGTAACAATTCTATATGAGATTTTTGATATAAAACGTCTTGCGGTAGTTGGTGGTGGAAAGATAAACGGAGCTTTTTTAGAAGCGGGTCTCCTTGATGAACTAAGCATCATGATAGCACCCGGGATTGATGGTCGGAGTGGTCAACCTTCACTATTTGATGGGATAAAAGATAAAGAAAATTTCATTCCACAAAAAATTAAATTTAAAAGTTTTTCCACTTTTGAAAACGGAGTTGTGTGGATAAAATATGAACTTTAAGGTTTCATAATAGTTTGTAAGGATGTCGGATATTAAACTTACATTTCATAAATATATAGCCATCGGTTCAGTGCTCATAGTTCTGGCAATGACTATGCTTGACGGAACATTGGTGAACGTGGCATTACCGATTTTTGCACAGGAATTTCATGTGTCGGATTCCAATGCAGTCTGGATAGTAACAATCTATCAGCTTGTTTTGACAATGTTGATGCTTCCTTTGGCTTACATCGGAGATCTTTACAGTTATAAAAAGAATTATATATTCGGTATAGCTATTTTTACAGCCGGTTCTGCACTATGTGCTGCATCCCAAACTTTCGGAATGATGATAACTGCTCGAGCCGCACAAGGATTCGGAGCCGCTTTGGCTACCAGTGTAAACGTCGCCCTTGTAAGGCTGATTTATCCTCCGGAAACATTGGCAAGAGGATTGGCCGTAAATACAATGGTGATTGCCATATCCTCAGCCGCGGGTCCCTCTCTTGCCGGCATAATTCTTTCTTCGGCTTCATGGCATTGGTTATTTCTAATTAATCTTCCACTTGGTGTTGCCGCTTTCCTGATGGCTTACAAATATCTTCCCGATAATCCTCCCAAAGATCATAAGATAAAACCTGACTGGCTTAGCGGAGTTGCCAATATCATAGTGTTCGGTACAATTTTTTATGCCCTCGGAAATTTGGCAAACAAGCATGTGTTATGGGAAAATATATTATTGATAGTTTCAGGAATTGTGGTGGGTGTTTTTTATGTCCGGCATCTCCATGGTAAAGAGTTGCCGATGTTTCCCATAGATTTGTTGCATAATAAACTATACACTTTAAGTGTGATAACCTACACCTGTTCCTTCGTGACTCAGTGTATGGCTCTTATTGCATTACCTTTTCTTTTCCTGAACGGTTATAAGTTTTCAGAATTAACCACCGGTCTTTTGATGACTCCTTGGCCTCTGGCCACAATGGCGATATCTCCTTTTGCAGCAAGATTTATCGAAAAGCATAATGCAGGAGCAACGGCAGCTTTTGGAATGCTGGTATATGCCATAGGAATTGGGTTGCTGCTGATTGAACCACCGGCAGGTATTGTTGCAGAATGGGATATTGCTTGGAGAATGGCTCTTTGCGGATTCGGGTTCGGAATATTCCAGACTCCGAATGTCTTTGTAATGATATCAGCAACCCCGGTTTCAAGGTCAGGAGCTGCAGGAGGGTTCCAAAGCACAGCTCGTATGGGGGCCCTTACATTTGGGGCAACTCTCGTTACTCTAATATTCGCATGGTGCTCTTCACCTACAGATGCCGGTTCACTTTCCAACGGTGCCCCCGGTGTAAGGGTCTGTCTTTATGTGGCTTTATTCTTTGCCGTCATAGCCGGAGTCTTCAGCCTTAGTCGGGTGAAATCTATATCAAAGACTGTAAAAACAACATAAAATCAAAATTCATAGGAAATTCGGTTAGAAGACCATAACCACCATTTTTCTAAAATAAAAAATAATACAATTCGTTTATTTATAAAACTTTATTATAATGAAAAAAAGAAATTTAAGTCTTGTTTTAATATCGGCTTTAATGATGACGGCATGTGGGAATAAACGGTCGTCGAATGAAGCTGAAGAAGTGAAAAATGACTCTATTCCGGTAGCGAAAGTATATTTTACTAAAGATATAACTCCGGAATCTCTTGTCAAGATCTATGAGGCCCTGGGAGTTGAACCAAATGGAAAAGTGGCAGTAAAAATCTCCACAGGAGAATCCTCTGAATCTTATAACTTAAGTCCGGATCTCATCAAAGATTTGGTTCAAAAAGTGAACGGAGCCCTGGTGGAGAGCAATACAGCTTATCCGGGCAATAGAAATACCACCGAAGCTCATCTTAAAGCGGCAGAGGAAAGAGGCTATACAGCGATTGCTCCTGTTGATATAATGGATGCCGAGGGTGATCTCAAAATACCGGTGAATGATACCACATGGATCAAATATGATATCGTGGGGTCACATCTTCCCAATTATGACTTCATGATAAATCTTGCTCACTTTAAAGGACATCAGATGGGAGGTTTCGGAGGTGTCTTGAAAAACTCAAGCATCGGGGTGGCTTCCACAGCAGGAAAAACTTATATCCATTCAGCAGGTCGCACGGAGGACTGGGAACATTTCTGGGAGTATACGGATAATCAGGATGGTTTTATTGAATCTATGGCTTCAGCTGCTCAAGGGGTACATAATTATTTTAAACAACCCGGGAAAGACATAGTATATATAAATGTAATGAATAATATGTCTATTGACTGTGATTGTAACGGTCATCCTACAGCCCCGGGTCTTAAAGATATGGGAATTATGGCATCTACTGATCCGGTGGCACTTGATAAGGCAGCTTTAGATATGGTGTTTAATCATGAGTCCGTAGAAGGGGATGACGCACAGCCCATGATAGACAGGATAAAAGAACTACACGGCACTCATATCATTGACCATGCTGAAAAAATAGGGTTAGGCACCACCAAATATGAAATCATTAATTTAGAATAAACGAAACGTAATAAGGGTATGCAATTCACAATGGCATACCCTTATTATTTTAAAGGTCCTGATCATTTAATACAGTCACCACATAAAGTGGGTTTACCGATTAATACTCTATTTGATAATTGGGTTAATAATACCTTATATGATTTAGAAATCAACAATTTAATTTATTTGACTTGTCAAAATCATCGATTTTGGTAAGAATTTCCTTAAATTTGGTAAATCTTAATAATCAATCCTTTATAATTTTGCAAAAATCAAAATTTCTTGTTTATGAAACATTTATTATTTCTAATCCTTTTCAGTTTTCCGTTTTTTACAGGATTGGCTCAGTCAAATGTATATTTCACGACTGAAATTTCACCGGAATCTTTGGTTAAGATATACAAAGCCCTTGGAGTGGAAGCAAAAGGAAAAGTTGCAGTGAAGATCTCGACAGGCGAATCAAGCAGAAGCAATCATTTGAGTCCTGAACTGATAAAAGACCTTGTCCACTATGTAGATGGCACCCTCGTGGAATGTAACACAGCTTATTGGGGGAATCGCAATAACACCGAATCTCACAAACGTGCAATCGCTGAAAGAGGGTATAATGATATAGCCGAAGTAGACATTATGGATGAAGAGGGTGAAATCAACATACCAGTCACTGATACAAAATGGCTTGAACATGATATTGTTGGTTCTCATATCAGCAATTACGATTTCATGATTAATCTGGCACATTTTAAAGGACATGCCATGGGAGGCTTCGGCGGTGTATTAAAAAATGCCAGCATTGGGGTTGCTTCTTCAAGAGGTAAAAGTTATATCCACAGTGCCGGAAACAAAACTTCAGGTGCAGGTGCCGATCAGGATTCTTTCCTCGAATCTATGGCTGCCGCAGCGCAGGCTGTCCACAACTATTTCAAGCAGGAAGGAAAAGATATTGTTTATATCAATGTAATGAACAATATCTCTATCGATTGTGACTGTGACGGCAATCCCCACGCTCCCGAACTGAAAGATATGGGTATTCTTGCTTCCACAGATCCTGTGGCTCTTGACCGTGCTTGTCTTGACATGGTTTTTAATCATGAGTCGGTGGCCGGTGATGACGCTTCTCCGTTAATCAACAGAATCGAGAGTCTTCATGGAACCCATACTGTGGAATATGCAGAGAAGTTAGGACTTGGTACACAGTCTTATAATCTTATAAACCTGGATAATGAAATCGAATCAGGTGTGAATGAACTACTTGAAACAGATGGATTTCAAATATATAATGTTTACGACATCAGTGGCAACAAAGTCCTTGACAGGGCCAAAAGTCTCGAAGGACTGGAAAAAGGAATATATATAGTGAATGGTAAAAAACAAATGATAAATCAGTGAACCATAGTAGATTTTTCATATACGTTAAATTTTAGTTATTCAACCAAACATTTTATCAATTCATTTAAAGTGATTGTACTTGTTTAGTTTTTTCCGGGATGGAAAAAAATATCCGAGGGATAAGATGTAAAAGAAATCCGGTGAAGTGATTCAACGGATTT
>JAFLTV010000022.1 GCA_022509105.1 Muribaculaceae bacterium | reverse complement strand
GCACCGGGCCATGGAGAGGACTGATTCAGTAGTGCAAAGTTAATAAGAGAAAAAGTTGAGGAATTGTCATTTTCATCCCAAGTTAGCCTCCTTCATTTCTGTTAAGTGGAAAGAAATTGAATCTGCAAAAAAGTGGGGGATGAATAATGTAAAATGAAGGGGATATTATCCTGGTATGAAAGATTAAAAGGTTAAAAACAAAAGCGGAAGATTGTTTCACAACACTCTGCCGCCGTGTGATCTCGTTCGGGATTTTACCTTCACAGGCAATGCTCCTCTCTAAATCACTTACTTACAATTTATATCACTATTATTCTTCTTATACTCCTTTATATTTTGGGCAACTTTCGGTCTTTTGCCTTAAGTTGCGCATATTTGCCATTTTACTTTGCAAAACTAATAAAAAACTTTGAATTAAAAAAATATTAAATGTAAATTTCTCCATTTTTTTAATTTTTTTCTTTTTTCCACTAATTTTTTATCTTTTCCTGAATACCTGTTTCAACTCCTTATTAAATAGAATCACCGAGTAATTCGGGCCATGGGAAATTGGAAAATTAAATCCATTAATTTCTGAGGATGAGATGACCTTGGATCCTTCCAATGGCAGATCGTGTCTTTTGGGGGATTCTCCTTATATTAATTAAAAAGCCGCTTTAAAAAGCGGCTTTATATTTATTGATAATCTTTTAATATTTCGCGAAGTTTCTTCCTGGTGAAAAAGATTCTGCTTTTAACTGTGCCAAGGGGCATCGAGAGTTTTTCTGCTATTTCTTCATATTTATATCCTGCAACATGAAGCGAAAAAGGTTCTCTGAAATCTTTCGGGAATTTGGAAAGTATTGCTGAAATTTCATTCACTGCATAAGCTCCATCCGGGGTCTCAATGCCGGAATCCTGACTCAGATTAAGATGAAACAGATCTTTTGAAGAATCAACAACCGTGTTTTCTCTCACACTCTTACGATAGTTGTTGATAAAGATGTTACGCATAATGGTAAGCATCCATCCTTTCAGATTGGCGTTGTCTACAAATTTATCTTCATTGTTGAGCGCCTTCAGAGTAGTGTCTTGCACCAGGTCGTGGGCCGCATCTTTGTCTGATGTCAATTTTAAGGCAAAAGATTTTAGATTGGCCTGCATGCTGAGCACTGACGTTATGAATGGAGACTGCTTACTCATATATGTTGGATAGTTGAAATTTGATTCGTTTTCTTTTATGGTGCGAATGTAATCTTAATATTTTAATTGTGCAAATAATTTTTTAACAAAAAACTGTTAATTTAATTTTTATTTTTACAATTCCTTTATTTTCCCCCTTTTTCTATCTGCACAAGCTCTATTTTGGCCGCCGACATCTTTAAAACCTTCAGTGTATACCCATCCTCTTCAAACGTATATCCTACAGAGGGAAGCTCTCCGCATGCATGTATGACATATCCCCCGATTGTTTCATAATCATCACTCTCTTTAAGGTTAAGCCCGAATTCTTCATTCACATTTTCTATTTCAGCCCTTCCGCTCACTTCATAGACATTTTCTGAAATTTTAGTCATGATGATCTTGTTGCGGTCATGTTCATCTTCTATCTCTCCGAATATCTCTTCCACCAAGTCTTCCAATGTGGCAAGTCCGGCCGTGCCTCCATATTCATCTACAATTATTGCCATCGACCTCTTTTCATTAAGCATTCGCCTCATCATCTTGTTGGCAAGCATCGTCTCCGGAGTGAATATAACTGGCTTCAACTTTTTTTTCAGGTCTACATTCAGATTAAACAATTCTGAAATATGGATATAACCTAAAACATCATCGATATCCTCATTGAATACAACTATCTTTGAAAGACCTGTTGCTATAAATTTCTGTATAAGGCTCTCGCGATTCATGTCGCTGATTGAGACAGCCACAATTTCATTGCGAGGGATCATACATTCGGATATCTGCGTATCGCTGAAATCTATTGCATTACTGAATATCTTCACTTCATTTTCAATTTCCCCTTTATCCTGAAGACTGTCGATCTTGTCTTGCAGAAAGGTGTCTAATTCTTCTATTGTCAATCCCTCTTTCTTTTCATGATCGGTGCCGATGCCAAACAGTTTCATCAACCCTTTTGAAATCCCCGAAACAAAAAGAGAAATGGGATAAAGAATCCAATAGACAAGGTAAAGGGGAAAGGCAAAAAGCCTAACCATAAAGTTAGGATTTATCCTGAACACTGTCTTTGGCATAAATTCGCCCACAAACAGCACAATTGTTGTCGAAACCAAAGTGTTAACTATCAAGACTAATGCCTCGTTATGAAACCATGATTCAAAAATCGGGTTAAGGATGATGGAAATTGTTATACCATAAACCACCAATACTATGTTATTACCCACAAGCATTGTGGAGATAAAGACATCCTCATGACGGGTAAACAGTCTGATAATCTTGTTCACCACTCCTCCCCGTGCTGCATCTATCTCCATTTTCACCTTATCCGACTGCACGAACGCAATCTCAGAACCCGAAAAAAGTCCGGAGAGCAACAATGCTATCAGTGTAAATACTATTGCAGTGGCGAGACTCATTATATTATAACGGAATTTTAAAAGATGCTTTTTTCTCGATTATCTTACCTTATTGATGGGGAAGATACCGTTTGGCTTAAGAATTCTGTATTGAGTGAGGCTTTCGTCAGATTCAAAGCCTGTGCCTTCAAGCACATGAGTGGCATTCTCAATGTGAATAAACGTGTCGGAATAAAGTTTTTGTTTCCTTTGATCCCAAAACAAGCGAGGCGATATAAAGAGATCTTTTGGCACTTTTGTCAGCTCCACTTCTCCGTCAAGCCTCCATAATCTTTCATTCTTATAAAATTTTGCAGAATCGGCCGCCACTGTGGCTATCACATTATAGCGTGCGTCAAACTTCTGCAGATATATCCCCTCCGGGAACGACCAGTAAGGCTCCTGGGCCTCATCGTAAATATTCCAAAGAGGCGCCACGATTTTATATTGTGTGATTCCTGAATCCGATATTAAAGTCGATATATTGCGTGTTGACATGGTCGGCATTTTGGATGCATCAAGCCGATGGGCCACATCCAATTTCTGTTCCTCCTTACATCCTGCTATATATGCCGACATAAGGATAAAAAACATGATTAGAAAGGGAGCTTTTCTCATAATGAAGATAGAGACAAACCGATGCCGAACGCCTTATTTAATCTTACGTTTCCAGAACCAAAGTTCATTGAAATTGACTCCGAGTGTGATATTAAAGAAATTCTCTGTTATAAGAGCGTGAGGAGTGGCCTTACGATGTTTCCATTCAAAGCCGAGATTGATCATCGACTTGCCCTCGGGGGTGTTAAAACCGAGTCCGGCAGTCACTCCGTATTCCTTAAGCTTGTTTCCTTGAATATTAAGATAGTCATTATTATAATAGACTCCGGCCCTATATGCCATACGCTGTGCATAGTTACCCCTTATTTTCGGGATAAATTCCCCGCCGACTGCAAATCGTGTGCGGTTGTTGAAATTCATGCCTTGAAACACAAGATTATCAGGATCATCCAATGCATATAGAGGAGAATATTTAGCTTTCGACCATTCCTGATAGGTGAAGTCGGCTTCCACCATCCATTTGCTCGACTTCTCATGCACATAGGCAATACCGGCACCTATGCTCATGGGAGTAAAGTAATTGCCTCCCATCTTCATATATGCAACAGTGTCGGCCACACTTTCCCGCGATGTCTCCTGGATTGTAGCCCAGGTCTGTCCATGGATTGATTTCTTGGGTGAAAAGGTCAATCCGAGATTAAGCCGGTCGGTGCGTGTCAAAGGAGCTGAATATTGAGCTCCGATAACTATATCCCAATCCCTTATTTGCATCACATGCTCAAAAAGAGTCTGTCCTGAGGTTTCCGGAGAAGAGAAGACATCATTGATGATATTACCGAAATTATAGGCTACGTTCGCCCCGATCGAGAATCCTTTATACGTACCTGCCAATCCGATATAGGCTTGGTTTATACCTCCCTCACCCTGGTTTGTCATGGCTCCATGCTGAATTTCCGTACCAAAGGCATAACCCACATAAGAATAGGGCACGAGTCCTATGGAAGCTCCCAGATATTTCGTTATCGGAAACTCCATTGTTATGTAGTCGAGACCTCCTCCGTAGGAATGTTCTTTCAGGTTGTCTTCTTTTTGCCAGAGAATTGTGAAATCCGCGCCTATGTCAAACAGAAAAGTCAAAGAATCTATGGATGCGTATGAGGCCGGGTTCATTACATTTATCTGGCGACCTGATTGCATGGCATAACCGACAGAACCCATCTGTTTTTGCATTGAAGTGGCTCGATCGGTCAGCAATCCATAACCATACATGGAGTATTGCCTATTGTTTTGTGCCGACATCGTCATCACAAATCCAATGGTCAATAATATCAATATATTTAATTTTCTCATCATCTTAATTTATACTTGAAGCCTTGACTCCTGAAATCAGCATTTAAGCCTCTTCCCACAAGATAAGGATCGAAACAGACTTCCACTCCGTTTTCTCTTAAATACGGGATGATTTTTTCAGCGTCTCCGCCTGTCATAACCACCTTGTCTACTCCTTTTTTTTGATTGGCTTTTTCCGCCATAAATTTTATCTCACCGACAATTCCGTGGTATGCCCCGTCTCTTATGGCAAGTTCGGTGGTGGCTCCGAAATCCGTCACTTCCCCATCGGAAGAGACTTTTGGCAATAAGGAGGTGTATTCATGCAGAGCACGCAATCTTCCTTCAAGGCCCAATGATATGTTGCCGCCGCAAAACTTTCCTTTTTCATCAATATAGTCGATAGTGAGCGCTGTGCCTGCATCCACCACCAGCATTGATTCCTCCGGGAAGAGAGTGAGAGCTCCAAGAAAAGCCGCTCTCCGGTCGGCTCCTAATTGACCCCTATAGCTTTCTATTATATCATAGTTTTCTTCCGGCCGGGATGGAAATCTGCTGACATTATCAAAATAATTTTGAATATCGGCATATTTCCATAGATCCATGTCTTTGACAGAACAGATTATAACTCCTTCAACATCATATCTGTCTTTGAGACCCTCCGGCTCCAACATTTCAATTTTCTCTATGCTGTCGTGAAACAGATGTTTGTCTCCGCTCCAGATATCAAGCTTCACTTTTGTGTTGCCTATGTCGACAGTGAGAACGTTCATTTATCTCGAAGTTCCTTTTTTGTTCGGCTATAAATAAGCCATGAGACCAAAATCTGAATCACAGCTCCCACAAGCGTAAATGTGATTGTGTTTTTCAACACTGCTAAAGCGCCGGCATAGGGCCCCATCTGATGCATGCCGATAAACCAGAAAGCTGTGGCAAGCCCGAAAGAGACTCCGGCCCAAAACTCCATCCTTCTAAGTCTTTTCAATCTAAGCGACTCATTAGGGTCGGATATATCAACAACCCTTGCTATAAGATATATCAGAGCCCCGGCTCCATATATCCATCTGAACACATCAAGATAACCAATGCTTGCCGGACTTGTAAACGGCCCTACTAAAGCAACACAAATCAGGATAAGGCCGAAAGTCGCAGTACCTTCCACCTGTTTCCTTCTTTTTTCAAGCGCGGCTCCGGTTAATTTCGAGCTCATATCAATTTTGTTTTATTATATAAATATCCTCTGTGGGCCTCTGCATGTGAAACCTCTCTCTGGCAAGACGTTCAAGATCTTCAGAGTCATGAATCAATGCTTCCCTCTGGCTTCTATAGAAAGCTGCCGAGTCTTTACATTCCTGGATCTCCAATGTGAGCTGATTGATCTGTTTTTCATATTCCATGTTCAAACTCATAGAAACGTCTTCATTGAAAAACAACAACATGACCACTAACGAACCCACAAGAAGCAAGGGGAGATGAGACTTTCTCCTCAGCCAAAAGTTGAATTTCTTTAATTTAGTACCCACTAAATTCTTCTTCTATTTTTGTGTAATTTCTCTAATCAACGCAAAATTAGTTATTATCTCGCAATAGTCTGTTAATTCAGTTATAATTTTTCTTAAGATTTCAGCAAATCAGGTCGCAAACGTGCTGTTCGTTCGAGACTCTGCTCATGACGCCACTCCGATATTTTAGCTTCATGTCCTGACAGCAATATTTCAGGCACTTTCCATCCGTTATAGTCTGCAGGTCGGGTATAAATGGGGGGAGCAAGCAGATTATCCTGAAAAGAATCTGTCAATGCCGACTGTTCGTCGCCTATAGCTCCCGGAATCAGCCGCACAACGGCATCGGCTATCACCATCGCCGGCAATTCTCCTCCCGTAAGCACATAATCTCCTATGGATATCTCCCTTGTCACAAGATGTTGTCTTATTCGATAGTCAACCCCCTTATAATGTCCGCAGAGGATGATGATATTTTCAAGTAACGAGAGGCTGTTGGCGGTCTTCTGATTAAACTGCTCTCCATCCGGCGACGTGAAAATTATTTCATCATAGCTCCTTTGTGATTTCAGATGGGAGATACAGGCATCAACCGGTTGAATTTTCATAACCATTCCGGCCTCACCTCCAAAAGGATAATCGTCAACCTTTCTATGAATATCCGTAGTGTAATCCCTTAAGTTATGCACCACAAGCTCTGCCAATCCTTTTTCCTGAGCTCTCTTGAGTATCGAACAGGATAACACGGACTCAAACATTTCCGGCAAAACCGTTATAATATCAATTCGCATATTTCTATGTTTTGTAATTAAAACGGGGAGACACATGTCTGTATCGCCCCGTCATTTGTCGTTTATCCGAGTCTTGCCCTTGTTGAGACAAGACGCTTATGAATGCTTTTAGTCGATTAATTCGTCTGCCTTGTAGCCACCCATTACGCGGATAGCATTCTTTAGCATCACATATTGTTGGAAAAGATTATTTACAGGAATTTCATCCTTTGTGTAGTCGTGCATCGGGCTCTTAAGGAAGAAGCTCAAGAATCTTTGGATGCCATATCTGCCGGCTCTCTGAGCAACATCGCTAAGGAGCACCAAGTCAAGGCATAGCGGAGCTGCGAGGATTGAGTCTCTGCAAAGGAAGTTGATCTTGATCTGCATCGGATAGCCCATCCAGCCGAAGATATCGATATTATCCCATCCTTCCTTATTGTCGTTTCTGGGAGGATAATAATTAATTCTAACTTTATGGTAGTAGTCCTGATATAGATCAGGTTGATTTTCCGGAACCAAGATGCTTTCAAGAGTCGAAAGCTTGCTCACCTCTTTTGTGCGGAAGTTAGCCGGCTCATCAAGCACGAGACCGTCACGGTTGCCAAGAATATTAGTTGAGAACCATCCTGCGAGACCAAGGCAACGAACCCCGATTATAGGAGCGAATCCTGATTTCACAAGAGTCTGGCCTGTCTTAAAGTCCTTACCTGCGATAGGCACTCTCATTTTTTCTGCAAATTCCCACATAGCCGGGATATCTACAGTGGTGTTAGGCGCGCCCATGATGAAGGGACAACCTTCAGCTATAGCAGCATATGCATAACACATGGAGGGAGCGATGTGGTCTTTATCGTCTGCTTTCATGGCTGCTTCCAGAGCTGCCAGACTGCCATGCACTTTTTCATCCACCGGAACATAAACCTCTGTGGAAGCTGCCCAAAGAACAACAACGCGGTCTACACCTGTATTTTTCTTGAAATCGCGGATATCCTGGCGGATCTGCTCAGTCATATCCCAGCGATCTTTCACAGTCTTCACGTTTTCTCCATCAAGACGCTTTGCGTAATTTTTATCAAAAGCGGCCTTCATGGGCTTGATAGCTTCAAGTTCTTCCTTTACGGGGAGAATATCTTTTGCCTTCAAGACTTCTGCATTCACAGCAGATTCGAATGCATTAGCAGGATATACATCCCAAGCGCCAAACACTATGTCATCCAAAGTGGCCAACGGAATAATATCTTTATATTTCAAATATTTTTTGTTTTCACCTTCACCAACACGAATCTTGTCATATTGAGTCATAGACCCCACCGGCTTTGCAAGGCCTTTACGAGCCATGAGCACTCCAGTCATAAATGTAGACGTAACTGCACCGAGTCCCACTACAAGAACACCAAGTTTACCTTTGGCCGGTTCTGCTTTCTGATTTTCCATGTTTATCTTTAATAAGTTTAGTTAGTCTTATTTGTCATTTTAACTTGATTTCCAATCAAGTTTGCTACCGCAAATAAATTGCGATGACAAAATTACTCCCAATTTCAGAGAATGCAAATAAAATTGCAGAAAAATAACCCCCTCTTTTTATTAATAATTATTAAATTGATATAGATTTAGCTAATTTTTATTAAACTGATTGCAAATTTTAATATTAGTATAAATTTATGTTAATTAGGCATGAGGGCTTTATTCTTATTTGCCGTCAATGAATGCCAAAATTTCTTCGAGATTCTCTATGCTTTCTCCCTCTTCACGGGATATCACATCGGAATTCCATTCCTTTCCTTTCAGGCGAAGAGTCATACAACCCAATTTCTTAGCCGGCTCAATATCGTTTTTCATACTGTCGCCAACAACAAGAACTTCTTCCGGTTTGCAATCCAAAGCTTTGATTCCTAATTCAAAAATGGCTGTTGAAGGTTTTCTGACACCCACTACCGCACTTTCAATCACAGCCTTGAAACAATCGAAGAGTCCGAAATCTTTCAACACACTGGTGATATTCCCATAGAAATTCGATACAAGCACCAAGGGATACCTTTTACTTAATTCGGTCAGTATCTCTTTTGATTTTTCTGTATTTGATTTAGCAACCGAATAACAATAAGCTGCAATCTCGTCGGCTTTCTCGTCAATCATTGCCGGGGGAAAATGACCTTGGGAGGATAGATATTCAAGTTCTATTCTAATCTTTATCTGCAACAAATCGGAAAAATTATGATGTGGCAAGATATGGAGCGTGCGTTCCAACTCCTGTTCTGCGTAAACGTAGGCTTCACGAAACAATGCGTCATCCTCTTCTACTCCGGCTTTCTTCCAGCCATCACGAATCACGTGGCTCCAATGATCTCCGTTTGTGTCCAAGGTGCCACCATAGTCAAAAATTATTCCTTTTATATTCATGGATTCTTTTCTTTTTATTTACTCTACTTCTCTTTTTATAAAGCCGGGCAAAGAATTTTAACTTTTAAGTTCCTCGACGAATTTCTTACACATTCTTTCGTGTCTTGCCATCATATACACCAAAATGATATTAAGCACCACAACTTCAAATGCAAAATACAACCAGGGCATTTGGAAAATCAGGATTGCAGCAAAAAGGGCAAAACTCCTGACATTGAAGCTCAAGATATTGGTGTATTTCATCAGAGGCAGACTCTTCTCCCGGAATTCGTCACGAAACCATTGAGGAATATTGGCTCCGAATTTCTCTGTCAAGGTTTTCCTCAATCTTTGCATCCATGGAGTCCGTTTCTCCTGGCCTGTTGTGTAATTACTGTAAAAGCCGAGCACAAGCTTTTGAAAAAAGTTTTTTCTCCAACTTAAGGAATGGAATTTTTTCCATAGAGGTGCGGCCGTTTCAAGTTCACTACCATCTTTACCTTTAAGGAAATATAAATGAAACTGGCGATAGTAATCAGCCATTGCAGCTTGGATTCCATGACAAAAACCGGTGATGGCAGCGAAGATCCATATTGCCCAAAGATGAGTCATGAAGAAATGGCTGGTGTGGTTTTCCCTTAAGCATATTGCAGCGTAAATAGCCGTAAACCAGATTTCTCCGCTGAGGCCATCGAGGATTCTTCCCAGACGTGAATATTGCCCTGTCATGCGGGCAAGCTGTCCGTCGGCGCTGTCGAACGAGTCAGCCCAAACAAGCAGAATTACTCCGGCAATATTTATCCAGATATTGTTGAAATAAAAACAGACGCCGGCCCCTATTCCAAGAAAAATTGATGCAATAGTGATGGCATTAGGGGTTATTCCTAATTTTTGAGCCAGAATCGCCCACGCATAGCCTATGGGCCGATAGAAAATCAAATCAAAGGTCTCCTCTGTGTCCATCGACTTCAGAGAATCCTTAAATTTCGGCCTCTTTTGTTTGGGTTTTTTATCTACAGGCTCTTCCTGCAAGCCGGTTGCTGCAGGTTGCAAATTGTCTATTTCTGTATTTTTAATATCTTCAGACATTTTAATTGCTAATTAAAAAGCCTTCAAATTATCTCTTCATTCTCTCCTTGGCTTCTGCAAGGATAGCCTTGGCAATATAGGGAGCGGCTTCTTTACGACAAGGAGCGAAGCTCGGCCAATCGTTAAAGTCTATGATTCGGATCGAACCGTCGGGATCCACTATGCAATCGCCACCATATATCTTCACATCAAAGATTTCCGACGCACGGTTGCATATCTCTTTCAAATAAGCTTCATCAAAGGGGATATTATGGCTTTTGCCATTCACTTCTTCATATCCATATTTAGAATGATGCTCCTCAAAAGGATAAAACCAGAAGAAGAAAGGCTGTCCGGACACTCCGTAAAATTTTATGAGATCTCCCTGGAGATGACGGTTTATAACGGCTCTTTTTATTCCTCTATAGAAAAATTCATGGAGCACATCCTGAGCCTCTTCGGGATGGCGACAATAAGTCACGTCTTCCTTATGCATGGAATGGTAGTCTCCTCTTTTTATCCAGCAAGAAGTGATACCTTTATCATTCAAATCCTTAACAACCTTTTCATTTGTGTTAACAATAAGACTGTCGGCCGTTGGTATAGAATTTCCCAACATTATGAGCGTCATTCGTTCGCGAGTGCAATTCTCTATCCCGAAACCTGAATTTATAACCAGCCTCCCTTCTTCCTCAAGATGTTGAAGTTTCTCCACAGAGTCTTTTTCCCGACACATATTCATGATCACAGGCTGTTCCGGAGTAGAAGTTCTGAATTGTTCTTCACTGAAGACCTCCACCTCGCAACCCCGGCGGCGTAGCTGGTCGGCAACCGCATTAAATATTGCAGCGTCATTACCTATATGGTTGGGAGAATAGGCGCCTGCCCGCATTATTCCCGCTATTTTTATTTCAGCCATTTCCTTATTATTTCGATTGCCTAATCAGATATGTTCTTTAAAAATTCGTTGGCTTTGGCTATATCTTCCAAGTGGTCTACATCCACAACTTTCCCTAAGTTGAATGCATGAATATTCAGACCGGCGTCTACCAAAGCCCGCTGGAAATTTCTCATTCGCTTCACTCCCGTTTCTATACAGTTTTGTAAAATCGGAAGCGACTTCCTGTTTAAACCATAGATTCCGGCGCTCACATATTTGATGCCGGATTCCGGTGAATCCTTATATCCTGTTATTTTCCCGTCTCTGTCAACTTCAACATATAAAGGCTTTTCATCATCTATAAAGTCTGTGACGCCCATAACGCCATCCCAGTCTCGGGAGGAATGCCTAAGTTTCTCCACATATTTGTTGAAATCTTGTTGACGGAAAATAGTATCTACTGTAGTCACCACGAACCTGTCTTCCGGTTGCATAAGTTTCACGAGCTCATAAAACGTATGCATGGAAGATTCTGTCTTTTTATCAAGAATTTTCAGCGGGCAGCCGGTTTTACTTTTCAAATAATTGACATAATCAATAACATCGGGCATATCGCTATTAACAATCACGCTGATGGAAGCGGCCCCGGATCCCTGCATTATTTTTATCAAACGCCCTATCATAGGCATTCCTTCAATCTCTACCAGAGGCTTAGGAAGAGAAGAGCCTTCCTCTTTAATTCTATTACCGTCGCCGGCTGCTATTATACCGAAATCAATCATTTGACATTTCTGCAGGTTGAGTGGTTTTCTTTATCGGTTTCTCCTGGCGTTCTCCGCGGTCGGGTCTTTCCGTGACATATTTCTGCAGTGGATTAGCCGAAGCCGTCTCAAAATTTCTGCGCCTTCTGAAGATATCTATGGCCATATAAATCGCTTCTTTCATAGAAGTCTCATCGGCAACCCCTTTCCAGGCAATGTCATAGGCTGTACCATGGTCGGGAGAAGTTCTCACAAACGGAAGATTGGCAGTGAAATTTACTCCTCCACCGGTGGCTAAGGTTTTAAAAGGTGCCAAACCCTGATCATGATACATGGCTAAAACACCGTCGAAATTTTTATAAGATCCGTGGCCAAAGAAACCGTCGGCGGCATAGGGTCCGAAAGCCATGATCCCTTTTTCTCGGAGTTCGGATAAAGCCGGCTTTATAATTTCCTCTTCCTCTTTTCCTATAATTCCTCCATCGCCGCTATGGGGATTCAAAGACAATACTGCAATCGATGGCCGTTCACACCCGAAATCCTTTTTTAGCACTGAAGCGAATGTCTCCACAGAGTTTACGACATTTTCTACTGTGACTTTTTCCGGTATTTGTGCTACCGGGATATGAATAGTCATTAAGGCTACCCGAAGTTTTTCGTCACACAAAATCATCATAGCCTTTCGGCCGTCGCCTATTTTGTCCTCAAGAAATTCTGTGTGGCCCGGAAAATTGAAATTCCGGCCTTGTATGGCTTCTTTTGAAATAGGAGCTGTTACAAGAACATCTATGTTTCCCTTTTTTAAATCATCCACTGCCCTTTCAAGAGCCTTGGCCGCCAAGGTGCCTGCATGCTCTGCAATCTCTCCGGGATGAGGGGAAATATTATCTTCACATATTTCAACCAGATTTATTTTCCCCTCTTTGGCTTCAGAGGCCTTTTTGACAGTATGCAGCTTTAAATTATCAAGACCCAAAAGATCTATACATTGTCCGGCTATGGATTTGACTCCGAAAACCACTGGGGTGAACAGTTCCGTTATCGATTCATCTCCCAGGGCTTTCAATATAACTTCATAACCCACTCCGTTATAATCACCATGAGTGATGCCTACTTTCACAAGTTTTGACATAATTAATCTAACAATTACCTGACAACATGCCACACGCAGCCATAATATCTTCTCCTCGGGATGCGCGTATGGTGGAAATGATTCCTTGACTGTTAAGATAATTTCTAAACATCAACATTCGTTCTTCGGTAGCGGGTTTCAAATCCACTCCCGGAATCGAATGATATCTAATCAGATTTACCCGGCAGTCTAATCCCTTTATCAAAGCCACCAGAGCCTTGGCGCTTTCCATATCATCGTTTACACCGCGCCACATGATATATTCAAACGACAAGCGTCGTTGATGACTGAAATCATACGATTTCAAAAGCTTTATTATCGAGCTGATGGGATATGCTTTTTGCGCCGGCATCATCTGAGAGCGCAGATTTATATTGGGAAGATGAAGGCTAACGGCCACATGAACTTTTGTTTCATCGAGCAATTCCTTCAGTTGAGGCAACTTGCCGACTGTAGAGACCGTAATTCTTTTCGGACTCCATGCAAGCCCCCAGGGAGAGGTGAGGATTTCTATCACTTTTTTCACCTCCTTGAAATTATCAAGGGGTTCGCCCATACCCATAAAAACGATATTGGTCAAGTCGTCGGAACTGTTTTTATCCGGTTGGGCCACATTTAATATCTGATTTATGATTTGAGCCGCCGACAACTGGCCTCCGAATCCCGATCTTCCAGTGGCGCAAAAATAACAGTTCATCCTGCATCCGGATTGCGAAGACACACAAAGCGTGGCTCTTTCTTTATCCGGTATCAAAACAGATTCGATTTTCCTTCCCCCCTCTACATTATATATGAATTTTTCAGTTCCGTCTGAAGATTTCAATGTCTCAACGGCCCTTTCCCTACCTAAAATAAAATTGGCCTCAAGCCATTCTTTATTTTTCTTTGAGATATTGTTCATTTCTGAAAAGGATGTAGCTTTTTTCTTGTACATCCATTCCGCTAATTGCTTACCCACAAATGAGGGCATCCCTCCTGAGATGGCAACCTTGATTAATTCATCAAGGTCCATGCCCAGAAGGGAAACTTTCTTATTTGGGTTGACTTCAGTCGCCTGCTTCAAATTTATAGATATTGTTTTTATAGTTCTTAGTGCCCTTCAACATTTCTCCCAAATCAGGTTGCACCATACGGAGATATTGTTGTTCATATTGAGCATCCGTGTAGGGGAATTCTTCTTTAGCTTCAGAAATAATCTGATATGCATAAATACCGTTATCACCTTTCACAAGAACAACCTTGCCCGGTTTGCTTCCTGCGATTTTTCCTACAACTGCAGCATCACGCACTTTAGCATTGTTGCCGAAACGGAATGTGGAATCATTCTGAGCCTCTACAGACATAGCCTGAGAAACGGAAGCCATTGAAGAAGCACTGGGTGTGTATTTTGTCATCAATTCGTCTCCCACTTTTGATTTCTTCACTCTGTTGGAAACCTCTTTGTTTACATCTGTATTGCTCATCGGCACATAGTCATCATATTCTGAGATCACTGCTGTGGCATATAATGCAGGAGCCATCGCATCTTTCGATTCATAAACATGACTCACGTTGCCCGGTTTCGCATCCATGAGCACCCAGCGAACTACCTGACGGCTGTCGGGATAGAAACTATTGGAGCCTGCCATGCGAGGAATGCCCGGAGTTGAAGGATTAACGCTGATTTGTCTTACGTTATATCCGGCTTTCGTTGCATTTTCCATGAATTCCTTTGTGGTGGTGTTTGCCGCAAGGAAGTCTTCCAGTTTTGTACGAGCATCGTTTACTGTCTGTGTGCTCGGCTTCAGTTCATAAGACACTTCATCAAATTCAAATATTGTCTTCGGAGTGCTCTTAGAAGTCACGTTTGCCAATACAGAGCCCTGCGGACTTGTCACCAAAGAAATATATTTGCCGTTGGCATTGAGAAGGCTGTCAACCTGAGTTGCTTCAAGCGCTCCGGTTGCACCATTTGCATTAAAGAGAGCGATCCATTGATCTTTTTGAACTAAAACGCTGTCTGATGCGATTGAATCTATTTGAACACCGGCATTAAGACTTGCAAGGGTTTTGTCTACCATACCCGGACCTAACACCTGAACGATGTTAAGTTGCAAGGAATCCACTTCAACCTTGCGGCTGCCTGCCTTCACAACTGTGAATCCTTTGATGTTTTCTGTCACAATCTTTACAGAATCTTTCGGAGCTGTGGTGACGAAATCTTTTACAGCACCGTTCTTAAGGTCTTTTTCGCGAACCTGACGACGGGTCACTACCACGCCCTCTTTTCTGAGGTCCTTATTAAGATTAGCATCCCCTTTTCTCAAAGCGGCAGCTGTCTGGCGAGCAAGTTGAGATGCTGTCTTCCTATCTGCATCTGAAGGAGCGATGCTGACAGATATAAATGCTATATCTTTTGTTATCTCGTCTACTTTATAACGATTCTTGATGCTCTCATATTCGGCACGCATTTCCTCGTCGGTGGGAGCATATTTGTCGTCATTGAAGTTTTCATAGTTTTTGTAAGCAACCGCAACGTTCATAGTTGAGATATAATCGTTGTACATTGCCTGCTTGTCGAGATTATTTGCCTTCACTGTTCCAGAAAGAAGTCTCTGATAGGTGTTTCTTCTTATCATTTGGGCCGTTTCATTTTCCAAAGCCACCCAATATTTCTGGAAGGGAGCCATTTCGGCATCTGTTGCTCCGTTTTGTGTGGGATTAAACACTATTTCCCATGCTTGTGCCGGAGTTGAAACGCCATAACCCGACATATTCAATTGCTGTATAAGTTCACGGAGACGCGGATTGATTGGCTGGTCGAGCATATAATATCTCAACTGTGATGCTGATGTGCGTATGCCGGCATTGTCGGCAGCCTGGTCTATCAAGGCTTCTGCAATCAGCTGTTCCAACGCCATCTGAGGCATCAGCTGAGTGTCATAATTAGCATACTGTGCGGGATTCTGCTTTCTGGCCGCTTCAAGTTGTGAATTCAGCTCTTCGCGTTTCCTCACATAATCATTATAGTCGATCTTTGTGCCTCCGATTTTTGCAACCGTGGTTTGATCTCCGAATAAATTGCGGCTATTTGTTATAGCATCGCCAATGATGAAGGCGAGCAATGCCACGCCTATCACTACTATCAAGAGCACTGATTTGCTTCTGATTTTTTCTAATGTTGCCATTCTATGCTGTAATCTTATTTTATTTTCTTTCTATAATTGCCGACTCAATTTCTATTATTTGAGTTTTCAACACGCAAAGTTAACAATTTTGATGCAATTCCGCAATATCAGACCTCTTTAAGATAAATTAAAGGCCTCTTTTATCTTTTCCACCTGATCCAAATTTTCCCAGGTGAAGAGCTCCACTTCTTTTATGATGGGCTTTTCATCGTAATGCGACTGAAATATTTTTTTCTTTTTTTCATATTTTCTGCCCATATGGCCGTAGGCCGCAGTCTCGCTGTAAATGGGAGCTCTCAGCTTGAGATTCTTTTCAATAGAGCCCGGACGAAGATCGAATATTTCTGATATCTTTTCAGCTATCTCGCCATCTGAAAGAGCCACTTTCGAAGTGCCGAAAGTATTGACATATATATTTATGGGTTCTGCAACCCCTATTGCATAGCTTACCTGCACCAACGCCTCTTTAGCCACTCCTGCTGCCACGAGATTTTTTGCGATGTGCCGGCATGCATAAGCTGCAGAACGGTCTACCTTCGATGGATCTTTACCGGAGAATGCCCCTCCGCCGTGGGCTCCTCTTCCGCCATAGGTGTCTACAATGATTTTTCTTCCTGTCAGTCCCGTGTCGGCATGAGGCCCTCCCAACACAAATTTCCCCGTGGGATTCACGTGAAGAATAAGCTTATCGTCAAATAGGTTTCTTACTTTCTCCGGCAACTTTGACTTCACCCTCGGCAAGACTATTTTTTCCACATCCTCTTTAATTCTTGACAGCATTTTTTCATCCGCACGCTTTTGAGCCTCTTCAGTTTCATCTTCCGGTTCTATGAATTCATCATGCTGAGTGGAAATAACTATGGTATGTATTCTTTCGGGAATCCGGTCGTCATCATATTGCACTGTCACCTGGCTTTTGGCATCAGGGCGAAGATAGCTCTTCTCTTTCCCCTTTCTTAAATAGGTCATCTCTTTTCCCTCTTTTCTTATGGCTGCCAGCTCTTGAAGAATAAGATGGGAAAGGTCTAAAGTCAGGGGCATGTAATTATCGGTTTCATCCACAGCATACCCGAACATCATACCCTGATCTCCCGCACCCTGTTGTGACAGTTCACCGCGGTCTACTCCTCTTTCAATATCCGCGCTTTGTTCATGTAGCGCAGAAAGTATTCCGAGAGAATCTCCGTCGAAACGATAGGCCCCGCGGTCATATCCTATATTTTTAATTAAATTTCTGACTGCTGAATGAATATCGACATAGGCTTTGCTCGATACTTCACCGGCAACAACAACCTGACCGGTGGTGCATAGAGTCTCCACAGCTACATGGCTTTCGGGGTCACGGGCCAGAAATTCATCAAGCAATGTGTCGCTTATCTGATCGGCCACTTTGTCAGGATGGCCCTCAGACACTGATTCGGATGTAAACAAATAGCTCATATATTTTTCTCAAGTAATGTTTTACGATTATTGTTGGCTTTTCAATTATTTCGAATAAGGTTCTTTTCTGATTTTTAAAAATCTTGTTTCGATATTTTTAAACGAAACGCATCATGATATTATAAAATGAAAAAGACATCCGGCGTCAACCACCGAATGCCCTGCATAATTCTTCAGAAAGATGCCCTCAATACTTTAAGGACAATTGCAGTTTTAGCATTTTTTTAAGTGGTTGCAAGCAGCCAAATTTTTCCACTTTTTTAATATTGTCGGGGTGAGAAGACTCGAACTTCCGACCTCTACGTCCCGAACGTAGCGCGCTAACCAACTGTGCTACACCCCGAGTGCTTTAGCTTTCGCTTTTGCGATTGCAAAGTTACCTAATTTTTAATGATTCTGCAAAAAATTTCTTTTTTATTTGTTCGTTAAGCTTTCTTGTAATAAAATAATGGTAAATTTGCAGTGTCTGTTACAACTTCAAATCTTCAGAATGGATCCTTTTAGAAAAGGGCTTCGTAAATTAGTACATATTCTTGGCGGCAAAAAGATATTACCTCTAAAAGCTACCATGACTCTGCTGCACTCTATTGATTTATGCCGAATTCCCGACATTAAAGATCCAAAAGACCTGAATGAAAAATTGATGTGGATGGAGTTTAACACCGACACTTCTCTTTGGGCTCGACTTGCAGACAAGCATGAAGTCAGAAAATATGTAGAGGAAAAGAATTTTAAAGATATATTAATACCATCCTTCGGAGTTTTTAACGAATTTGAAGAAATTGATTTCTCACAGCTTCCTGATAGTTTTGTCGTTAAATCAACAAACGGATGTGGCCAGACTGTCATTATAACCGATGGTTCCCGATTAAATAAAAATAAATTACAGAAAACTATTAATAGCTGGCTTCAAAGCAGATACGGCTTCACATCCGGAGAAAAGCACTATACTGACATTAAACCCCGGATTATTATTGAAGAATTATTGCCTCTTCGTGATGGCCGGTTGCCCGTTGACTATAAGTTCTATTGTTTTAACGGATCGGTTGATTACTGCCTGATTGTGTCTGACCGGAAGATACTGAAAGAGGAATATAAACTCAATTTATTCGGGATTCCTGACTGGAAAGAAATTGAAAATGCCCTTCTACCCACTTATAAAGGGAATTTCAGCAACCTTCCTAATTCCGAGGCTCTTGGCAAGATGGTTGACATTGCTTCCAAGTTATCTGAAGGCCACCCCTTTGTGAGAATCGATTTATATGAAATTGAAGGGAAAATTTATTTTGGAGAAATGACCTTTACACCGGCAGCTTGCCGCACTCCTTATATTTCTAAGGAATATTTGATTAAAATGGGCGAAAAGGTGAAGCTCAATACTATCTGAATTTATGGAATTTTAATTTGGGCATTAAATTTTAACCCTGACCGACTTTAGACTCCCAATATAGAGGTTAATTAAAGCAAAGAGAAAACCGCTTCGCTTATTTTTTCTTAGCCTCCATGATTTAAAAGGAATTCTTAATAAGAAAGAATGAGGATAACTTTTTGTGATTAAGACTCCCATTGCCTGCACCACTTTCGGGTTTGTGATTTTCTTTGTTCCCGTGGCATCCTGTGGATGGCTGGCCACTACATCCGGGAAAAACCTGCATTTTAATCCATGCTTTCGGCATGAGAGATGAAAAAGCTCATCCTCTCCCAATTCAAATTTTCCTGAGCCGAGTCCAAATTCAGGGTTGAATTTTATCCCGGGAAATATCCTTCTTCTGAAAGCCATCTGGCATGTGCCTATATTGTAATTCTTCGGCAAATAAAAACCAAGCTCCATCACTCCCTCCGGATAGGTCTTCACACCTGTTTCCTTCATCTTGAAAGTGGCCATTTCTGTGTCCGGATATTCTTCAAACCTTTTCATAATTGTGGCAAGCGCACCGGGCATTATCTTTATATCATCATCAGCGAGATAAATTATCTCTGCCTTGGAATGAGATAAGGCATTATTTCTGTTTCTTGACAATCCCGTTTCATTCAATCTATGAATATGGATATCTTCTCTCAATAACTTTTCCGGAATTTTATGATTCTGATGATTTTGCCAACTGACAATATAACTTACATTAGGAATTGGCGTGAGCTCCATTTTGGCAACGCGCTCTATCCCTTCAGGCATATAGGTGGCTATAACTACATCTAAGGTCATCTCTCACTTCTTTGTCCAAAAATTCAAAAATCTTTGTGCCACTACCTGCGTGTCATTATGTTTCACCACAAATTCGCGAGATTTCTCTGAAGCCTCTTTAAGATAGTTTCTATCCAAGACTACCCTTTCAAGATCCCGCGTCATTTTTTCAATATCATAGGAGGCATTAACAATCGGATGATTTTCTTTTTCCTCTATAAAGTCATAATATTCCGGCTCTCCTCCGCTAACAACCACTTTTCCCATTGCCATTGAAAGCAAAGCCGTTGTGGCCGGAGTGTAACTGTAAGCCTGATCTAATATTATATCCGATTTTTTTAACTCCTCTATAAATTGATTATACGGAATATTTTCCACCACCACCAATTCCACATCCCGGGGATATTTGCTTGACACGTTAAGAGCTGCTTTTTCCAGAATGTCAGAACCCTTCATTTTAATTCTGCGGCGATCTCTACCAAGCAATATTCTGATTTTTGATTTTAAAGGCAATCCTACAAATGGAATCGAGGTTGTATCCACAGGTATCCCTCCATAGGCAATTTTCGAATCTTCATACAAACATTCCAATGCCTTGTGGTATTCATAAAGCACCGACACTGCGCCTCTTAAATTCTGAAAAACATAATCCTGATATTCCACTATCTCTTTCTTAAACCAATTGTTTAATCTTTGTGGATTTTCAAGATACCATGGAGAGGGTTTCCCCTCTATGTAATATTCATTAAACTTGAGGGGACATTCAGGATTTTTACACATTCTGAGGTAATTGATGTCATTACTCATGGCTGTATAAAACACTCCGCCGTTTTCATTGATCAGGCGTTTAAACAATGGCTTTAACTTTTCAGGTCGCAAGCTTAAAAACATCGGATCGCTGAGTGCCACGATATCATAATCTTTAAGATATTTATGCCATGTTGTGTATGCCCTCAGATAAAGAGCCAACCCTCCTAACTTCCCCTTTTTTCTGGATATATCAACATTCACCTTGTCTGAGCTCAAATAATTCACCTGAGCCATAACAGTCACGTCTTGCCCTAAATCCCTTAAACCGTCGGCAAGATTCGCATGACAGTTGCTATAATCTCCCAAAAGCAATATCTTATGTTGAGTGGTGTTGCTCATTTTTATTATAAGAGATCAAACAGGTTCATCCAGAGGGCTTCTCCTTCTAAATTGTTTCGGTGATTTTTTTGATTTTGCCTTTTTTATTGCTTTTTTTGTGCTTCCCCCCTGTTTCCTCTTTTGAGATTTTACCTCCGGAATCTTTTTATTAGAAAGAGTATCAACGGCTTCTTTTAATTCTACCACTTCTGCATCATTTTGCATATTGGATTTTTCGAAAAAGGAGAATCCGATTCCTGCCCCAATTATAATTAAGGCAATAACGGCGATTGCTATTATCCCCCTTCTTTCGGAAGCCGTGTAAGATTTGGCAGACATATTGTCATTTTTGATTTGCGGGAGTTAGAAGGGATAACCTATGGCTAAGTGGAATGCCCAGGCATTCTTGAACTTTATGTTGAAATAATGGTCGATTCCGGTATAATAAGGAGCATGCAGCCCATAACCGAGGTCTCCTCTCAAAACCATCACGCCGATGTCTACACGCAGACCGACTCCGGTGCCTAATGCTATGTCCTTGAGGAAATCTTTTCTGGTCAGAAGACCTCCTGGCCGCAATGGATCTTCTTTCAAAAGCCATATATTTCCGGCATCGACAAAGACAGCTCCATGCAGGATGCTTACTATCGGGAAACGGTATTCCGCATTCATTTCAAGCTTGAATGTACCGGTCTGGTCAAAATATCCGTCTCTTTCGGTTATCGGCGCCCTATATGAACCCGGTCCCAACGATCTTACTGTAAAGGCTCGTATAGAATTGGCGCCACCTATATAGAATTGTTCCGAATATGGCACCTGGGTGGAATTGCCATAGGCATGCTCGGCCCCTATCAAAAATCTTGTTACAAGCCATTGGTCAGACTTTCTTACCAACCGCCGGTTGTATACTATCTGGAACTGACCCTTTATAAACTGAGAGAAGGGAGTTCCAAACAGCTTCTTTTGTCCTTTTACACCACACAACGACCAGATTCCGTCGAATATGTTTCCTGCTTCTGTAATCGAGGCCTGGATGTTGATGCCATTGATTCTCTCTCTTTCAAAGAATTTATCATAGGTGTAGGTGTAATTCATCTGCGGGATAAACTGACTTTCGAATCCAAGTGCAATGGCCGGGTTCTGAAGCATTATTGAATCGAATTCGGTAGTGGTAGACATCAGCTTCGTGTATCCCAATTTGAAAAGCGTCCATTGATTCTGCACATGGCGGAATGCTCTCCATTCATAAGTGATGCCTGTGTTGAATTCCGCCATTTTGAAGAATTTAGGGCGGTTAAGGATACTTCCGCCAAGACTGATTGTGGTCCAGTTGAGGTCACGGTTGTTCCTTCTCAAGAAAGAGGGTGCCAGAAGTCGCGGAAAGGCCAGCGAGGCGGTCAATCCGAATTCATAACTATTGAAAAGACTGCTCCGATCTCTTCCGGTCTGCCATTCATAATCTGCATTGAGCTGCAGGCTTAGGCGCTCTCCACCTCCGAATGTATTGTTATTTGACAATCCGAGAATTATACCCGGACCCAAGTAACTGTTGGATTTGGATGTGGCGTTTACTTCTATTGATGCCTCCAAGGGGCTCTGGAATCGGGCTGACGTATAAACATCCAGAGTGGGATGCTTTGCACTCGTGTCGGAGGGAACAGGCTGGATCTGTATGGCGCCAAACATTCCCAATCTTGAGAGGCGTGTCTGGGTCCGGTCCATATCCCTAACGGAGAATATCTTACCTTCCCGGAAGGTGATACAGCTCGGTATCAGATTTTTTCTCAAATGAGCCGGCTCCATGACTATCAATTCTCCTTTGGAAGTCTGCATGGTGTCGGGAGTGCCAGGACTTTCATCACTGTTCCTCTGGATGATTGTAACTATTTTTCCGGTCTTGTATTGCAATTTTGCCATTTCCGGGATATTAGCCACAAGATTTAGCTTAATGGCTATCTGGCCGGGTGTTATAATAGAGTCGGCAAGGAATTCTATATATTCGGGTTTGAAATAATAGTAACCGTGATTTCGCATTGAATTCACAATCCTGATTCTTTCCGCTTCCAATGAATCCACACTGAAAATCTCTCCCTTCTGAAGATACGGACTTCTTTTTGCCACGGAATCTATATAGCGATACATTGGATTATCATCGCCTAAATAGATTATGCTGTCAATGGGATACGGTTTCTTTATATTGAGAGTATAGCCGATTGCCGCTTTCTTCTTGTTGCGTTTGTCATATTCGATATCATAAGTGACTGTCGAGCCGAAATAGCCGTTGTCATCAAGAAGCTGTTGCATGATTTTTGCTCTCATCTCCGGCTTCACCTCGCTTATCAAAACAGGCTGTTTCACCCATTTCCTATACAGCCAGCCTTTTAAACCTTTTGATGAATCGTTCCAATTGTTATAGACCCATAGACCAAGCGGAATCTTAATAAACGGAGCAATGATATAATTGTTGGCGTCTGTTTCTCCGGTTTTTCTCAATTCGGCATCTAAAGCCGATGGCATTTTCTCAGCATTTTCCGCATAGTCTACAACGAAACGGCCAAGTCCTGTGTAGCGTGTTTCATCTTCCGCAAGCCTTTTTGTTGTGGAGCACGATGCGATGGCAACTATAAGGATGGCTGTCATCACATATACCAATGACTTCATATATCTCTTATTTTTCATTGGCCTCTCCTTTCTTCATGCTATCTTTTTCAGTTTTCACACTATCGGGAAGATTCTTTTCCGCATCATTTGGTCTCATTCCGGGTTGTCGGGGCATCATTCCCGGCATGCCGGTGCCCGCGCCGGGCATCAACATATTGTTGTTTTTCCTTGAGCCCCATCTGAAGAGATTTTTCAGATTCGATAAGCGCCTTCTCAACAGGAAGCCGACGCCTGTCTCCGTTATTTCTCCTTCCAACACACTTTCATAGCCGGTATGTCTGAAAAGCTTGGCATACATGGTAACGTTAGCTGTCTGCTTAAGTATGTATTCAAAGGATATATCGTTAATAAGGTTTTCAGAGAAGTTCTCGTCAGCACTTGCATCAGTGGTGTAATTACCTCCTACAGAGATTTTGAATCGGTTGTTGAACAACGACTTTGAAAGCGTATAACTATAAGAAGTGGAAGTACCGCCCTCGCCTGTGCCGGTCCTGTCAAATTGGTCGACTCCCAGGCTGATGTCTACCCCTCTCACATTGTTTGCGAGCCAACCGTTGATCGAGGATGTAAGGATGTTATACATCGTGCCTTGCAAGAGGTCGCTGCTCGCCGTCTTGACACCTTGACCGGTGTATTGACCTGTCAGAAGCATATTCAAAGCTGCCATGCTTCGCTGGTCGGCGGTCATAGACTGCAATTCATTTCTGATAGTCAGGTCATCGTCTGTGTTGAGATTGAATTCTATCTTTGGATTGTTCAGATTATTGGTGATATCAACCTCAACAAGGAAATTTACAATCCTCGAGGCGTTGTTCTCCACAACGCTCGCCTTCACATCATCTGTGGCTGAAATGTTAAACGATGGATTCATTATATCTCCGTTGAACATCACATAGCTCGCAGGATTGAACACAAACTTCTTCTCTCCCACTATCGGCATGCTATAGCTTGCAAAACCGTTGCCAATATAGAGCTGGCCGTTGAGACGCATATCTCCCATATAATTCTGGAAATAGTTGAGAGTGCCGCTTGGCTCGATTTCCACTTTTGCACTTCCCGTGGTGGTCGACCCCGGATAAATCACTTTCGCCTGCACACCCGGCTCCAAAGTCAAAGCCGCCACTATCCTCATTGCTATGCTTTGCACCACACTGTCTTCTTTATGGACCGCGCTTGTGTCGTTGAAATTCACAAATCTCACTATCCCTGTAGTGTTATGGCTCGTGAGTTGGGCAGTGGTTTGCGGTATGGAGTAAGTCACATCCGTATTGGAAAGCAAATCGACGTTTGCATTCACACTGAAATGCTCCATCGGTCCCCGTGCACTCGCATTCAGATTCATGAACAATTTTCCATAAAGATCCGAACGAGCTCTGGAATCGTTGTTCATCAATTGGAAGTTTTGGGCATTAAGTCTTAAATCGAACACTGCTGACTTCAGATTGCTGACATCTACGGTGCCATCTATCACAATCGGATTCTTGTTCGCTCCCCAGATGTCAAACTTATTGAAGTCTATCACATTGTTCTTCACTAGAATGGAATCCTCATTAAATTTTATCGATGAGCCCATCATGGGAATGAATACTCCCACTGAATCACAAGCCAGATATCCATTCAGGATTGGGGCTTTGAAAGTGCCTGTCAAGCCGAAATCTCCATTCAGATAGCCCGAAAGGCTTGCTATGTCTTTACCTAAAAATGCATTTGCTATCTTCAATGGGAATTGTGTCAGTTCAAGTCCCATAGTCTTTACTGAAAATCCGGAAGCGGAATCAGGCACGAGCATGGCTTTGGCGGCAAGGGCGTTTTTACCGTCAATTTTTAAACCCAGCCTTGCTCCTGTTGAACCGTCATCGTTCCTTCCGGCACGCAGTGAAAGGTCAAAATTGCCAACCTTCATTTTGTCGTAGGTCAGATCATGAATTCCAAGGCTGCCCAATCCGTAAAACCAGCTGTCGTAATAACCCACGTTCATGTCCATATTCAGCGATGCCGTGATTGGAGGCGGGTTGACTGCAAGATTCAAGAAGTCTTGCACCTGTATATTGTCAAGAGCGATATGAAGCTCGTCATTTCCCTCTCGCCCGGTTTCTGTCTTAAGCATGATGCTGCTTTTCGGGCTCTGAGCCATCAAGTCGGCAATGACTCTGTAATTCTTTATATTGAATTCTATGCTGTTGTCGGAGTTGAAGGTCCAGGGGATATAGCCGATCATCGCCTTCAGGGGAGTGAAGTGGAGCGTGATTATCGAATCAGTAAATGCCGCTGTCAATCCTAATTTATATCCTGTTTCTCCTTTCTGATTTTTTTGATTTAATCCAAGCATCAAGCGGTTTTCGCCCACATATCCTCTCACATTTACATCTGCAAAATCTCCAATCGGATTGTCGGAACGATTACCCATGTGAGCCAGATAGTCAAGCAATTCCCCTCTCTGTTTCACATCCAGCGACAAAGTGTCGGCCCTCATAGTGGCGCTCGCAAGTTCTATAGCTGATATTCTTGCCGTGATGATGGAATCGTTTGAGATATTTGCCGACAAGGTGTCCATGCTTAATCCCGCTCCTATCAAAATATCGCCCAAAGCTCCCCTACCTGAAGCGTCTAAATTCAATGAGAATCGCGGGAGCAGTTTTTGTATTTTTTCTATGTCAAGGTTTCTTTGGGCAATCTCCCTTGAAATAGTGTCTCCAATCACTGTGAAAGAATCTATCAATGGCTTTAATCCGGAAGCAGCCTCAAAATTCAGACACGTCCGGCTCGCATCCAGATCTGCTGTCACCTTATCGGCAGTGCTTATAAACCTAAGGTCTATGTCGTTGGGGATAGCAAAGAAATCAGCCCCTGATGTCCATTCTAAATTCTGGGCACATAAATCTATGTCATATAGCCATAAATCCGGGCTCGCCGATCCTTTTAATAAAATCGTTCCTCCTCCGTTATTTGCATCTTCAGTGAATCCCAATGCAAAAAGGTCTACTTTTCTGATGGCTGCATCGAGATCAAATGTGTAACGGTCTTTAGCTATGGTTCCCACACATTTCACGTTAGCCCATAACGGATCGTTTGGTGAATTTAGGATTATGTCATACTCTCCGTTGTTTAAGGTGACGTCAGCCGTAATATTGTGTAGAGTTAGAAGATTGTAATCAATTGAAGATATTGTCAACTGAATATCTGTAGTTGCGTTGGATATCGTAGGATTAAAACCGGCTCCCTTGGCTAAAAGATGAGCGTTTACTTTCCCTATGCCTAAGTCAGGCATAAAATGCTTGACATTTATATCCTTGATTGTGACATCGGCATCATATCTTTCCGAATTCATTGACACTTGACCGTCTGCAAGAAGTTCTCCCACAGAAGTTCTCAAATCGAAGTCAGCCGCATAAGTCTCATTTTGAGCTGTTGCATGACCTTTGAGGGTCAAGGTGGGTATATCAAAATCCTTAGCATCCAATAAAGCCTCGATGGTTTTGGGCCCCGTTATGCTTGCATCGAAGTCTACAGCTGCTTGCAGATGTTTGAAATCAAAAGCATTGCGTGCATATCCTGAAGCATTCAACTGCATGACATCCTTGATTTTTACAGCCAATGTCTTTAGCTCTATGTCATCTAAAGTGCCCTCTGCACGAAGGTCGAAGGTTAAAGGGCTTCTTGCCGGCAACTTCTTGGTGTAGGTTGACAAAGAAGGCATGAAACTTTCTATGTCAGGCCAACCGATGTTTCCAAATGCATCGGCATAAAATTCTGAATTACGCTTCATTTCCATCACTGCAAACGGCACATTCGCAGTAGCTCCCAAATCAGAATACAGAGTCTTGATTCGCAAGTCGTTTATTGCCAGCCCTGCGGAGTCAACTTCAATCACGCCGCTTCCCTCTCTGATCACAAGACCGCTTCTTTCGGAGGCCGTCATCGACATGATGGGCAACTTGATTGTTGTTGCTTCATTATAAAAACCGTCAACCAGGATGTTTACATTTGAAACTTGTATGTAAGAAGGATCAAAACCGGGCAAAGGCTTAGCCCCTTTAGTAGCATAAAGGGCTTTAAAGTCTGAAATCCGAATAGTGTCTCCCGAAATTATCATAGGAGGTGAAGCTACAGACGTTGTGTCAATAGGCGCCGGATGTGCAGCTATATATTCAGGGGTAGGTGTAAGATACGTGACGTCGCCGTCTGAGGTGCCGATATAATCAGCTGTAACTTTGTTTGTCCCTAAATCCACAATGCCGTTTCTTAAAACCACCTGTTTTGAAGCAAGGGATAAAGTGTCGATAGTGGGCAGCATCGTCATTCCGAACTTGAAATCATTCAAGACCGCTTCATGAAGCATAATCTTCATGTCTAAAGTGGCCGTGGTGTCTTCGGTTGGTTTCTTTTTCCAGACATCCATTGCAAGCTGCAAATCTCCTCCGTTTATCTCAACTTTATTAAGATCAATTGTGAGAGTCTTGATATCAACGGAACTCTTGTCATCAATATCTATTAAATTGGCCTTAAGCTTAAGCAACATTGATGAATCTGCCGACATTATCCTTATTCCGGCATCCACAAGTTTCACTTCTTCGATATCGACATCAAGCTTTAATAATGGCCTCATCTTGACGTCTGCGATCACTTCTTTGGCATATACCATCGTGTCGCCTGTGGCTTCCACTACAGAAACACCTTTTAATGAGACATCGAGTGGCCATTTAAGCCTGAATTGATCAATCGATATCTTCATCCCTGTGGATTTTGCTACATATTCACAGGCCACATTCTTTATGAATGTCTGAACCGGAGGGATATAAAGCAATATGGGAATCAATATGACAAGGAATATCACGCAGAAAATAATCCACATGAAAGTCTTAAGCACTCGTCTCAACCATGTAGGATGAATCCAATGCTTTTTCTCTTTTTTCTCTGAGCCGTTTCCCCCTTCCATGCCTTCTGTCTGTTCCGGCTGTTCTGAAGTCTTATCTTCAGCACTCGGTTTCGTAATCTCGTCAGAAGGCTCAGTCGTTGAATTCTCAGCTTTATTATGTCCGTTTTCTTCTTCCAATATATGATATCCGGTTAAAGAAATTCATTTTCTTTGGTTATCTTCTTGTCCATGATCTTTGGCAGCATGTCCAGAACAATCCGATAATCAGCGCTCCTGCACAGTCGGCGATCATGTCGGCATATTCAAATCCTCTTCCCATTTGAAGAAAATCCTGAAGATATTCTATAAGAATGCCAAACATTCCGCAAGAGAGGGCATCAATCCATATCCTTGAATTTATCGTCGGTTTCCAGTCATGTTTCCTTTGCCAGTCAAGAAGCAACATGGCTGTCAGACCTCCGAACATTATTCCGTGGGCTATTTTGTCGGCTCCCGGAAATAAAGGAGGCGGTTTTTCTCCTAAGGGTTTGGGGGCAAGTGTCAGCCATAGTATCGCAATGATTGTTAACGTACTGAAAAGCCATGGCGGTAAACCTGACAGGAAACTCCTCACCCTCTCCATAATGCAAATTTATATAAAATTTTTCTTTTCCCCACAATACATACTCTTCAGCGTATTATGCAAATTTCATGGAATAAAGCCTATATTTCATACAGAATCACTAAATGATTATTGTAAATTAATTTTCATGAATTAATTTTGCCACAGAAAACTAAAAAACAATCTGATATATGGACACAACAATTCTAAACGATTCCAATTTAAACAAGGGAACCAATGTAAATAATCAAAAAACCTCCGTAAATAAAAAGGGAATGATGGCCGCCGGATTCGGAGGCATGGCACTCGGAGCAGCCGGGGCCGTAGTAATCGGCGAAATATTCCAGGATGCTAATGCTACTCAAGCAGTTCCTCCCATTATCGATAATTCTGTTGAAGATCAGGATGCACCTAAGGAAACCCCGGTGTGGGCTCTTGACGATATCAGTGTTGCCTCAGGTGTAGACAACGATATGTCTTTTGATGAAGCTTTTGCCATCGCTCGCGCCGAGGTTGGCCCGGGAGGAGCTTTCGAATGGCACGGCAGTGTCTACGGAACTTTCACTGCCGATGAATGGAACAATATGACCGTAGAAGAAAGGGTTGAATTTAACGACCACTTCAGTTGGAACCATGTAAATGCCACTACCGGTAATACAGCAACGGTTCAACCCATTGAAGTTCACCATCATCACCATCATCCTGTTAATCATATAGAAGTTGTTGAAGTAGTGACAGAACATCCTGATGTTTATGACAATTCAGTACATGATACCACGTATGCACCACATGAGGATATTGATCCGATTGTTGTAGACGAACAACCTACAATCGAAGTGCTTGGCGTGGTTCATGATTATGAAACCGGCGCTAATATCGGTGGACTCAATATCGACAATCAGGAGGTGATTGTAGTGGATGTTGACGGAGATCTAACTTTTGATTTCGCAGCCTCTGATTTAAATGAAAACGGAGAATTGGATTATGGAGAAGTGGCAGATATTCATGACCGGGGTCTTACTGTCGATGATCTAGGAGGTTTCTCTGATGCTAATGATGCCATGCCGGCTTCCGATGACTTCATTGAAAATAATGATGATTACTCCATAATGGATGTGTGATGGAAAATATCAATGTTAAATGCCCTTGGTGTAGTGCTGTTCTTAAAATCAAAGCCGCACCCGGAATAGATAACGCCTCCCTATGTTGTCCGGTTTGTAAAAAAACATCTCCCTTTTCTCAATTCAAAAAATTTGTTGCTGAAGAGAGTGAGACGCAATTTGTTAACCATCCCGGCTCCGGCAATTCCGCTTCCGGCTTAAAATCTGTAATTGGAAAATTGGTTATCCCTTCAAAAGGGATAGCCTTTCAATTGAAGCTCGGCAGGAACATTATTGGCAGAAAGGCATCCACTTCTACTGCAAATTTCCAGATCTCCACCGGGGAGAGCAAACGGTTAAGTCGTGAACACATTATAATTGATGTCAAGAGATTGTCATCCGGGGGAGTCGCTCATCATGTTTCCTTGGTCAAAGAAAGGGTTAACAAAACCTATCTTAATAATTCTGAGTTAACGTTTGGCGACACTCTTATCCTTCAAAACGGCGATATGATAAAACTCCCCGATGTCAATATCCTGTTCGAACTCCCCGACGAAGAAAGGACTCAGTTATGAAGTTTTGAAGTATTAATTTTGGAGTTTTGAAGTCTTGGAGTCTTGAAGTGAGTCTTATATACATAACTTAATAATATGAAAACAAGTGATTATAAAGAATTAAATGTATGCAAAGGTCTATGGACTTAGGGGTACAAGTTTATGAAGCTATCAAAGTTTTACCTGAAGATGAAAAGTTTTGTCTCACAACTCACCAACTCCACAACTATGAAATATAAACTTAAGGCATACCCGATTCTTGAATTTGGCAAAAGAAAAGATGTAAATGGTAATCCACATCAGGAGGATTCTATATATCCTCCTTTGGCTACTGATCCCTCCGGTAGCACCCTGTTTATGGTTTGCGACGGCATGGGCGGTCATGAAGCCGGTGAAGTTGCAAGCCTGACGGTTTGCGATGCCATAAGCCGGTCGATTCAAAATGACGGGCATGACATGGAAGGGCTCTTTACAAACGAAGATTTAAGTAATGCTCTCGATGAAGCATATCTGGCCCTTGATGATAAAGACAACGGTGCTGAAAAGAAAATGGGCACAACCCTTACTCTTTTGAAACTTCATGACAACGGCGCTACTATTGCTCATATCGGAGACAGCCGTGTTTATCACATCCGTCCCGGTAAATTTGAAAATGACACTCAGATTCTTTTTGTAACTGAAGATCATTCATTGGTCAACAGACTTGTAAAAGCCGGGGAAATGACTCCGGAAGAAGCCCGACATTCAAAAAAAAAGAATATTATAACAAGAGCTATGCAACCAGGCGACAGCAGATGTGAAGCAGATATAGCCCTGATAACGGATATCCTACCCGGAGATTACTTCTATCTCTGTTCCGACGGCATGCTCGAACAGGATGAAATGGAAGACGGTTCTGCACTCAAAAGAATCTTCTCAAATGAAATCATAACACCAGAAGAAAAAGTAAAAATTCTACGAGGCGCTACGGCAAATAACACCGATAATCATTCCGCCTACATCATCCATATTCTCGAAATAGTGCAAGATAATATAATTCCCAATTCTCCAAATAACTTATCTTTGGAAAATAAACAACCAAAAACAGATTTCCATCAAGTCAAAACTTCTAAGAAAACATCTTACAAATCTGTTATAGAAAAAATATTCACATTCTTCAAATCTTAATATTTATAATGGAACAGGGATTAAGACCAGGTACTTTACTCCATCATGGGATGTACAGAATCGAAAAAATTTTAGGAAAGGGAGGCTTTGGGATTACTTATTTAGCAACTGATTCGGGACTTAATAGACAAAGAGCAATAAAGGAATTCTTCCCAAAGGATTTTTGCGACCGTAATGAAAATAATAGTTATGTTTCTTTAGGTAATTCTAACAATTCTGAATTTATAATTAAACTTAAGAAGAAATTCATTAAGGAAGCTCGCAATATTGCAAATCTTGATCAACATCACGGTATTATAAACATCCATGCCGTTTTTGAAGAAAATAATACTGCATATTACGTTATGGATTATATTGAAGGGGAATCCTTGGCTGCCATGGTTAAAAGAAATGGTCCCTTGTCTCAAGAAAAAGCAATAAAATATATCACGAAAATAGGAGAGGCTCTTGAATATGTGCATAACCATCATATTAATCATCTTGATGTAAAACCGGCCAATATCATGATACGTGAAAGAGATGACCAACCTATCCTTATTGATTTCGGTCTCTCAAAACAATATGATACTGAGGGAGAGGAAACAACAACTACTCCTACTGGCACTAGTAAGGGCTATGCGCCTCATGAACAATATATTGAAGGCGGTTTAAAGGAATTTACTCCACAAACAGATATATATGCATTAGCTGCAACACTATATTTTACGCTGACAGGTGTAAGACCTCCACATTCTCTTGAGTTGAATGATATTTCCAAATTAAAATTTCCTCTCAATTTCCCTGCAAAGTTTATACCAGGAATTAAAAAGGCTATGAGTTATAACAAAAAAAATCGACATGGCAATATTAATGAATTTCTGGCTTCTCTTAATTCAAATAATGAAAATACTGAAATAACCTTTCAATCTCAACAAAGTTCAAAATCTCCCCATTTTATAACGTCAAATTCTCAAAATACAGGTCAACAAGACACAATTAATAATAAAAATATTATTAATAATAATAATTTCAATAAATATAAAAAATCATTATTTCTTATTAGTGCAATAATTATCTTGGGTATTATTTTAGTTATAAGTTTTGTTCTTAAAGATAATACCCAAATAAATAATGATTTGACTGACAATGAAAAGATTCCTAAATCTAGTATTTCTGATAATAATGCAAAAAGTTACTCCTCTTACGCAAGCACTAATTTAGAAGATTATAATACTGAAATTAATTATAAGGAGGACATTAAAACAAATGATGAAGCAGAGAATCAAAAAATAAATAAAAATACTGATCATAATACAAGCAATATTACCCGTGAAATTCTTTCATCACCTAGTGTTAATTATAAGGGTAAAATTTGTCATTTTATGTCAGGTTATTGTGATGACGAAGGAGTAAAATATCCAATCATGGTGGCTTTTATTGAAGAAAATAATAAAATTAGTAAAGTAATTTATAAAAATGTCACATACGGGGGAAAATTAAAAATGAATTATTCGGAATCGGGGCAAACCATGGTTTTGTCTACTAGAGACAAAGTTAGCGAATTCATCCTGAAAATGAATTATAAAGGTAATGACCTTTGGGAAGGATGGGCTGAAGCTGGTTCAAAAAATATGAAAACCGTTCTGAGAGGAACAACTGAAACTTTTAATTTCTAAATATGCTTTACTTATAAAAAATAGGTAGGTGATTATAAATAAATTCCTAAATCTTTCGTCTCGATAATAATTAAAATCAAATATGAAATCTTTTTTAAGTTTCGTTATAATTATATTTTGTTTTTATTTTTTTTGTTCTGAGGGCAAATCCCAAAAATTGATATTCTCAGATCATAGACAAGGAATCCCGTCAACTGCAGTTTTAAGTGATGAAAATGAATTTTATGAGATTTTTATAAATGAAGAAAGTCCTGCCAGCGATTGGATGGATGTTGCAATTAATTCAGTGTGGATTTATAATAAAATAAATGGTGAAGCAACAAAATTTCTTACGACCGTTAAGCCTCAATATTATGGTTGGTATCAATCCGATGATATAAAAGGGTTGGTTTATCCAATAGATTCTATAACTGCCATTGATAAAATCATGGCAATAGACTCAACAACCATGATAGTTTCTGGGGTTCCTGATTTGCGTAATGTTTATTCTTATATCATAAATATACCATCAAAGAAAGCTACTTATCTTTCTTGTAACGCTGGAGTGATTGGATTAACTCCTGAAGAGGGCCTAATTATTGCTCAATCATATAGATATGTTTCTGATCCTGATATTGCTGGCAGATATACTTATCTCCAGATTTTTGATTGGGAAGGTAATCAAGTTGCAGATTTGGATCTGGAAAAAGAACATATTAAAGAAAATCATTTGGGTAACTATCTTGATTTTAAACCTAAAACTAAATTAATTCTCAACAGCTATAACGAAGATTCCGATTTTAAATTTCCTTTAGAGGGGACTCAGAACTGTTGGAAATATGATTATTCATTTGAACTATTTGATCCAGAAGATGAATCTATTATTAATACCTTAATAGATAAAGATCCGAACTGGACTAAGACTTCTGTAGGTTATCATTATTTTTTTGTTGATAATGAATATTATTTGGGCATTGACATTAATTTTGATTTAAAAAATAAAAAAATAACATTAATTCATGGACAAGCATCATAAAAATTAAACAGCACAAAAAAGCATAATCTTATACAAATCTTATACTATTCCTTAATTATTTCGTAATTAATTTGTAATTTCGCATTACAAGGAGTTCCGACATGAATAAGTATCTTTATTTAAATTCGAGGGATGAGTTTTTCAGAATAGATATTTCAAAAATTGTCTATTTTGCCGCTGACGGGAATTATACCCATATATACCTAACCAATAAGATGAAAGGCACTGTATGCATGAATCTCCATAATATGCAGCAAACTCTTTCAGAAAATCTCAAAGAAGCAGCGTCTATTTTTGCACGAGTGGGGAAAAGCCACATAATAAACCTAACATATGTTTACCATATTGCAATTTTACAGCAAAAACTGACGTTGAGCGACGGAGAGAATTTCTCCTATACAATTTCTATCTCTAAAGACGCTTTGAAGAAACTTCGGGGACTATTCATAGGCAAAACAGAATAAGGTTATGAATCTGCAATCACTTAAAGGAAAAGAAATATTTCTCGGACGCGAAAACCATACAAATCGGCTAATTGGCTACATTAATATTAACGGACAAAACAAGATCTTGGCATTTACTGAGCCAGGAAGAGCACCAAATTCCATAAGCCGTGCCAATCCTTCCCAAAACAAAGCCCATGCTTCAATAAAAATTGATAATTCAGGTAATATTATACTTATAAATTTAAAACAGGAGAATGTAACTTTTGTAAATGGCAATCCGATTGTTTCAAAGAGAGTGACAATCGGAGACTCTGTTGAACTTGGAGGAAATCATTATCAATTGCCTATTGATAAGATTCTGGGAGCTATGGTAAATCTTATAAATTCAGTTTCCCCTCCACCCCCTCCCACTTTCAATATATCACACCTTGAAAGAGTCTGGAATGATTTTAAAGGGGGCCAAAAGGTAATAAAAAAGAAAAACAAAAATATCGTCTTAGTAAGATCGGGGTGTGGTATTTTTACTATGTGTGCAATGCCAACGATATTCTTTTTAGGTCCTTTAGGATTATCAGCCTGGGGCTTTGCTTTAACAGGTATTGGAGTTTTAGGAAATGCTTATAGTTTTTGGGGGCTCAAGAAAAATGACCCAGATGAAGAAAACGAAAAATTGGTGGAAAAACTTGAAAAAGAATATATATGTCCGAATCCGAAATGTAATCGTTATTTTGGCCAAATTAAATATAATCTCTTAAAAAGCCAACATAAAATGCAATGTCCCCATTGCCATTGTAAATTCATAGAACAATAATAAAAATTGCACTTTAATTCCAACTTCTGATAACAGTATAGATTCAAATCCGAAGTGCGAATAAAATTGCAGGATTAATCTATATTTATTG
>JAFLTV010000021.1 GCA_022509105.1 Muribaculaceae bacterium | reverse complement strand
CCAGTCCAGAAGGTGTCCCAAATAGAGTCGATCTGATTCTTGATTTCTCCGGTTACCATGGTTTGTTCAGTGTCTATTTATTCAATTTACAAAATTAATGAATCTTAATCATTATAGAAGTTGTGAAGTCTTCAGTTCGGCGAAACTATCGAGATGCTGTGTTGATGAAGATAGCTATTTAGAGGTTAATCAGGCCATGCTTCTTTAATTTCATCTTCAATTTCCGGAATCACCTTATAGGTGAACTGTGGATCTTTACCTTCCTTCAATTGTTTAAGATAATCCCTTAGGCATTTAACGGCATACTTTCCTAAAAACAGAATTGCAGTCATATTGCAAAGAGTCATCAGACCCATTGTGATGTCTGAAATTGCCCAAACAAATTCCAAAGATGAGAGTGCGCCAATCATCAAAGTGCCTCCCACACATAGCCTGAAAGCATATATTATCCATTTATTTTTATAAATGAAATTGAGGTTGGTTTCCCCGTAATAATAATTAGCAATCACACTTGTGAAAGCAAAAAGATAAATTGCAACAGCGAGAAACCAAGTGGCAAATTCTCCCGTTTCCGACTTTAGGGCAGCCTCTGTCAGTTCGATACCGTTCAAACCGGAGTCAAAGACACCGCTGCAAAGAATTATGAAAGCTGTGGAAGTGCAAACGAGCATCGTATCTGTGAAGACACCCAAAGTCTGAATCAGGCCCTGTTTCACCGGATGGCTGACATCGGCAGTGGCCGCGGCATTCGGAGTTGACCCCTCTCCCGCTTCATTGCTGAAAAGGCCTCGTTTCACTCCTAAGATTATAGCCATACCGACACCGCCTCCCATTATCTGTTCAATTCCAAAAGCATTTCTCACTATCAATGATATGACGGCCGGGAAATCTGTTATATGGGCGCATATTATATAAATTGCCATAAGGATATAACAGCCTGCCATGATGGGGACTACAATCTCGCTGACCTTTGAAATTCTCTGTATGCCACCGCAGATAACCAATAATGAAATCACAGTTGTAACGATTCCTACCCAAAGGGGAGGCAGACCGAAAGTGCCCTGGAATGCAGTTACTATTGTATTGGCTTGCACCGTATTAAATGCGAGGCCGAATGTGAGGGTTATTAAAACTGAAAAAGTTATAGCCCACCATCTTTTATGCATCCCTTTCATTATATAATAAGCCGGACCGCCACGAAATGCATCCTTATCCCTCACCTTAAAAAGCTGAGCTAATGTAGATTCAATGAAAGCGTTGGCAGAACCGATGAGCGCCACAATCCACATCCAGAAAACCGAGCCCGGACCCCCTAAAGCGATAGCAATGGCAACGCCGGCAATATTTCCGGTTCCAACACGGCTTGCCAGAGAAACAGCGAAAGCCTGAAATGAAGAAATGGTTTTTTTCTTATTAATAGGATCATCCGGATTTTCATAATTCTTGCTTGATTCAAACAGCAGTTTAAACATCTGAGGAATCATCTTGAATTGCACTCCACGAGTGTAGACAGTGAAAAATAAAGCGCCACCTAATAGCAAACCTACCATCACATAGGTCCAAAGATAGTCGTTTATCGTATTTATAACTTCCATTAAAATCCTTTTTAAATGCCGTTAATCGCAAAGATGCAATTATCAAATACAAATATAATACATTTCACCAAATATCAAATACATATTATAGATTCTTATGAAACGACCGACAAAAAGTATGGACTGAAAAATAAACCCTTTTTCCGGTTTTTATGTTATAGTTTTGGAACGTTTTTTGCAAGAAATTTACAAAAAAAGAAACTAAAAGAATTTAAAAACAAAATATATGGCAACAGGTAAAATTGGGGTAACAACCGAAAACATTTTCCCCGTAATCAAGAAATTTCTATACAGCGACCATGAAATCTTCCTGCGTGAACTCGTGGCAAACGCAGTGGATGCAACTCAAAAATTAAAGACCCTTTATTCATTCGGCGATTTCAAAGGAGAACTCGGCGAAATGAATGTAAAGGTGACCATCGATAAAGAAAAGGGCACTCTTACTGTCTCCGACCACGGAATAGGCATGGACGCCGAGGACATCGACAAATATATAAATCAGATCGCATTCTCGGGAGCAGAAGAATTCCTGGCAAAATATAAAGACACCGCAAATTCCATTATCGGACATTTCGGACTCGGCTTCTATTCAGCCTTTATGGTATCCAAGAAAGTCGAGATTCGTTCACTCTCTTATAAAGAAGGAGCAAAGGCTGTGAAATGGACTTGCGACGGTAGTCCTGAATATACGATGGAGGAAACCGACAAGACCGAAAGAGGCACAGACGTAATCCTTTATATTGATGATGAAGATAAGGAATTTCTCGAGCAAGCACGAATCGACACTCTTCTTAAGAAATATTGCCGTTTCCTTCCGGTGCCCGTTATTTCAGGGAAAGAACAGGAATGGAAAGATGGCAAATATGTGGATACCGACAAGGATAAAGTTGTCAATGCCACTGAACCTCTCTGGACAAAGAAACCTACGGAACTTACAGATGAAGATTACCTGAAATTCTATCATGAACTGATGCCGGGAAGCGAAGACCCGATGTTTTGGATTCATCTGAATGTGGATTATCCTTTCACTCTCACAGGCATACTTTATTTCCCGAAAATAAAGACCAATTTCGATATCCAGAAAAACAGAATTCAGCTTTATTGCAATCAGGTTTTCGTAACGGATCAAGTGGAAGGAGTCGTTCCGGAATTCATGACCCTCATGCAGGGCGTTATAGATTCACCCGACATCCCTCTGAATGTCAGCAGAAGTTATCTCCAGGCTGATTCTCAAGTAAAGAAAATATCTTCATATATCACCAAAAAACTTGGAGAACGTCTCGACAAGATGTTTAAAGACGACCGCAAGTCGTTTGAAGAAAAATGGGACGACATCAAAGTATTCATTGAATACGGCATGCTCACAGACGAGAAATTCTATGAACAGGCAAAGAATTTCTATCTGTTGAAAGATGTTGCAGGCGCATACTACACTCTTGAAGAATACCGCAAGCTTGTGGAGTCAACCCAGACCGACAAAGACAACATGGTTATATATCTATATACCACCGATCCGAAAGCACAATTCACCTACGTGAAAGCAGCAGAAGACAAAGGATATAATGTGCTTGTGCTTGACGGTCAGTTGGACAACCATATAGTGGGCCTTTTTGAACAGAAGCTTGAAAAGACACGTTTTGTAAGGGTAGACTCAGACATACCGGAAAGGCTCATTGTGAAGAATGATGCCAAAGATGCAGGGCTTTCACCGTTGCAGACAGATATCATGAGCACAGTATTCAAGAGCCGGATACCGGACATTGAAAAGGCCAATTTCATAGTGACATTCGCAGCCCTTGGAGAAAAAGACGCACCGGCGACCGTGACTCAGAATGAATTCATGCGACGCATGAAAGATATGGCCCAGATGCAACCCGGAGCAGCTTTCTATGCAGAATTGCCTGATAGCTATGAAGTGATCGTCAACACGAATCAATCGGTAGTTAAATCTATTATTGAGGAAGCCACCAAGGCTTTGGAAGGAGAGGTTTCACCGGTGCGTAAAGAAATCGACTCTCTCAATGAAGAAATTTCCAAATCCAGGAAAGAAGCTGAGGAGAAGAAGGAACAGGCCCCTGACCTCTCTGAAAAGGAAAATAAAGTTGCAGAGCTCAGGAACAAGGAAAACAGCCTGATTACAGATTATGCCAAGACCCAACCTGTGGTGCGTCAGATAATCGACCTTGCACTGCTTCAGAGCCATCTTCTTTCAGGCGAGTATCTCAATGAATTCATCAAACGATCTGTGGACCTGCTTAAATAATAGCTCCAGAATATTCTATAGACTGAAGTCCGGATTCCTTAACAGGATCCGGGCTTTTTGTTTATACTTTCCTTTAATTCTTGTCAGGAGAAAGCATGGAAAACTTTCATTATGACTGTGAAAGGCATTTTGATTAACTCAATAAAAATTTGTAATTTTGTGGCACTAAACTTTCATTGAACAGGTAAAAACATATTTTTTCTTTTATATAAATATTTGGAATCTTATATTCCGTTTTTAATGTTAATCTCTAAAAATTTCATTTTATGAGAAAATTTTACCCATTAATTCTCGGCGCTATCTTCACCGGCCTATGTGGTGGAGTTGCAACAGCAGCTGTTGCGGAGCCATCTTTGAATGTTGCCAATCTTGAAAAAGTAGAATTGACAAAGATTCATCAATCATCTAAAAAACTTACAAACAGTAAAAACACCAGAGCAGGGGAAGGACCTATTACAACTGCTCCCGGAGAAAAAACCACTTTTGAGGCAAACGGTAAGGCATGGATCAATTATTGGGGCATGCTTCTTTATCAAATTAACTTCACAAACCTTACGGATATTTATTTTGACGGGGAAGATGTTTATGTTTATAATCCTGTTTCCCAGTTCCCCACTTCTTCTTACATGAAAGGTACATTGAAAGACGACGAAATAGTCTTCACTTTCCCCCAATTGATATATCAGGAGGAAGGATCTGACGGAGTCGTGAATGATTATTATCTTTCACGTCTTAATGGCACGGAAGAAGAGACTGCCTGGGGTTCCACTTGGAGTTATGAAGTTGCCGAGACCGACAATGAAATAGTGTTCCATCTTGAGGATGGTAAATGGGTGATGGAACCCAGTGACTATAAAGTTATATTCGGTCTTGTCGACGAAGAAATGGAGTGGGTAGGTTATGGAGACTGTGATATAGTTTATCAGGAATTTACAGCCACTCCTATCGAAGCACCTGCCGGACTTGAAACAGAAGAATGGGTTCTTGTTGCAAATGGTGGCGGTCAAGCCGTAAATGTAGGATTCATCGGTGATGAGGTTTACATTCAAGGTGTATCCGCTTATATTCCCGATGCTTGGATCAAGGGAACTGTTAATAATGACAAGATTATATTTGAAGGTGGACAATACATGGGTTCATATAATAGCCCGGGTGGATTCTATCTTGCATATCTGATCGGTGGAGAGGTATATCCGGATGGAACCAATTACACAATTCTGCCTGAAATTGAATTCTCCTATGATGCTGAAGCCAAGAGCATGAGCTATAAATACACCTTATTCGTAAATTCAAACACTGAATATATCCGTTATCTGGAAATTTATGACAATCCTTTGATTCATTTCCAACCGGCCACTTTTGACTTAACACCGGCTCCCGCTGAATTGACTTACTACCAAGAGTATAATGGCTCATATATGGGTGTGCAATTCATTATACCAAATCTGACAGCAGAAGGATATCTCCTTGATACGGAAAATTTATACTGGAGATTGTTGGTTGATGGTGAAGTTTATGAATTTGATGAAGAATTGTATGGTGAGCTTGATAACAATCAGACAGAAGTTCCCTATGATTATTACTCACCTGAGTTTGACATATATGGATCAGGCCCAGAAAAGACATTGATACTTTATGCTGAAGGATTTGATGTCCTCTCTATCCAGACAATTTACAAGACAGAAGTTGACGGAGTAGAACAGAGCTTCTATGGAGTTCCTATGAACTATAATATCTTAACAGGCGACATCACATATGGCGGCAATGTTAAATTAGAAGGAATAAATAACGCTGATATCATGAAAGAGGAATATTACAACCTCAATGGAATTAAAGTGAATAATCCGGAGACAGGATTATACATCAAGCGTTCTACTTATTCCGATGGCACTGTTAAATCAGTTAAAGTAATGAACCGTTAATTGAAATCATTATAATTTGGGTGGTATGTCGATGGCATACCACCCTTTTTTTGACAAAAAAAACAGAGCTCAAAGGAGCTCTGATTTTTTGTCCATTATTAAATTTATTTTACAGGAGAATCTTTAGTGAGGTAGATCTTATAGTCTTTAATAGCACCGGGAGCTCCGGTTTCCATCCTTGGAAGATACTCGATGCCTTTTACTTTTTCTTCCTTACCTAAATCGATTACAATTCTTTGCGGATAAGGCGCATTATCCAAAGATTTCCAGAAAGTTGATTCCTGAAGGTCGAAAATCTTTTCAGCACTATTGTTTCCACTTTCTAAATCTTCACTGTCTGCATAATCCACAGTCCATCCTTCTCTGCTCAAACGTTGACCGTTTGCACCTATAGCATAAAATTCAGCTATTGCAGCGTAATCTTTTTCAGCAGCCGGTGACAGTGCCTCAATTACAAGATATCTTCCCTCTTCAACTTTTTCAAACTCCTGATGCTTCCATCCGTTGCCGGTTGGGAAAGAACCTCCGAAAACAGGAGGAATATTGCCGAGATCCAGAGTAGCCCCTTCCTTTCGCGGTTTTTTCAAAGCGTCTCCTTGAAGCATGTCAATAATTGGAGTTGTCAATCCCTCGGAAATATATTTTTCAGGACCAAGGATATCAAAAACCAAAATTTCATTTTCACCTTTCTTTAACCAGCAACCCGGCATATAAAGAGTTTGTTGCGGTCCGATATTCCATATACGGCCCATGGGATAACCGTTCACATATACTAATCCCTTTCCCCAAGTTGCGAAAGTCAAGAAGGTGTCTGATGGTTTTTCCACATTAAATTTTCCACGATAAACACCGCGCGGATATCTGCCGTTTGAACCAACCGACACTTCTGAAACCGGGTTAAAGGTCATACTTTCGTAATATGCCAATTCATCCGGCAACAAGTATACTTTCCATCCTTTCAGAATATCGCTTTTTTCTTTACCATTTTTGATGGAATTCAAAGAAACTTCTTTGGTGATACCTTTATAGTCTTTAATTGCTACCCCGAAATTGATTCTTCCCATTGCCTCTACAAAAATATCCAATTTTGCTCCCTGAGGATAAGATTTAAGCTTAAGTTCGGTTTCTCCCAATCTTCGGTCAAGCTTTCCTACATACTCATCATTAATGAATATTTGAGCATAATCATGGGCTTCGTTCACTTTAAGAATAGTTCCTTCATTAACTTCAGGCAAAATGGTTTGATATACTATACTGCCAAATCCTTGGTCAAATTCTTCCATAGTCATGATAGTATCGGTTTCAATACATTTTGCCTTACTGATAGGAGCGTATTCACTAAATGAGAACTGATCGATTGAGATTGGAGTAATAGTTTCCGGCACCTTAGGCATCGGCTTACCTTCGTTATATTTAGTCAGTAGTTCTCTAAGAGCCCAATACTTATCTGTTGTCTGACCACTTTCACTTATAGGTGCATCATAATCGTAAGATGTTACATCAGGGGCATAACCCGGAGAATTGGCTCCTGCCCAATGTCCCCAGTTGGTTCCTCCATGAGTCATATAAAGACTGAACGAGATACCTCTGGAAAGCATGTCGTCTATACCTTTGATCATTTCATCAGCAGGGCGAGTTTCATGGGCCGCTCCCCATTTATCAAACCAACCGCTCCAGAATTCAGAGCACATGAGAGGGGATTCAGGTCTCAGATTTTTCAAATCCGCAAACTGTTGATCAACATCGGCTCCTGTTCCAAAATTCATTGTCCAAACAAGATCATCAAGACCATTGAGAGTAAAATTTGATGACCAGTCACATTGGAACATTATTACGTTTTCTCCGAAGTTTTTACGCAGCATATCCCGGATATTTGAAACATATTCCTTGTTTTCTCCATAAGAACCATATTCATTCTCTACTTGAATCATAATGATGGGACCACCATTGGAAAGAGTCAAGTCTCCCACTTCCTTAGCAAGTGCCTTCTGGAATTCATTTACTCTTTCAAGAAAATAAGGGTCGTTATCTCTCAACTTTATATCTTTTTTCTTTAAGAGCCACCATGGAAGTCCACCCATTTCCCATTCGGCACATACATAGGGCCCGGGGCGAAGAATTACATTGAGACCATTATCTTTACACAATTCAATAAAGGAACGAATATCGTTTTGTCCGCTAAAATCAAACTGACCTTCCTGAGGCTCATGCACATTCCAGAAGGTGTATAAGCAAACTGTATTCATTCCTAAAGCCTTAGAAAGCTTAATCCTTTGATCCCAATATTCTTTTGGGATCCGAGGATAATGAAGTTCTGCCGCTTTTATTACATACGGCTCACCATTTAGCAAGAACTGCCCCTTCCCTATCTCAAAGGATTGGGTTTCATACTCCGATTTCTGACCCGAACATCCGATAAGGGACAGAACACAAAGTGCACTGACAACTGTCAGCACACTTTTGATTGATTTAAAATTTATCATATATTTTATATATAAGAATTTCAGCTGTTTATCAAAATAGAATTTATTTTGAGCAAGTATCCATCGGACAACGAGGCTTGATTTGTTTAAAGAAATCATTACCCTTGTTGTCGACAAGAATGAAAGCGGGGAAATCTTCAACTTCTATTTTCCAGATTGCCTCCATTCCGAGTTCAGGATATTCCAGCAATTCAACATTCTTGATAGAATTCTGAGCAAGAATTGCAGCAGGTCCACCGATCGAGCCGAGATAGAAACCGCCATGCTTCTTGCAAGCATCTGTCACCTGCTGACTACGGTTACCTTTTGCTATCATAATCATTGAGCCGCCGGCTGCCTGGAACTGATCGACATAGGAATCCATGCGTCCTGCGGTTGTAGGACCGAATGAACCCGATGGCATACCTTCAGGTTTCTTAGCGGGTCCGGCATAATAGATGGGGTGATCTTTCAGATACTGAGGCATCGGTTCGCCTGCGTCAAGTCTTTCCTTGATCTTTGCATGAGCGATGTCGCGGCCAACAATGATTGTGCCTTTCAAAGAAAGACGAGTTGAAACCGGATACTTGTTCAGGTCTGCCAAGACTTCTTCCATGGGTCGGTTGAGGTCTATCTCAATCACCTCGCCTTCTCCTGCATTTCTCAATTCCACCGGAATCAATTCGCCGGGGAATTCATCTAATTTCTCAATCCAGAGACCTTCCTTATTTATCTTTGCTTTCACATTTCTGTCGGCAGAACAGCTTACTCCCATGCCTACAGGGCAAGAAGCGCCATGACGCGGAAGACGGACCACTCTAATATCATGAGCGAAATATTTACCTCCGAACTGGGCACCAAGACCTATGTTCTGAGCTGCCTCGAGAAGTTCCTTCTCCAATTCCACATCACGGAAAGCCTGACCGTATTCATTTCCTTCAGTGGGGAGGCTGTCATAATACTTAGCGGATGCCTTCTTCACTGTTGCAAGATTAACTTCAGCTGAAGTTCCACCGATAACGAATGCGATATGATAAGGAGGACAGGCAGCAGTGCCTAAAGTCTTCATCTTTTCAATCAGGAAAGGAACTAAAGTCTTCTTATTCAAGATAGCTTTGGTTTCCTGATAAAGATAAGTCTTATTTGCAGAACCACCACCCTTGGCTATGAAAAGGAATTTATATTCGTTGCCCTCTGTGGCATGAATCTCAATCTGAGCCGGAAGATTGCATCCGGTGTTGACTTCATCATACATTGTCAGAGGAGCATTCTGAGAATATCGCAGATTATTCTCTGTATAAGTCTTGTAGATTCCTAAAGAGATCTTTTCTTCATCATTGCAACCGGTCCAGACATGCTGTCCTTTATAAGCTGAACATATTGCAGTGCCTGTGTCCTGACAGAAAGGCAAAACACCCTTTGCTGCAACTTCTGCATTTCTAAGCATTGTGAGAGCCACAAACTTGTCGTTTTCAGAGGCTTCAGGATCGTGAAGGATTTTCGCAACCATTTCATTGTGCTTACGACGAAGCATAAAAGAGCAATTATGACTTGCCACATTAGCAAGAAGTGTCAGACCTTCGGGGTCTACAACCAGCATTTCATGTCCGTTCCAGTCTTCAACCTTCACGTAGTCTTTGGATATAAGTTGATATTCAGTTGTGTCCGGACCTAAAGGAAAAGGTTCCTGATAATGAAAAGGTTTAGTTGGCATATTTTTGTTGTTTAAGTGGAGACAGGGCCGAGCCATGTCTTTTATGTTATTTGTGAGTTATAAACTTATATATATAACCGGAATTGCAATTCTGTCCGGTTTTAATATCTTCATTCAGATTTCAATTCAGAAATCCGGATATTATCTTAATGACAATCCATCTTTAAATGCATTCCCGACTTTCTCGCCAATCACAAGGTAATCGTTATGAACAGGGTCGAAAGTTATGGGTTGCAATTTAGCGGGATCAATCTTGCCATTTTGGTCGAGGATGCTTTCATCTGCCGATACATTCACAATTCTTCCAATCAGAGTGCACATTTCCGGATCGTAAGAAATCAATTCACACTCAATGGTCATTGGCAATTCATTGATTATAGGGGCATTAACCCGAGAGGATTTCACAGCAGTGAATCCGGCTTTTTCAAATTTATCAGCCACTTTATTGCCGGAAACGACTCCAACATAGTCGCAAGCCACCAAGTGTTTTACATCAGCCATGCTAACGGTAAAAGCTTTGGATTCAAGAATATTGGCTGTTGTTTTATGTCCTGCGCTGATGCACATTGCAATCTGGTCGTCGTAATGAATTCCTCCCCAAGCCACATTCATTGCATTGGGCACTCCATCCTTGTCATAGGCAGCCAAAATAAACACCGGCTGCGGATAACACCAGGGTTTGTTTCCGAAATCTTTTCTCATGATATTTTACGTTATGATTATTATCCTGTAATCATCTACAAAAATAATGGAAAAATTTGGTAATATGAATTAAAGGTTATAAATTTGCCAACAGAAAAAGGAGATTTTCTTTTATCGGGGCATTAGCTCATCTGGCTAGAGCGTTTGACTGGCAGTCAAGAGGTGACGAGTTCGAGTCTCGTATGCTCCACAATAAAAACCAAGATTATGAAAAAATTTTTATTACCCATATTCGGACTTTTCCTTCTCGCATCATGCGGAGGAGGCGCAAAAACAGAAGAAAATCAAACAGAGGGAGCACCGGTAGAGGCAACTCAATCAACAGTTACTGAAGAAGGTGTGGAATTTACCGAGCAGCCGAACGGCGATGCAGTTGCAACAGAGAACGTGGAATATACTGAAACAGAAGCCGCAGCTCAGCAACAAGACAGCCTCCCCAAATAAATAATATCATAGATTTTCAAGAATATTAGAAGAGCCGAGACATCTAAATCTCGGCTCTTCTAATATTCTTGGCGTTCATCCTAAATCACGGGATTGAGGATAATGTTCAATTTTTGTTCTCCCGGCTTTATTCTGTATTGATCGAGAGGATAAGCGCCCCAACTGTTTATACCCCCTACTCCCGATTGTTCGGAATCGATCATCAAGTTTACATAATCCGACGGCTGCACCTCATTAAAATGCATCTGTGTTTTTTCATCACCGTTATCCAAAGACTCAACAGTGTAGTTTACAGCTGATGCGAAGAATGGACTTCCGGAGGTGATAAGCAATCCTTTACCGCCTTTGTTCACTTGCTGCCAACGACGGATGTCGCTTCTTGTGCCTGTTTCCTGGGGACGGATGTACGCATGGGCCTGGTCAGCCACATTAAGTTCATATTCTCCTATGAAAGCTGCACTTTTACGGTCAGGATAATTTTCAACCGGACCGCGTCCGTAAAACTTACTGATATCCATGGCAGCCGGCATCGGTATTTTGATTCCGAAACGGTTCATCTCGGGCATTTCAACACCTGCCTCCGGCTTCAGCTCGGATATTAATTGTATCTGTCCCTGCGAATTTATCTCATAGCTCATTTCAAGACTTGCTTTCAGTTCGGGAAGAGAATAAACAGCTTTCACTTCAGCTATCCCATTATTCATTGTCCAATTGAGGTCTTGAAGCTTCAGCTCAGGATTTCTCCATGCTTTCGATTTAGCCACAAATCTATTGCCATATTCATTATCTGTTGGCGCTCTCCAGAATGTAGGAACGATTTCTTCACCTTTTTCAAGCATCTCAACTCCCTTAACATTATATTCCGTTATGAAACCAGTGTTTTTATCAAATTCTACTTTAAAACCGGGTGCTTCAACAGTCAGTCGCTGACTATTATTGTCTTTCACATCGGCTGAAGTAAGATTTGATTTTTCAACAAAATTCTGACGTGAAAAATCATACGGAAGAATCTCCATCTGATTGCTTGCAATCATATAACCTGAATCTATGAGACCTTGTTTCTTTTTAGTGAAGAACTCCACATTTAGCAAGATTTCATCATCTCCTTTCGGTAGATTATAATTCAGGGTGTATTCTTTTGTTTGACCGGGAGCTACATCTAAATTGTCGATCATTCCCGACTCAATAGGTTGGCCGTTTTCCAGCAAAGTCCATTTCAAGATATAATTGCTTAAATCTGTAAACACATTTTCATTGAAAATTTTTATTTTCCCTGCATTAAGATCAACAGGAGATGCCCATATATTCTGATATTGGTGTTTCACTTCCGCCATGTGGGGATGGAGCTCTCTGTCAGGGTTTATTAACCCATTGTCGCAGAAATTATTATCAGAAGCATCATAGGGATTATAATCTCCACCGTAGGTGTAAATTTCCTTCCCGTTGTTTCCGGTTCCTCTCAAACCCTGGTCAACAAAATCCCATATAAATCCGCCCTGATTGATAGGAGTTTCCCGAGTGAGGTCCATATATTCCATGAATCCGCCTCCGGAATTACCCATCACATGATTATATTCACATTGGATTATAGGTCGGTAGCTCTCCGGATTGTCGGTGTATTTTTTCACCCATTCGGGGCTTGCATACATCGGGCAAACAATATCAGTCCATTCTGTACGGATTGCCTGTTCGTATTGCACCGGACGGCTCGGGTCTTCTTTCTTTATCCAATCATAGACCTCTTTGAAATTCTGACCGTTGCCGGCCTCATTACCCATACTCCATATAATCACCGATGGATGATTGAAATTACGGGCAACATTCCTTTGATTTCTCTGAAGATGAGCTGTGAGCCATTCCGGCTTTGCAGCCAAAGTTTCTTTTCCGTAACCCATTCCGTGACTTTCGAGGTTTGCCTCAGCCACTACATAAATGCCAACAGAATCACAAAGATCATACCATAGGGCATCGTTGGGATAATGGCTTGTTCTGACCGCATTGATGTTGTTTTCTTTCATTATCTTTAAATCTTGCAACATTCTTTCACGGCTCACAACATACCCTCCATCAGGATCAAGCTCATGACGGTTCACACCTTTAATTATAATGGGTTTTCCATTAACCATCAGCTGACGGTCTTTGATTTCAACTTTACGGAATCCTACCTTCACGGGCACAACTTCCAAAACTTTTCCATTTTTCTCTACAGTTGCCGTGAGAGTGTAAAGGTCGGGAGTCTCGGCAGTCCATTTCTCGGGATTATCGACTTCCATTTTTACCAATTTCGAGCCGTTGCCGGTTACAGTCATCTCCTTTACGGGCTTACCCTGAGAATCTTGCAATTCTAATTTTATTGTTGCATTACCCTTTATCTTCATGTCAATGTCCAGAACCCCGTCTTTATAATCATTAACCAGATCAGGTGTGACGCGAATATCTTCAAGCCGAGCATCCTTGGGACGTGAATAGAGATAAGAATCTCTGGCCACTCCGCTCAGACGCCAGAAATCCTGATCTTCAAGATATGTGCCGTCGTTCCATCTAAACACCTGGAATGCAATAAGATTGTCTTCACCCGGCTTAATATATTTTGTTATGTCGAATTCCGGCTCCAATTTAGAATCCTCACTATAGCCTACGAATTTCCCGTTTACCCACAGATAGATATTAGAAGTGACACTTCCGAAATGAGCTATAATATCCTTCCCTTTCCAATCTGCGGGAACAGAGATTGTCTTACGATAACTGCCTACATGATTCTTTTCCACCGGCACTATCGGAGGATTATTCTTATAGTCATTTCTCCAGGCGTAACCTGTGTTGACATAGAGAGGATCTCCATATCCGTTAAGTTCCCAATTTCCAGGAACAGGCATCTCGCCCCAGCCTTTATCATTGAAATCCACAACAAAAAAATCAACAGGGCGTTGGTCGGCATTCTCAACCCAGTTGAATTTCCAATAGCCATTTAAATCCAAATAATTTGAAGCATCTTTTCGATTTCCTTTATCAGCTTGCTCTGCAGAAACGTAGGGAAAAAAGGATGTGCGCATAGGCAAGCGATTGACTTCATTCACTTTCTGGTCTTGCCATTCCTTAAAGGTCTGGGCAGAACCAACAGTGGCGATTGACAATAAAAAAGCAGGGAATATTATTCTCTTCATTTTTTGAATCATATTTTAAGGTTAGGAATTTTTTGTTTTACACCTTAAAGTTATTAATTTTTATTTTATTAACGGCTAAATTCTGAATATTTGTTATTTTTTAAATTCAACGACGAGGGTCTGCATGGGGCCGACCTGAGTGTCGTCGGTAATAGTTATTTCTTCACCTGTTAGGACATTTCTACCTGAGCCCAACCCTGAAGAAATCTCTGAATATCGGCTCCATGGCACATTGATAGTTTCTGATTCGGAAGTGTTTATAAACACAAAGACCACATCCTGATCATTATAACGGAAATAGCCATAACCCTCATTTGTAGGTATGAAATGCTTTGTTTTACCGTTATGAATAACGTCGGCATTCTTTCTCCACTGGAAAAGATTTTTTGAAAAATCGTATAATTCCTTCCTCATTCCTTTCTCAATTGGTTGTCCGTTGAAGTCGGTGTCGGCATTAGCGCGGCCTTCTTCTGTAAAGAAATCAAAAGCATCTCCCTCCCAACCTCCGGGGAAATCAACTCTCAATCCGGGATGGCCGGTTTTGGGATCAACAGAAGAAAACATCATTTCATCACCGGAGAATATCTGCGGTATACCTCTTACTGTAGAAAACAAAACCATCATGGCCTTAAACCTGTCGATGTCTTTACCAACCACGTCTCCCACACGGTCGGTGTCGTGGTTGCTTGTAAACACCAAGAGGTTGTTTACATCGGGATAAAGATAGTCTTGAGAGATTACATCATATAACGCTTTCGCACCATTATTTCTGCGTCCTCTTCTCTGATTTTCTCCGTTTTCACCATTTGTTTCGGAATGAGGCTTCCCAAAAACAGAATTAGCTGCATTTAATAAAGGAAAGTCCATTACCGACGGAAGATTTGAATTGAATCCGTCATGGTTGTTATTGTCTTTCTGCCAATAAGCAATAGCCGGGGTCTGGCTTATCCATGTTTCACCCACAATGTTGAAGTTCGGATATTCTTCAATGATTGCCTTGTTCCATTCACTCATCGGTTCTTTCTCATTATACCAATAAGTGTCAACTCTATAACCATCCAGATCTGCGAATTCTATCCACCATAATGCCCATTGTTTGAAAAATTGCAGCAAATAAGGATTATCTAGATTCATATCGGCCATTCCTCCCGTAAACCAGCCATTTTCAGCAAGAGTTCTATCAAGTTCTGAGGCGTTCGGATCTAATATCGCAGAATTTGCATGGTTAGAACCGGTGTATTCAGGAAATTGATGTATCCAATCTTGGAATGGAAGATCTTCGGCCCACCAATATGTTTTTGTGCCGCTATGGTTAGTGACAACGTCCATAATCACTTTCAAATCTTTATTATGAGCCTGGGAAACAAACTCCTTGAATAATTCATTATCTCCGAAACGGGGGTCTATCTGATAATAATCAGAGGCCGCATATCCGTGATAAGAACCATGACGGTCGTCGTCAAGAAGCAATGGAGTGTTCCAGATTGCAGTCATCCCTAAATCCGAGATATAATCGAGATGATTAATCAAGCCTTGCAAGTCGCCTCCATGTCTCCCACCTAAAGAATTTCTATTGGCTTTTTCAGTAGTGTCGTCAGTGCTGTCATTTGACGGATCACCATTTGAAAATCTGTCGGGCATTATAAGATATATAAAATCGGCAGTGGTAAAGCTCTCCCGATCAGCAGACCCATCTCTGCGAGCTGCCAACTCATAGGGATATTCAAACGATTTGCCATCTTTTGAAAATACAAGATTGTAGGTTCCTGGTTTGGCATTTTGAGGTATTTCAAGATCTATAAAGAGATAATTCGGACTTTCAGCTTTATGGATTCCTGTAACCTTCACACCGTTGCCATTTTTCACCGTAACATCATAGGAACTGATATCAGGACCGTTAACCATAATCTGCAGAGGTAGTTTCATTCCTACCCACCATGAGGGCGGATTTATATGTTGAATCTCTGATGCATTCAACTTCAAGGGAAACATTCCCAACAAAAAGATAGCGATAAAAAATAAAGAGTTTCTCATGAACATAATATTTAAAATTTTACGCGAATTTAAATATTAATGATTTAATTATCAACTATTTTTAAGAATTAATCTGTTCTTTTTATTATTTGAAAAGGCGAAATAAAGAAATAAGTATTCTATAAAACACGAAGAAGAAGAGGCGGTCGTTCTGTTTGACCGTCTCTTCGAGTTCCTTCCTTTTTGTTTCGTTTTTATCTATTTAATATCAAATAAATATATTCTTGTCAATATCGCTCGGGTCCGTATTCATTATCACCGGGTTGAGACGGTTTGCAGAACAGGATAAGCAAATAAATGCCTCCAAAGAACGGAATAAGATTCCAAAGCAAATTCCATCCCGATTTTCCTATATCATGCAATCGTCTTATTGATGCGAAGAAAACAGACAAACCAATCAGAAATGCAAGAACATCAAAAATTATTCCCACCCATGTTTGTTCTTCGCCTCCATGAGCGGAGACCATGCCACCGATAACTCCTAAAACACCGGCTATCACAAAGATAAAAAGATAATACCACCAGAACTCACTGCGTGAAGCTCTACCTGTCGGGTTGAAAAAATTGTTCAACCCTATTCTTACTGCTTGTGCAAATCCCATAATTCCTAAATTTTTAATAATGAAAAATTAACAACCACAAAATCAATATTTGCAGCTGTTATTTTAACATTTATAAATGGCATAAAGTTTATTTTAAATTAATCTTTATCATTTCATGATAATCTTTACTTTTGAAGTAGGCTTATTGAACTATTTTAAATTTTAAATTATCCAAAAAAATTGTAAATAGATAAAAACACGAGCTTTAAAGAGACTTGATAAAACTGGCAGGTTTTGATATTTGAATGGAAAAGTGTAATTTTGCCAACCCATAACTGACCATTCATGAACAAAATCAGGACATACATTTCAGCATTCGCCGCGATAATTATTGCGGCTTCTCTTTGTTGCAATTTCGATGCTGACGCCGCAGTGAAAAAGGCGACAGGGAAAGGGAAAGCTACCACGACAGCTACGAAAAAGAACAATTCAAAAGCCGGAAACAATAAAAATTCCAAAAACAACACAGCTGCCTCACGACAGAGGAGCAAAGGAAAAAACACGGCACCCGCAAAAAAAGTAACCAAAAAGAATACCACTAAAAGTCAGTCAGCGCCAAAAAAACCCACAGATCCGGTTTTAAGCGATTCATTGACATTAGCTGTCAATGCAGGCATTCTGGACTGGATACCCAACCAGCTTAATCCGGGAGGTTTGCGTGTGAACAGTGTTAAGACCGATGCCGGCTCAAGGACTGCAAGAGTCTCCTTAAACGAAAATTTCACATATCTCCCTGTAAACAAAGAACTAATCAACGATCTTAGCAAACAGGTCGCTTACCATCTTCCGGACTCAGTATCTGATTATCAGATAAGACTTGTGGTTAACGGAGACAAACCACTTTCCTACTATATCACAACCATCGACAAACTGCCTGAGTCTGCAAGGAATAATCCTCCTTTCGTGGTGGAGGCCGAGCCATTGTCAAAAGCTAAAAACGGCATGGAAGGAGATATAGTGGCAATGTGGGCAAGCCATGGACGGTATTTCAAGCCGGGAAGCGGCAACTGGTATTGGCAACGTCCGCAACTCTTCCAGGTGTGTGAAGACACTTATACAATGGGATATATTTATCCTTATGTGGTGCCTATGATTGAAAATGCAGGCGGTTATGTTCTTCTTCCCCGTGAAAGAAATATCAATAAAAACGAAGTCATCGTCGATAACGACACCAATGAAGGTGGAGAAATTTTTTCACAACCTTACTACAAAGAAAAAACGGGCAGCCAGAAATGGACAGTCGGGGATGGCGAAGGATTCATCTATGACCTGGAAAGATTCCGAGATACGGAAAATCCCTTTGAAAACGGCACATACAGGCAAACAAAAACAATCACTTCAGGAAAAGAATCTCTCGCAGCATGGTATGCAGACATTCCTGAAGATGGCGAATATGCAGTTTACGTGAGCTATAAGACTCTTCCCAATTCAACGGAGGATGCACGTTACACTGTAAACTACTCTGGAGGTTCCAAGGAGTTCAGGGTTAACCAGACCATGAGCGGAGGCACCTGGGTGTATCTCGGCACATTCCCGCTGGAGGCCGGATATAGCGATACAGAGCCGATCGTGACACTTTCAAACATGTCTTCGAAAGCGGGAAAAATACTGACAGCCGACGCCGTGAAAATTGGCGGAGGCATGGGTAATATAGAAAGAAGCGACCGAAGGACTGACCTTTTAGTAGATCCTTCAACTCCGGAAGAAACGGACCTTGAGTATATTTCCGGACTATCTTTTGATGATGAAGACGACGCCGAAGCCCTGGATGAATTTAATGAACAATTGGAAGCGGCAAAAGAGGCCTCGAAGAGCGGTTATACTCCACAATTTATAACCTCGGGACTACCCCGTTGGCTTGAAGGAGCACGCTATTGGTTGCATTGGGCCGGTTTTCCGGAATACATATATTCTCCTTTCCATGGTAAAGATGACTATAAAGACGATTATTCCACAAGAGGAAAATGGGTGAATTATCTTGCCGGAGGCTCGCGAGTTCTCCCCGGTCGGGAAGGTCTCAATATCCCTATCGACGTCTCCATGGCCCTTCATTCTGATGCCGGGAAACGCGATAACGACACTTTCATCGGTACACTGGGCATATATTACACAAGAGACGGCGCATATTATGCAGATGGAACTCCAAGAACGATTTCGAGAGCCCTGACAGATATGCTTATGCGCCAGATAACCATGGATATACGACAGACATGGGAGCCAAACTGGACAAGGCGATCCATGTGGGATAAGCAATATGCAGAGGCAAACACTCCGGAAGTCCCGGCATCCCTTATTGAATTCATGAGTCATCAGAACTATGCCGACATGAAGTATGGCCTCGACCCTAATTTCAAATTCACTGTGGGTCGCTCTATCTATAAATCAATCGGAAGGTTTATTGCCGAAAGAAAAGACCGGAAATTTATAGTTCAACCTCTTCCTGTGAAAGATTTCTATATTTCACGCACCAAGAAGGGTGAATATAAACTGTCATGGCAGCCTACTGAAGATCCTTTGGAACCTACTGCCACTCCGGACAGATATATAATTATGGAGAGAAGCGGAGATGATTTAGGATTCCATAAATTAGGAGAAACTTCTTCAAGGAGTTTCACTGTAAAGGTTAATGACAACGACATTCATTCATTCCAAATCATAGCTGCAAATGACGGCGGCCGCTCTTTCCCGTCGGAAACCCTGGCATTAAAGGAGGGGGGAGACAAACCGGTTCTGATTGTAAACGGATTTACAAGAATCGCCGCTCCAATGAGCGCCAGCAGCGGTAATGAGGCCGGTTTTTATTCCACAACCGAATTCGGAGTGCCTTATATCAAGGACATTTCCTTCATAGGATATCAGAATGAATTCAGACGCAGCGCAGGAGACCGTTTCGGACAAAGCGACGGTAATTATGCTGCGACTGTGATTGCAGGCAACACTTTCGATTATGCCTACGTTCATGGGAACGCGATAGCTCAATCAGGAAAAGGATTTGTGTCGGCAAGCGCATCAGCTGTTGAAAACGGAGATGTGAACCTCAACAATTATCCCATTGTGGATCTTATCCTCGGAAAACAGAAATCCACGGTTGTAGGATTCGGCCATTCCGGAATCATGTATACAGCTTTCCCCAAAGAATTGCAGGAAAAGATAAGAAGCTATGTAAAGGCCGGGGGCGACCTTTTAGTAACAGGCACATACGTGGCCAGTGACCTTTTTGACGACCGTTCTCCTTCCGGAAGCAGCGATTTTGCAAGAAATGTCTTAGGAATTTCCCTTAACAGCGGTGAGAGACCCCATTCCGGGAAAGTAAGTATCTCAAGAAGCAACTTCAAGTCGAAACGTCTTGATTACAACAATACTCTCAATGAGAAATGTTATATCGTGGAGAATCCGGACATCCTTTCTCCTGCAGGAAACAATTCCAATATCTTTATGGAATATTCCGACACGGGAGAAGCGGCAGGAATTATAAACAGAAACGGGAAAGGCACCGTTATTGTATCAGCAATTCCTTTTGAGACTATCAACCCCGAACAGAGAAGCCAATTGATGAATGATTATCTGAATGAGCTTTCAAGATAAAAACCGAAATGAGGATTATAAGATTTAAAGACATAAAAACCTTCCGAGAGGAAATTCTTAACGGAGGACTTGAACAATTCATAGTCATTCAGCTTGACGACCGTCCTTATCAACTCGACGACAATTATATGCAAAGGATGGAAGGGATTGCCTCGGATGCAGACTCGACCATCACCTATTGCAACTACCGCGAAGAACATAACGGGGAAGTAACCCTGCATCCCGTGATCGATTATCAGTTCGGATCAGTTCGTGATGATTTTGACTTCGGGCCCCTTGTAATGCTGAATGTGGCCGATGCTATCGCCGCTTCCGAAGATATGGAAGATTTCGTGGAAGATGCCCCCGATGGCGGATGGTATGAACTACGGCTGAATATGTCGGTGGGACGCACTATTGCAGCGGTGCCCGAATATCTTTACACTGTCAGTAAAATCGATTTCCGTAAAAGCGGAGACAAACAGCATGACTATGTAAATCCCCGAAATGCTGTCTATCAATCATACATGGAAAGAATCTTCACAGATTTCCTTATTGCATCGGGAGCCATGGTTCATCCGCGACAGGTTGAAAAAGACAGTTCGGATGAAGGATTCCCGGTTGAAGCCTCTATCATAATACCTGTGAAAAACAGGGTGAACACTATCAAGGATGCCGTAGAGTCTGCATTAATGCAAGAGACTTATTTTGATTATAATGTAATTGTTGTTGACAATTCCAGCACAGACGGCACCCGCGAGATTCTGGCTTCTTTCAATGATCCGAAATTGATCGTTATAGACATAAAGGAATCTGAGAATCTCGGCATTGGCGGTTGTTGGAACAAAGCTATTCTTTCTCCCATGTGCGGCCGTTTTGCCGTGCAACTGGATTCGGATGATATTTATGCGGATAAATTCACTCTGAAAAAGATTGTCGATAAATTCCACAGGGAAAATTGCGGAATGGTGGTAGGCTCGTATATGATGACCGATTTCGACTTGAATCCTATACCTCCGGGACTTATCGCACATAGAGAATGGTCGGACCTTAACGGAGCCAACAATGCCTTAAGAATTAACGGGTTCGGCGCTCCTCGCGCTTTCCAGACCAAACTGGTGAGAAATATTCTGTTTCCTAATGTAAATTATGGAGAAGATTATGCCATGGCTTTAAGGATCAGCCGGGATTATACCGTGGGTAGAATTTATGAACCGATCTATTATTGCCGCAGATGGAGTGGAAACAGTGATGCAGATTTATCGATTGAAAAAACAAACGCTAACAACGAATATAAGGATTTCATACGTTCAGTGGAACTTATTGCCCGCATAAGAGCCAATATGGACCTGGATTCCAATTCGGAAATTGTTGATTAATCAGAAAGACGTCTGCATGAAAGTCCCTGATTTTTTAAAAGACTTTTACAACCGTCAGCTTGCTGAATGGCCATTGGCTGCGAATAGTTGCAAAGCCCTCGAATCAATTGAAAGAAAACCTTTCATTGTCGGAGATCTTAAGGGATATGTGCAATATAATCCTTCAAGGAAAGTTTCCACATTGGCAAATGTAAATCCGGATGCTATAAAGAAAAGAACTTGCTTCCTCTGCTCGGAAAATCGACCGACTGAACAACAATCAATTGAAATCATACCCGGTTATCAATTGCTTGTCAATCCTTATCCAATCCTTCCTTATCATTTCACAATAGCTTCTGAAAGTCACAAGCCTCAATGTTTCAATGCTGAAACAGCCACCGGACTTGCACAAAAATTGCCCGGAATGGCTGTGTTCTATAACGACGACGGAGCCGGAGCTTCAGCTCCCGATCATTGTCATTATCAGGCTGTGCCTATGAAGACTCTCCCTCTTATAAATCTTTTAGACAGCAGATGGGAAGAGGGCGATGGAGGAATCTTTAATAATATAATGTTCACTCTCGACCTGCCTTTCAAAATTATAGCCGGCACAATGCCAACATCATTAGCCTCAAACTGGGAAACGCCAATTAACTCATATTTCTGGAAATCGGAAAATGATAAAATAAGATTTCTAATCATCGGCAGAAAGGCACATCGCCCCGACTTTTATTTTCTTTCTCCCCCACAACGACGGGCAGTGAGTCCGGGGGCTATAGACATGGCGGGAGTGATTGTCACACCCTTTGAAGAAGACTTCAAACTTATCTCTGATGATGAAATTAAGGAGATTTACAGTCAGACCGGCTTGGAAAACAACTGGGAGCATAATGAAAAATGAAAGAAAATTTACGTTTGAATAAAGAAAAGTCTCCCTGGTGGTGGATACCTTCGCTATATGTGGCCGAGGGTCTGCCCTATTTTGCCGTCAACACTCTGACCGTGCTCATGTATGTCAATATGGGTATTGATATCGGCACCATGGCTTTTTTCACCGGCTGGCTATATCTTCCATGGGTTATAAAACCGTTCTGGAGCCCCTTTATTGATATTTTCAAAACAAAGAGGTGGTGGATACTGACCATGCAGCTCCTGATGGGAATATCAATGGCAGCCATCGCTCTGCTGCTTCCGGGCAGTTTCTTTTTTACGTCAACTTTGATTGTTTTCTGGCTGATTGCATTTTTCTCAGCCACTCATGATGTAGCAGCCGACGGATTTTACATCCTGGGATTGTCTTCTCATGAACAGGCCTCTTTTGTGGGAGTGCGTTCCACTTTCTATCGTGTTGCCAGCATAGCAGGACAAGGAGGACTCGTCATGCTGGCCGGATATTGGGAAACCTCCACCGGGAATATTCCTGTTGCATGGAGCTATGTTTTTGGAATTCTGTCTCTATTTTTCCTTGGCATTGCATTATATCATTGGTTTGCTATCCCAAAAACCAAAGAAGATCAGCCAAGGAAAGATGTGACCTATAAGAATATTTTCAAAGATTTTCTATCCACTTTTTCAACATTCTTCAAAAAGCCCCACATTATTATAGCCCTGGCCTTCATGTTGCTGTATCGTTTTCCGGAGGCGCTCTGCGTGAAGCTTGTGCAACCATTCCTCGTTGCTTCTAAAGAGATCGGAGGCCTCGGACTTTCCACAACAGAAGCGGGCTTCATCAACGGCACTGTAGGAGTAATCGGTCTGTTGTTGGGAGGAATAGCCGGAGGTGTCGCCATTGCAAAATGGGGATTGAAAAGGATGCTCTGGCTTATGGCTGGTTCGCTTACTCTTCCCTGCATTTTCTATTGTTTTCTTGCCATGTGGCAACCGGAAAGCTTTCACATGATCGCCATTGCAATAGGACTTGAACAATTCGGATATGGTTTCGGATTTTCCGCCTATATGCTTTATCTCATATATTTCAGTCGCGGGGAAAACGCAACATCACATTATGCCTTCTGCACGGCATTTATGGCCATAGGAATGATGATTCCGGGAATGTTTGCCGGATGGCTCCAGGAATGGTTGCAGAACTATGATTTCTTTGCAACGGGTACACCCCAGGGTTTCGTGAATTTTTTCTGGGTAGTGGTGCTTTCTTCCTTGGTTACCTTCCTTGTTTGCTCATTCCTGAAGATCAATCCTTCTTTCGGCATGAAAGATGGCAAAGAAGAGGATTATGAAGAGGATAGCAATTTCACCTCCTCGAAGCCTAATAAATCTCCATTGACAAGTTCATCAACAAATTGAAAAATCTCATTTACAAGATTAGTAAACCAAGGTAAATTAGTTAAAAAGACAAAACCCCGAGGTTTGTTTTTCAACAGAAACACTCGGGGGATTCCATTGCCAAATTAGAAATAAATTCGGTGAAAATAATGAAAATATGTAATTAATTGATTAAATTTGCGGTGCTTTACCGTCTCTGCAGAAGCCCGGTAATGGGCAATGTGGGAGGGTAAAGCCGGGATGAAAAATCCTGAAAATTTTTATGAAGAGCGTTTGCTGACTCTTGATTCTTGACCCTTCAAAACTTCGCAACTTTTGAAAAATCACTGTCAAGAATGAAGTAACGGCAGATGTCAAGCGGATATGATTTATTCGTCTTGTTAAGACGTGAGAACGTCATGACTTGATGTATATTATTCATATTCAGCGTAGGCTTCTGCGTTACTCGTTCAACAGTGATTGGGTAATGCGAAGACCTTGAAGAGTAGGACGAGTAACAGTACAGACTCCTGCGCTTTTTATTATTTTAATCCATAAACGCCTGATCTGGGGAGACTAAAGGCAGATACTTAATATTATGAAAAATTTTTTATTAATGTGTTTGGGCCTTTTAGGAACTATAGGTATTCAAGCGCAAACCGTGTCTTTCACTCCACACAATTACACAACAAGTAATTTGAAATATGCATATTTTTCCCAGGAGAATGCTGTTTTTGCTACCATCAATGGAAATGAAAATAGTGCTACCATAAATGTTCTAAATTCTAATTTTGAAACTGTTCATTCCTTTCAAATTAGTGCATCAATGGTGGGAGCCGGTTATATTGATTATTTAGATGTAACAGGTGCCGAACCGGCAAAAGCATATGGTGTACTGGTCACACAATATTTATTCAATAATGATGATCTTTTTGAATTCATTGTTTGGAAGGAGAACAACAATCAATATTATGTTTATAATGAAAATGGTGAATTTTTAGGCTCATGCCCAGGAAGAGAAATTGTAATAATACGAGATAATCCTTACGTTCAAATTACTGACTTAAATGATAGTTCTAACTTTACATTATACACTATAGAGAAAGAAGGAACCAATGGAAATACCGGGAATATAGGAGAAGCCACTCTTAGTATTTATGGAAATCAAACATATGTTCTTGATATGACTTATCCCTATGGAGCAATGGCTACTATTGAAATAGAACCACTTGAAGGTTGGGATATTTATTCAGTAATTTTCAATGATGAGGACGTAACAGAAAACCTTGAAGATAATAAATTTGTTACAAATCCTCTTTCCGGAGAAAATACTTTAGAAATACTAATGGTGGAAAGTGCCGGAGTATCAACCCTTCAAATAGACCCACGAAATCGTATTTCAATTACGAGAGAAACAGATGGAATATTAGTTGGGAATGTTGATCCAAACGAAACATTAAAGGTTTATGATTTAAAAGGGACACTCTTATATGATGGCAAAGATAAATTCATTCCATTAAATCAAAAAGGGATGTATATTCTCAAATCAGAAAAGGCTATCATAAAATTTGCCTTCTGAAAATACAATAATAATACTTTTGTAGAAATGCCTGAACTTAGAAAGGAGTTCAGGTATTTTTATTGACAATTATCAAACTTATAATTCCTCTTTTAGCAAGTCCTTTCCCTCATTGTCCGGATTTATAGCCCTGGCCTTCATGTTGCTGTATCGTTTTCCGGAGGCGCTCTGCGTGAAGCTTGTGCAACCTTTCCTCGTTGCTTCTAAAGAGATCGGAGGCCTCGGACTTTCTACAACAGAAGCGGGCTTCATCAACGGCACTGTAGGAGTAATCGGCCTGTTGTTGGGAGGAATAGCCGGAGGTGTTGCGATTGCAAAATGGGGATTGAAAAGGATGCTCTATCCTTCTTTCGGCATGAAAGATGGCAAAGAAGAGGATTACAAAGAGGATAGCAAAATAACTGAGGAAACACCGCAAATTAAAGAAATGATTTCTCCGGCTGAGGAATAATTTCACCTTAAAGCGTTGTGTCAAAATAATTGGTTTCGACACATAACTCAATATTCATCGTTCAATCTTTCCAATATTTCTGAAGGATGGGTCACAATATAATCAGCATTGGCCCTTCTCAGCTCTGCTTGCGAACGGAAACCCCAGGAAACTCCGATTGATTCCACGCAGGCCCGTTTGGCTGTTTCTATATCTACGGCCGAATCTCCTACGTAAACCACATCTCTTTTGGGAGTGGGATGCTTTTCCAGGATTGTAAATATGATTGAAGGATCAGGCTTTTTATGCCTTCCTTCCTGTTGTCCCTCGACTGCTACAAAATTAAATTCAGGGAAACATTTTTCAATCAATTTTCCCGTTGCTTCCTGATATTTATTGGAAGCCACGGCTATAGCAATTCCTTTTTCCGTCAAAGCGCTTAGAAGTTCGTTGATTCCCGGATAAGGTTTTGTGTTGTCGAGACAATGCTCGTTATAATACTCCTTGAAATATTCGAGCAGTTGATCAATTGTTTCATCATCTGCATCCGGCTGGGCTCTCTTCATAAGATTCCTCACACCGTTTCCTACCATATAAGCATAAGCCTGGACGGGATGAGTTGCAAAACCCATTGATTCCAACGCATAGTTGCAAGCTTTAGCCAAATCCGCTATCGTATTCAGCAAAGTCCCGTCAAGATCAAATATCACAAGTTTCTTCATCTCTTAAACGTTTATTCGGGTTATGCAGACCATTCATTCAAGGCGGTTATAACTTCATCCACCTCTTCATCAGTCATTACCGGAGAGATAGGCAAAGATAACTCTTCATTATGAATTTTTTCAGTTATAGGAAAGGATAAATCTTTCCATTCTTTATAAGCCTCCTGTTGATGAGGGGGAATTGGATAATGAATTAAAGTGGAGATACCCTTTTCTTTTAAATAATCCTGAAGAGAATCGCGTCTTAAAGTGAAAATCGGGAAAATATGGAAAACATGGGAATCCATATCAGTCACTTTTGGAAGCCTTATCTCCGGATTATTTATTTCCTTCAGATATCTTTTTGCAATCTCCTTTCTTCGGGCATTCTCTTCATCAAGATATTTCAGCTTTATATCTAAAACAGCTGCCTGCAATTCATCAATCCTGGAATTAAGCCCTTTATATTTAAAGACATACTTTTTTTCAGAGCCATAATTTCCAAGCGCCCTTACGGTTTCAGCGAGAGCTTTATCATCAGTTGTGATAGCGCCTGCATCTCCTAAAGCACCTAAATTTTTCCCGGGATAAAAACTATGCCCGGCGGCGTCCCCTAAGCTTCCGGTTTTTTTACCCTCATATAAACAGCCATGGGCCTGGGCGTTGTCTTCAATAAGTTTAAGGTTATGTTTACGGCATATTTCCGCAATTCTTTCATCGAACGCATTCCGGCCATAAAGATGCACAATCATTATAGCCCTCGTTTTCGGTGTTATAGCCGATTCGATAAGAGAGGGATCTATCTGTAAGGTTTCCTCTGAAGGTTCAACCAAGACGGGAGTGAGACCTGTCCTTGTTATTGCGATTATCGAGGCTATATATGTATTGGCGGGAACAATAACTTCATCTCCCGGTTTCATCACTCCTAATTCTATATAGGCTCTTAAAATTAGAGTCAGGGCGTCAAGGCCATTCCCGCAACCTACACAATAATCCGTGCCTATATAAGAAGCATAGTCTTTCTCGAATTTTTCCGTCAGGCTTCCTTGAAGATACCATCCGGATTCAAGAACGCTCCCGATGGCATTTTCAATTTCTTCCTTATGGACTTCATTAATCTTTTTTAGATCAAGAAATTTAACCATTTTTCTATAATTGAGGGTCTATTATTCCCCGACAATATTTATTTCATAACAATCATAACATACCCCTCTTCCTCCAAAACCTTCCTTGGTATGGATCAATGTTTCATTAAGAATTCTTCCTCCGTCTTCATTCGATGTTCCGAAATCAAAATATCTCATTGGAAAAGATGAGGATTTAACAATATAATCCACGACTGCGTCTACCGCACCAAGTTCCTTCCCTTTCTTGTTGGCATGTATATACTGCGCGTGAACCACATTTTTCGTTATATAAAACACGCCGGCACAAAGAATCTCCGAGTCTTTTACAACTTTATATAATTTTATATTATCCGGAAACAAAGCCGCCAATCTCTTCATTTCATTAACATCATGAACGGGCTTGGCTCCATAAGTTTCTCTGAGATTTTCTTCAATAACGGGCCATATCTCCCCTGCATCGAATGTTTCTATCACTTCAAGATTATTAATTTCTGCTTTCTCCAGCGACCTTCTCCGTAGCCTGGAAATCTTAATTGGAGATTCTTTATCGATCACAGTGGATATATTCCTGTAGTTGATATGGGCGTTGAAGCGAAACAGTGCGTAGAGATCCTCCTGAGAAGGCAATGAGGAATAGATATAGGGCACAGGCTTGTAAATGAATTTTTTCACACCTTCCCGTTTCAATTCCTCAATCAATTCAAAGAATATCTCCAGTATGCCTTCTGCCGTACATTCCCGGCTCATCACCAATCCTCCATAGGTAAGACCCGCGTGGGAACTCAGTATATCATCTTTTCGAGTGGCCGGCAATAAGCAATAGAGTTTTCCTTTCAGATATATCATATAGGAATTATCCCGGAATCTATCCGCATGATATTCCATATAATCCCGATAAAAAAGGAAAGTGCCGTTTTTGGAATCTCTTACAAATTCATCCCATTCCCTTTTACTTTCGGGTTCATACCTTTTTATAGCTATTGCCGGAGGATTCATATCAGATTTAATTCTCCTTACGGTTGTTTACAAATTCAAGGAACTGATCGTAATCCCTTATATAGTCTTCCTCCTCAAAAAAATCGGATGCCAACACCAAACATACAGATCCGGAAGAAAAGTCATCTAATGTTCTCCAAATGCCGGTTGGCAACAGCAAACCCCGATACGGATGGTTGAGGAAAAATGTTTCTTTATAATTTTTCCCATCATCGACTGTGACGGAAAAACTTCCGCTGACAGCAACCACCAATTCCGTTTGCTGCTTATGTGCATGGCCACCCCTGCTCTCCCCTCCGGGCACATCATAGGTCCAGTAGACTCTTTTAATTTCGAAAGGAATATCCTTAAATTGCTCAACCACCGAGAGATTTCCCCGGTGGTCGAATATACGTGTAAGATTTATGATATGAGGCTTTTCCATGCTCTTTATTTAACGATGAGCTCATCGTCATACCATTTGGAATACATAAGATAGTTTCTGGCTATCTTTTCATTCATCTCCTTGGCTTTTTCCGGCTCTACCATCTTTTTAAATTTGGCAGGCGCTCCGGCCCAAAGTTCATGAGGTCCTATTTTTGTTTTTGCCAGAACCACTGAACCTGCAGCCACCATAGCGCCCTCTCCCACTTCGGCATCATCCATGATTATAGAGCCCATGCCAAGCAATGCATAATCCTTAATTTTTGCACCGTGAATTATTACATTATGGCCGATGGAAACGTCATCTCCTATTTCAATGGTTGATTTCTGATATAAAGTATGGAGCACGCTTCCATCCTGTATATTCACGCGATTGCCGATCTTTATGGAGTTTACATCTCCTCTAACCACTGTAGAAAACCAGATGCTGCAATCCTCTCCTATAATCACATCACCAACAATTACAGCATTGTCTGCCACAAATGTGCCTTTCCCGATTTCGGGAGTAAAACCTCTGACACTTCTTATTATAGCCATTGTCTGTTTCCTATTTGATTGGAGATGTTTTTTCTTCAAGCCAAACTTTTTCTTCTTTATTCAAGTAAGGAGAAAGTCTGGCATAAACAGTCTTGTGATAATCATTGACCCATGCAATCTCTTCCGGCGTCATGATAGAAAGATCAAGCAAAATTTTATCATAAGGGAACATGGTCAGCGTCTTGAATTGGAAGAAAGGCCCGAATTCAGTGGTTTTCCAATTTTCCACAACCAACAAGTTTTCAGTGCGCATTCCATATTTGTCTTCCAAATAAAGTCCCGGTTCGTTGCTTGTGATCATTCCCGGTTCGAGCCTCACAGGAACATCGTTAAGTCTTATGCTTTGAGGGCCTTCATGACAATTAATGAAGAAACCTACTCCATGGCCTGTGCCATGATAATATGCTTTGCCGTCTGCCCATAGGAATTGACGGGCGAGAACATCAAGCTGCGATCCTCTTGTGCCTTCCGGGAACTTCGCGTTCGATAGAGCGATATGACCCTTTAAAACCAAAGTGAAATCTCTTTTCTGATCATCTGTCGGAGTGCCGATGGCTATTGTTCTTGTTATATCTGTGGTTCCATAGGTGTACTGGCCTCCTGAATCTACAAGCAAAATGCCGTCACCCTCTATGTTAACATCTGTTTCTTCCGTTGCTTCATAATGAACTATCGCACCATGACCGTTCCAGCCAATGATTGGATGGAAACTTTCATCCACACATGAAGGATCTGCAAGACGAAGATCTCGCAACAGATTGCCGAGACCTACCTCTGTAAGTTTTCCGGAAGGAGCATTCTCTTCAACATACCGGAAGAATTTCACCAAGGCCACTCCATCCTTATCCATGGCTATCGATATGTTTTCAAGCATGGTCGGATTTTTGATACTCTTCAAACGAGCCACACCGGCTCCTCCAAACACCGGAGTACAACCTATTTTATCATAGACTCCTCTTGCTGTCTTAGCGGGATCAAGCAATATTCTGCGTTCCTTCGGCAGCGAGCTTACAAATTCTAAAACAGAATCGTAAGGTCTGACTTCCACATTGTATTTCTTGAGATGAGCGGAAACTTCATCCGTGAGTTTCTCAGCATCTATAAACAATATTCTTTGAGCGTCGTCGACATAGAGGTAAGACACGAATATTGGGGAATAGGCTATATCATTTGCGGTTCTGATGTTTGTGGCCCAAGCGATATCGTCCAACGATGAAATTAAGACAGCGTTGGCAAGCTCGGCCTTCACTTCTGTCATCAGACGATCCATTTTACTGTCTACACTCTCGCCCACCACATTTTCATCATGAACAAAAAGCTTGTTCATCGGGCGGCTCGGACGGTCGGGATAGATGTAATCAAATTGCGGGAAATCAGGATTGAATTTTATTCCGTTGTCTCCACATTCCTGTTCAATTCGTTGGGCAGTTGAAACAGAAAAAGTCATCCCGTCTATTCCCACTGTCGCACCCTCCTTTACATTCTCAACCAGCCAGTCGATCATATCTACAGCCTCCGGGCCATCCTCCTTCATCATTGAAAAGCCGGTGCCCTTCAATTGTTCTTCCGCCTGTATGAAATAGCGGGAATCTGTCCAACAAAGAGCTTTATCGGGGGTAACAACGGCTGTTCCGTTGGTGCCGTTTACACTCCAAAAACCGGTGAGCCATTCTCTGCCGCGCCAATGTGCAGGCGGCAATTCACTTTGATGAGGGTCGGTGCCGGATATTACAACTGCGTCTATCCCATGTTCTTTCATGGCTTTACGCAACCTTTCAAGATACTCTTTGTTTACTTTATCCATAATTTTTTTGTTGTTAGTCTTTCATGTTTGAGTGTTTCTCTCTTGCCTCGCAAATATAATGAATTTTATGGATATTCCAACTCAATGGCAAGTGATGTTAACCAAACCGCACGTTTTATAAAAAAGAACCGGATTTCATATCATTTCTTATGAAAAGTCATTAGAGGGGAGATAATTAAGAAAATTCAATAATTTTACGTAATTTTGCAGAATATGGGGATATTATGCCCTATTGGGTAATATACAACCCCGCAAAATTTAAAAACAGAAAAAATCAATAAACTACTAACTAAATAACCAGCTATGAGCTTAAATATCATTGTACTCGCAAAACAAGTACCTGATACACGCAATGTAGGGAAAGATGCAATGAAAGCTGACGGCACAGTGAACCGTGCAGCCCTCCCGGCCATCTTCAATCCCGAAGACCTCAACGCCCTTGAACAGGCGCTCAAGCTAAAAGATGAACACCCCGGCAGCAAGGTAACAGTGCTCACCATGGGCCCTGCACGTGCAGCTGAAATTATCCGCGAAGGCATGTATCGCGGTGCCGACGGTGGTATTGTTCTTTCTGACCGTGCATTTGCAGGCAGCGACACTTTAGCCACTTCCTATGCTTTGAGTGCAGCCATCAGAAAAATCGGAGACTTCGACCTTATCATCGGCGGTCGACAGGCTATTGACGGAGACACAGCGCAAGTGGGTCCGCAGGTTGCTGAAAAATTAGGGATCCCGCAAATCACGTATGCTGAAGAGATCCTGAATGTGGATAATGGTGAAATCACTGTGAAACGTCGCATTGAATCCGGCGTGGAAACTGTGAAAGGCAAATTGCCACTTGTTGTCACTGTCAACGGATCTGCAGATGAATGTCGCCCCAGAAATGCAAAAGCTGTGCAGAAATATAAATATGCAGCCGTGCCTTCAGAAGTGGCCAATGATGAGGAAAAGAAGGAGTTTATCGCAAAACGTCCTTATCTTGAAATCGGTGAGTGGTCGGCAGCTTCAGTCGACGCTGATCTTGCTCAGTGTGGTCTCTCCGGCTCTCCAACAAAAGTGAAATCTATTGAAAATGTAGTATTCACTGCAAAAGAGGCCCGCAAGATCGAGAACACTGATGAAGAACTTGAAAATTTAATAATTGACCTTATCGCAAACCACACGATTGGTTGATCTAAAACAGAAAAAAAATGGCAGACAAAAACAACCTTATCGTCTATTGCGAATATGAAGACGGCAAAATCTCTGACGTAAGTCTTGAATTGCTCACAAAAGGACGCCAGCTTGCCGATAAACTTGGCATCAAACTGGAAGCTGTTGTCGCAGGCGATAATCTTAAAGATATTGAAAAACAAATTCTTCCTTATGGTGTAGACACTGTCTATAAGTTTGAAGACGATCGTCTTTATCCTTACACATCTCTACCCCATTCATCCCTTCTCATCAATCTTTTCAAAGAGATTGAGCCCAGAATCGCTTTCATGGGCGCCACTTCAATCGGGCGTGATTTAGGTCCGAGAGTTTCTTCAGCGCTCCACAGCGGCTTGACAGCCGATTGCACAAGTCTTGAAATCGGCGACTACACCGATGTTAAGAGCGGCACAGAATTTAAAGACCTTCTCTATCAGATTCGTCCGGCTTTCGGCGGCAATATTGTTGCAACAATCGTTAACCCCGAATGTCGTCCTCAAATGGCCACAGTGCGTGAGGGTGTGATGAAAAAGGAAGTCAAAGACTCCAATTATAAAGGAGAAATTAAGGATATGGATGTTAACAAATACACCAATCCTGAAGACTTCGTTATTGAAATCATAGACCGTCATGTAGAGAAATCAAAAGTTAATCTCAAAGGAAGCCCGATCATCGTGGCCGGAGGGTATGGTGTCGGCAGCAAGGAGAACTTTGATCTGCTCGAACAATTTGCATCAACACTTGGTGCAGAGGTTGGTGCCAGCCGTGCGGCAGTCGACGCAGGATGGATCGACCATGACCGTCAAATCGGACAGACCGGTGTGACAGTTCGCCCGAAACTTTACATCGCTTGTGGCATTTCCGGACAAATCCAGCATATTGCCGGCATGCAGGATTCTGCTCTCATAATCTCCATTAACTCCGACCCGGAAGCTCCGATCAATAAGATTGCAGATTATGTAATCACAGGAAAAATGGAAGATGTTATTCCAAAACTAATCAAGTATTATAAAAAGAACTCTAAATAATGGCTAATTTTTATACCGATAACGAAAGCCTTAAACATCATCTTAACCATCCGATGATGGATAAGATTGTTGAGCTTAAGGAGAGAAATTTCGCTGATGCCGACAAATATGACTATGCGCCTCAGAATTTCGCTGACGCCATGGACAGCTACGACCGCGTATTGGAAATTGTAGGCGATATCTGTGCTAACATTATAGCAGAAAATGCTGAAGATGTAGACCACGAAGGGCCGGTAGTTAAAAACGGCCATGTGGAATATGCCGAAGGCACTGCAAAAAACCTTGAAGCTTGCCGTAAAGCAGGTTTAATGGGAATGTCAATGCCCCGCAAACTTGGTGGACTGAACTTCCCTATCACTCCCTACATCATGGCTGCAGATATGGTTAGCCGCGCTGACGCCGGATTTGAAAACCTCTGGGGATTGCAGGATTGTGCAGAAACCATCTATGAATTCGCAAACGACGAGCAAAAAGAAAAATATATTCCTCGCGTTTGCCAGGGTGAGACTATGTCTATGGACCTCACAGAACCGGATGCAGGCTCCGACCTTCAATCCGTTATGCTTAAAGCCACCAAGAAGGAAGACGGAACTTACGTTTTAAACGGCGTGAAACGCTTCATAACTAATGGAGACAGCGATATTCACTTGGTGCTTGCGCGCTCTGAAGAGGGTTCTAAAGATGGTCGCGGCCTCTCTATGTTTATCTATGACAAGAGAAACGGCGGTGTAACAGTACGTCGTATCGAAAATAAGATGGGCATCAAGGGCAGTCCGACTTGTGAGCTTGTTTATAAGGATGCACCGGCCGAACTTGTCGGCAGCACACGTATGGGTCTTATCAAATATGTGATGGCTCTTATGAACGGTGCTCGTCTTGGAATCGCCGCTCAATCGGTAGGTATTAGTGAAGCTGCTTATCGTGAGGCCCTTTCATACGCCAAAGACCGTAAGCAATTCGGAAAGGCTATCATCGAATTCCCGGCAGTAGCAGAGATTCTTTCCACAATGAAAGCTAAACTCGATGCATCACGCGCCCTCCTTTATGCTTGCTCTCGTTTTGTAGACATGTATAAGATCTATGATGATATAGCTAAAGAACGTCCGTTGACAAAAGAAGAAAAGACGGAACAGAAATATTATAGCCGTTTGGCTGATGCCTTCACTCCTCTTGCAAAAGGCATGACCTCAGAATATTGCAATCAAAACACTTATGATTGCATTCAGATTCACGGTGGTTCCGGATTTATGAAAGACTATACCTGTGAACGTCTATATCGAGATGCACGTATCACTTCAATATATGAAGGAACAACCCAATTGCAGGTGGTTGCTGCAATCCGCCACGTCACAACCGGCACATATCTGAACAAGATTAAAGAGTATGAAGCCGAACAAGTGCATCCGGAAGATGAAGCAATCAAAAACACTCTCGTGTTTATGACTCAGCAGTATGCCGATGCCGTTCAAGCAGTAATGGGCGTTGACGATAAAGGATTCCAGGATTTCATGGCACGCCGACTTGTTGAAATGGCCGGTCATATTATCATGGGATATCTTCTTCTCGAAGACGTTCAGAGAAATGAGGCTTTCCGTAAATCTCTTGAGGTTTATGTGAAATACGGTCAGGCACAAGTGGCTCAACACGCTTCATTTATCGGCAACTTCCGCCCTGAACAAATAAAGGATTATCTTTACACTGAAGAACCTAAGACAGAGGAAGCTGAAGCTTAATTATTTCGCTATAATTAAGAAAGTGTCAAAATTAGAGTTGACACTGCCTTAAAAGAAAGAAGCCGTCTGAGAATCACAGTATTTTCAGACGGCAAATTTTTTGATTTGACATTCTCTATGCTATTGAAGGGATGATGATGTTATAGATCTTGTTTAAGTAGTTAAAATATCTGCAAAAGTATAAAACCTATATCCTTCACTCAAGGTGTACTTCTGTTAACGCTTACGATTCTTTGGATCAAGATGTAATCGGTAATTTTGAATCGCACAAAATCGGAAAAAATGAATCCGATGTTTT
>JAFLTV010000020.1:30846-36131 GCA_022509105.1 Muribaculaceae bacterium | reverse complement strand
CCACTGGAACACCTATTCCACAAAATCAAGATCGGAAGGGTTTGAAGATATGTTTAACTTCAGCCTTAATTCCACTGGAAAAGAGTTAAGAAGTAAACAATGATTCAAAACATCGGCATGAAGTGTGAGTCATGACGGAGACCTATATTTAAATGTTTTTAACTCAAAATCAAACTTCAAGCTTAATCGGACTCAATGCCAGATATTATATCGGCACAAGCAGCCTTGCCAAAAATTTCAGCAGCAAGATGAACACCTTCGAAATTTCACTTAGCTGGAAATTCAATCTCGGCAGACTTTAACACATAGTTTCTTAAATAAAAAATAAAAGACTTTCAAACAAAAGACTATGAAGAAGTTATTATATCTTGCTTTGGGAGGAATGATTCTCCTCGCCACAGGATGCAACAATGATGATATCACGATTGACACTGACACCAGCATTAATGAAGTGGCAGTTAGTGTGTCATTACAAAATCTCTTTTCCAGCTATGATTTTGTGGATACATATCATAATATCACTCAAATTCAGGAAAGATACAGAACTTTCCATTCGGAAGCAGGGAAATATATCCATATAAGGACTTTATTCTATAATTCAAACGGCAATTTGGTAGACTCAATCGTGGATTACTCCTCTACAACCAATACCTTAAACAAAACTATAAATCTGTCGGAAGGTAAATACACGGTTGTTTCCATATTGAATTTTGCAGATGGAGAAGATTATGAATTATCAAGGTGGTACTTATGTGACAAAGAGAAACTTTCCACAGCTTTTATAAAACCCTATAATAGAGGGATATTATGGTCAATCATGTCTTATGATTCAAAGACAATAACAGTGGAGAAAGGCAAGACAACGACAGTTTCTCTGAATCCATCGCCTGTGGGAGCTTTATGCTACGGATTTTTCCAGGATTTCCAATATAAAAATGAAGCTACATATCCCACAATTGGAGATAATGACATTCGACAAATTGCAATATACAGCCGGTCTGTAGCCGATGGGTATTATTTAGACCCGAATGCAGTAGATAAATATATCTATTTTGATGATCCAGGCTATTCCGGTTGGTATTTTCTTTCAAACAGAATTATTCCGGAAGATTTTGCAAGTTCAAAAGATTACGGCTATTTCAGAACTGATCTTATATCTTATTTTTATATCCTAAATCCATCATCTGATCTCTGTTTCGGATGTAAGGTAGACGGTGCAACAGGTTTCTTTCCTTATGGAGAAAATCATTACACAATCCAAGATGGAAAAACTTATCTCGCATATTGGGATTGGTTTAAAGTGGGCGAACCCTATTTCGGAATTGCCAACAATAACCACTGGAACACCTATTCCACAAAATCAAGATCGGAAGGGTTTGAAGATATGTTTGAATTAGACCTCAATTCAAATTTAAAATCCGACATAAAAGAAATCAAAAATTAATAAATTATTTGAGTCGTCGCCATGAAGTGAAAGTCATGGCGACGACCTATCCTTTTTATCCTAAAATACTTTAATCCAAAAAATATATATTTTGAACATTATTAGAAAATTCATATTATTGACAGGATTCTTGCCCTTCACCCTGATGGGAGCAAGCAATCTGGAGACCGAGTCCTTACGACTGGCCCGGCACTATTTAGATGCCGGGGAACTGCGAGTCGTGAAGAGCTTCAACTCTGTTTGCATAATAGAGGGAAAGGGAGACAGAGGATTTGCAATTTTCAGCCGGAGAGGAGATAATGATATCCGGTTGGCAGGATATTCCAAGTCCGGCTCTTGGGATGAGAACAAACTGCCTCCGTTTCTAACGGAATGGACACGACATCTGGAAGAACTCTCTCCGACAACTATGACACGCAACGGTTCTGTCAATGAATATATACCAGATCCTGACCGTAGTTCTATTGATCCCTTGCTTACAAGCCATTGGCATCAGGAGTCGCCGTATAATGATTTAGCACCGGTTATAACAGACGGCAATAAGAAAACCGTGGCCGGATGTGTGGCAATCGCTGCTGCACAGGTGATTTATTACTGGAGAAACGACAATCCGGAATTCACATTGGAAGACACTCCGGTTTATCCTTACGGAAAAGCACCGGTGACCATGTCGATTCCTAAAGGATCACCCAACAACTGGGAGCTTATGAAAGACAGCTATACGCCGGAAGACAGTGAGGAATCGCGTTATGCCGCTGCACAGTTGTGTTATGTGATCGGCACCACCTCTTATCTGGATTTCGGGAGCTCGACAGGAGGCAATACATACGATACGACAAACACAATTTACCGTCAATTCAGAATAACATCTGACTACATAACCAAATCAAAGCTTGAGCAAGCCGATTGGGACCAGCTTTTATATGATGAACTTGCCCAGGAGCGGCCGGTTATCTATTCCGGCACTTCTGTGGGCGGAGGGCATGCATTTGTGGTTGACGGTTATGACAACGAAACAGGATTCTATCATATAAATTTCGGCTGGGGAGGTTCGGGCGACGGCTATTACCCCATAGATGATTCAGAAGACTCGGCGGGAGGATATTTCCAAAATCAGTCTATAGTATATAATATCTTGCCCAAAGAGAGGAATATCACGTCTTCTCTTAAGCTTTACAGAACCATGAGCGAAGACTATGTGACCGTAAGTATAACGATAAAAAACAGCAGCACTTTGGATTTAAAAAATCTGAGGCTATATGTAGTGCCGAAAGAGGAAGCGGAGTCATGGAAAGAGAAGAGCCTTCCGGCATGGGAATATGATGACAAGGTTGCAGCCGACGGAGAGCACAAACAGATATTGGTGCGTCAGCTGGAACTGCCGCTTGGCCGGGATGAATTCATCATATATCTCACAGATGAAAAAGACGAAGTTTTGAACTCGACCGAGCTGAACAGAATCTCCGGAATCACGTCGTTGCCTGATGATTATGACCCGAAAGAGATCAGAATCTATGATTTGAACGGGCTTGAGGTAAAGAATCCGTCAAGCGGAATATATATCATCAAAGAGGGCGTCTCTACCAAAAAAATATATATAAAATAAAAAAAATTCGGGGGTGGTGATAGATTTCAGATTCCCGGGCATCTTTAAAGACAAAGGGAATAAAAAACCTTAAAAGAAAAATATAATAACAAATAAAAAATAAAGATTATGGCAGACCAAGATTATCAACTCGAAGAATTCGAGAACAATGCAGTGAACAAGAGCAACATGGCAAAAAGAGCGGCGGCAGCTGCAGGATTAGTGGGCGGAGGCGCCTTGGCAGGCCATGCCATCAACCATATCGGCGGCGGAGAAGACACCCCGCAGGAAACCCTTTCCCAGGAAGACCTTGAAGGAGTTGCCGAAGCCGGAGCAAACCAGGTTGAAGCACCGCAGGCAGAAGAGAGTCATCACACTCACCATCCCCATCCCCATCCACAGCCGACTCCTGTGCCACCGGCAGAAGAAACTGTAGCTCAGGAGGATCCTGAACTAACCTTCGACAAGACCACCCAATATTATTCAGGCGACCAGCTCATCATCACAGAAGAGGAAGGCACACTTGACGGCCGCAACTTCAAGCTCGTGGATCTTGACGGCGACCTTCGCGCAGACATCCTTGCTTATGACGAAGACGGCAACGGTATCTATAACGAAGATGAAATCATAGAGCTTCAGGGCAGAGACAAAATCGTGATGGGCCATGACACAAAGCAAACTGAAACAGTGCGTGTCTATGAAGTGGAAAGAGAGCCCTTCATTTTCGAAGATGAAAAAGGATATGCCTACGAAGAAAATATTCATAACGATTTCGAAGACGAAAAGACCGGCGAGGTTTACAGCCACGACTATGCCGAGAACAATGAAAACTACAACAACAACGGTGATGTAGAAAACTATACCGCAGAATATAAAGAAGAGAATCTGGCATACGCAGAACCTCAGGAGGAAGAGAATCTGATCTATGGCGAACCGGATGATTCCTACGAACCGGAAACATTTGAGGAGGATAACATGGATTTATATGCCGACAATGCAGACGATTCTTCAATGGATGATTCAAGCGTGAACGATTTCGACATTATCTAACCAAACCACGAGCAACAACGATGATAAAGAGAACTTGTCCCAACGGTCATGTCTACGACCAAAGCATCACGGGCGATGTATGCCCGCTATGCCCTCCGACAGGCCAGGCTTCAGGCAACCCATCAAATAATGCGGCAGGTATGTCACCCGGAGGAAATCCGGGTGCTCATACCCGCATAGTTCCACCCCCGATGCCGGGCGCACCACAGCCCGCGGCTCCCGGAGGTATGAACGTAAGCTCACCACAGGATCCCACAGGGAACACAAAAGTGGCGCCGAATCTGAAACAGAAACTTCAGGAGAACGCAGCAGGCGCACAGGCGGGAGCCCGCACCACTATCCGTCATAACCCCGCTGTGGCCGGCAGCATGAAGGCAACAGCTCCCGGAGATAGAAAACTCGTGGGTTTCCTTGTTACCTACAACCGCACTCCGATGGGTAAAGCCTTCAACATATATGAAGGACGCAATTATGTGGGAAGAGACAAGGAGTGTGACATCTGTGTGCCCGACGACACGATGATGAGCGGCAAACATCTCCTTATCCGCTATCTGAGCGGCAACAACAAATTCAGCTTTAAAGACGAGATGTCGAGCAACGGCACATACGTCAATAAAGAACTGATCGACGAGGGAGAATTGCAGAATTATGATATCATCAGAGTCGGCAACACACTCTTCATCTTCATAGCCATTCCACAGATATAAACAGAATTATGGAAAATTTTATAATAGCAAAGGCCACTGATGTAGGGAAGACCCGCGAGGTGAACGAAGACAGCATGACTGTGTTCGATTCTCCCAACGGACGAGTGATGGTAGTGTGTGACGGCATGGGCGGGATGGCCGCAGGGGATGTGGCGAGCAAGCTTGCCGTAAGCATCATGGAAAGCCTTCTGACAGAAAACACCTTCAACACTCCGGAAGAAGCAATCCGGAGCTCAATCATGGCTGCCAATCAGGTTGTGGTCAACAAAGCGGCCCAAAATCCTGAATTGGAGGGTATGGGGTCAACCTGTGTTATGCTCATTATAAAAAACGGCCTTGTTTATTGCGGATGGGTAGGCGACAGCCGCATATATTATGTTGAAAACAACAGCATACGTCAGATCTCTCATGACCAATCCTATGTGCAGCAACTTGTGGATGCAGGAGAGATAACAGCGGAACAGGCTGCCAGCCATCCCCAGAAAAACGAGATAACAAA
>JAFLTV010000020.1:26451-30746 GCA_022509105.1 Muribaculaceae bacterium | reverse complement strand
GGCACGTTGTTTATGACTCCGGAAGGCGTGAACAACAAGCGAAGAAAAGGGATGCTTGTTTATCTCTATTCACTTGCCGGGCTAATAATGGTGATAGCATTGTTTATCGCCACCAAGGTATTCTTCTTTCCCGACAAACCGGTGGATAAAGATAAGACAGAAGTCAGTTCGACCCCTAAAAAAACGACTGCGAAGCCCAAAGCCACTACAAAGCAGACGTCGACTCCTGTGAAACAAGCTCCGGCTCAACCGAAGGCTGAGGCCAAACCCTCGGCTCCGGCTGCTCCGACCGCTCCGAATAATCAGAAAACCACCACCCCTAAAAACGAAAAAAGAGGAGTGCAGGAAGTGGTGAATAAATCCAACAACACGGTTGAACAGATTAAGGAAGTGAAGGAGCAAAAGGATCCTCCTGCAAATAATCCCGTGAATGTCTTATCGGACGAAGAAAGAGCAAAATATAAAGAATAGACTGATGAAGACTATCTCTATATATCAAGTTGACGACACGCCAATCGGATCAGGGGGCATGGGCCGGGTGCTGTCAGGCACCGACCCGCAGGGGCGCAGAGTGGCTATAAAGGAGATTTTGCCCGAGTTCGCTTCTGACTTTGAAATCCGCACGCGCACGGAGCGTGAGGTGGAGATGCTGCAACAGCTCAATCACGACAGTATTGTCAGAGTCTACGACCAGTTTCCTTTAGGCGACAATTTCTATATCGTGATGGAATTTGTCGACGGTCTTAATATCGAGCAATATGTGAACAAATACGGGGCAATCCCCTACGAGAGGGCATCACGCATCATGATCAAGATTCTTGAAGCCATGCAATTTGTGCATGAAAAGAATTTTGTGCACCGAGATATGAAACCCTCCAATATTATGATCCGCAACGACGAGAGAATATGTATTCTTGATTTCGGAATTGCGAAGGATATGGGAGATCAGGAGGGGCGGACCATGGTTGGCACCATTATCGGAAGCGACGGCTATATGAGCCCGGAACAGGCCGACGGTTTATCAATCGACCATCGTGCCGACATCTATGCCTTAGGCTGCGTGTTCTATTATATGCTGACGGGGCATCATGCCTACGACACTCTGGCGAGCGATTTCGAAACCAGAAACAATATCAGCACCACTCCCTTCCCGAAACTGTCGAAACATTCAAAAAAAGCATTTCCTCGTAAGTTGCAAGAGATCCTCGACCAGGCCACCGATAAAAACATGATGGTGAGATATAACGCCTGCCGGGAATTCAGAAAGGATCTTGAAAACATGCTTACTCCCGCAGCAGGGGCCCACACTTCTATCACTTCCAATACAAATTCCAATATTTTCATCACAGTAGGAAGAGAGGGCTGCGACATCATTATCGACGACCCCCTGATGAAGGTGAGCAGGAGCCATCTGGATATCACCTTGAAGCAGTTTACGGGAGGAAGGTATTACATTCTTACCGACCATAGCTCAAACGGAACATCGGTCAACGGGAAAAGGATCAACCGCAACGAATATGAAAATATTTCGGCTGACGGCCCCACTCCGCAGATATTCCTTGCATGCGATTCCAGATATCCTCTGGATTGGGAACTGGTGAAAAAAACCATTGCTGAAAAAGTTGCAAAATCGCAATCTTCCTCCGACGGGGATATTATCGGAGAAACCATATATGAAACCGACGGCCCATATGAAGAGGAGGAAGAAAATATCGACAGGCAGACTCGCATATTCGGCTGGATCATATTAGGCATAATAGCATCATTAATAATAGCGGGAGCCTTGTCGTTCACCTGGATATGGCTTGGAGGCGCCGCGCTGGGATTCATGATAGCGGCAGGAAAAAAATACAGCACCTTACAAAGAATATTAGGCTTATTATCGGCAGTGGTGATCATCGCGCTGTTTGTCTTAATAGGTTTTATGTGGAATTGAAAAAATAAAAAACTAAACAAAAATCATAAAAGAGATCATGAAAATTTTACGAATATTATCACTTGCATTGGGCGTTGTTCTTTCCCTGAACGTGATGGCACAAAAACCTTTGTCGGAAAATGCCCAGAAGGCTCAGAAAGCATTATTGGAACAGCTTGTGACCAAAGGGATCACCCCGAGTCTTGACCCGAAAGACAATAGCGTGAATTTTAAAGTCAACAATGTTTTTTACTGGGTCACCTTCGAGGGAGACTCCCCGGTGTTATACACCATTCATCGCAAAGGAATCAATTTTGAAAAAGATCCTGCTTTCAAAAGCTTATGCGCAGCCGAGGCTGCCAATGCAGTGAACATCAAAGCTCCCATCAAATGTACGGTTGTGGGGAAACGTGTTGAATTCACATTGCAGACCTATTCCACAAATCCTTATGATTTTAACAGCGGAGTCCTTAAGATGATCGACGGTTTTAATAATGTCGATGACATCTTCAAGAAATCATACGAAGCATGTTTTGACAAATGGAAACAGGATTCGATAGATTCCAAAAAACCTATAATCCCGGACAATCCTACAGCCACAAGCCCATTGAAAGTGTCGGGCATAGCCTTTGCCAATGTCGATAACGGCAACTATATCATCTCCGACTTCAATCAGCCGCTGCGCCAGAACGATATGCAGTATCTGTCGACAAGCGTAAACGTTGAGGCTCCGGAGAAAGGTATATACAAACTGGGCATGAAGATCATCAATCCGGACGGCAAGGAAATGATTGCAACCAAGAACATGGATTATGCGGCCACATCAAATGTGGAAATTAAAAAGGCCAACAAGGCTCAACCCGCTTACTTCAACACATTCGGCTCAAATTCGCAAGGTTTCTGGAAACCGGGTGAATATAAAGTTGAAATCGAAGACTTTGAGAACGGCGCCAAACTATATACCACAACCTTTAATATTCTGTAAAAGTTATGAGAATACGTAGATTCTTCAGTTGGATGGCTGCTTTTATGGGAGTTGCAGTTATTTCGCTCGCCATATCATGCAAGAAAGACGATAAAGCCTATTATATCGAACAGATAGCAGTGATGGCCGACCAACTGAACAAAACATGTCCGAAAGACCAATCGAACGGAGCAGTGCTCGAGTCAGTCACCTTTGCAAACAACTCGCTCATTTACAGATCTGCAATTTCTGAACAATCTTTGGGCAAACTCAATATGACAACCGTCAGAGACAGCCTGGTCAGCAACATTCCGGCTAATCTTAAAGAGTTTTTGATTAAGGGAAATTGCAGTCTGGAATACAGATATATCACTCCCGGCGACTCTTTGTCGGTGTTCATTATTCCGAGTGATCTGACTGCTCAGGAGACAAAATAATATCTTCCGACAAAACATACAAAGACACCTCCGAGAAGACATATACCCGGGGGTGTCTTGAATATTTCTTTCAGATATATCCGAACATTTCTTTTTCAAAAGAAGCAAAGAGATTTTGGTTTGAACGCAAACATTGTACTAACCGACGATTATAACATCGTGAACGCCATTCTGGCCCGCAACCGGGACGTGACGCGTCAATTCCTCTATGTGAAATGTTATCCCCTGTTTAAGTCTGTCTTCGATAACTATTACACTGACTGCGAATCCTGCATAGAGTTCATAAACGAGATATATATCCATTTGATGACACCGAATCCGAAGACCGGGGAATGTAGATTGCAATCATTCAAATTCGGGAGCTCATTGATCACCTGGCTGAAAACCGTGGCTGTGTTTTATTGTTATGAACGTTATAGAAGGAAACAGAAAATAACATTCGTGGAAGAAAAAAATGACGGCGGCACGGAGGCCTATGATAGATATCCGCAGTCTGAATCATCTATATATGAAGAAGGCTACAGTTTGAGCGATTATGATATGGAAGCCTTGTTGAACCTGATGCCCAACAAGAGATACGGGATGATTATCAGAATGCTTTACGTGGAAGGCCTTACAAATGAAGAAACGGCAAACGCTCTGCAACTGGGCATGGCCAATTTCTACAACCTGCATTCGCGTGCAAAACAACAGTTTAACGATGTTTTAAAAAAAGAGGGAAGTTATGGAGAGTTACTTTAATCCGGCGATATCGGAAGAAACCTATGCAGCTTACTTAGACGGGATGCTCCCGGAAGAGGACGCGAAGGCTGTGGAGGAATTGATTGAATCCGATCCTCATCTTTCAGAGATCCAGTCAGATATAGATGCCATAGATTCTTCTTATATCTTCGATCATGATATTGAAATACCGGTGGAATGTCTGGCCGATGATTTTTCATTGCCTCTGTTTGATATGGCTTTTGAAGATGAAATGCCC
>JAFLTV010000020.1:5904-26351 GCA_022509105.1 Muribaculaceae bacterium | reverse complement strand
AATTTATACATTTTCGGGCATCAATCGTTTTATCGCCTCGTATGGCCCCTGCGGGACATATTGCCATGCAGGCTCCACATTCCAAACATGAGCCCCGGGCTTCCGAATCGGAAGGAAGGGACAGAGTGGTTAAAATCTCTACAAAAAAACATAGCGAGCCGGCTTCTTTGGTGATCACGGCCCCGTTAAGGCCCACAACCCCTACCCCGCTTTTTACAGCCCAGTATTTTTCAGCGACCGGGGCGGAATCTATACATATTCTCCATTTGCCCCCTAAATCTTCTTTTAAAGATTTCACAATCGGATTCAACAGATCTCGCAAAACGAGATGATAGTCTTCTCCGTAGGCGTATGCAGAAATTGTGGGCAGGGAAAGATCGCGCCATTGCCTGGGAGCATAACTGAAGGCGAGGGAAATCACGGTTTCAGCTTCCGGCAAAACATAATCAGTGTGACGTCGCAGGGGAATGTGTCTTTCCAGATAAGCCATCTCGCCATGACACCCCTCCCCTATCCATTCTTCATACTCGCGGGATACTTCGGGGTCAATCTCCCCGCCTTTTGCAAATCCGATTGCCACGGCTCCCGACTGCAGCAGGGCCTCTCTGATTTTTTCTTTCATTTTCTTCCGAAATCAGCAGGAATCTCGCCCCATTTTTCAGTCTGCCATTTCATAATTTTGGCCGGGAAACTATGAGTCGTGACCCATACGGAAGCACGGGCCAGCAATTCAAAGACTTTTGCGTTTCTTGGTGTCGGCTTCAATTGGGTTTTCACTCTTCTGTTTCTCACCCAGCTCTGAGCTGTCTTGGAGTCGGAATAAATATTGTGGTATTCCCCTTTTTGCGTCATCAGAGCCATGGCATGCACCAAAGCCAGGTATTCGCCGATATTATTGGTGGCATCAGGGAAGGGTCCGACGCGAAATATTTCCTTGCCGGTTTTCACTTCCACGCCTCGATATTCCATAGTGCCGGGATTTCCGAGACAGGAAGCATCAACAGCCCAGGCGTCAAGGTCTATCTCAGGATATTTTGAATAATCTCCGGATGCTTCCACCTTAGATTTCTCACCGCTTCCTTTTGCAAGAAGGCGGAACAGCTCGTTTCTATCCTCCAGGCCGGAAAAGTTTCTATATGCGCGGGTCGCCTCTTCAGAAGTGGAGAAGCCTTTGAATATTGCACCGGGAAAGCCTATGGTCTGTTCCTTAACTTCATCCCAGTCGTCGTAAACGCCCGGATTGTGGCCTCTGAAAACAACATAAAATTTTTTATCGGCCATAGTCAGGATTTTGAAAAGAGAGGTTCATGACGGTAATTGTAGGTGTTACGTAACAATTCAAAATCATGAGGATTATTTTTCAGTCTTATTGAATCTTCAATAGGGTTGTAGGAACTCTCAATCAACCCTCTCGAGATTTTGATTTCGGAGGGAGGTGTGGAGTCAAGGCCATTGAAGTCCGGCTCTATCCCGAGGGCATTAGCCACAGCCTCCAAGGCCATTCGCGTGCCCCTTTTCTTGCCTTCATAAGAATATCCGGCAATATGGGGAGTCGCGATGGAGGCAAGATTCAGCAAATCCCGACTGATAACCGGCTCTTTTTCCCAAACGTCGATTATAGCCTTCAGCTTTCCCGACACAAGAAAAGGCAAGAGGGCTTTCTCGTCAATCACCCCTCCCCGCGAACTGTTTATAATCACGCTTCCGGGCTTCATCAATTTGAAATCTTTGTCTCCAAGAAGATTCATTGTGGGATTTTCACCATCGGAAGTGAGAGGGACATGAACAGTGACGGCATCACTGTTTTTGAGCAATTCCGCCAAATCGGTGTAGGTTACATCGCACTCCCCTCTTTTTTGACGCGGAGGATCGTTAATAAGGATTTTAATGCCCATCTCTTTTGCCCACTCTCCTATTGTTGAGCCCACATTTCCGAATCCGATAATACCGAGAGTGTGCACTCGCGGATCGAAACCTGTTTTAAAAAGCGAGGAGAAAACATATTGGGCCACTCCCGGGGCATTGCATCCCGGGGCGGAAAAAACTTTGATGCCGTTGCGCTCACACCACGGGATATCTATATGGTCGGTTCCGATAGTTGCTGTGGCGATGACTTTGACATTTGTATCCCCGAGCAGACCGGAATTGCATTTAGTTCGGGTTCTGACAATTAAGGCATCGGCATCCTCAACAGTTTTCCGGCTGATTTCGGAACCAGGAATGGAAACAATCTCCACATCCTTATCAAACCTGTTCTCAATGAAAGGAATTCCCGAATCGACAACAATTTTCATAAGAAGAGATTTCCGATAAAGAAAAGAATATAGATAACACAGGGCACGACTGTAACCGTCCAAAGGTATTTGACACGCCAAAGGGCGCAGACATTGGCGAGCTGTGCGGCCGTAGCCATGAAGAGGGTCATGACGTAGGCAGGGATATTCTCATAATCAATCAAAATGCATATCAGGCAAACAAGCCCGAGGATGCTGACACACAGATTCATGGAATTCACCCTTGAATTTCCGGCATAAAGCTTCATACTGTTAGGCAAAGCAGCCACCACACCCAAAATAATGGCCACGCCTATTTCCAAAAGCAGGAACAATATGTCGGAATGGTCGTTTGAAGTGGTGAAAAGAGACACCGGCGAGGGGAGATGGAAATTTGAAAAATGAAGCCATCCCAGGCCGAGACTTATCCAATAAGGGCAACAAAGTCCGGCAATAAAGGCCACGACCTCCTTAAAGCGGAGCACCCTCATGAACAATGCCCAGATAATATACACGCAAGCCATCGGCAGAAAAGCATACTGGAACATCGCTCCAATGCCCAGGGCCATTCCGAGGATAAACATCTGCTGAGTGGCATTCTCTGTGGAATAAGCATCGAAAATGACAGCCATACACACCACATTGACAAGGCATAAAAGAGTTGAGGTGTTGAGTCCCTGAGTGATCCAGGAACTTGACGCTGTCATGATAAGAAACAACACAGGGAGGGCAGGCTCTGTGGTGCGGATAAAATTATAGTTCTTGTTTATGATATAGAGGAGGAATGTGATAGCCCCTATCAGCAGGGTGTTGATAAGCCAGGAGAGGAAGGGGTTTATATTCCAGCTGTCGGGCGAATCGAGCCAAAGACCGTATTGTATGGGCAAGATTTCATCGGGATGGATTATATAGCTCAGCAAACACATTGTGAAGGCAATCACACAAGCGATTGCCACCCCAAGTCTCCCAATTCCTCTTTTCCAAATCATTGGTTGCGACTGCGAAATTTTATTTCTTCAGTTTAATCATAGTCTTCCTCAGTCGGCTTCCTGTTTTTTCTTTTTCTGAGGTGAACGGGATTTATCACTCTTTCAGAAGATTCCGGGAGTCTTGGCCCTCTGGAATTGGCCGGGTTGTAGGTTATGTTTGATTTCGGACCTGAATCTCTTCTGTCGCCGAATTTTTTGCGCTCTCCCCTATCATTACGATTGAAATCGCGACGCTCTTTTCCACGGTCGTCAAAACGGTCATTATCAAAGCGCGGTTTTTTCGTAAACGGCCTGTTTTCTTTGCGGTCGTTATTGTCAGAACGGTCGTTTCCGGAACCGCCTTTACGGTTGTTGCGGTTGAATTCATGACGATCGTTGCGTCCGGCTTTATTCTTTTTCAATTTATCGCCAAAAGAATATTTGCCGCTCTCCTTTTTCCATTCATCGTCGGAGATATGCCTCACTTTTCTCGGACCCTCGGTTTTTTTCTTCTCGGAGGCCTTGCTTTCAACAGATCCGCCATCGGCGCGGAAATCAGAGTATGAGCCGTCGAACATCACATATTCCCTCAAACTGCATTCAAGCTTGCCGTTGAAGAGAGGAATCTTTACAGAGGGCTTGAGGCCGATTTGCTTCATCTGCTCTTCTTGATAGCCTATTATCCATGCATGCCATCCGGGGAAATTGTTTTTCAAAGTGCTGCCGATGTCTTTATAGAGCATATCGAGATTTCCGGGTCGGAGTCTTTCGCCATAAGGGGGATTGGTAACAATGATACCTTCGGCGGTGTCTGCTTTCCATTCAGTGAGGTCCCGGCAGGAGAGCTCGATCATCTCTTCCACACGGGCAGAACGGATATTCTTTCGGGCCACAGCGATGGCTTCGGGATCTTTATCTCCGCCGAATATCTTATAGTTGAAATCTCTCTCTTCGGAATCGTCGTTATAAATTTCCTCGAAGAGCTCTTTGTCGAAGTCTTTCCATTTTTCAAAAGCGAAGCTTTCGCGGTAAATTCCGGGATTTATATTAGCGGCAATAAGCGCGGCCTCAATCAGGAAAGTGCCGGAACCACACATCGGGTCAAGGAAATCGGTGTCGCCGTTCCATCCGGTCTTGAGGATAATTCCGGCAGCGAGCACTTCATTGATAGGAGCATCCGTCTGCTCCACGCGATAACCTCTTTTATAAAGCGGTTCGCCGCTTGAGTCTAAAGAAATCGTCACTCTGTTGCCGGCGATATGGACATTAAACAACAGATCGGCGCCCTCCACTCTGATAGAGGGACGTGAACCGTCTAAATCTCTGAAATGGTCGACAATGCCATCCTTCACCCTATAGGTAACAAATTTCGAGTGGGTGAAATCCTCGCCATAGACGGTGGAGTCGATAGAGAAGGTGGTCGAGCTGTCCATGTATTGCTCCCAGGGAAGCTCCCGGATCTTGTCGTAGAGTTCATCTGTGGAATCAGCTGTAAACATCACGATCGGCTTAAGAATCCTTAAGGCTGTGCGGCAACATAGATTAGCCTTGTAGAGCATTTCATTGTCGCCTTCAAAAGAGACCATACGGGTTCCTAACTCAACGTTTTCGGCCCCTAAATCTAATAACTCATCACGAAGCACATCTTCCAGCCCCTGGAAAGTCTTCGCCACCATTTTAAATCTATTATCGCTCATTTTCAAAAAACAGGGCTCTTAATCCCATGAGATGACGGTTCTGTTATTGTCTTGGTTATCTTTCTCATTAGTCACAGCAGAATTCTCACCGGAGGATATTTTCTTAAGCTCTTCATTGAAACGCGGCGAGCGTGAGAAAGCCGGAGAGTTTTCAATTTTTGCTATGATTTCATAGTCGTCAAACTGGTCGGGAGTGAGCACCGCGTATTTCACCTTAGCGGCATTGCGACGCTGCTTGATGACTTTCTCAGTGCCGTAAATTTCGGCTATACGTCCTGAAGAATTGTCTAATTTGGTTTTTTCGGATTCATTATCCCGTTTCCCTTCGAAAACTATTTTCTTATCCTTCTCCTTGTCTTTTTCCTCATCTTCGCGGAGAGTGACGTCAAATCCGGAAGCGAGCACCGTGACTCTTACTTTTTCGCCGAGTGTAGGATCATCAGCCACGCCCCATTTCACATCAATGCTGTCAGGAAGCTTCGATGTAAAGAGATTTATTTCAGATAGCTCATGGGCTTTCGGCGCAGACTCGCGGGAGCATGCAAACTTCAGGAGGAGACGCTTGGAAGTGTAGATATCATGGCTTTTGAGCAACGGGGAATGGAGAGCGTTGGTGATAGCATCGGAAATACGGTGTTCCCCTTCTCCATAAGCCGTGGAGATTATAGCTGTGCCGCTGTCTTTGAGAGTGGTGCGAACATCCTCGAAGTCAACGTTGATATAGCATCTTTCAGAAATGATGTCTGAGACGCTTCTTGCGGCATTGGCCAGAGTTTCGTCGGCTTTTTCAAAAGCATTGAAGAAATTATAATCCGGATAAAGTTCGATAAGATTCTCATTGTTGATGAGCAGGAGAGCATCGACATGTTCCTTCATGGCGTTGGCGCCGTCGAGAGCCTTGATGATCTTCTGGTCGCCCTCAAACATGAAAGGCACAGTTACGATACCGATTGTGAGCATATTTGCCTCCTTTGCAAGGCGAGCCACCACAGGAGCTGCGCCGGTGCCTGTTCCGCCACCCATTCCGGCAGTGATGAACACCATCTCCGTGCCGTCGTTAAAGAGCTCCTTAATCTCCTCGGCGCTTGCCTCGGCACATTTCCGGCCCACATCGGGTTTGTTTCCGGCTCCTCGGCCATGAGTGATCTTTTCTCCTAACAACAATCTGTTGGGCACAGGGGAATCGTCGAGATGCTGCTTGTCGGTGTTGCAGACCACAAACCTCACATTAGGAATCTCCTGGCGAAACATGTAGTTGACAGCGTTGCCGCCTCCCCCGCCTACTCCAATCACCTTTATCAGGGAGGAACCGTTGTTGCCTATGAAATTGGCCGCCTGCCCCATTGTTGTATCGTTGTTATCTTGCATATTTATGTTTTATCTTTATCAGGATTTTATCTTTTGGAAATAATCTTATCACTGCAATCCGCCCGGGTTAAAGCAGCTCGCTGTCGTCTTCTTCCGGACCGCTGAACATATTGCCCAGTTTGCTTCCCCATTTTTTCATGTTTTCCATAAAGGCGTTGCGTGGTTTGGAAGGTTCACGTTCGGATTTTTTTTGCTCCTCCTTGTCTTTGTTTTCCTCTTCATCGGAAGGGAATGGGAGAACTCCGTTGACCGGAAGCTCGCTTCGCACCGGCATTTCAAGACATTCCACTTCTTCGAGAGTGGCCCCTGCGTATAACACGCTTGCCACTTCAGTTAGTTCCGCACCATGTGCCCGGGGATCATCTATCTTGACATAATCGGGAAGAGAGCCTTTTCTTACGTTGAGGTCGCTTTGAATCTGGAGAAGGTCTTTCATTCCTTTTAGTTTAAAGCCGCCTCCTATGCATATAATGCCGCCCTGAAGATCGGAATCTTTCACTCCGGCATATTCCATTTGTTCGATAATGTTAGCCACGATCTCTTCGCTGCGCGCAATGACATAATTTGAAATTTCGGAGAATTTAAGGCCGTTGATGTTCAAATTAGGCACGTTGGGGTCTGCGATAGCATTGCCGGATGTGAATTTTATCTCTTCGGCCTTACTGTCGACCACTCCGAGAGAAGCAATGTCGCGGGTGATATTGCGTCCTCCCATGGGTAAAGTTGCAAAATAATGGAGCGAGCCCTTCTGATAGATAGTCACCGTCGTGGTTTCAGCTCCCATATCCACGAGCATGCATCCGAGCCGTTTCTCTTCGGGAGAGAGGATGAGATGGCCTGTGGCCAGGGCTGTCACAACGAATCCCTCCACTTTAAGGTGAAGCTTATCTATGATGGTGCGCCGGATGTTTTTCTTGAGTTCCGGGCGGCAAACGATGAGATCGAAAATAGCGCTGATGTGGTTTCCAACCATTCCTTTCGGAGAAGAGGTTTCCGATTTTCCGACTTTAAAGACCCGAGGCACGGCGTCAACCACTTCAAGAGTGTTGTCGATTGCGGAATGAATTGCCTGCTCATGAAGACGGTTTAATATATCGTCGTTTATTTCAGAATCTTCGGGAAGACTTAGCGACACCTCCTTGGTGATGTTTTTAAGCGATCTGCCGCCGAGACCAACAATCACACCCTTGATTTTTCTCGGCTTAATCGAGGCACGTTGCTCCAGGCGCATAAAGAGCCTGGCAACAATCATAGAAGTCTCTTCAAGATTCTGAATGATGCCGTATCTCACACCCCCTTCGGGAGTGGGTTCGTGTTCGACTGCTATGATATCAAGCCGGCCGTTGCCATTTGTTTTGCCAATTGCCGCTACGATTTTGGAGCTGCTCACCTCTATTGCGGCTATATATCTTTCGTTCATGGATTTTGGGTTTCTGTTGTTTCAATTTCCGGAAGTGTAGACTCTTCCATATCGGGCTCGTCAAATTCACCATTCTGAGGCCTCTGAACGAACTTGTTGCGTCGCGAAGCCACTACCTGGCCACGATATTTGACAGATATCGTGTCGTATTCCTCCCAACCTTTATAGGGTATCACCTTTCTATAAATGGCTATGAGGGCGTCACGTTTCTCTTTCAGGCGAGTGGTGTCGCCGAAATTGATGACATGGCCGTGGATTCTCGGTATGAGAATGATATTGTCTGGGCTGTCGGCATAGACCATACCCACCAGGCTGTTGAGGGCTTCATCACGAGCGATGAAGCGAGTGACAGGCAGAAGATCCTTTGCCTGGAAACTGCCTTTGAAATGGCCGCTCACCACCGGCACATCGACAAAGAAAGAGGCTTTCGATTGCATTTTCTTGCCCTCTTTGTTGATATAATAACTGATGCTGTCTTCGAAAACACGCAGCTCGGGCACCATAGGAGTGACCTTAACATGAAGCCTGCCGTCTGTGGTGAAATTACAGACCACATCTTCAAATTGAGGCATTTTCTTGAGGTGCTTTTCAATCTCGCGGGTGTTGATCGCAGGTATCTGCTGACCTAAGATTTTACCCGGATAGCTGTTGATTTCAGAAAGCACTCCTTTTGTGGATATGGAGTCTGCCTTTTCAGTTTTGACTATCTCTATGGTTATGCCCTTGCAGGAATTCTTTCTTGCTTCAGCATGGGCCCACACGCTTATTGCCACAACATAGGCGATAAGGACAGCCAAAATTATCCAGGTCAGAACTTTCTTCCACATAAAAGCCTCAACGTGATTTCTCTGAGAGCAAATTTTTTATATCAGGTAACAAGACGTCAATGTCTGCCGCTCCAAGCGTCATCAGAATGTCAAAATTACGACTTTTTATCAGATTTAGCAAATCTTTTCTTTCAACATATTCTTTTGATTTACACTTTACATTCCTTAGGATGAGATTGGAATCCACCCCGGGGATTGGAAGCTCGCGAGCGGGATAAATTTCCGGCATTATAAGCTCGTCGGCCTCTGATAAAGCTTCAGAAAATTCCGAGGCAAAATCGCGGGTGCGGCTATAGAGATGCGGCTGGAACACCACAGTCAGTTTCCGGCCGGGGTAAAGTTTCTTTACCGACCTTACGGATGCGAGGATCTCGTTCGGGCTATGGGCGTAATCATCAATCAACACCGGAGTGCCCTTGCTTCCGTCGAGCAGGATTTCAAATCTTCTTTTGGCTCCCTTGAATTCCTTGAGGCCTTTTCTGACATCGTCTTCAGAGGCGCCGGCAATCAAAGCGGCGGCAGCTGCAGCCACAGCGTTGTCTACGTTTATTTCAACCGGGACACCCGGCTCCAGATTTTCGATTCTGACCGAGGGCCCGACAAGGGTGAAAGTGATTTTACCATCTCCGAATTTTATATCTTCAGCATTCCAGTCTCCTTCGTGCCCTCCGCTATAAGTCATCACTTTTACAGAGGGTTTTACATCGGGTTGAAGTTTCAAGCCTGTGTGGAGCAGGAGAGTGCCTTCCTCTGTAATAAGGGAAGTGAAATGTGCGAACCCGTCAAGATAACCTTGCTCATCGCCATATATGTCAAGATGGTCGGGATCCACGGAGGTTACAACCGCAATGGTAGGAGAGAGGTGATGGAAAGAACGGTCGTATTCATCAGCTTCAATCACCGACCATTCCGAGCCTTTGCATATCACGAGATTGCTGCCCGTGTTTCTCAAGACGCCTCCCAAGAATGCATTACACCCGATTCCGGAATCCTTCAAAATATTGGCTATCATGGAGGACGTTGTGGTCTTTCCATGCGAACCGGCTACACAAATGCTCTTTCCGGAGCGAGTGATCTTTCCTAACAGAGCAGCTCTTTTTACGACTTCAAAACCCTCTTTCCTAAACCATTGCAAAATGGGGCTATCGGAGGGAACGGCCGGGGTATAGACAACCAAGGTCTTATCTTTGTCTCTGAAATCTTCGGGAATCTCATCGGGACTATCGGTAAAAGTCATTTTCACTCCCTCCTCTTCCAGATGTCGGGTGAGTTCAGAGGCTACACGGTCGTAGCCGGCCACTTCAAGCCCGCGGGAGAGCAGAAAGCGCTCAAGGTTTGCCATGCCTATACCTCCGGCGCCTATGAAATATGCCCGAGAGAAGGCTGAAAGACTCTCTGACAGATTATTTTGAGGATTTCCCATTTTTATTTCCAAGTATTTTTTTCACTTCATCTCCTATTCTCCGATCGCTGTCGATAATGCCCATCTTAGAGATCTGAGCAGACATCGATTCAAGTTTTTCAGGGTCGGAAATAAGGTTTATAGCTTCATCAACAAGTTTATCACGCGCCTCGGCATCTTTGACCAGTACAGCGGCGCCTTTATTCACAAGGGCCATTGCATTATGGGTCTGATGATCTTCAGCCACATTGGGAGAGGGCACTAAAATAGCAGGTTTTCCGAGAGCCTGAAGCTCGCTTATGGATGCCGCCCCCGCTCTCGACACTACAAGGTCGGCGGCACGGTAGGCTGAGGCCATATCGGAAATGAACTGAGTGACAACCACGCCTTTCAAACCTTTCACAGCCTCCGGACCTCTGTTGCCGAAATTCCTGCCTGTCTGCCAGATTACCTGCACCCCTTTTGAAGCCAGAGATTTTATTCCTTTTTCAAGACTTTCATTTATAGTCAATGCCCCCAGGCTACCTCCCACAACCAAGAGTATCTTCCTGTCGGGAGAAAGACCGAAGGATTCGGCCGCTTCTTTACGGCTTTTAGTGGAGTCAAGCAAATTCCGTCGAATAGGATTTCCTGTCTTTACTATAACTTCGGCCGGGAAGAAACGCTCCATGCCGTCATAGGCCACACAGATGGAATCCGCTTTTTTAGCCAGAAGTTTATTGGTTACTCCGGCATAGGAATTCTGTTCCTGAATCAAGGTCGGGATGCCACGTTTCTGGGCCTCTTTCAACATGGGTCCGGATGCATAGCCTCCCACTCCAATTACAATTTCCGGTTTGAAGTCTTTAAGGATTTTTCGGGCCATAGTCATGCTCTTGAGGAGTTTTGCGATTACAGCCACATTTTTCCAAGGTCTTTTACGATCGAAACCCGCCACAGGGAGGCCAATGATCTTATAACCGGCTTCGGGCACTCTTGTCATTTCCATTCTTCCCGCCGCCCCTACAAAGAGAATTTCCGCATCCATTCTTTTGCGCAATTCCTCGGCGATTGACAAAGCCGGGAAAATATGACCGCCTGTGCCTCCACCACTGATTATGACTTTAGGCCTTTGCTTTCCGGCAACACCGCCGGGGGTTTCTTTCGTTACATTCATTATCTCTGAGTATTTTCGTAGTTAGAATAATTGGCGGCCTGCATCTCTTTAGGCAGCTCTTTAAGTTCGGCCTTTATCTGTTTCTTATCGCCGCTTGTGACGGAGAAACGGCTCACAGACAGCATAGTTCCTATAGCTACCGACATCACAATCACCGAAGTTCCTCCCTTGGAAATCAGTGGCAGCGGCTGCCCGCTCACAGGGAACAGCCCTGTGACTATGGCCATGTGGACAAGGGCCTGAAGCACAATCAAAACCGCACATCCCATAATCATGAAACTCGGTATGGCCCTTGAGCACCGATAGGCGATACGTCCGGCCCGGGCCAACAATAGCAGATAAACTATCAAGAGCCCTATGCCGCCGACAAGGCCTGTGTCTTCCACAATAATTGAATAGATATAATCAGAAAAAGCCAAAGGCAGACGCGCGCTTTCCCGGCTGTTGCCCGGTCCTTGACCGAACACTCCTCCATTTGCTTGGGAAATCTTTGCAAAAACCACCTGACGGTTGTAGTCATCGATGGGATCATCAGGGTTGACACCTTCCAGGAAGCGTGAGATTCTCCCTTTATGCGTCTCCATTCTGCCATCATCGTTGCCGGCTACCATTTCTGTTTTCCCCACTTTATCAAATTCATCATCCTTTTCATCCTGATATTTAACAAGGTAGAGACATCCTCCGCATACGGTGTAAATGGCCATGATAATGAAGAATTGCTTCCATCTCATTCCTCCGATAAGAAACATTGCGACGCTGACAAGGAAAAGAAGGATGGTATTGGTGAGTCCGTTTTTCCACAGACAGGCGGCAAACAACACCACAGAAAGGGCTGCGATTATCATTCCCTTGTTGGATATTCCGCCGGGACTTTGACTTCTCCCCAGAATTGTGGCAAGGAGAATCACAACCGTGTATTTTACTATCTCCGCAGGTTGGATTGTGAATCCCGCTATGCTTATAGCCCTTTGAGCTCCGTTAATTTCAATTCCGAAATAATTGGAAAACAAAAGCAAACCCAAGGAAACTACGGCCATAAAGACCGCGAGATTGCTTATCTTGATATAATGGATATTCTGCAGAAACAAGACCAGACCTAAGCCAATCACAAGGAAAAGGCCGTGGCGAATAAGGGGCAAATATACATTTCCGGCTGACACTTCCGAACTTGAAGCTGAAAAAAGTTCTATCACCGACACAACGAGGAGGGCGATATATATACCCCATAGATAGGGGTCGGACTTGCGTGGTTTTACAGGAGTCTTACCGCGGGATCTCTTCTTTTCGGTTTCCTGACCGTCGATAGTTTCCCGGATGGTTATCCCTGCTGTTGCTGTTTGTAAAGATTCTGCCATAGATTAGGTTTTGAAGTTTTGAAGATTCAAAGTTATAAAGATTCAAAGTTATAAAGATTCAAAGTTATAAAGATTCAAAGTTTTGAAGAAAATTAAGAGTGGAGGGATTTTACGGCATCTTTAAACTGCTGCCCTCTGTCTTCGTAGCTTTTGAAAAGGTCGAAACTTGCGCAACAGGGAGACAACAATACAGTGTCGCCATTCTCAGCCAACTCGTGACAAGCCGCCACTGCATCTTCCAGAGAATGGGTGTCGCGGATTTCAGACACTTCATCCTTAAAGAAATCAAGGATTTTTTCGTTATGCAGGCCCATTGCCACAATAGCTTTCACTTTTTCTTTCACGAGGGGCAGGATTTCGGAATAGTCGTTGCCCTTATCTTTGCCTCCTAAAATCAATACCACCGGAGTGTCCATACTCTCAAGTGCATACCATGTGGAATTGACATTTGTGGCTTTGGAATCATTTACATATCTGACTCCGTTGACGGTAGCCACATATTCCAGACGATGTTCCACCGCTTCAAAATCTTCAAGAGATTCGCGGATTTTCTCGTTTTTGATATTCAAGACCGTCGCAGAGAGTCCGGCAGCCATTGAATTATAAAGGTTGTGGAGTCCACAGAGAGATATTTTGTTGCGCGGTATTTCCCAGACATCCATGGGCGTCACGAATCTGACTATTCCGTCGTCGAGAAAAGCTGCAGAATCTTCTTCATGAGCAATTCCGAAGGGGAGACGCATGGCCTCTCCCTGCACACTTTCAACTTGCTTACGAATCAAGGGATCGTCTTGCCAATAAATGAAATAATCCTCCTTAGTCTGGTTTTGGAGAATCCTGAATTTCGCCGCCGCATAATTCTCCATCTTATTGTCGTATCTGTCAAGATGGTCAGGAGTGATGTTCATTATAACGGCTATATTGGCTTTGAAGCGATACATGTTTTCCAGCTGAAAGCTTGACAATTCGATAACGTATACTTCATGGGGATCTCGGGCCACCTGGAGGGCAAGGCTTTTGCCCACATTTCCTGCCAGGCCTACATCCATGCCGGCTTTTTTCAAGATATGATAAGTCAATAGGGTAGTGGTGGTCTTGCCGTTAGAGCCGGTGATGCACACCATTTTTGCATTAGTGAAGGCAGCTGCATATTCAATTTCCGACAAAACCGGCGTTCCCTTTGCCATAATTTCCTTTACCAGAGGTGCAGTCGGTGGTATACCGGGACTTTTGATGACAATGTCGGCATTCAATATTTTTTCAGGGGTGTGGCCTCCCTCCTCAAATTCTATATTTTCAGATTCAAGAACATGACGATATTGGTCGGAAAGCTTTCCCGAATCTGAAAGAAAAACTTCCTTTCCCTTGTCTTTGGCGAGAACAGCGGCACCTACGCCACTTTCTCCTCCACCGAGAATCACAACCCTTTCTTTTTTCATGTCGCTAAAAATCAATTATATCTGCTTGTTATCTTATTTTCAAAGTTACGAATGTCAGTGTGGCCAACAGGATTCCCACAATCCAGAACCTTGTCACGATTTTAGATTCAGGTATGGCTCCCTTAGGATACTGAATCAGACATTGCATGTTAGGATCCGCAGCTTTCTGAAAATGGTGGTGCAGGGGAGTCATCTTGAAAACCCTTCGTCCTTCGCCATATTTACGTTTAGTGTATTTGAAGTAACCCACCTGCATCATCACGGAGACATCTTCCAGGAAGAAAGTGAGACACAATAGAGGAATCAGCAGCTCTTTTCGTATAAGTATAGCGAAGACAGCCAAGATTCCGCCGAGAGTGAGGCTGCCGGTGTCGCCCATAAATACCTGAGCCGGGAAGGCATTATACCAAAGGAATCCCACCAAGGCACCGATAAAGGCGCCCGCGTAGACCACCATTTCCTCGCTTCCCGGGATATACATGATGTTAAGATATCCGGCGTAAATTATATTACCGCCCAGATAGGCCATAATGGCCAGAGCCACGCCTATAATTGCAGAAGTTCCGGCACACAGACCATCGAGACCATCCGTGAGATTCGCACCGTTGCTCACCGCAGTCACGGCTATTATGACAACGAACACAAAGACTATCCAGCCCATTGTCTGAGCTGAATTCGGGTCATCGATCCAGCTTGTGACCCATTCATAGTTAAAGTTGTTGTTCTTGACGAAGGGGATAGTGGTCTGGGGAGTCTTCTCGAAAGTGCCTTTATGCACCACTTCTATAAGGTAGTTGCCCTCGCGGCTCTCTATCTCCATGTTCTCGCTCATGACTATCTGAGGAGAGAGCCACATTGTTATGCCGACAAGGAGTCCCAGACCCACTTGTCCTGTCACTTTGTATTTCCCTTTCAGCCCATCCTTATTGTGGTATTTCAACTTGCGGTAGTCGTCGAGGAAACCGATAATGCCCATCCATAAAGTGGCCACAATCATCAGAATCATGTAAATATTGCCAAGATTTCCTATAAGGAAACAGGGTAGGAGAATTGACATGATGATGATGACACCACCCATTGTGGGAGTGCCTTTCTTGCTCATCTGTCCTTCCAGCCCTAAATTGCGAATAACTTCGCCCACCTGCATTTTCTGCAAGCGTTCGATAATCGTTTTGCCGAACACGAGGGCAATCACGAGTGCCAAAGTGAATGATAATCCGGCCCGGAAGGTGATGTAGTCCATCAGTCGGGCTCCCGGAAAATCATAATCCTGCAATATTTGAAACAGCCAGTAAAACAAAGTCGGTCGAGGGTTTAGTGTTAATGTTTGCAGCGACATGGCTTACCATGCCGGTATGTAATTTGTAGAATCGTATTTGCAATTGGCCCAGTAGATGTCATAAGGTTATGTCAACCACGGTTTTGAAGGAAATTCTTCACTTCTTCGGAATCGTCGAAATGATGTCTGACTCCTTTTATTTCCTGATATGTTTCATGGCCTTTACCTGCAATAAGCACTACAGATCCGGGGGCTGCAATTTCCACAGCATGTCTTATAGCCTCTCTGCGATCGGTTATCTTTTCAGTTCTTTTGAGCTCATCAGGAGTCAGACCTTCAGCCATTTCCTCTATAATTGCTTCGGGAACCTCATCTCTGGGATTATCACTTGTCAGAATAAGCAAATCGCTTCTGCAGGCTGCTTCCTGAGCCATTATGGGTCGTTTCCCTTTGTCGCGGTTGCCGCCAGCTCCTACAACTGTTATAACCCTGCCGTTGCCGCCGACAATATCACGTATGGTGTCAAGCACATTCACCAATGCGTCGGGAGTATGGGCATAATCCACAATAGCAGCCACACCATCCTTTGAAAGGAAAGGCTGGAATCGGCCGGCCACAGGCACAAGCTTGCTCATATTGACCAATACTTCTTCCGGATTGAAGCCTATTAAGATTGAAGCGCCATACACTTCTGTGAGGTTATAGGCGTTAAAACGACCCGTGAACTGAACTTCAACCTCATGACCGTTTAGCATCAACAGGGTGCCGTCAAGCCTGGTTTCAAGCACTTTGCCCCGGAAATCGGCGTCACTGCGCAGTGAATAGGTATAGACTTTCGCTTTGGTGTTCTGCACCATAAAACGGCCGGATTTGTCATCGGCATTTATCAAAGCAAAGGCATCCGGACCCAGCATATCGAAAAAGGCTTTCTTGGCCCTCATATAATTGTCGACAGTGCCATGATAGTCAAGATGGTCGCGCGTCAGGTTAGTGAAAATCGCACCCTTGAATTCAAGACCTGCCACACGCTGCTGGGCTGTGGCGTGGGAAGACACTTCCATGAAAGCGTAATCGCAACCCACATCCACCATTTCGGCCAAAAGACGGTTGAGGTTGAGAGGGTCCGGAGTGGTATGTGTGGATTCCACTCTCTTATCGCCGATATAATTGCAAACCGTGGAGAGCAAACCTGCTTTATAGCCTTCGAGTTTAGCCATTTCATAGAGCAGGGAGGCGGTGGTTGTTTTTCCGTTTGTGCCGGTGACGCCCACTAAGGTGAGATGTGAAGAGGGATGTCCATACCAGACAGAGGCAAGAAGTCCGAGAGCTTTGGCAGAATCCTCTACTTTGATATAGGTGGTGCCTTTATCGAGCGAGGTGGGCATCTCTTCACAGACCACAGCCGCCACATTGGCGCTGGTGACCACCGGAATGTATTTATGGCCGTCGGTGCTTGTGCCTTTTACGGCCACAAACAAAGCTCCTTTTTCCACTTTGCGCGAATCACTTTCTATGGAAGTGATGTTTTTATCGGTGTCTCCGATTATCTCCTTCACATCTATGTCAGCAAGGAGACTGCTTAGTTTTTTCATCATATCCTAAGGCTTAATGTTATTGTGCTTCCCGGAGTAATAGGGCTACCGACCGGCAACGATTGTGCAACGACACGACCGGAGCCTTTCAGAGATACGTCGATACCTCTCTTTTCGAGCATCATCACCGCAGTGGGCGCGTCAAGGCCGATTACGTCCGGCACAAGATTGCTCGCATAAGTTTCGGGGCTTTTTATTCTTTTATGATTTTTTATACCTAAATGTCGGCTTACTTCCGAGGGGCTGTATTTTTCCGAAGCCATATAGACAGGCACGCTGCCGCTCGATTTGTCGGTATAGGTTGATTTATTGTTCAACATTCCTCTTGAAAACATTTTGACAGCCATATTCTTGACAACCTGTCCGGATGTGCGGTTTGCACTGTTGCCGGCGCCGCTCAAGACAAGGGCCATGCAAGAATATTTGGGATTGTTGTAGGGGAAGAATCCTGCGAAAGCATATCTGCGTTTGGCCGTATTATACACGCCATGTTCCACAGGATAGGCTGTGCCGGTTTTTCCCACCACTTCCACACGGTCGTCTCTCACGAGCCGGGCTGTTCCATGATTACCCCATACCACTTCACGGATACATTCTCTTACTTTCGAGGCTGTCTCTTCAGAGCATATCCTGTCTCGGATATAGCTTACGGGCAATATGGAATCGCGGCCGTCTTCCGAAATCAATCTGCTCACAAGATGGGGCCTCACGTATTTGCCGCCGTTTGCAATTGCATTATAGATTGAAAGGGTGTAAAGAGGCGGGATTTCAGTGTTATATCCGTATGCCTGACGGGCGAGGTCGAGATGCCGGGCCGTCATGGTTATGTTGTTGCCCTTTGAATCATAAGGCAGAAGCTTGCGAATCCTGGGGGTGCATTCTCCGGCGATTCCGCTATGCATGGGTTCGAAAAAGCCTATGGAGTCAAGACGGTCATAAAAAGCTTCCGGCTTATTGGCATAACCACGGAAAATCACTCTTGAAATACCTGTGTTGGATGACATTTCAATCACCTGTTTCATATCTTTGACTCCCGGAGCATGAGGGTCTTTCGTGCGTTGGAAGGGACTGCAGTCTACACGGTCGTGAACGCTTTTGACAAGGCCGTCTTCAAATGCAATCATCAGGGAAATGGGTTTCATGACAGAGCCCGGTTCGAACGGGAGCACGGCCCGATTCAAGGCTTCGCCATACGTGCCGTCGTCAAGTAGCTCGATATTGGAAATAGCTTTGATTTCTCCTGTGGCCACTTCCATGAGGATTGCTGTGCCCCATTCAGCGTGAGCGTCACGACATATATTGTAAAGCTCCTCTTCGAGCATATCCTGCATGTCGATATCAATGGTGGTCTGGATATCATAACCTCTCACAGCAGGTTGAGCCACCCAATTGCTGATTCCGGAAGTGAGAGCCACCTTCTTAGCTTCACCGGGGATGCCATAGAGTAAGGTGTCAAGGTCTTTTTCAAGACCGGAATAACCATGGAATTCGCCGGTTTCACGGTTTTCATTCACTCTGCCAATGCTTCTGTAGGCCATTCGGCCGTAGGGATAAATCCTTACGTTTTTTTCCTCTTTATAAACAGGGATTCTGAATCCGGAACCCTTAAAATCTTTCAGATAGGGGAAATTTCTCACCTGTTCGAAATCCTCTAAGGTCTTTTTGCGGGCTATTGTGAGGGCTCTTGGCCGTTTGTCGGCATCTTTTTCAAATTCCTGTTTCAGTTTGGTATGCCATGAATATTTTGCAAAAGTGTCGGGATGCTGCTTGAGGTTTTTCACTCTCGGAAAGTAATAATCAAGAGAGTCGGCCAGACTGTCTACCTTTGCCCAAGGAATATCTGGATTTGAAATGACGCGATTATGTCGGAGGTCGAGTTTAATATCATAAACTTTAAGATTGCAAGCCAAGATATTGCCGTTGGAGGCTAAGAGATTTCCGCGTTCCGGAGCAATCACGGTTGTGCGAGACAATTCCTTCTTGGCCCTTTCATTCCAAGCCGGAGCCTCAACCACTGTGGTGTGGAACAATTTTACAGCCAGAGCTATTCCGAAGGCCAGGAATATCACGGTTATGAGTGCATATCTGAAATTAACTGTCTGTCTTGATGCCATTTCCCTTTTTAATAAGTAATTAGCAATAAGCAATTAATAATTAATGATTCTCAGTTATCTTTTTTCTTTCCTAAATTCTACTTCCGAATATTTTATTTCTATAAATCCTCCAAACTGATTTCATAGGGAGGAAATTCCTGAAACTGAAGACCGAGTCCATGTTCTGAAACAAGCTTCTGCATTTCAGTTTCCCGGATAAGCGACATATATGCGGCCTTCTCCTGAAGCTTGCTGCTCTGTGCACGTTGCAGTTCGGTGGTGAGTTTCTTGATCTCTTCCATTTTGGTTTTGGTTTTATATCTCAAACCCATAAGAGAGAGGATGGCCACAACAAAAATCATAAGCAGCCAGGCATTCTTTCGAAAGAATTCAATCGAAAGGGTGCGTCCATAGCGCATATCCTTCATTAAGGAAAGTTTTACGCTCTTGGAATTTTGCTTTTTAGCTTTATCTTTATTTTTCTTTTCTTTAGCCATTGATTTTTGCCCACCTCTTACTAAACTCATGAGATCTTTTCAGCTGCCCTCAACCGGGCGCTTCGTGATCTCGGATTTCTTTCCACCTCTTCTTCAGAAGCTTCAATCGGTTTTTTGGTAATAATCTTCCATGGAGTTGAAATCCTGCCATAGAAATCTTTATCTTCAATACCTTCAATGTTGCCGGCTTTCAAGAAATTTTTAACAAGACGGTCTTCCATTGAATGATATGTGAGAGTGACGAGTCGGCCACCCTTTTTCAATACCTTTAAAGTCGAGTTAAGAAATATTCCCAAATCTTCGGCTTCATGATTAACGGCTATACGCAGTGCTTGAAAAATTTGTGCAATCTCTTTTTTCTCCTGACGCGGATCCACGGCATTTCTTACAGCTTCATAAAGTTCTCCCGTGGTTTCAATATCTTTCTGAGACTTGGCATTGATAATAGCCTTGGCCACTTTAGCCGTTTTCTTGAGATCGGCGTAGGAATTTAGGATTTTAAGAAGTTGCGTTTCATCCGTTTCCTTTAGAATCTCGGCTGCCGTTTTATCAGAATTCCTGTTCATCCTCATATCAAGAGGGGCATCATATCGGAAAGAGAAGCCTCTCTCGGGGGTGTCGAAATGATGGAAGCTGACACCGAAATCTGCAATGATTCCATCCACTGAGTCTACGCCGTAAAACCTCATAAAATTTTCTATATGGCGGAAATTCCCATGCACGAATGTAAACCGTGGGTCTTCAATTCGATTTTGGAAAGAATCCATATCGCGGTCAAAGGAAAAGAGGCGTCCGTTTTCCCCCAAATCGGCCATAATTCTACGTGAATGACCACCCCCTCCAAACGTAGCGTCAATATAAACTCCGTTTGGTTTAACGTTCAATAAATCAACACTTTCTTCCAATAGTGCCGATACATGGTAAGGGGTAGAAGTCATCTCAGTTTAGGGTGAGGTTATTTGGGATTGTAAAGTTAGTCAAATTCAGTTTAAAAAATTAAATTATTTTGATTTTTCTTGTAAAAATTTATCTACAACCTGCTATTTTATCATGATAATTTAATTTTTTTAATTTCACTATG
>JAFLTV010000020.1:0-5804 GCA_022509105.1 Muribaculaceae bacterium | reverse complement strand
TTATCTACAACCTGCTATTTTATCATGATAATTTAATTTTTTTAATTTCACTATGTGATAATAGGGTAAATGGAAAAATCAGGATGTAGGCTATTGTGGAGGGAGGTATGATGATCCCTACACTGCGCTACTCCTCCGAAAGGTGTTACTTACCAGGGGTTGGTTATCTTAAGTTTCTCCGAAACTTTCCGTTCACCGGTATTAATGATGACTTCTTTAGGCTTTTCAATGACTTCTTTGAATCTTTCCAATTGAGTATACTTTCTCCATTAATAAAAGAAAATAAATATCCAATATGATAATCTTTATTTAATTTTGTATTTAGTTTATATTTCCAAAACTTAATAAAGGATACTAATGAAATTTCGAATAATTATCACTCTTATTTTTATATTTATTATCAACATATCGGCTGTATTTGGGCGGCAATCTATCGATGAACTGACCGAAAAGGCAAAAAAAGGCGATGTTGAGGCTATGGTCGTGCTCGGTAATGATGCATTAGAAGCCAACCATTATAAACTAGCAATGGATTGGTATAAAAAGGCCGTTAAAAAGAAAAGTCCGGAAGCTATTTATAGACTCGCTATGTTCTACATTCATGGTCTTGATGGAAAGAAGGATATAAAGAAAGGGTTAAAAATGCTGAATCAAGCTGTAGAAATGCAATATCCAGATGCAAAAGTGGCTCTGGCAACATATTATGAAACCGGTTTGGAAGATTTTATTCTGCCGGATAAAGAAATGGCTTATAATTTATATTTAGAAGCTGCTAAAATTAATAATAAGGAAGCTCTGGATGCTTTATCCCGGTGGTTGGATAAGGCCTCTGATGAAAGAAAATTTGAAATACTTGAGGTCAAGACATATATAGGAAGAGATCATAAGGCTGCCCAACAACTTGCCGGTCTTTATTTTGATAAGGATAAAGATAAGGCCATAGAAGTTTTGAAAGGTTTTGACAACCCCGATATTAATAAACTTAGGGATTTTATAACTTTAACCCACGATGCCGGAAAAGGGGACTCCAAAGCTATGTATGAACTGTCGGCTTTTTACGGTCAGGATGTGAAACCCTTTGTTGTCAGCCCGAATATGATGGTCGGTTATGATCCTCGAAAGGAAGAGCAACTGCTGACTGGTGCCATGCAAGGAGGAATAGTTGAAGCCTATTTTAAACTTAAAGACATTATGTTTCGAAAAGGGGATAAGAATAAAGCCCTGAATTTAATGGAAACTATTGCAAATCAAGGGAACACTGATGCAATGATTTCGGCCGGAATTATATGTATAAATGAATTGCAGGATTATCTCGCTGCTTATAAATGGTTGAACAAGGCACAGGAAAGCGGCAATAAAAATATATCCTTGAAAATAAATAATTATGGTGATGAATATCTTTCATTCCGGGGAGAAGCAACAGAGTATGATAAAAACAAACCTATAAAATTAAGATCTTATTGTTTTGGAATTGAAGATGGAAAAATTCTAACTCCCGGTATGCCTGATTATTTGAAATACCTGAAAGAGATGGAAAAATCCGGAGAATTTTTGATTGACATAACACCTGAATTCACAGAGATAATTAAAAAATACGACGATGTGAGCTTCTTTTCTGAAGGATTGGCTATTGTCAAGAAAGATGGAAAATGGGGAGCTATTGATACGTTTGGAAAAGAAGTGATACCCTGTAATCTTCCTTTTTCATATATAAGTGAATTTAATGACGGATTGGCTGAAGTAACGATAAGTGAAGATAACGAAAATGGAAATTGGAATTGGCGTTCCGGTTTTATAGATATGAAAGGGAATCTTGTAATCCCAGTAACGATAGAAGGAATGGCCAATCCTTTCAGCGAAGGTCTGGCTGTCGTGGTTTCTTATGGAGAAGATTTTTTTGAGCCAAACAATGACAATTTTTATGTAATGGATAAGGAAGGCAAGAAGATTTTCAGCGGTAAAACAAATATTTCCATGTTTGGCGATGGTGGAATGCCAATTTTAAAATTCAAAGAAGGAAAAATTTATATACCCACTCTTGACACTAATGATTGGGAGCCGATACTTACAATTTATGATAGAAGTGGAAATAAATTGTCTTCCAGGAAAATAGATTATGCTCAAATGGATGAAATCTTTAATGATATTAACAATGAAAAAAGCAATTATAAAGTTGTAAATAAAATGGTAGGACCTTATGAGGATTTCCAATGGGACGCCACCGGCCTGGAAGATAAATATGGGAATGAGATTTTGCCAACAATATATGCTAATGTTGTTGATCTAATGGATATATATGGAGTAGCTTATATATCTATTAATGAGGTTTTAGGCACACCATCTTATGCGTATGGTACCCCTGACTATTTGATTTGGTCTGATAAAGATATTAATTATTTCGGTTTTATTGACAAAAACGGAAATTCTACAATAGGGAATGATATTATCGATCGGTGTTGGAAATCCTATAATATTGGTGCCAGACTCTTATATGAAGGTAAGGATAATGAAGAGGTTGCAAAATATTTGAAGAATTCTGATATCCTACAGAAGCCTTTAGATTCAAAAAATTCATCTATTAATGAAAATGAAATAGATGAAAGGATTAATAAAAATGAGATATATGAAAAGGTTGACCAACCTGCTGAATTCCCGGGAGGGCAGGCAGCTATGTTTAGATGGATGTCATCCAACATCCGTTACCCTGAAGAGGCTCAGCAGAGTGAAATTCAGGGAAGAGTTGTCGTTAGTTTCATTGTTGAGCCAGATGGATCAATCACTAAACCGACTATAGTAAAAGGCGTTGATGAAAGTCTTGATAAGGAAGCTGTGAGACTCATTTATAAAATGCCAAAATGGAAACCGGGTAAAATCAATGGTGTTCCGGTTCGTTCGTACTTCAATATTCCGGTTACATTCAAATTGAGTTCATAATCATATTTATCTATCTGATGCGAAACCTCGTTACATTAGTCCGGATTACAAGAAATTTCCCGTTATCATGCTGGTTTCCAATAAGTAGAGATATCAAGATTACAGCTGTCTTTTAATAACTCAAGTCAATTTTATAGGTTTTGTTAATATTTGTTGTTAACATTCAAATCTTGAGATAATTGTTACGGTTTTCCCTGAAACTAATATATCAGTTCCGTTCCAATAACAATCTTCATTAGGACCCCTATAGGTGTAATATTCCTGATACGAAGCAGGAGCTTTTTTGTAACGGTTAGCAAGGATTGTCTCAATGAAATTGTTTAGGAGTTCTTCATTGGGAAATTCTATCGTAGTAGAAAGATCTTCTATCGTTACCTTCATGGTGTAGCCGTATAAATCTCTTTTATATTTATAATTCTCTACTTTGATTGGTTCCCAACCGCATTCTTCTACATATTCCGACCATTTTTTTTCGCAAGTATATCCTAATTTTTCAAGTCTTGAAATCACTTTCTCGTCTGATTTCATTACCATAACCCTATCACTGGAATCCCAGCTACAGAAATCAAGAATTGATAATCGGGTTGAAAGTTCTTTTTCTTTTTCTTTTTGGATATGTTCCTCCACAAGACTTTTTCTTTGGAAATCATTTAACGAGTCATTCCATTTTGAATCTTTCTCAAGTATTTCTATTAAATTTGACGGGAAAGCTAAAACTCCTTTAGATTCAAGAATTGAGATTTTTCCATCTTTTTCAAATTTAACTGTTATAAATGTTTCAGAGGAAAATTCAGCCAGATATACTCCTTCAATATTCCCGGGGTTTACAGTTATATTCCCTACAGGGACAGTGGCCAAAGAATCTGTCAATTCGAAGTCCGGATAATATTTCTGAATGGAATCTTTTTGGTTGGTATTGACAAAATCTCCGAATTTTACAGCAAAATCCTTCACTTGCTCCTCCGGTTTCGGTCCACAGGAAGCCATGGTGATCAATAAAATTATTACAAAACAGAAGCTAAAGATCTTTTTCATAAATGTAGGGAATTAAAAATAAAAAACAGTTAAACGCTTATGATAATTTTTCTACCTAAAATTGGAAAATTTATGGTCCAAAAAAGAAATCAACCTCTAAATCATCCGGGAAGAAATCTAATCGATACAGGTAATCTTCATCCATAAAAAATGAAAAACTATTTTCATACACTTCAGTATTTTCATAGATCATATTACGGGGCACCGAATTTTTAAAATAATTGAGCGTAGATTTTGATGGAAATTTGATTTTTATGGAAAAAACCAAATTATCTTCCGGATAATAATTATAAATCACTTTATATCCTCCTTTTTTATATATTATATGAGTGTAAGGTGCATAACCATCCTTACTTGGTATTCTTTTCTTTGATTGTAATTTGAAACCATGTTTTTCCAACCGTTTGCCGAGATCTCTCCAAGGTTCAAAATTACTATCTACGAAAAGGCTTAGTTCAATACCGGTTTGACTACCCTCATTAGCCATAATAGTATTTTCATTAATACTTAAGAAAAAAGATATAATGATTACCAATAAGTATTTTACTCTTTTCATAATTGTTCGGATTAAAATTTGTTATGGTTGTTATTACAGTTTATTCACCATAATACACACTGTAAATATTTTTATTCTTACTTACCCATATTAAATTTCCCTTGTCGTAAGGAGGTTTAAAATCTATAGAACCCATTCTGGCAGGTTGCTTTTTATAACCCATTTTTATCAATTCATTCGTAAATTCTTTTTCTGAACCAGCATTAGAAAATTTTATTTCTATGCTATCAATACTATTATTCCATAAGAATCTAACAATTTCTATTTTAATACCCTCTTTTTTATTCTCAAAATAAGAAACTTGAACTTCTTGTACTTCTACCCCTTCCGGATCAGCAATCTCCCGATTTTCATTTTTTGTTTCTATAAATGAAAATCCTTCTTGTATAAGTGTATTTTTCAAATTATCATTTATATCGTAGTAACCCTCGTTATATTTTTTTATAATAGATAAGGGCCCGAAATTTATCGATCTTTGTGTTGCTGTAGTTCTTGATTTTTTCTTGATTGTTTTTGCCTCAGTGGATACTCCACTGATAATAATAGCAACAACCAAAAGAAGGAGATAAGTTATTTTTTTCATAGATGTCCAGATTGTTTAAGTGAATGATTATTTGCAAAGTTAATGAAAACCCAAGGAGTTTCGGGCATACAAATAATACAAATTAAAATTAGAGAGGGAGGTATGTTGATCCTTAGACTGAATGGGCCTTCCGGAAATGTGTCGTGCCAACGGCACGGTGATGTGGGGAGGGATTCTTTTATCCCCACGCTAAAGCATGGGGTTAGGAGGATAATCTGCCTCCGGCAGACGAAGATGGAAGAAAAGAGACCTATAGACCTCTTTCTCGCCTTCGCCGAAACTATCAAGCTGATAACAGACTCTGATTCCGGGAGACAAGAGGACCTCGCCTGTGGCGAGACAGAAACCGAGACAGAAACCGAGACCGAAACACCCAAAGACAGACATCTAATTAGAAATTAGAAATTTGAGCACCTGTGACGAAAGAATATGCTAACTTTGATTTCGAGAAGGAAGGATTTAAGAGGCAATGACATATTAAAGAGGCCTATAGACCTCTTACTCGCCTTCGGCGAACCTATCAAACTACAGGGGAATTTCTATGCTGTATTTGACATGCTTAATTTGACCTTCGGCGAACCAAACAAGCTGATAAAAGACTCTGCTTCCGGGAAACAAGAGGACCTCGCCTGTGGCGAGACATGTAATCGGTAATTTTGAATCGCACAAAATCGGAAAAAATGAATCCGATGTTTT
>JAFLTV010000002.1 GCA_022509105.1 Muribaculaceae bacterium | reverse complement strand
ATGAGCATGGAGTAATAGATAATGACGTAAGGAAATTCAATAAGCAGTATCAGGATTCAAAGATTGATTTAAAGAAGAATTACACCGGTCATGATAGATTTCTGATTATCGATGACAAGGTTTATCATGTCGGTGGCTCAATGAAAGATTTAGGCAACCGACTGATGGCTTATTCCATTTTACATATGATTACTCCGGAAGAATTGATTAACAAGATTGAGAATAGTTAAGGCTCCTGATTTCCGGGAATCAAGAGCCTTTTGAGTGCGCACGAAGGGACTCGAACCCCCACGTCTTACGACACCAGATCCTAAGTCTGGCGCGGCTACCATTACGCCACGTGCGCTTCGTTACTATTGCAAAGTTACAGAATTTTTTCTTACCATTCAAATCCTACAAATGCACCGAGACTTTGAAGGGTGATATTACTGTTGTAATTATTATACCAATAATTGGATGTCAGTAATTTATATCTCACCCCTATATCGAATCCCAATTTCGAATTCTTTTTGCTGACAGGAACTCTTATTCCTATTGCCGGGTCAAGGAAGAAATATTCTTTATTGGTTAGATACCCATCCCCTATTGCTATGTTTTTATTCGACAGCAAAAAGGAACAACCCACTTTCAAATCCAGAAAGAAAGATGTGGAACTTGTGGCCCCTATCAGGAAACGAAAGTCGGTGAAAAGCGGCAGCATGGCAGCAGTGGTGGTGTATTTTCTTTCACCGGGCATCTGCACTCCCTCTGTCCAGTCAGTGCCTTTATGTGCAAACAAGACGTCGACACCCAGACCGGCTCCCATGAAAAACCAATTGTTGTATTGATAGCCCTGGCTTGTGGAGAATTCTATGAAATCTCCGTTATAATGGCTCAAGGTGTGAGTGTAACCGGCTTCTATGAAACCTTTATATCTCCCTGATCCGGAAAGCGCCGGGCCCAACATCGATTGTATGGTATTGACCGCCTCATAATATTGGGCATTCACGGAAACTGAAAACGCTGAAATGAACAGCATTAATATTACGATTGTCTTTTTCATTCGGCAAATATAATCTTTTTATTTCTTAATTAAAATATATGGATTTTTATTTCTTTAAAAAAGTCATTATCTTTGCTCCATGACACAAAATGAACTTTCTGCCTATTGGAAGAATATGTCGGAATATGACATGAAGGTGGCGCAAGATATGTTAAACGCAGGCCACTACCTTTACGTGGGCATTTTATGTCACCAATCTACAGATTACATCAATGGATAAAAGAACAGCTCTTGATTCTGTAAGAGAATTTAAAAAAGCTATACTCCATCTTTTCCCTGAGGCCAAGACCTATCTCTTCGGTTCTTATGCAAAAGATTTACAAAATGAAAATAGTGATATTGATGTCGCTGTAATAATGCCCCGGTTATCTGCAAATTATTTATGGGAAGAAAGTCCGATTTTATGGAGAATCAGTGGCAATATTAATTCATTAATTGAACCTGTCTTGCTGGAAATGAACGAAGATACTCCATTATACAACGAAGTGATGGCAACAGGGATACTTATTGAATAAAAATAGGAATGGCATATAAGGCACCGATAGACGAGAAGGAGCTGGTGAAGCAGCTTAAAAATGAGTCGACAGCAGCAAAAGCTTTTGAGACGCTGCTCCAGGCTTATACCGAGCCGGTCTATTGGCAGATTCGAAGAATGGTGCTTAATCATGATGATGCCAACGACATAGCCCAAAACGTTTTCATTAAGGCCTGGACAAATCTTCATAATTTCCGTGGAGACGCAAAACTTTCTACCTGGCTGTTCAAGATTGCAGTCAATGAATCTATAAACTTCATCAATAAGGAGAAAAACCGTCAACAACATTTTTCAGAAAAGGATGATGATTCATTTTTGATAAAAAATCTTGAAGCTGACAGCCATTTCGACGGAGATGCCCTTCAATTGGAATTGCAGACAGCCATCGCCAAATTGCCGGAAAAACAAAGGCTCGTTTTCAACATGAGATATTATGACGAAATGAAATATGAGGATATGTCGGAAATTTTAGGTACCTCAGTGGGAGCACTTAAGGCAAGCTACCATCATGCCGTCAAGAAAATAACAGATTATCTCACAACATAAAAAAACATCGGCCGATTTCACAATCGGTCGGTGCCAAATCAAATTTCAACTAACCAAACATCATGAATTTCTTATATCTTTATAACGAGTGATATATTGAAAGGTTCATCATAAAAAAATTATTAATGTTTTTTAAACTTTCGACAAAACAGAGTGTCAAAGAGTAAAAATATTTAACTATGAAACAGGAGGATTCCTTATTAGAAAAATATGGCAAGGATTCGGGGATGAAAGTTCCGGAAGGATATTTTGCCGAACTTCAGGCTAATATTATGGAGTCTTTGCCCCCATACGTGAGTCAGCCTGTTGTGCCCGAATTGTCACGCTGGCAGCGAGTAAAGCCATATATTTACCTGGCTGCCATGTTTTGCGGGATCTGGCTGCTAATGAAAGTGTTTCACACAGTCTCCGACCCCTTGACGTTAAATCTCGACAATCCGCCGGAGGCTATTGTGCAGCTTCTTGAGCAAGAACCGGATTTCTATGAATATATGGCTATCCCGGATGATTCCGATTATGATATGGAAGATGAAATCCTGGCAAGTTATGATAATTTCGAAGATTTCGAAAAAGACTTCAACTCACAAGAATAAACTTTTTCAGTTTTAAAACAGACTATGAAAAGACTCGCTTTTCTGATTTTGATTCTAACAGGCTTAATGCCTTCATTGTTCGCGCAGAAAGAGGATGACGGCAAACATGAGAAGATGACAAAAGAATTCATGGAATTCAAAATGAATTATCTTGCCAAGGAAATGGATCTCACGGATGCCCAGAAACAAAAATTCTTCCCTCTTTATGAAGAATACACTCATCAACGACGCGATTGTTCGAAACGGGTGCGCGATATTGAAAAGAAATTGAAAAAAGAGGGCAAGAATGCCTCGGAAGCTGAATATCAGAATCTACTCGAATTGCAAGCTAAAACAAAAGCTGAATTAGCTGAAATTGATAAAGTCTATGATGAGAAATTTGCCGAATTCCTCTCTCCTAAGCAATTATATAAACTGAAGGAGGGTGAAACAGCCTTTAGAAAGAAGCTTGATGAGATGAAGCGCAATAAAGACCATAAAAAGAAATAGAATAATCAGTTCTTTACCATGAAGCGGGAGAAGATTACAGCATACGTCAGAAATTCGTTAGTGTCGGTTCTGACGTTATTTTTTTCATTATCAGCAGTATCCATAGCCCAAAAAACTACGGATTATAAAATTCCCGATTTTGCTTTCCCTAAATCTGTAGAACTCACCTCGGATTCAATTCTAAGAGTCGCCTTAAGCCAAGGCGATGACGTCTTGGCCCTTAGGGAAATGATGAATCATTGCATCGCAGTAAATCAAGTTGATTATTCAAACTATTTATTGCGAAACCTGACTTTTTTAGATTCGATTGGGTGTAAATTGAATAAACCCTATAGGAATCTCGCTTATCTCCTTGAAGCCGAAATATTGAAAAATGAATATTTCGGGAATCAATATCGCTATGATTCCCGTAAACTCCCCGGTTCGGAAATTCCTTCCGATCCTAAAGAATGGAACGGAGCTATTTTTAAAGAACAGATCGGTGAACTGATTAACCGTGCTGTTAATGATCCTGCAAATTCCAGAAATCTCTCCATTGATAATATCTCTATCCTGATTTCAAATTATTCCGACGCCCTAAAAGCACGAATGACTGTAAATGACTTCATTTTATTTAAAGCTGTAAAAATATTGGAGCCATTTGCAAACCAAAATCAAGAAAATATTATTCCTTTCTCAGAGTCACAGGAAGAATCGATTTCACAGAATTTCAACACTAAAATCAAGAGTCTGCTTGATAAACTCATACAAAGGAATAAATCCAACGGGAATTGGTTGCTTGCCGCTTTTTCAGAAACAGAATATGCATCCCTCATGACGCCTGAAGATAGATATGAATATACTTTAAATCTGCTTGACAAATTCAAAGACAAAGAGGGAGAAAGCCTTTTGCTTTATGAGCTTTGGAATGAGAGATATATCAGCAATGCAATAAGTGAAGCTGCTTTATATACATTAATAGAAAAATGGATAGAAAAAAATCCCGATGGATTTTTGAACGAAAACCTGCGTTATGCTAAAAATATCATGGCCCAAAAGAACATAACTGTGGAAATTCCTCGTTATTCTTTGTCGGATGCCACTATAAATGCAAAGGTGAACTTTACAAATATGAATCAAGGCTATGTATTGATTTATAAAGTAAAAAACAATGAGGCAGATATTTATGACGGACTAAACCTAAAGAATTTCTCACCTTCGGGCCTTCCTGTAAAAACATTTGAAATAAATTCAAGTAAAACGGTGCCATTCAGTGAAGACCTCACTCTTGAAATAAGTGGATTGAAACCGGGACTATATGTTGCTATACCTTCAGACACAAAAAAACTCCCAAAAGGATGGAAAGACCTTAAAAATGCCAATTATTCCACTTTCCGGGTCAGTGATATCAGCATCATTACCGTTTCAGACGGCAATGAAAAAGATTCCGGAAGAATCTATGTTGTAAATGCCAAAAACCAACAGCCTATAGAAGGCGCAACAGTCAACATTTATGACAATTCTAAAAAGAAAGTGAAATATACCTTGAAGACGGGAAAAGACGGTAGCGTTGTTCCACCTTCAGGCTATTATCGAATTGAAGCGAAATATGGAGATGATTTTATCAGGAATGATGCGGGATTCAGCTATTATCCTTATAATAATACGGCTTCATCTCGTGCTTCAATTCTAACAGACCTTTCTATTTACCGTCCAGGAGATACTGTAAATTTTGCCGTGGTGGGATGGATTCAACAAACCACCGGAAATTCACTGATAAAAGATACTGTTATTGACCTTACACTCAAAGACGCTAATTATCAGGATGTAGACAAAATTAGGCTGGAACTGGATCATCAAGGCAGAGCATCGGGGAAATTCGCAATTCCGGAAGGCAGACTTTTGGGTATTTACAGGATTATGGCCTCATATCCTTCAGAACCGGGCAGAATTGCCGGCTCAAATCAATTTGAAGTTTCCGACTATAAATTGCCGGAATTCATAGTCACACTGCAAAATCCCTCTGAAGATTTATCGCTTGCAAACGAACGCATAGAATTCAATGGAAGCGCTGTGACGTTTTCCGGAATGCCGGTGGCAGAAGCTCCCGTGAATATCACAATCGATTATCTTCCTTGGTGGGGACTTAGAGGAGGATATTCACCCGCTTCCTACACTACCAATACTTCAACAGACATCAATGGCAAATTCACTATAACTCTACCCACAGAAAGACTTAAAGGGACCCGCTTTGAGGAAGGCCGTTTCAAAATTTCTGCAAGAGTCACTTCTGCTTCAGGAGACTCCCAGGAAGGATCTATGTTCTTTTATTTAGGACAAGACTTCACATTAAGGCCCGGATTAAAAGATAAAATTAAAATATCGGAAGATACTCTTAAACTTTACGTGCCTGCTTATAATATACAAGAACTTCCCGTTGAAATAGAAGCTCAATACAAAATATGGAATGTTGAAAATCCTGCTATTTCTTTATCGGGGACATTCATTACCCCTAATTTAATTTTGGAATCAGACAAGCTGCCCTCCGGCAAATATAAATTGGAATTCCGGATAAAAGATTCAAAATTTGAAACCACCACAGAGACCATAATATATAGGGAAGGAGAAAAGAAGACACCTTATACAACTTCCTTATGGGTTCCTCAGACAGAATACACCTATGGACCTGAAGATAAAGCGATTGATGTGGAATTTGGAAGCGCATGGCCAAATAGCTATCTGCTCTGCATAATCAGCAATCCCTATAAGATTCTGAAAAAGGAATGGGTGGTTGTTGACAATTGTAACACGAAATTTACAATTGATCTACCGGAAAAGGAAGATGAAATTTACGTAAATCTTTCAGCCATGCATGATTTCAAACTGGAAACGGGGAAAATCACTGTCATTCCTAAAAAATCATTGGAGAAGCTGTCTGTCGAGACAGTGAGTTTCAGACCCGACCTCACTGCCGGCGACAAAGAGAGGTGGAGTTTCAAATTCAAGATTAACGATATGGCGGCAGAAAATGTTGCGGCCTTTGCCGTGATGACAGACAAAGCTCTAAACAGCCTGCGCGATTTCAGATGGAATCTAAATATCAGCAAATATTCCCTTTATTCTAAAACGCATATAGGAGGAATTTATGCCGGCAATATTTCTTCATGGAGATCTTTTTCAAATTTAACAGGAAATACCGTCAGTTTCAATTTCATTCCCGGATGGGAAACTTATAATTACCCTCTCATATACGGTGATTTAAGACTTAATACAAGGATGTATAAGTCGGCAGCCGTTAATGATTATGGAATAAGCCGAACAACGAGTGCCGACCAAATTTTCAAGGAGGAGGCGGAAGCTGAAGAAACTTTTGCGGCCGCAGGTGCTATTGCAGATGCTGAAGCTCCAATGTCAGTCGACGACATGGCTTCATCAATTGATGATTCTACAGACCCAGAAATACAGCTAAGGCCCTTTGAGATGCCTCTCGCTTTTTTCCGCACTGACCTGACAGCCGACTCTCAAGGAGAACTGAATCTGGATTTTATCGTGCCCGATTTCAATACAACATGGCAATTGCAATTAACCGGGTATAACGAAGAACTGCTCAACACACAACTTTCAATTGATGCTGTGGCTTCAAAACCGGTGATGGCCAGACTCAATCTCCCTCAATATCTGCGTACGGGAGATAAAGCAGAAATTTCCGCCTTATTATATAATAACTCTTCGGAAGATATTCCATTAGAGGGAAAAATAATAATTGAAAACGGCTTTACAGGCGAAATCCTCAAAAGCATTGATTTTTCTCCGGAAAGCGTAAAACCTTCCCAATCAAGAAAAATAACAGTAAGATTTGACACTCCTGAAAATATGATGGCGATAAACGTAAAAGTGATTGCAACAGGAGCGGGCCACAGCGACGGAGAACAAGGGCTTGTGAAGATTCTTCCTTCTTCAACTCCTGTAACAGATTCCAAGACTTTTTATCTCACTGCCACTCAAGATTCCTATTCAGCGACATTGCCGAAGTTTAAAAAAGATGCCAATGTGACCTTGAAATATTGCGACAACCCTTTATGGGAAGTGATGCTTTCACTCCCCTCACTCAAGGAGGCCGACAACCAAAGCTCCATTTCCATGGCAAAGCAACTCTTTGCAATTCTTACGGGGAAGGATATCTTAGAATCCAACGAGGAGATTTCAAAAGGATTGGAAGCGATTCTTGTTTCAAATGATTCCACTCTTTCTGAATCCAATCTTCAAAAAAATCAGGAATTGAAAAATGTGAAACTTGAAATGACTCCCTGGATCAACAATGCCAATGCAGAAACGGCCCGTATACGCAGCCTCTCTTATTTATTGGATGAAGTCAAAGTTTCACGAATGGAGAACTCAACCACCACTACCCTTGCTTCTTTGCAAAATTCAGATGGAGGCTGGTCATGGTTTGAAGACATGAATTCCTCTCCCTATATCACTTCGGAAATAATCGGAATCTTAAGTTGGTTGAATCAAAATAACCTCTTAGACAATCAACTCAAAGAGATGGCCCGGAAAGGAATCAGATATTATGACAATTTTCTAACCACTCAAAAAGCCAAAGGCCAAAAATTCTCCACTCTCTCACTGCTCAATTATTTTTATAACAGATCAGGTTTTGATCTTGAAATGTCAAAGACGGTAAAAGAGCTTGCCAACCAATGTAAAGAAGGCATAAAAGAAGAATGGCGTCATTACTCTCTTTCTCAAAAATCTATGGCTGCAATATTATTATATCGCGATAAGGAATACCGCCATGAGGCCGAAACAATAATATCTTCCCTGGCACAATTCACTGAACAACAACGCAGCCTATATGACCTGGCATTAATGCTTGAAGCTTTTGCCGCAACGGATAGTTCGGAAACGGGTTTGGAAAACACACGACAGCTTCTCTTCTTAAAAAAAGAGACTCAGGATTGGGGCGACAATCCCTTTAATGCTGCCATTATCCATTCTTTAGTTGCGTCCACTCCAAATAACCTAATAAACAAAGAACAACCACAGATATTTGTTGACGGAAAATTAATTACAATCAGTTCATCACAAATATTAACCGGCAATTACACCATAAATCTCAATCCTTCGGAAGTTTCCGGCAAGAAAATTCAAATAAAACGCACCACCGGAATTCCGGCATGGGGAGGAATAATAAGCCAATGGATTTCTCCGATAAAAGATGTTAAATCATCAGCAGTGGAAAACCTGAAGATTGAAAAAAATATCTATGTTATAGATAAAAACGGAAAAACCATTGTTCCCAAGAAATTCCAAAAAGGAGATAAGATAGTTGTCAGTCTGCAGCTGACATGTGGAAAAGACATGGAATATGTAGCAATAATCGACCAACGGGCTGCTTGCCTGCAACCTGACTCCTGGAATTCCGGCTTTATTTTTATCGACGGGCTTCCGGCCTATAGAGAGATCCGCGACGATAGAACTTCTTTCTTCATTGAGCGTCTCCCGGCCGGCAAATATATCATTAGTTATGAATGCGCAGTTGACAGAGATGGCGAATATAGCCTTGGCATAGTTTCAGCCCAAAGTCTTTATTCTCCAATCCAGTCAGCTCATTCAGCAGGCTCTGTACTAAAAGTGAATTCTGATTAAGACAGCATGGAAAAATATGCGCTGTGCCCAAATAATTAATTTTGACACATTCCCAAGGATACTGATTTTGACATATGGGGGATGTTTCGGGTGTTAATCCAAATCTACCCTCATCCCCTCATTGTTTAAAATCACATTAGGGAAAATTTCCTGAGCTTCTGTAAGGAAGAGACGGTCGTCGGTGTATCTTGAAGAATAATGGCCCGTGATCAGTCTTTTCGCACCTGCGTCTCGGGCTACCATTGCAGCCTGTTTTGCGGTGGAATGTCCCCTCTCCATGGCATCCTGCCGACGATCCTCCAGATAGGTGGTTTCATGAAACAGGAGGTCGACAGGTCCAATTTTTCCGGCTATATCGGGGATATAAGCAGTGTCGCCGATATGAGCATAAGACAGGGATGGATCTGCATCTCTTGTCAACAATCTGTTTGGAACCACCGTTCCATCGGGTTTTACATAGTCTTCTCCGGCCTTAATACGTTTCATCCATGCTATAGGTACTTCATGGAAACTTGTCATTTCCGGAATGATATGTCTTTCTTTAGGTTTTTCCTCAAAAATATATCCGACGGTTGGTAATCTGTGGTCTAATGGCACAGTTCTCACAGTGAGGGATTTTGTCTCCAAAACCACAGCTTCCTCCTGCTTTATCACATTGAATTTCACATCGAAAGGTCTGTCTTTGCAAAAATAATCCAATATCTGCTTAAGCTGTCTCTTTCCCTCTTCAAAGGTATGGATTGTCAGGTCTCCCCCGTTGCCCGTCAAGGCCAAAGTACCGATCAAGCCGGGAATGCCGAAAACATGATCACCATGCATGTGGGTTATGAAAAGATGGCGCAGTTTGGAGAAAGAGAGATGCTGTTTCATGAACGCCAGCTGGGCTCCTTCGCCACAATCTATCATATAGAGAGAATTGCGGTGTTGAACCACAGTGCAGGATGGTTGATGGCGTAAGGAGGGTTTAGCCGAGCCGCATCCCAATGTATGTACTGAGAATGTACTCATTTCACGTGTTCCACTTTGAAATCACGTGCCAATCCTCCTGTTCCCGTTTCTTTATACAAAGACGGAAGATCATGGCCGGTTTCTTTCATCACCTGAATCAGATGATCGAAACTCACTCTGTGTTTGCCATCAGAGAAAGTTGAATATATATTTGCATCCAAAGCTCTGGCTGCTGCATAGGCATTTCTTTCGATACACGGGATTTGAACCAAACCGCATACAGGGTCACAAGTCATTCCGAGATGGTGCTCAAGACCCATTTCAGCTGCATATTCTATTTGAGCAGGTGTTCCTCCGAACAACTGGCAGGCCGCTCCGGCTGCCATCGCACACGCAACCCCCACTTCGCCTTGACAGCCCACGTCTGCTCCTGAAATACTTGCATTATATTTAACTACATTCCCTATAAGGCCGGCTGTGGCAAGGGCATGACACATTTCTATATCTGAAAAATTGCGGCTTTTCCATAAATGATAAAGAACCGCAGGCACAACTCCGCAACTTCCACAGGTGGGCGCAGTCACAATTATTCCTCCGGCTGCGTTCTCCTCACTTACTGCCAATGCATAAGAAAAAGTGAGCCCTCTTGAACGAAGGTTGTCTCTGAAACCTCCGGCCCGCATATAATAAGAGCGAGCCTTTCTCGGAAGATTCAAAGGACCCGGGAGGCGTCCGTCAGTAACCAGTCCTCTCTCCACGGCAGCCTTCATTGTTTCCCAGACTTCCATGAGATAGCTGTTGATATCCTTGCCTTCTACCTGTTCCACATATTCCCAATAACTTCTCCCGCTCTTTTCGCAGTAATTCATTATTTCCGTCATCGTGGTCTTGTCGTAGATTTCCGGGCTTCCTTGCTTATGGGTGCCCTCCTCTTCAATAGCTCCCCCTCCGACACTGAAGACTGTCCATTCGTCGGACGGCAAGCCGGCGGCATTAAGGCTCCTGAAGGTCATTCCATTTGGATGGTAAGGCAGAAATACATCAGGCTTCCATATTATGTTCACAGGCATTTCTGTCTTTTCAAGAACATCAAGAATGGCCGCATCGGTCATGTGGCCTTTTCCGGTGGCTGCAAGGCTTCCATAAAGAACAACCTCATATCCGTCAGCCGAACGATGGCTTTCCAAAAACAATTCAGCTGCCTTTCTCGGGCCCATTGTGTGGCTTGAAGAGGGGCCTGTTCCTATTCTATAAAGTTCTTTTATTGATTTCATGATAAAGCTTTTTGCAAAATTACTTCCTCATGATTATAATTGCAAATTTCATAACTTACATTTAAAACAGAAACTCCGATATTTATTAACTCCGGGGTGTTAGTTTGACAAAGTTTACCGGAGTGCCCTCTTTTGTTTTTTGTCAGTTTATGTTTTTTTATTAATTTTACCACGGTGACTGTTTTTTTGCAATAAACAAGAATTTAGGCAGTTACATTGTGTCTCTTCAAATTTTCAAACAGTCACTTCTATTATCGGTTGAAATGAAAAAACTATTCGATCTTCTTCTAATTATTACTATATGTGGTTTGGGAAATCACGTATCTGCTGCAACCTCCGATATAAATAATTTATTCAACAGGCTTGACTCCATGATTCTGTCGAAAGATGAATCTGACGCACTGAAACAAAAAAGGATTCTGTCGTTGATGAAACAAAGAGAGGCGGCCAATACCCTCAATTCACGCTTCGCCCTTAATTCGGCTCTTTATGATGAATATTATATCTATAATGCCGATTCAGCAAAAATTTATGTCGAAGAGAATTTAAAAATTGCAAAAGAATTAGGGGATAACGACCTTATCACGGATCTTAAAATCAAAAAGTCTTTTCTTGAAGCGGCAACGGGAATGTTGTTAGAGGCAACCAATGTGCTCCACGAAATCGATTCCTCGAAACTTTCTCATGAACTTAAGAAAGATTATTACGGGCAGATGGTCTATATTTACGGACTTCTTGGCAATTACACATCCCTGAATTCCGGGAAAAGTGAATGGAATCATTATTACGACAAGGAGAAAGTCTATAAAGATTCCTTGCGTTCAATTTTAGTGCCGGGAGACCGGGATTATCTTTGGCATCTGGGTTGGAATGCCCGTGAACTTCCTAAATTGCAGCAGGATTCAGTCGTTAAAGTTTTAACCGACGAGGTAGAAAAATCCTCCCTTAACAACCGAGAAGTGGCCCGAATAGCCTACGCCTTGGCGATTCTTTATAAAGACCAAGAGAACCACGACAAGTATCTTGAATATCTTGTCAAGTCAGCAATTGCAGACGTGGCTATCGGAAACAGAGAGGTTGCCTCTTTGGCCGACCTTTCTAAAGTGATGTTTGAAAGCAACAATATAGACAGGGCCTATACTTATAGTTCCTATTCTTTAGACGCAGCCTTAAAATATCCCAACCGAGTACGGGCAATTACCATACTTCCGCTTCAAAATCAGATTAATACAGCCTATAGGGAATTAAGTCAAAAGAACGAGGCTCAAAAGCGACATCTCATAATAGCTCTATGCATTCTGGCTTTTGTTTTGGCTTGCGCCATCTTTATAATTTTCGCTCAGCTAAGAAGAATGAAAATTAAAAACAATCAAATATCGGAAACAAATGACAGCCTCCATAAAAGGAATAATGATTTGACTGAAATCCAAAATGAACTTGCCGAGACTAACGACAAGCTCCAAAATCTCAACAAAGAATTAAAATCCACCAATGAAAGTCTCAGAGAAGCCAATTATGTAAAAGAGCAATACGTGGGTTATGTGTTTGCGATGTGTTCCATTTATATCAAAAAAATGGAGTCACTTCGCCAAAGCATCAATGCCAAAGCCACTAAAAAGCAATGGAAAGATATTGAGGAAATGACAGAGGGCTACCAGGCCATGACAAAAGCCGAATTAAAAGAATTTCATGAGAACTTTGATTCCATTTTCCTTCATATTTTCCCCGACTTTGTTTCTGAATTTAATTCTCTGCTGCGTCCGGATGAACAAATCAAGCTTAAGGAAGGAGAACTCCTCAACACAGATCTCAGAATATATGCATTGGTGAGATTAGGAATCACCGACAGCGTCAAGATCGCAGAGTTCCTTCATTGCTCGCCGCAGACAGTTTATAATTACAGGTTCAGGACACGTTCCAAAGCCCTCGGATCAAAAACAATGTTTGCTGAGAATGTAAGAAATATAGGCCGCGTTGCATATATTAAATAAAACAAATTTGCTAAAAGTAAATTAAACTTACTTACTTTTTTATAATAATAAAATCGGCTAAATTTCTAATATTCAATAAAAATATGAAAATTAAAACTTACTTTTGCGTTTACTAATTTTTCAATTTAATTGTAGCCAACTATATTTTATTCTAATTTTGTGATGGAAGAACTCAATTTATAAAGGCGAAACAAACCTTTCGTCAAGCTTACCTTAAAAGAAATAACCAACCAAATAAATTAACTAAACATATCTGACACATGAAGAACTTCAGAACCCTGAAAATGGCCTTGTGCGGGATGTTTGTTTTAGGCAGCAGCATGGCGGCATACGCCGACATCATAGCTTCCGGAACAGTCCTTGACAATACAGGCGATTATCTGATTGGGGCTACCGTCATGGTCAAAGGCAAAGCCGGAGTGGGCACAGCCACAGACATCGACGGTAATTTCACATTGAAAGTGCCCGACAAATCCACACTTGTAATTTCCTATATCGGTTATGTTACACGGGAACTTCCTGCAGCAGCCAATATGGAAATCATCATGCAACCTGATGATAACAGCCTCGACGAAGTGGTTGTTATCGGTTACGGTTCAGTTAAACGTAAAGACCTTACAACAGCCGTGTCTACTGTAGGAGAAGAGGCTCTTGCCAATCGTCCTATAGTATCTGCAGCCCAGGCAATCCAGGGAAAGGCCCCCGGTGTTGCCGTGCAGATGCCAACCGGAGCTCCCGGCGCAGGCATGACTGTACGTGTGCGCGGTACTTCCTCTTTCAACGGAAGCAACGAACCGCTTTATGTAGTAGACGGCGTGCCTGTTGATAACATCAACTTCCTGTCGCCGAGCGATATTGAAAACATGCAGATCCTTAAAGATGCATCTTCAGCAGCCATATATGGTTCAAGAGGTGCAAACGGTGTTGTCATTATCACCACAAAACAAGGGAAAAGCGGAAATGCAAAGGTATCTCTCAGCGTACAAGCCGGTTGGACAAATGTTGCCAAGAAGATTGAATCCCTCAACACTCAGCAATATTATGAACTGTTGGCAGACGTAGCCAACAACGGCGGTGTCAGGGTCACTCTTCCAGAAGGGCTCACTGATCAGACCGACTGGTTTGATGCCACATACCGCACAGGTAACACTCAGACCTATGAAGTTTCTCTCTCACAGAGCTCTGAAAAGATGAGTTATTATCTCTCAGGAGGTTACCAACGCGAGCAGGGTATCCTTAAGTCTTCTTTCTTCCAGCGTTTCAACTTCCGCGCAAACGTGGAGGGTCAGATCCGCAGCTGGCTGAAGGCTAAGGCCAATATCATGTATTCGGACTATTCATCAAACGGCGGTGGCGCCATGGGTACTGTCGGCAACCGTGGTGGTGTAATCCTCGCTGTTATCAACACACCGAAATACGCACCCATCTGGGATCCGGAAAATCCTGAAAGATATTACAATAATTTCTATGGTCTGAACATGCAGAGCCCGCTTGAAAATGAAGCGCGCCAGGAAGCTAACAGAAACCGTGAAAACCGCATCATTGCATCCGGCGAGCTCTTCTTTGACATCATCAAGGGACTCACCTTCTCCTCGAAATTCACACTTGACCGCCGCAACGGCTGGAACACTTCATTCCTGGATCCGGAAAAAACAACACGTGGTCGCGAACAAGGTGGTGAAGGCTATGACGGCAGAAATCAGAACACTGTTCTCACTTGGGATAATGTGGCCAATTATAATTTCAGCGTGAAGAAGAGTTCCTGGGGAATTATGGTCGGTTCTTCATGGACGGATTCAAACTACTCCAACAACTGGATAAACGGCCAATATTATCGCAACGGCGATATCCAGACTCTTAATGCAGCCAATATGATCAGCTGGACAGGCACAGGTTCATCAGGTTCAACCTGGGGAATTATGTCAGTTTTCGGTCGTATCACATATAATTATGATTCTCGCTATCTTGTGACTGCCAATATCCGTTATGACGGCAGTTCCAAACTGCATCCGGATCATCGTTGGAAAGCATTCCCTTCTATTTCAGCTGCCTGGAGAATATCTCAGGAAAAATGGTTTGAAGATTCATCCTGGCTTTCAGACTTGAAACTTCGTGCCGGTTGGGGTATGACAGGTAATCAAGACGGTGTTGGCGACTATGCTTACTTACAAAGATATAACATTAACCGTGTTCCCTGGTTTGAAGAAGGCAACGCAACCGCAGTGCCTACTATATCACAGGCAAATTTGCGTACAAAAGACCTTACCTGGGAAACAACCACTCAGACCGGCGTAGGTATTGACTTCGGAGTTCTCAACAACCGAATCGAACTCCAGGCCGACTGGTATTATAAGAAAACCACCGATATGCTTATGTGGGTTGACCTTCCTTCAGGAGCAGCTGCAGCAAACTCAATCCAAAGAAATGAAGGAGAAATGGTCAACAAAGGTTTCGAATTCGGCATCACATCCAGAAACTTTGTGGGCGAATTCACTTGGACCACCAACCTCAACATGAGTTTCAACCGCAACAAACTCACAAAACTTGAATTGCAGAAAGTATATCTTGCAGCCGTGACAAGTGAAAATGTCAACGAAGCAGTAGTTCGTAATGAACCGGGGCGCTCAATGAGTAATTTCTACGGTTACATTGCTGAAGGAGTTGATCCTGAAACAGGTCTTATGAATTATCGTGATCTCAATGGCGACGGCAAGATCACAGCATCCGACCGCACATTCATCGGCGATCCGAATCCCGATTTCACTTTCGGTTTCACCAATGATCTAAGCTATAAAGGGTTCTCTCTCACTATCTTCCTGCAAGGTTCCTACGGAAACGACATTTTCAATGCATCACGTATGGAAACAGAAGGTATGTATAACGGCAACAACCAGACCACAAAGGTTTTGAAACGTTGGAGAATACCAGGCCAAATCACAGATATGCCGCGTGCAAACTGGAACATGAAGAACTCTACATATTTCGTGGAAGACGGTAGCTATATTCGTATCAAGGATATCACCTTAGCTTATGATTTCCGTGGCAAATGGATGCAAAAATTAGGAATCACAAGATTGCAGCCCTATTTTACTGCATCGAATCTTGTTACATTCACACACTATAGCGGCATGGACCCGGAAGTGAACCAATGGGGAAACAGCGGCAGTGTGCAAGGCATTGACTGGGGTACTTATCCTCACTGCAAATCTTACGTATTCGGTATTAATATTGACTTCTAAAATTAACAGGACATGAAAATCAAATATATATTCGGAGGCGTGGTTGCAGCGAGTCTTGCTCTGACCTCCTGCGGCCTCGACTATGAACCGGTTAGCGATTATTCGGATGTGACTGAAGGGATCGAAGACACAAACCCGGGTGCCACAGAAGAAGAATCCGTGATCTATAAAAACAGGGCAGATGCCGAAAGCGCCCTTACGGCTCTTTATGAAGATATCAGGGGAAACCAAAACTTTCTGCAGCTCGATTATCTCTTGATCGGCGACGTTCACAGCGATAATGCATACGCCGGCACAACAGGCTCGGAAGTTGTTGACCCTGCTACAAACGACCTTAACAGCACCACTCTCTGTGTGAACCGTGACTGGGAATATCTTTTCGACCAGGCAGCAAGATGCACACGCTTTATTATCGGAGTGGAAAAAGTGGCTGACGGCAGTCTTTCAGCTGACGAAGTTCATTCAATGAAAGCTCAGGCTGAAATCTTCCGTGCGCTGATATGGTTCAGAGCTGCCAGAATGTGGGGTAATATCCCGTTGGTTACAACTATCCCGCCCGATATCACTTCAGAGAATATTGCAGAATCTTATGAAAGCTATTTCCCGAAGCAAAACACTGAGGATGAAGCTTATGAATATATTCTCAACGACCTTCTCGATGCATATCAATATGCTCCTGCAGGCAACGGCGATAAGACAAGATTCAGCAAAGATGTAGCAACTGCACTTCTTGCTAAAGTTTACGCTGAAAAGCCGGTGAGGGATTATAATAAAGTAATCCAATATGTTGACGAACTTACTCAAAAGGGCTATGCACTTAATGCAAATTATGGCATGCTTTTTGATGTAGACATGACAGAGACTTCTTCCGGCTATGTTGCAACTCCGTTGTATGAAAACACACCGGAATCAATTCTCGAAATTCACTATCCTGTAGGAAGCGGTAACTGGGCATCCTGGATGTATGGACATTGTCTTGAAGACATGAGCTATGGTTTCACTTGGGCTAAATGGATCACTCCTTCACGCGATCTTATCGCAGCCTTCGATGATCTTAACGACACCCAGAGAAAGGAACAGACAGTGATTTATCAGAGTTGCGACTGGAGCAATTATTACCCTTCAGACAACTATGCTTTCATGTATAAGGTTCGTTCAGGCTACAGTGTGATTTACTTCCTGAGATATGACGATCTTCTTCTGCTGAAAGCGGAAGCTCTGCTCGCCAATAACGATCTCAACGGAGCGGCAACAATTATCGACCAGATAAGAACCCGAGCCGGAGTCAGAACACTGACAGCTGCTGAAAAAGGTAATAAAGACACATTGTTCTCGTTATACGTAAACGAGCGTCGTCTTGAACTCGCCTGCGAAGGAGAAAGATGGTATGACCTTGTGCGTCTTGATCTTGTGCAACAAGTCATGATGGAAGCACAAAGAACCGACCCCGGTAGATTGCCATTGGCAAATCCATATACGGAGAACTCATATCTTCTCCCGATTCCTCAGGATGTGCTCGACACAAATCCTAACGTGGTGCAAAACCCCGGCTATTAATTTGACTAATCCTAATAATTATAATAATGACTAAAACAAAAGTGATACTCTCAGTATTTTTGGCCACAACTATGGCTCTTGCCTCTTGTGGCGATAAAAACAATGAGCCTGTAACCCCTCCCACCCCGGAAAATCCGGGTGGCACACAGAATCCCGGTGGAGGCTCTGACGAAAACACTAAGAGTGTATGGATGATGGTCTCTACTCCCACAAAGAGTTACGACCTTTCCCAAAGCACAATTAAAGCTACTGCCGGTGCGAGCATGGCAACTAAAACCATGAAGATGAATCCTGCCGACCAATATCAGGAAATCGATGGATTTGGTTCAGCTATTACCGGTGCGGCTGCTGAAAATCTTCTCAGAATGAGTCAGGCAGACAGGACTAAGTTCCTCCAGCAGACTTTCTCTGTCACTGACGGTTATGGCTTCAGCTATATCCGCGTGCCTATCGGATGTTCCGACTTTTCAAGAACTGAATATACGCTTTGCGACAAAGAAGGGCTTGACAATTTCGCTCTCACCAAAGAGGAAACTGAATATATCATTCCGGTCATAAAAGAGATTCTGGCAATAAATCCCAATCTTAAGATTATTGCGTCTCCCTGGACTGCTCCTCGCTGGATGAAGGTGAATAATCTGACTGATCTTCAGCCCTATAATTCATGGACAAGCGGACAGCTTAACCCGAAATATTATGGCGACTATGGCCAGTATTTCGTAATGTTCATCAAGGCTTTTGAAGGATATGGAATTCCTATCTATGCCGTGACGCCGCAAAACGAACCTCTCAACAGAGGCAATTCGGCATCAATGTACATGAGCTGGCAGGAACAACGCGATTTTATCAAGACCGGTCTTGGTCCCGCTCTTGATAATGCAGGCCTTGCAACCAAGATTTATGCTTTCGACCATAATTATAACTACGACAATATGGCCGACCAGATGCAATATCCCCTCAAAATATATGATGATCCCGAGGCTTCCAAGTATGTGGCCGGCGCAGCTTATCATAACTACGGAGGAAATCGCTCTGAACTTCTGAACATCCATAAGGCAGCTCCAACCAAGGAACTTGTGTTTACTGAATCAACCGACGGCGAATGGAATGACGGAGGTCAAGACAAGGCAAGCGAAAATGTGGAAAGACGTCTTATGTCTACTATGGAAGACATCGCTTTGGGCACTACCAATAACTGGTGTCGCGGGTTCATACTCTGGAACCTGGTGCTCGACGAGGCCCACGGTCCTTTCAGCCCTGCCAATGGTTCTTGCAAAACCGGTTACGGCACAGTCGACCTGCTCAACAATGGCACTATCCGTAAAAACGCTTATTACTACATCATAGCCCACATGTCGAGTGTTGCTCACACCGGAGCTGTAAGAATAGGCACAACGGGCAATCAAGCCAATGTCATCAGTTCTGCTTTCCTCAATCCTGATGGAACCTACGGACTGGTATTGTTGAACAAGAATTCGGATAAGGTGGATTTCACAGTGGCCGACGGCGAATGGAAATTCCCCGTTTCGCTTCCTGCAAATTCAGTTGTATCTTTAAGATGGTAAATTTAGGGGAGGAAGCTTCCCGGCTTCCTCTTCAACTTCTTTAAACTTAAAAAGAAAGATTCCAATATGAAACATATAAAATCATTAGCATTATTGCTTGCCCTGGGGGGCATGATGGTTTCATGTAACGATGATGACATGAATCCCGGCAACCCTATCATGGAAATAACCGGGGACCTCGGCTCTGCCTGTTTTGGCGATACTCTTCGTTTTGATATAAAAGCATCAGACAGCGAGGTTCCTCTCTCAACAATTCATGCCAATCTTTATTTTGACAGTGAACTTGTTTCTGAACAAGTGATCCGTACAAAAGTGAGCGGCGAGACTTATCCCGTAGCGATTTACATACCTTATATCGCCAATATTCCTGACGGACAGGCAACTTTACAGCTGACATTGCAGAATATTAATTTCACTATCACTGAGAAAGTATATGGAGTTAATATTTCGCATGCCGACTATCCCTATCTCACATTTGTAGCTGATGATGGAACTCAATACACAATGAACAGAGTCTCCATGTATAACTATGAAATGACCGACAACTTTCCTGCCGATATGCCGGGGAAAATTGTAGCTCCGGCTGAAGCGGGTGCTACAGACGAAGTTACTTTCGGCTATGAAGGAAGTGAAATTAAGGTTAACGGGAGCAAATCAATTCCGTTCACAAACGGAACTGCCGGAAATTACACCGTCAGTTTCAATACTTTCACTTTTGAAGGCTCTCCCTTCACTTCACTTACCATCAATGGCAACTTGCTGACAAGCGAAGACGGAGTGAATTTCGAAATTGACATGAACAATCTTGCAAAAGGCGACCTCCTCACTCTCGAAGGGTTCCCGAATTTTGACGAATGGTGGCTCAATCCGGATTATTTCCAAAAGAATGACGACGGCACTCTTTCATTTATGGCTTATGACGGCAACTACCGAATAATCGCCAATATGAACCTGAAATATTTCAAAGTCGTGAAACTTATGGCAGGAGCACCCGGAACTCTGAATGCTGATGGAACAGGTCTTCCCTGGATTCTTGGTGAAAATATAGGTTATCCTTCATTATCCAATGCTCCGGGATGGAATCCGGGACAAGGTATTCCTATGGCACCGGTTTCCGATAAGGTTTACCAAGTTACTCTCATTGGCGGAAGAAATATCAACGTATCAACAATCAATTTCAAAATCTTCGGTCAGGATGGATGGGGCACTGAACTCACCGGCGAAATGCTGACCTCACAGAGTGATCTTATTGGAGTTGGCGACGGTGTTTCTCACGACAATGGAAATCTCTATCTTTACGACGGAGTTGAACTTGAGGCCAATACGATTTATGTGCTTACACTTGACTGCTCCAACGGTATTGACAATGCTATCCTCAAGACTGAGATAGCCGGAGAACAGCAATTTGAAGCCAAACCGGTTTATTTGAACGGTGAAAAGATGAACACAACCGACAACTCACTGTATTCACTGGTTGTCAATATGAATCAATATGACAATATTGAGGTGACCGGAAATGTTGATATGGATAAAATATATATTGATCCCGACTACTTTACAGTTAATGAAGGCAATATAGAATTCCAGCCTATCAGCGGCTACTATAATATCATCGTGAATCTTGAAAAAGGTTATCTCGGTGCCAAAGCCGTTGACTCGGCAGGTTCCGAACTAACCCTCCAAGAGGACGGATCCGGAGCGCTCTGGCTCATGGGCAGCGCAGGAAATCCTTCGATCACTTATGAATTCGGATGGACTCCGGGAGAAGCTTATTGCATGGCACAAGTGGCTCCGAAGGTTTATCAATTCACAGGACAAGCCGGTCCGGCTTTGAGCAATACACCCGGTGTAAGATTCTGTGCAACTTCATTACAAATGAAATTCTTCTGGCAAGATGGCTGGGGTGGTGAATACAGTGGCGATGACAATCTCACAATGATTGGTGGCGAAGACTACCTCCATCTCCAGGATGACGGCAATTTCTTCCTGAATTCAGGCACAACTCTTGAAGAGGGCGCTACTTACAGAGTTACAGTAGACCTCACTGAAGGAAGATCAGCAGGAACTTTCAATTTTGTAAAGCATTAAAAAATCTTTGATTAAAGAATTCAGAGGGGCGGTGGCAATATGCCCACCGTCCCTTTGATATAAAGTTTATCCTCCTTAATAATCTTTTAAAATGAATAAAAAAATATTATCAATTATAGGATTTATGCTTTCGGGTTTAGGAGCATTTGCTACGACTCCTGTCTATCTCGATGAATCGCAACCTCTTGAAGACAGAGTTGAAGATGCCTTAAGCCGAATGACCTTAAGGGAGAAAATCAATATTATACATGCTCAATCTAAGTTTAGCGCTCCTGGAGTGCCCCGTCTTGGCATAGCCGAGATCTGGTGTACCGACGGCCCCATGGGAGTTCGTCCTGAAGTGCTTTGGGATGAATGGGAACAGGCCGGATGGACCAACGATTCTTGCACGGCATTTCCATCTTTGACAGCTCTTGCAGCAACATGGAATCCTGACATGGCTCTTCTTTATGGTAAAAGTATTGGAGAAGAAGCCCGCTTCAGAAATAAAAGCGTGTTATTAGGTCCCGGCATAAACGTTTACCGCACTCCCTTGAATGGCAGAAATTTCGAATATATGGGTGAGGATCCATATCTGATTTCAAGAATGGTTGTGCCATACGTGCAAGGAGTGCAATCCAATGGTGTGGCGGCCTGTGTGAAACATTTCGCTCTTAACAACAATGAGATAAATCGCCATACTTCCAACCCGATTGTTGATGACCGCACACTATATGAAATATATCTGCCCGGATTTAAGGCTGCGGCCACTGAGGGCGACGCCTGGAGTTTTATGGGCGGTTATAATCTCTTCAGAGGCGAACACGCAAGCTATAATCCCATCCTGATGAATCAGATTCTAAAAGGAGAATGGGATTGGGATGGCACAGTAATTTCAGACTGGGGCGCTGTTCACGATACAAAAACTGCAGTGACCGGAGGTCTTGACATGGAATTCGGAAGCTGGACAGACGGGTTAAGCAACGGAGCAAGCAATGCCTATGACAATTACTTTTTCGCAAATCCCTATCTCGAAGGAATTCAAAACGGCACATATTCAGAAGACGAATTAAATGATAAGGTGCGCCGTGTGCTTCGTCTCACTTTCCGCACTGCCATGAATAAAAATCGTCCATACGGTTCAATGGGAAGCGATGAACATATCCAAGCTGCACGTCAGATTGGCGAAGAGGGAGTGGTATTGCTGAAAAATGACAATAACCTGCTACCTATTGACACCAATAAACATAAGAAAATAGCAGTAATTGGAGAGAATGCCATTAAGAAAATGACAGTGGGTGGCGGAAGCTCATCACTGAAAGCCCGTTATGAACTGACTCCCCTCGAAGGCATCAAAAACCGTTTCGGTAATGAGGCCGAAATCGTTTACGCCAGGGGTTATGTAGGCGACCCGTCGGGGGAATATAACGGAGTTAGCACCGGCCAGGATCTTACTGACAACCGCTCTCCGGAGGAGCTGACAGCTGAAGCCATACAAGTGGCCAAAGATGCAGACATTGTCTTATTTATCGGTGGACTTAACAAAAGCAACCATCAGGATGCAGAAGACTCCGACCGCGAAACGATGGCTCTCCCTTATGGTCAGGATGAATTGATTATGGAACTTTCTAAAGCTAATCCTAACCTTGTGGTTGTTAACATAAGCGGAACAGGCGTTGCAATGCCTTGGGTAAATTCCGTGCCTTCAATCTTGCAAGGTTGGTATCTCGGATCAGAAACCGGCAATGCACTTGCCTCTGTACTGGCAGGAGATGCCAATCCAAGCGGCAAACTGCCTTATACATATTATGCGTCTCTCGATCAGGTGGGAGCTCATAAACTTGGTGAATATCCAGGCCATAAGAGCATAGATGCCCTTGGAAATGAAGTGATGGATATGCCTTACAATGAAGGGATATATGTAGGATATCGATTTATTGATAAAAACAAACTGAAACCTACTTTCCCGTTTGGACACGGACTTTCTTACACCACATTTGCTTATGGAGACGCTACATCACCCAAAATATTTGCAAAAGGAGATGACAAGATTGAAGTGTTGGTTCCCGTCACCAACACAGGCGACCGTAAGGGCAAAGAAACTGTTCAACTCTATGTAAGGGATGTGAAATCAAGTGTGGACCGTCCTGTAAAGGAATTGAAACGCTTCAAGAAAGTGGAATTGAATCCTGGCGAAACAAAAGACGTGAGTTTCGAACTTGATCGCGACGCGCTGTCTTATTTTGATGCAGACAAACACGAATGGGTGATGGAACCGGGAGAATTCGAAATCCTTATTGGTTCATCTTCATCAGACATACGATCTAAAACCAAGTTCAAAGCTGAATAAAGATTCATCCCAAAAACAAATGTTCGGAATTTCCATTTGATAAGAAATTCCGAACATTTTCTTTTATGATCCCTATCACTTAATAGTCTCTATTGCGCGACGTATTCTTCTTATCACTTCTTCTTTGGGCATGAGTTCGGTGATGTCAAACATGTGAGGGCCGCGGCATTGTCCTACCACTGCCAGACGGAAAGCATTCATCACATTTCCTAAATGATAACCTTTATTTGCTATCCAATCGAGCACAATTTTTTCTGCATTTGCAGAGCTCATATCATCAATACCTTCCAATACACCTATCAATTCTTCCATTATGGCCGGAGTTTCAGGACTCCAACGTTTTTTCACATCTTTCTCGGCATAGGTTTCTGGAGCCTTGAAGAAGAAATCTGCCTGCGTCCATAAATCAGGAACCAAGTCGGCTCTTCCCTTAACAAGACCTATAACTTTGGCAACAAATTCTTTGTCGGGATTATCTACACCATGTTCCTTCAAAATCGGCAGGAATAATTCTGTCAGCCTTTCATTATCGGCCAGACCTATATATTCATGATTAAACCATATTCCTTTCTTATAATCGAATTTGGCTCCGCTTTTTGAACAATGCTCAAAAGAGAATTTCTTAATAAGATCTTCAAGGCTCATCATTTCCGTGTCATCTCCCGGATTCCAGCCCAAAAGTGCGAGGAAATTCACAACGGCTTCCGGCAAATATCCTTGTTCACGATAACCCGATGAGACCTCTCCTGAATTCGGGTCATGCCATTCAAGGGGAAACACGGGGAAGCCCAACTTGTCGCCATCTCTTTTTGATAGCTTTCCATTGCCCACCGGCTTCAAAAGCAAAGGTAAATGCACAAACTGAGGCATGGTGTCTTTCCATCCCAAGGCCTCATAAAGCAAAACATGAAGAGGGGCTGAGGGCAGCCATTCTTCACCTCTTATCACATGGCTCACTTCCATAAGATGATCGTCTACTATATTGGCCAGATGATAAGTGGGAAGTCCGTCGGCACTTTTATATAGCACTTTATCATCGAGGATATTGCTGTTTATCTTTACTTCTCCCCTAATAAGGTCGTTGACAACAACCTCACGGTCAGGCTCTATTTTAAATCTCACCGTGTATTGCTCTCCGTTCTCAAGCATCCGTGCCACTTCCTCCTTTGGCAATGTCAGGGAATTACGCATCTTGTCTCTGGTGTGGGCGTCATATTGGAAGTTAGGGATTTCCTGCCGGGCTTTCTCTAATTCCTCTGGAGTGTCAAAGGCCATATAGGCTTTTCCCCCTTCAAGAAGTTGCTCCACATACTTGCGATAAATATCTTTTCTTTCGCTTTGGCGATAAGGTCCGTATTTGCCTCCTTCTCTAACTCCTTCGTCGATTCCTATTCCAAGCCAATTCAAGGATTCGTTGATATAATCTTCCGCTCCCGGCACGAAACGTTTACTATCGGTGTCTTCTATACGAAGAATCATATCACCACCGTTTTGTCTGGCGAAAATATAATTATATAAGGCAGTGCGAACTCCTCCTATATGAAGAGGACCTGTGGGAGACGGGGCAAATCTTACCCTTACTTTTCTTTCCATGTATTATGTTGTTTAGATGTTGATTAGTTAAAATTTTAAAATGAAGCTTACCCTATTTCATTATTCTGAACTTATCTTTCTTCCATTCCAGTTTTACATAGGGTTTTGCAAAAAGTTTGGCTATATTCCAATCATCTTCATTTATGTATTGTTCAACCGTGAGATATGCCGTCACGATATCTTCCTCCGGAGAAACATCATAGGCTATTGTTGGGAAAGGAATCATTTGTTCTATCTCTTTCATTTTTGTGATCGAACCTTTAGGGATAGAAAAGAAATCCTTCACTTCAAGGGTTTGAAAATATTTTTCAGTCGGCAGTTCATTCATTTTATCGTCATAAAATTTGACAGAACTGTCTTTAGCTTGAACATCGTCGCCGATAGTGTAAATCGTCATGATAATACTTCCCTTTTTTGCCGGAAGTGTTTTTATTTCTAATGTACTGACCGGACTTATGACAATTTTCATATAAGTCTCGTTCATGTTTTCAATCCAGGAGAGGCCTTCCATGACATTGGGGGCTTTGTAGACACTGTCGGCATCCCAATAATCTATCATATCCAGCCTTGTTGCCTTCGGCAGTGATTCTAAAGCAGAAATCTGCAAATCAAGAAATATGTTTTTAATAGAAAAATCCTTTTTTTGATTCTCTTTTTGCTCTTTCTTGACAACTTTATCCTCTGCATTTAAATCAACGGGCATAAATGCAGCAAAGGCCGACCCTAAAATCAGAGCCGACCAAATTGTTTTTCTAATATTTCCCACCTTACTTTTTCTTCTTATAAAATATTTCATAATTACCGTTATATTCAGGTTTTGAAGCTTCTTTTCCCTTCTTTCCTTTTTTTTCAGAACCTTTTCCTTTCTTTGAAGCTTTAGGCTTGGAAGAGTCTTTCTTCCCCTTCTTGCCTGAAGAAGAATAATCTCTGTCTGTAGCTCTTTCCGGCTTTAATGTAGTGCCAAAGAAATCTATATTTTTCAACGCATCTATAACTCTTCTCCCATCTCCTTTTCTCACATCGAAAAGAGTGTAATCCGGCATAAGATCGATCCGTCCGATATCAGGTTTGCTACCCACCACATTTTTATTGATAATTTCCATCAGATTTCCGGGGAAGAAACCTTGAGCCTTACCGACATTAAGAGCGATCCTTTCAAAACCCGGTTCAGCTTCACGGCGGTCTTTATCTCTTTTCTCTCTGCCTTTTCCTTTCTTTTCTCCTTTCTCTCCTTTTTCAGGGGCATTAAGATCAAGATCAGGCATATCCTGATAATATTTCAGAAGCCTATTGAATTCCAAAGATAAAACTCTCTTGAGAAGATCTTCTTCTGAAAGCCACTCCAGTTTTTTTCTCACTCCGGGAATATATTTTGAAATGGCGTTTTCATCAACCTCAACCCTTTCGATTCTATCAGCCAGGTTATACAGCTGTTTCTCAATAATATGTTCCGGTGTGGGCACCTTCCGATATTCAAAAGTCTTTCCTATCTTTTTCTCTATCTCTTTAAGCTTCCCTCTCTCTCGTGAGTGGATTATAGCCACCGAAACTCCAGTTTTGTTAGCTCTTCCAGTACGTCCGGAACGATGTGTATACACAGCAGTGTCTTCGGGAAGTCCGTAATTGATTACATGGGTCAAGTCATCCACATCCAATCCTCTTGCAGCAACGTCTGTAGCCACAAGTAACTGAGTGACATGGTCACGGAATTTCTTCATTGCCAGGTCTCTTTGGGCCTGAGAAAGATCTCCATGCAGACAATCGGCATTATAGCCATCGGCTATGAGCTTGTCGGCAATCTCCTGGGTTTCTTTTTTTGTACGGCAGAAGATAATACCGTAAATATCGGGACTATTGTCGGCAATACGTTTTAAGGCCAGATACTTGTCATGAGCCTTTACCATGTAATATATATGCCTTACATTCTTAGCACCTTCATTTCTGTTGCCTACAACAAATTCCACCGGATCATGCATGAATTGCTTTGAAATGTCGGCAATCTCCTTAGGCATGGTGGCTGAGAACATCAGCATCTTTCTATCTTCCGGAACATGCTCGAGTATCTGCTTAATATCATCCAGGAAGCCCATATTAAGCATTTCATCAGCTTCATCAAGTATGACAGTATGCACATCCTGAAGTTTAACCTCTCCCCTCTTAATCAAGTCTATAAGTCTGCCGGGCGTAGCAACAATCACTTGCACACCGTTTCTCAACGCTTTAATCTGGCTGTCTATGCTGCTGCCTCCATACACGGGCAGTATTTTCAGATTGTCGATATATTTTGAGAAATCTGCAAGATCTCCCGCAATCTGAAGACATAATTCGCGAGTAGGCGCTATTATTAAAGCCTGGGGCACCCGTTTATCAACGTCTATCCTCTGAAGCACCGGCAAACCGAAAGCCGCAGTTTTGCCTGTGCCCGTCTGCGCAAGGCCTACTACATCGCCTTCTTGTGAGAGTAAATGAGGAATTACTTTCTCCTGAATCGGCATCGGAGAGGCAAAGCCTAACTCATCAATGGCTTTAACTAATCTTGGTTCTACTCCCAGGGTTGAAAACGGATTTTCCACTGCTATGTTTTCTTCTATATCTTTAGGTTCGATTTTAACCTCTTCTTCGTTTTTCATAATCTTTTTTATTTATTGCAAAAATACCGGAAATAATTACCATTTCCATAGTTTATAACACCAAAAACTCATCTTTTCTTTATCAATACTCAAATTATTTAATAATTTGTCCGTTAAAATATCAAAACAGGACAGTTATTTCCGTCTTTTCCTAATCAAAAAGATTTTATTAACTTTACGATAAATTATTTAAAACCTAATTATCAACTCAAATTGAATTCTGATAATGACAAATAAAAATATTCTTAAATCTTTAATTTTAGCATTCCTGTCAATAGGAGCGACAGAAGGCTATTGCTGCACAAATCTCATAGCCGGCAAAAACGCAACCACCGATGGTTCGGTCATGATCACTTATGCTGCCGATTCCCATAATTTATATGGAGATTTGTCGCATACTCCTGCTGCCAAACACAAACCCGGCACTATGCGACAAATATACGAATGGGACACAAACAAACATCTTGGGGAGATTCCTCAGCCCGCTGAAACTTACAATGTGGTGGGCAACATGAATGAATATCAGGTAGTGATCGGCGAAACCACCTGGGGCGGACATGAAGAATTATTAGACACAACCGGCAATTCAATCATTGACTATGGTTCATTAATCCAGATTGCTCTCGAGCGTTCTAAATCTGCAAGAGAAGCCATTAAGGTGATGACGGATCTTGTTGATAAATATGGCTACGCAAGCGAGGGAGAGTCATTCTCAATTGCAGATAAAGATGAAGTATGGGTAATGGAAATGATCGGGAAAGGCGCTGAAAAGGGCGCGGTATGGATTGCAGTAAGAATTCCCGATGATGCTATTTCAGGCCATGCCAATGAACCGCGTGTCCGTAAAGTGAACCTCAAAGACAAGGAAAATGTAATGCACAGCAAAGATATGATATCCTTTGCACGTAAACGTGGATATTTCAATGGCAAGGATGAAGATTTCTCATTCGCCGATGCATATTGTAACCATGATGTTGCAACTCGCAGAGGCTGCGACGCAAGAGTTTGGTCTTATTTCCGTAAATTCAAACCGGAGACCGACGTCTATTATAACTGGTGTGTTGGCGAAAGCGATGATCCTATGCCGCTTTATGTCGTGCCCGATAAGAAGGTGAGCCTTGCCGATATGCAAGATGCCATGAGAGACCATTTCGAAGGCACCCCTCTCGACATGACTAAGGATATTGGTGCGGGTCCTAATCATGTACCCTATCGTTGGCGTCCGATGACGTATGAGGTTGACGGAAAGAAATATCTGATGGAAAGAGCAATCGGAACACAACAGACCGGATGGAGCTTTGTGAGTCAAAGCAGGGCTTTCATGCCTGACCCGGTTGGCGGCGTTCTTTGGTTTGGCACTGATGACACTAACACTTCTGTCTATATGCCTATTTATTGCAGTGTGACTGAAGTGCCCGCACAATTAGACAAAGGGAATATCAATACCTTCTCTTTTGATTCCAATTTCTGGATGAACAACTGGGTGGCAAACCAGGCCTATAATCGTTATGATCTTATGATTCCTGACATCCGGAAAGTGCAGAACCGTCTTGAAAACAAATATATTTCATCCCGTCCGGAAAAAGAAAATGAATACCTTGCCTTATTGGTTGGAGGAAACAATCAACAGCTCGTGGATGCTGTTAATTCTGAAGCTGCTTCTATAGCTAAAGAAGCCACTGATGAATACAGGGAACTGGCTCAGTATCTTTTGGTTAAATATATGGATGGCAACATCAAGAAAACAAATGAAGACGGCTCATTCAAAAATAATGAATATGGAATTCCGGCCTCACCGACGTTTGGTGGGTATGATAAGAAATATTATGAAAATATCGTGAAAGAATCCGGCGACCATTTCCTTATCAAAGATCAGAAATAAGAACAGAAATCCTTTCAGATTAAGTTCTGAAAATATCTCCCGATAGTTATAAAAAAGAAAATTTTCCCGATTTTTGAGATCAGGAAAATTTTTCTTTTTTATCGTGAAAACTTTAATTTTATATGGAAGGGGTTACAGCTGTTTTTGCAATTCATCTATAGGGATACCTGTACATTTGGAAATCATTTCAAAATCTAAACCCTGATCCTTCATCCGACGCGCAGTCTGCAATTTTCCTTCAAAGATTCCTTCAGCTTTTCCTTCAAAACGGCCACTGGAATATGCACTCTCAACAACATCCTCTAAAGATAACATATTGTCGATATACTTTTCATAATCACGCCTCTCTTCCCTTGTGAGTTGTGAAATCCTAAGTTCCCTTGCAGCTTCCTTCAATCCCGGTGCGTTAGCACCTTCCGGAAGTTGGCTGTGTTTAAGAAAATGCATCCATTGTTCCAATGGCGTCACTGCAAGCCTGTTGAAATCATTGGCCTTGAGAATATAATATTCGGGGAATATCTCATAAATATGGTCAATCTTGAATTTCTCCTTTAATTTTGGTGAGAGTTCCAGTATGTCATGATCGTGCATTCCCTTGAATTCAGTCTTTCCATGGTATGCATAATCACTCCCTTCTCCAAGTTTGAAATAGACAATGTTTATGCTGTAGACTTTTACTACGTTTTCATAGCCTTTTCCGCTTTCAAGATATTCGTTTATCACTTTCGATGTGCCAAAAAGCATTCCGTGAAAATATGAATCTTCAGTTTCTACCTGAACCTCTATCAATATTTTCTGCCCTTTGCTATCTTCAGCCAACATATCGACACGGTTGTATTTATTCTCCTCGTATTCCTTGTTGCCCTCGCTTTCAAGCATTCGGGTGATGCTGATTTTTTCATTCAGCAACGAAGAAAGAAATCCGTTGAGAATCGTATGATCGGCCTTATGACGCAACAGCCTCTTCAGAGCCCAGTCAAATCTTACGATATTATCTTCACGCAACATGACAAACTTTTATTTTTCCTTTTACAAAGTAATGAAAATCCAATCACAAAACCAAATCTCTAAAACTGATTTTTCAAAGTTCGATCTTTGATTTATAATTCCTTTCATAACTAATGGCCGTGTCCTTATATTTTTCATAAATTGGGGAAGAATGTCTTAAATCATACAAAAAAATTAAAGAGGATAGTCAAAAAATAGAATTGACGTATCCTCTTTATGATTTAATGGATTTCTATTATTTCAAATCTGCTTTTTTCAACCTTTATTGAAAGCGGCCGCTATCTTTTCACAGACCTCTTTCATTTTTTCCGGAGAAGGGTCCTTGACCTTATGTTTGAAATCCATATCTCCCTCAGTTTTAAGGGGCACCAAATGGATATGTGCATGAGGCACCTCGAGGCCTAAAACCGCCATTCCAACCTTTTGACATGGTATTGCCGATTTTATAGCTTCCGCCACTTTCTTTGCGAAAATCATCATTTCTCCGATTTGGCGATCGTCTATATCAAAGAAATAATCCACTTCTTGCTTCGGCACTACTAATGTGTGACCCCATGCTATAGGGTTGATATCGAGGAAAGCATAAAATTTATCATCCTCAGCAACCTTATATGATGGAAGTTCACCCGCTATGATTCTACTGAAAATTGTCATCTTTAAATTTCTATTTTAAGGATTTCAAATTCCAATTCCCCGGCCGGAACTTTTACTTTCACGTTGTCGCCCACTTTATGTCCTAAAAGGCCTTGAGCAATTGGAGTTGTAGATGCTATTTTTCCTTCACGGAAATTGGCCTCGTTTTCGGTGACAATTGTATAGCAAACCTCTTGCTTTGTTTTAAGATTCTTTATAGTGACTTTGTTGAGAAGCTGCACTTCATCTGTGTTTAGATTGCTGTCGTCGATTATTCTTGCCGATGCGATAAGTTCTTTGATTTTGGCAATTTTCATTTCGAGCATCCCCTGCGCTTCTTTGGCAGCGTCATATTCTGCATTTTCCGACAGGTCACCTTTATCGCGTGCTTCGGCAATAGCCTGTTTAATCAAGGGGCGTTGAGCTTCCAATTCGCTCAATTCTTTCATTTTCTTGTCATATCCCTCTTGGGTAAGATATGTAGCCATTCTTTATTTAATTTAATGATAATTAAGCCCCGCAGATATTCTACGGAGAGTAAAAAAATTAAGAATCTTTTTGCTTCGTCATTATCCTTGACGAGATAAAAGACCCTTAAAGAGCTTAATTTTTCAGCTCTTAATTTCTTATTGCAAAATTAATAATTTCCTGTTTTATCCCCAACTAAATAAAAGTTAAAAATTATAGGCTCTTTATTTCAATAATTATTAGTAACTTTGTATCCCGTTATGGAATACGGATTTGACAACGAAAAGTATCTGACGATTCAGTCAGAACATATTAGCGAACGAATTGAGAAGTTCGGCAACAAACTTTATCTTGAACTTGGCGGCAAACTCTTCGATGATTATCATGCAAGCCGAGTGCTCCCCGGTTTTCAACCTGACAGCAAACTGAAAATGTTTCATAATCTCAAAGACAAGTTAGAGATTGTGATCGTTATCAGTGCGAAGGATATTGAAAAAAACAAAATAAGAGTTGACCTTGGAATAACTTACGATGAAGACGTTTTGCGACTTCGCGAGGCATTCATTGAGAGAGGATTTATGGTAAGCTCAGTGGTCGTCACCCATTACGACGGGCAGATGAGCGCAGATGCCTTCCGGCAAAGACTCGAACGTAAAGGAATAAAAGTCTATTATCATTATCTAATAGAAGGTTATCCTCATAATGTCGACCTTATAGCCTCTGACAAAGGTTTTGGCAGAAATGATTATATTGAAACAAGCCGTCCTCTCGTGATTGTAACGGCTCCGGGCCCCGGAAGCGGGAAAATGGCTGTTTGTCTTAGCCAGCTTTATAACGAAAACAAAAGAGGAGTGGAAGCCGGTTATGCAAAATTCGAAACGTTCCCTATCTGGAGTCTCCCTCTGAAGCACCCTGTAAATATAGCATATGAAGCAGCAACTGCCGACCTTAATGACATCAACATGATCGATCCTTTCCATCTCGAAACCTATGGAAAAACTGCTGTTAACTATAACCGCGACATTGAGATTTATCCGGTGTTGAATGCCCTCTTCATGGGTATTTATGGTCAAAGTCCTTATCATTCACCAACCGACATGGGGGTTAATATGGCCGGATTCTGCATCTCAAATGATGAGATATGTCGCGAAGCTTCAAAAAACGAGATTATTCGCCGTTATTTCACAGCTTTAAATGAGTTTGCAACAGGCCATGGATCTGAATCGGAAATCAATAAGATATCTTTATTATTCAAACAGGCCGGCATAGATGTGTCATATCGCAAATGTGTTGGCGCTGCAAGATCACGCGCAGAAATTAGCGGCCGCCCGTGTTCCGCCATCGAGCTTAACGACGGCACTATAATCACTGCTGAATCAAGCGACTTGTTAGGTCCGAGTTCAGCTTTGATTCTCAATGCCCTGAAATATCTTGCCGGCATTCCCCATGAATTGAAACTGATTCCGCAGGAATTTATAGAGCCTATTCAACACACAAAACTCTCTTATCTGAAAGCTCGCAACCCACGCCTGCATTCCGATGAGGTTATTGTTGCTTTGTCGGTGCTCAGTCCTCATGATGAAAACTGTCGGAAAGCATTGGAAAAACTCCCTGAATTAAATGGTTGTCAAGTTCATTCAACTGTAATGCTCGGGGAAGTTGACCATAAGATTTTCAAAAAATTAGGAGTCGGTCTAACATGTGATCCTAACCGAAAAGGATAAATAAAAAGAAAAATACTACTTTGATTTCATCGGCTGGAGTTTATTGGCTTCAGCCGATTTTGTTTCTTTTGGTCTGACGCCATTTTCATTCACAGGAGCAGGTGATATCTTTTTAGGTATTGAACCCTGATCAGTAGAATTTAACGTGGATTTAGTCTCACCCTTTACCTCTTCCGGCTTTGCTGCCACCTCCTGGTCAATATTCAGGGAATCATTTTTTGGTATGGTATCAACCGCAGCTATAGTGTCCGGTTTTTCCACCTTGACTACAGGTTTCCGATTATAAAGAGCACCATACTGCTTTTGGTTTCTCTTCTTTTGGGAATATGTGGCAGAATCTATAGGCAGTAATGTTATTGCAAGACTGTCAATAAAAATCGAATGACGATCTTTTTCCTTAAATTGAACAAATCCATAAAGCCGTGATACAGTCTTTGCAGTATCACTCTGGATGTCGATTAAAAATTTATTTTTTCCTGAATTATTGTTTACAACAGCTTCACCTGTGCCGTCAGTATATTCTACCCCTATCGTGCCCTTGACATTGCTGCCATTTGCCATCAGAAAAGACATCTCCACAATATTTCCCTTAGGAATATTAGGATTAGAAATTGAAAAATTCATCACCTCCGAATTTGCCAACGGAGATATTATCTGATGAGTGGAATAAGGCCAGAGATTTGCAAGGCTTGACTGTGTTTCCACCGGATTATCAGAATATTTTTTCTTTCTTTTAAGAATCTCCTTATCAATTTTTTCGAATAAAGCGGAATATTCGTCCATATTGCGTCCATACCATGCCAAAGTAGTGTCGAGGGTCTCTTCCGACACTCCATGTTTTGCAAGGACCTGACGCCCAAGCTCTATCCTGTAATCATTTGAAGAAGATTGTTGGGAAGCATAAGATTCAGCAATTTCCATATCCACCATCAGCTTCACCATCTTGTCTTCGCTCAATACATTGGAAGGTCTTTTAGAACAGGCCCCCGCTATTAACAAGCCCAAGACTAAAAGCTGACAAAGGATTCTGCTATTCCATTCTTTCCCTCTCATCCTCTTATTTTTCTTTCGCCTCCTCATCAGTGATATTCTTCTTCCCTATATAATTGAAAGCGGCTGAAGCATCCGAGGAATAGAAAATAATCAATAAAGCGACTCCGACACAAATTGAAGCGTCGGCTATGTTGAAAATATATTGAAAAAATTCAAAATACGATCCTCCCACAAAGGGCATCCAATCCGGCCAATAAAAATCAAACAGAGGGAAATACATCATATCGACGACTCTACCCTCAAACCATCCGGCGTAACCTCCCTCGGGAGGGAAAGCTACTGCAATTTCGGGAGGCATCGGATTGTTGAAGATCACTCCATAGAACACGCAATCGAATATATTTCCTGCAGCACCCGCAGTTATCAATGCCATGGCAACAAAGAAACCTGTGCGGATGCCGGGAGCATATCGTATTTTAAAAACAAACCATATAAAGAGACATACGGCAATGATGCGTCCGAAAGTTAAAACAAATTTATTCCATAACTCCAGACCGAAAGCCATTCCGTTATTTTCAATAAATTTGAGATGCCACCAAGATGTTATAGGCAAGTCCTCTCCCATATAAAAAGAGGTTTTTACCCAGATTTTCATGGCCTGATCGGCAATCACAACAAGAATTGCAATACCACAGACGAGCCACATCAAATTTGTGGCCCGCTGGGTATTTTCAAGTTTATTTATTTCAATATAATCCGATCTTTCCCTCACCTTTTTTGAATTCTAACGTAGGCATTCAATCCCTCAAGGTCAAGGTCACTTGTGTCTTCACCATTAAGGTTTTCAATAAGTGTCAATTCATTTGCAAGAACTTGGCCCGAGATATAGTCTCCAAATTCCTCTATTGCGGCTCTGATCTCCGGAAGATCTGTCAGGGCAACATCAATCTTATCGGTTATTTCAAGCCCGCTTGACTTCCTTAAGTTTTGAATACGATTTATAAGCTCTCGCGCCATTCCCTCATTCTTGAGCTCGGGCGTCACGGTCACGTCGAGTGCCACTGTCACGTCTCCGTCGTTTGCAACCAACCAGCCGGGGATATCTTCTGCGTATACATCCACATCCTCAAGAGTGATTTCCGGAGTTCCTTCAAGATTTTCAAATCTGACTTTGCCATTTTTTTCGAGGCTAGCGATATCTGCCTGACTCATTGTGGCTATGGCTGCCCCTACTTGTTTCATCATTTTTCCAAAACGTGGGCCAAGCTTCTTGAAATCGGCTTTCACCTTTTTCACCAAACCGCTTTCCTCATTGTCTACAATCTTCAGTTCTTTTACGTTGACCTCCGATTTAATAAGGTTTTCGAGAGCTTCGACAGCCTCCCTTCCGGCTTTATCTGCCACAGGCACCAAAAGAGTCTGCAAAGGCTGACGCACCTTAATATTCACCTTGCGTCTCAAAGCTAAGACATTTGATGTGATCTTTTGAGCAAGGGCCATTCTCATCTCTAATGCAGGATCTATAAGAGCCGGATCGCTTTCAGGGAAATCGGCAGTATGCACAGAGGCATAGCCATTTTCTTCCAACGACGGTCCGATCAAATCAGAATAAAGCCTATCGCTGTAGAATGGAGCAAATGGAGCCATGAGAAGAGCCACTGTCTTCAAACACTTGTATAAGGTCTGATAAGCCGACAATTTGTCTTCATCCATAACGCCGGCCCAGAAACGCTTTCTATTAAGGCGAACATACCAATTGCTGAGATTATCATTGACAAATTCCTCAATAGCTCTTGCTGCCCGGGTGGGTTCATAATCATCAAGAGATTCACGCACATTTTTCACCAGGCTATTGAGCAACGAAAGAATCCAACGGTCGATTTCCGGTCTTTTGTCGGTTGCAACATCAGGCTCAGCACTCGTGAATCCGTCCACATTGGCATACAGGGCAAAGAATTTATATGTGTTGTAAAGGGTCGCAAAAAGTTTTCTCGACACTTCCGCCACACCGTTTTCATCATACTTCAGATTATCCCATGGAGCAGAGTTGGAAATCATATACCAACGCACCGGGTCACTGCCGAATTTTTCAATATTATCAAAAGGATCGATAGCATTTCCCAGACGCTTGCTCATTTTATTGCCATTCTTGTCAAGCACGAGTCCATTGGAAATTACAGCCTTGAATGCCACGGAATCAAATATCATTCCCGCTATTGCATGCAAAGTAAAGAACCATCCTCGAGTCTGGTCTACACCCTCGGCTATAAAATCTGCCGGATAAACTTCCTTCGAATCAAGCAATTCCTTATTCTCAAAAGGATAATGAACCTGAGCATAAGGCATTGCGCCTGAATCAAACCAAACATCTATAAGGTCAGTTTCCCTCTTCATCGGTTTGCCGGTTTCCGACACCAGTACAATCTCATCCACATAGGGTCGATGAAGATCTATATTCTTATAGTTTTCCGCTGAATTGTCTCCGGGCTTGAATCCTTTATCAGTAATAGGGTTAGATTTCATTACTCCGGCCTTCACAGCTTTATCGATTTCCTTTGAAAGCTCCTCATAGCTGCCGATACAAATCTCCTCTTTTCCGTCTTCGCTTCTCCAGATAGGGAGAGGGGTGCCCCAATAGCGACTGCGGGAAAGATTCCAGTCCTGGAGATTTTCAAGCCATTTGCCGAAGCGGCCTGAACCGGTCGACGCAGGTTTCCATTTTATATTTTCATTGAGAGCTATCAAATTGTCGCGTGCTGCCGTCGTGCGAATAAACCAACTGTCTAAGGGATAATAGAGCACAGGCTTGTCTGTTCTCCAACAATGAGGATAGTTATGAACATGTTTTTCAATACGGAAAGCTTTGCCCGCTTTCTTCATTTCAAGACACAACACTATGTTGAGATCTTCTGCTGCGTCTGCAGCCTTAGCATCATATTTGCCACCCTCGTTATATTTCGGATCATAGGCATTCTTCACGTAGTCTCCGGCATGATGCTTATATTCCTCGATATTGACACATTTAGCCACAAATTCAGGAGCCAGCTCATCTACAGGCCAGTATCTTCCCGAGAAATCCACCATCGGGCGTGTGTCTCCGGCCTTGTCTATCATGAAAAGCGGGGGCACGCCGGCAAGTCGAGCCACTTTGGCGTCGTCTGCACCGAATGTTGGCGCAATATGCACAATACCCGTACCATCGTCTGTAGTGACATAATCTCCGGGAATTACACGGAAGGCTAAATCTGCCACTTCTACGAATTTATCGCCTGACGCTTCAAATATGTTTTCAGGATGAGCCTCAGCAAAATTCTTTATATAATCTGCGCTATGCTCGTCAAGGCGTTCTGTCGGTTTCACCCATGGCATCAATTGTGAATATCTGATCCCAACTAATTCCGAACCTTTCCATCTTCCCGTGATTTCGTAAGGAATCACCTTATCGCCGGGCTTATATTCTTCCAGACTTTTCTCAGCGCCCTCTTTTTTGAAGTAAGCGCTTACAAGCTCTTCTGCCAATACCACCGTGATTTTCTCACCGTTGTAAGGATTGTAAGTTTTAACTGCCACATATTGAAATTCCGGACCTACACACAAAGCGGTATTTGAAGGCAATGTCCAGGGAGTTGTGGTCCATGCCATGAAATAGGGCTTTCCCCATTCCGACATTTCCGGACGAGGTTCAAGAATTTCGAAAAGAGCTGTGGCAGTAGTGTCTTTCACATCTCGGTAGCAACCCGGTTGATTAAGCTCATGTGTGCTCAAGCCTGTGCCTGCAGCCGGCGAATAAGGCTGAATTGTATAGCCTTTGTAAAGCAAACCTTTATCATACAACTGACGTAAAAGCCACCATACGCTCTCTATATATTTGCTGTCATACGTGATATAAGGATTGTCAAGATCTACCCAATAACCCATTTTATGGGTAAGGTCTGTCCATTCCTTTGTGTATTTCATCACCTCCTTGCGGCAGGCCTCATTGTATTCATCAACAGAAATTTTTTTGCCGATATCCTCTTTAGTAATGCCGAGATTTTTTTCAACTCCCAGTTCAACAGGAAGCCCGTGAGTGTCCCATCCGGCCTTACGCTTCACATGATAACCCCTCATTGTCTTATACCGACAAACTATATCCTTGATGGTTCTGGCCATCACATGATGAATACCCGGCATTCCGTTGGCTGAAGGCGGCCCTTCATAAAACACAAAAGTGGGGGAACCTTCACGCAATTTCATTGATTCCTCAAACAATGAATGATTGTCCCACTCTTTAAGAATCTCTTTATTTATATCAGAAAGATTAAGCTGCTTGGAATATTCTTTGAATTTCTTCATAAATAATTATTGATTTATTTTTTTACGCCGCCTTTCATTCCTCCGCCCATTGCGAAGATGTTAGTGTCGTAGGAATATGTTTTACGTTCTGTGTCACGCTTGCGTTTTAACGCAAGAGCAACCAATTTATCCATCAAATCCGGGAAGGATATTCCGGTTTCCTCCCAAAGATAAAAAGAAAGACTCCCCGGTATTGTGTTGATTTCATTCACATAAATTTCATTCGATGATCTGTCGACCATGACATCAATTCTAGAAACACCATTACAGGAAAGCACCCGGAAAGTGTCGGCAGCAAGTTTTTGTATTTCAGCTGCCATTTCTGCCGGGATATCAGCCGGTATTTTCTTTTCCGAAGCCTCCATACCGGATTTTGAGCCTCCTCCGTATTTCTCATCATAGGTAAGGAAATCTTTCTTCTTCACAGGTTCTTCACAAACACTGCTCTGTCGATTATCAGCATCTCCCAACACCGAGCAATTGATTTCCATCATGTCTTCCACCATTTTCTCCACGATAATTCGGGAAGAGAATCTGCATGCCTGTTCTATTGCATTGTCTAATTCTTTTCTGTCTGCAGCTTTGCTTATGCCAATACTGGATCCTAAATTGGCCGGTTTGACGATCACCGGATAACCTAAATCTTGTTCAATTTTCTTATCTATCTCCTCTCTTCCGGAGAGCCATTCACGGTCTGTGAACCATACATAATCAACTACAGGAATGCCACTTTCTCGCAAAATCATCTTCATAATGATCTTGTCCATTCCGTTTGCAGAAGACAGGGTGTCACACCCTACAAATGGAATCCCTATAGTTTCTAAAAGGCCCTGAAACATCCCGTCTTCTCCATGAGAACCATGAAGCACAGGAAAAGCAACATGGATTTCATCTACCACGGGATCCTTTTTAGAAAACAATCCTCCTTTGGCGTTAACGCGATATAGATTATAATCTCCATAGATAGGCCGCATATAGACCTCCTCACATTTCTGCTCCAATGATTTCATGTCCTTATAGTTGGCTATCGTGAGAAGTTCCGGACCGGTAAACCATTTTCCCTGCTTGGAGATATAGACAGGTATTATGTTATACTTTTGTGAATCAAAGGCATTTATTGCCTGTAAAGCAGAAATCACCGAAATCTCATGCTCCACTGATCTGCCTCCGAAAAAAACCGCAATATTGGTCTTCATAAACAATTGAATTTCAAAGATGACGCGTTTTCATTTAAGACTCTTTCGGCCTCTCCGACCGAAATCTTGATTGATGCGCAAAATCAACTGCAAAATTACCTATATAACGGTTAAAAAACAAATATCATTCCTGTGTTGGCCATGGGAATCCATGAGGATTTACAGTCAACCCGATATTATCATCTTTAAATCGGACATGGATATATTCCGTGAGTTTTTTCCTGTCAGCTTCTGTAAATGTGCCGTTGGTGCGTATGAAGGCCATGCTGAGCGTGTCGGTCTTGTCATTTCCAACCGAGGAGGCCACCATTTTTGACAAAGCAATATCACGTATCTGAGGGAACAACACTTTTATTTCAGGAGTCACCTCAATGCTCTGGCTCGTATACCAATCGTGAAAACGTATCACCTCCTTCAAGGAATCAATCACAGACTGGCGTTGCAGCAGTTCCCGTTGTGCAATATTATAAAAATCAGCAAAATCCTTTTCAGGAGTGGATGTAGGCGAAGAAAGCGCATTCACTGAAAATCCTTGCTTGATATTCAGGATTGTTCCACCCAGACCCACGCTGTCAAGTTTATTTATCATTGCAAGCTGCAATGAATCCTTGGGAAGAGCGGTGCCGATCAGATTGACATCAATATATTTCTTTCCCCCCTGAATAAACTCTTTATGACTCAACACCTGTGTATTCGGGAATACCATCTCCTGCTCCACAAAGGCCTGTGCTTTCGCCAGAAATATATTCTTTCTGATCATCTGATAAGTCAAAAAGCAACTCACTCCAATTGTGGCGATCACCACTACCGTGACAAAGGATTGCACCCTCTTGTTTCTTTTCTCGTTTTGATAAACAACGCCTTTATATTTCAATACTTTCACTCCAATCCAAGTAGCCACAAGGATGAATATCATATTGGTAAAAAACAAATAAAGCGCTCCAAGGAAAAAATGAGCTTGCCAGGTAGCTATTCCATATCCCGCTGTGCAAAGAGGCGGCATGAGGGAGGTGGCGATAGCCACACCCGGCATCACCTGCCCTTTGTTTCGGCATGCAATGCTGACAAAACCGGCCGCTCCACCAAACAAAGCCACAAAAACATCATAAATAGAGGGAGAAGTACGTGCCAACAGCTGGCTCGATCCTTCGTATTGTGGAGAAATCAGAAAATATATGGCCGAGGCTGCAAGGGAACCTAAAACCGCCATGGATATATTCTTGAAGCTTCTGCGCAAAAGGTCGTAATCCGCAATACCGATACCTAACCCCATGCCGATAATCGGACCCATTAGAGGTGAAATTAACATGGCACCGATCACTACAGGCGTACTGTTAGTGTTAAGACCCAGAGATGCGATAAAAATAGCAAATATCAAGACCAAAAGCTGACTACCCTTGAAATCAACCCCTGACCTTATGGATTGCTCCACATCCTGCTGAGATTCAAGATCTTCTGCAACATTGAAATAGGAAAGCAGTTCTTTCCAGAAACTCTTTAACTTAACCTTTAAATCTATTGATGCCATATCCGGAGTCAAAGTTAATCAAAATATTTAACTTTGCATTAAAGAACTTGTCTAACAAATATTCGACAACTTTTAGAATTTGATATGCAAATCCCTCTGATTCATATTCAAAGGCGGTTTATCCTTCTTTTAATTGGCTTTCTCTCCTGCTTGCCTTCTTTGGCTTCAGCAGTCAGAGACACTATTTCTTTGGCAGGAGAATGGCAATATTATCTTTTGGGTGCCCCTGCTTCAATTTCCGGAGAAGGATTTATCACATTGCCGGGAACTCTGGATCAGCAACATAAATCTGTTTACAATCCCGAATCCGATAATACAACTCAATTAAGGCGTGAGTTTTCATTCTCAGGGGGTGCTCAATATACACGTGAAATAGAGATCCCTCAAAACTGGAAAAATAAAAACATTGAGCTCTATATTGAGAGAACCAAACCGTCGAAAGTTTTGATTGACGGCAAAGAAGCCGGAGTTAATTCAAGAATTTCTTCTCCCCAGCGATATGATCTTTCTGAATTTCTAAATCCCGGTGTTCACACCATTGATATTATTGTCAACAATGCCGATTCAATCCCCCCTACTGTCAGCAGGAGTTCTCATGCCGCTTCTGAATCCACTCAAACCAACTGGAACGGCATCTTAGGGGATTTTATATTAGAAGCCCGAAATAAATTTCATATAGAAAATATTTATCTGAATGAAAATTTAGAAGAGAACTCCTTGAAAATAAAAATTTTATTTTCAGAAGAAGCAAAAGCCGGATTAATTCTGAAATCAAGATTGGATTCTGAAAAAACCTTAACTCGCCCGATTTCTCCTGGTAAAAAGGAGATGGAAATAATTCTTCCTCTTTCCCCACAAACAAAAAGATGGAGTGCTCTTGATCCTAACATTTTATCTTTAAATTTCAGTGTTGAAAATTCCGGCAATGAAATTATAGACGCTTATTCTTTACTGACCGGAATAAGGGAGTTTCGAGCAAATGGCAACACATTCGAGATAAATGGCCATCCCCTCTTTCTACGAGGCACTGTAAATGCTGCGGTTTTTCCTGAAACTGCATATTCTCCTCTTGATGAAGAACGCTGGGAAGATTACTTCAAAATTATAAAGGATTATGGTTTCAATCATGTGCGCTTTCATTCATGGACCCCTCCGGAGGCAGCTTTTAATGTAGCAGACAGGATGGGAATCTATCTACAGACCGAACTGCCGATATGGGGTGAGTTGGATCGAGACATGAAATTCCATAATCGTTTTCTTAAAGAGGAGTTGCAAGGAATATTGGAGGCATATTCCTCCCATCCGTCTTTTGTCTTGTTCTCAACCGGAAATGAACTTTGGGGCGATATTTCCCTGATGGAGGAATATATGAATTATGCCCGGACCAACAATCCACGTATTCTTGCCACATACGGTTCTAATGTCTATTTAGGCATGAACGGGCGTATCGGCCAAGAAGATTTCATCGTTTCTGCCAAAACCTCCGACGAAATTGATAACTCGGTGAGAGGCTCTGTGTCTTTTGCTGACTCCCCCTCGGGAGGATATTTCAACTCAAATTATCCGAATAGTAAAGCAAACTTCAGTCATGCAACAAAAGACATCCATGTCCCGGTGATATCACATGAAGTTGGCCAATATCAATCTTATCCCGATTTCGACATCATAGAAGAATTCACAGGACCTTTGAAAGCAGATAATCTTAAAGAATTCAAAAAGAGGTCCATCGAAGCAGGGACTTACAGAAAAAACAAGGAGTTTTCAAAAGCATCAGGACAATGGGCGGCAAAACTTTATAAAGCTGAAATGGAGATGGCCCAAAGGTCGGCCGGGATTGCGGGATTCCAGCTTTTCGGACTTCAGGATTATCCCGGACAAGGCACATCTCTGATTGGAATTCTTGATCCTTTCATGCAAACTAAAGGATTTGTGTCGACCCGGGAATGGAGCGAATCCAATGACGACCTGATGATTTTAGCAGAATTCCCGAAATTTAGCTTCATAGAAGGAGAAATCGTTGAAATTCCTGTTTTAACAGCAAATTATACCCAAAATTCAGATTCTTTAACCACAATAATTTGGGAGGCAGGCTTCAAGAAAGGATCTATCCCGGCTACCCCGGGTGAGGGCTTAATTGAAATCGGCTCAATTTTCCTTCCCGTTCCAAGAGTTGACAAACCGATGAAGGAAACGCTTACACTGCGCTCGGAAGATGGCTCGGTTTCCAATAATTATGATTTTTGGGTTTATCCTAAGAATTATTCCCAGATTCCAAATGTAACTGTCACAGATAATCTTAAAGATGCTCTTATATTATTAGACCAAGGAGAGAAAGTGATTCTTTGTCCGGACTCTTTAACATCAGCGGAAGCTTCCATCAAGCCTCTTTTTGTTAATGATTTCTGGAACTATAGAATGTTCCGTACAATATGCGATGAAATGGGATTGGAGCCCTCACCGGGCACTTTAGGTCTCTATATAAACAATAATCATCCTTCTTTATCAAGATTCCCGACAGAGACTCATGTAGATTGGCAATGGTTTCCTATAGTTGCAAATTCCCGACCTCTGATAATAGACCGGCTGCCTAAGGATTTCAATCCGATTGTAGAAGTGATTGATAATGTGGAAAGAAATTTCAGGTTGGCGCTTATTCTGGAATGTAATGTAGGGAAAGGAAAACTTATTATCCTCGCTGCGGATAAAGATAAAATATCAGAATATCCTGAGGGAAGATGGCTGCTTCAATCCCTGATGGAATACATGGATAGCAAAGATTTTAAAGCTCCGGTCACTCTCACTCCCGAGCAAATTGTAAACTTGGTGACCAAACCCTCTAATGCCCGGAAAATAAAAGAGCTGAAGAATGAAACCTATAATTCCCGGTGGGATTAAGGCTTTAGATTTATTTTCTTATCCGAATTTTGAGATTTTACGAAGTTGAGTTTCGTTAAGGATTTTTATTCTGCGTCCGTCTACCAAAATCAGCTTTTCCGCCACAAAGGCTGTCAGAGTTCTGATTGCATTGGAAGTTGTCATATTCGACAGATTGGCCAGATCTTCTCGACTCATATAGATTTTCAGAGTGGCTTCATCATCTTCAAGTCCGTAGTTATCTTCCAGGAGCAAAAGTGCGTCAGCAAGACGGCCTCTTATGTGCTTTTGAGTCAGATTCACAATTTTTGTGTCTGAGCCTCCTAAATTCCTTGACAGCTCATGAATGAAAAACATAGCCAGATCATTATTCTGTCTTATGATTTTCTCGACAATTTCCATTGGTATTGAGCCTATTGTTGAGGCTTCCAAAACAGCACAGGAAGACACATATTTTTCACCGGCAAAATACGCACGATAGCCAAAATATTGCACCGGCCTATAAAGCCTGAGGATTTGCTCACGATCGCCAATGCCACTTTTATACATTTTCACTTTCCCTCGCAAAAGACACCATAAATTTTCCGGGTCTTCATGTTCGGCATATATAATCTGCCCTTTCTTGTAGTGAGAAATGGTGAAATTATCTGTTATAATTCTTTTCTCTTCAGGACTTAAGACATTCCAAAGGTCAGATAAATCTTTGCTGACCACTTGTTCCAAAGTGCTTTTCTTTAACATTTAATGTTATATGGTATTTTTTGGCCTTATGCCCATTTTTTATCAAGGAAATATGTTTCAAAACACAAATTTAAAACATTTTTCTGATATTTTTGTCTCATATCGGCAAAATTCTCTTATATTAGATGAATAAGAGCCTCTCAGCCTTTAATGTTAAAATTCATTAATAGACTATAAAAAAGAGGGTTGACAAAAATTTTTATTTTGCCAACCTTCCTCATATTTTTTCAAAGAATATACCCGGATTATTCCTTATCGTCGTTCTCCGGCAAAGATTCTAAAACATATTTACCTGTGAAGTCACCGGTGTAAATACCGGCTACTTTGTAGGTAAGGCGGCATTCGGTCAGAATTTCATTTGTGGTGGTAAAGTCTATCTCATTGAAGACATAGCGAGGATTCGGAGTTGTTGCACCTGCTTCTCCAACTTCCGGAACAATATTTTCTCCGTAAACTCTGACTCCGTCTTTAGTGAATTCCACATTAAGACCGTCTGCAATGATTACTTCTTTTGTCGGTTCGGCCGGAACTGCTGAGAATTTTCCATTATAAATAATCAATGCCGCGGTTTTCTTTTCTAAATCCAGATGAATTCTGTAGACCATAGGATTATTTGTATTATCGTCAGCTTTGATTTCAGCCGTAACGGTTCCACCGTCACTTGAGGGATAAGTTGTTATTGTTGTTCCCAGATAGAAAGTGTCTTCCTGGAAAGTTCTCACAAGATAAGTGTCATCAATCTCATAGGAAGCAGCAACCACATAGCCGTAAGGCGGACGATATGTATAATCGCCGGCATAATTTGTCGAAAAATAGAAATAAGGGGTTCCGAGGAAAATTGAATTCTTTATAGGCAATGTGGAGTTACCATTCACATTGGCTTTCGGATTAAAAAAGAGAGCATCGTTTGTGTCTACACTAAGAAATGAACTTTCTTCGGTGGCGAAATTCCATGAATTGTTATTGATGATTAATTTATCTGTTGTGATCGTGCCGACGAATTTAGTTATGTTCAACTCAAAACCATAGGTTCCTCCCTTAGAAGTTGTAGTTTCTCCTGTTTCAAGGTTGGTGATGATGTTGATCGGACTGGCTTCAAAATTTCTTTTATATTCCTGATAGCCGTCAGTGGTACATGATGTAATCCCTATTGCAGAGATTAAGGCAAATGTTGAGTAAAATAAATTTTTCATTTTTTATATCTTTTTAGATAAAACGCTTGCTATTTTTTTATATTGTTAAAAATTAATGGTTTTATTATAAATTCCATCTTATGGAAACACCGGCTTCCGTTCCCCTGCCTCTCTGCAGAAATTCATTACCCATTGATTTGAAATAGAAGGTGTAATAGTCTGTAGAGGTGAGGTTCTTGCCCCATAGCTTGAATTCCCAGTTTTTCATTTTGAAAGTAACCGAAGCCCCGAGCAATGCATAAAAATCCTGTTTCAAAGAATTCTCCTCATTCCAATAAATTGACCCTGTTCCCCTCATATTGACATCGAAAACCAGCTGCCTGTCTTTTTTATTAGTTAGAGGCAAAACATAGACACCCTGCACAAATAAAGTATTCGAAGGGATATAAGGAAGATATTTTCCGGAATAATCATAAATGCCGTTAAAGAATTTTTTGAATCTGGCATTTGTATACCCATAGCTAAGGTTAATGTCAAGATTGCTGACGGGATTTACAGACGCCGAGAATTCAAAGCCAAAACTTCTTGTTGTGCCGGCATTTGTCATTATCCTTCCTGTGGTTGTCCCGTCGGGAAACATTGTCAGCTGCTGGTCACGGCAATCTATATAAAAGGCCGTTAATTCGAATGTTGACTTGATTTCAGCCACCGCCAGATGCGTGCCTAACTCATAGTTCCAGCTTTTCTCCGGTTTATACGACACTATATCTGCCACATCATACTTAGATCCAATGCCCATTATCGACATCAGCCTCTGTTGAAGGACATCGCTAAACATCTGTGTGTTGAATCCTCCCGCCTTATAGCCCTTTGCGACCTTGGCATAGATATTTCCGCGGTTGTCCGGAAGAATATAGGATACAGCCAACTTGGGCAATAAAGTCAAGAAATCTTTTCTTAGTCTTCCGGTGTCATCGATATCTATATCCACATGTCGATAAGGCTCAAGTCCCGATTCAGTTTCTTGATAAATTTCATAGCCTGTGTTGCAGAAGCTTCTGAAATTCAAGATCGACTTTTCATAATCAAGTCTTAGAGCTCCGGTGAATTCCCAGTTTCCGATATTTAGTTCAGATTCATGATAAGCGGAAATGCCCCAGGTAGGTATTGTGAAAAGGCTGTTCAGAGGGAAAGTCCTTGTATCCCAGGAAATAGGGAATGAAGGATTGGCATCATTGCGATGGCTCTCGATAAGTTCTTTTATACCCACATCTTTGAATATCACCGGAGCATCCATGTCGAGATGTTTATAAAACGCCATTGCGCCAAACATCCATAAATATTTTCTATCCGTTTCGTTGCTTTTCACAACAATTTCTTCCGTCAGGGATGTCTCTTTTTTCTTTTGAGTGAGTGTGAAATAACTTTCAGGGAGGAAATCCTGGTCTAAAGTCATGTTGTCGTCAATGTGCTGAACCGAGGCTATATTGGTAAGGCTGAATTTCTCTTTATTTAATCCCAAGGTTAGCCCGTCTGTGAGGGTGAACCGATGATAAAAGCATGTGTCGTTATATTCAATTTTTCCCGTGCCGGTATATTCGTATGGGTAGCCTCCCTGTCTCACATAATTCAGGCCCAAGACATTCTGCATACGGAGTTCCTGATCCGGTTTCCAGATAAATTTTGTGCGTAACCCGAAGCCGTTTTCTTTATCAAGTTTCTCCTTGTTGTATTCATTGGTAAAAAAACCTTTAAGGTGCGAATAATCGGCCGAAACCGAAAATCCGGTTTTTTCTGAAAATTTATGATACCAGCCTGCCGATACCCTTACTCTACCCCCGTTGCCCACTTCAAGAAAAGTGCGCCAACCTTGGTAGACCATCGGAGAAAGGGTTGTGATATTAATCACTCCGGCCATTGTGTTTCTGCCGTATAAGGTTGATTGAGGGCCTCTGAGCATCACAACCGAAGATATATCTGTTATATCGAAATCGTAGGCATCTTTATTGAGATATGGCACATTATCTACATTCAGACCAACAGAGGGCTGATCCATTCGGGCTCCTATTCCTCTGACATATATTGTGGAGGTGATTCTCGAGCCATAGTCGGGCATATAGAAATTCGGAACGACATCACTCACTCCCCTCATTGTCACAATCCCTAATTGCTCAGCTTCCTGATTTGAAATTACCGTGGAGGCCTGAGGTTCCTCTCTCATACGGTCGATCTGTTTCACTGCCGTCACATTAATCTCATCCAGCATTATAGTGCCGTTCTCAATCTTCTCGGAGTTTTCTGCATGAGCAGTAAACCCCGAAAAAAGACATAATAAGATTATATGTTTTATTCTTTTCACGTTGCAAAATTAATCATAAATCTAATCCATAGACTTTTTTCTATGAAATTTATTATCTTTGCATATAAATGTGACTAATATGGCCGGACTAAAATTAGATGGTTTGGGAGTGGCTCTGGTAACGCCATTCACGCCTGCAGGATCTATCGACTACGAAGCTTTGGAAGTTATTATCAATCATGTTATTAACGGCGGAGTCGATTATATCGTCGCAATGGGCACAACTGCAGAAACCCCTACTCTTTCAAGAGAGGAAAAAATTATACTCGCAGATTACATCAAGGAGAAAACGGATGGAAGAGTTCCTCTCGTCATAGGAATCGGCGGTAACAATACAAAAAGAATTTGCGACAGGTTGCAGTCGTTGAATTTAGACGGATATAGCGCGGTTTTATCAGTGACACCATATTACAACAAGCCGACTCAGGAGGGCCTTTATCAACATTATAAGACAATTGCGGCCGCAAGTCCGTTGCCGATCATCCTCTATAATGTTCCCGGACGCACGGGAGTGAACTTATCGGCTAAAACAACCTTAAGGCTGGCAGAAGATATTCCAAATATCTGCGCTATTAAAGAGGCTTCCGGAAAAATTGATCAATGTGAAGAGATTATCAATAACTGCCCTGAAAGATTCTCCGTTATTTCCGGAGACGATGCCGCCACTTTCAATATCATGAGCCGTGGAGGCAAGGGTGTGATCTCAGTTGTGGCCAATGCATTCCCACGGGAAATGAAAAAACTTGTAGAATTATGTGCCTCTCCCTCCCGTGAAAAAGCATCCACATGTCAGGCCGGCCTTCAAAATATCATCACCCCGTTATTCGAGGATGGAAACCCTGCCGGAGTGAAAGCTGCTTTGGCTGAATTAGGGCTTATTCATAATATTCTTCGGCTTCCGCTCGTTCCTGTTAGTGAGCACGTTTTGAAAAAAATAAAGAAAGCCTCTAAAGAGATTGTTCAATCTTTGGATTGACACCGGTTTTTCCTACTCCTTCAGTGGATGATTGATCCTGTTACAGCTCAAAAAATAAAAGACACAGCCGACATCGTCGATGTCGTAAGTGATTACGTCCATTTGGTGCGTCGCGGTGCCAATTATATGGGCCTTTGCCCCTTTCATAATGAACGCACACCCTCTTTCTCCGTGAATCGTGCACGAAATTTCTGCTATTGTTTTTCATGCCATAAGGGTGGCTCGCCGGTGAATTTCATTATGGAGAAGGAGGGCATTTCATATTCCGATGCCCTTAAACAATTGGCTCGTAAATATGGCATTGAAGTGCAGGAAAGAGAATTGTCGGATGAAGAAAGGGAAGAACAGAGCAAACGTGAAGGTATGTTTGTGGCAAACGAATGGGCTAAAAACCATTTTATTGAGAATCTTGAAACTCAGGAAGGCAAGGATATAGGTCTAAGTTACATTTATGGGAGGAAAGTCACTCCCGAGGCGATTAAGGCATTCCAGTTAGGTTATGCCATCGACAAATCATTGGATCTCACAGATGCCGCCATTAAAAAAGGGTTTTCTTTAGATATCCTGAAATCATTAGGACTCACCGGCACCAGCCAACAAGGACATAACTATGATAAATTCCGTGGCAGGGTCATTTTTCCCGTTCTGAATTCCTCGGGCAAGACAGTGGCTTTCGGTGGTCGGGATCTCAAGGGGGGTCCGGCTAAATATATCAATTCCCCGGAATCTGAAATTTATAGCAAGAGCCGTGAACTCTATGGCATATTCCAGGCAAAGGGCACAATGGTTAGAGAAAATAAGTGTTACTTGGTGGAAGGATATCTTGATGTAATCGGATTATGGCAATCCGGAGTTAAGAATGTGGTCGCCTCTTCCGGCACCGCGCTCACCGACGGTCAGATATCCTTGATTCATAGATTCACGGATAATGTCACTCTCATCTACGATGGGGACTCGGCAGGAATAAAAGCTTCGTTGAGAGGGATCGACATGCTCCTGGCCCATAATCTTAATGTAAAAGCCGTGCCCCTTCCCGAAGGCGAAGACCCGGATTCCCTCGCTGCAAAACTATCCACAGAAGAGCTTAGAAAATATCTTGAAGAAAATGAAACCGACATCATTAGATTCAAGATAAAAGTAATGCTTGAAGACGCAAAGGATGATCCTCAGAAACGCTGGCAGGCCGTCCGCAGCATCGTTGAGAGCATTGCCAATATATCCGATAAGATTAAAAGGGATATTTATGTTCAGGAATGTAGCGAGCTCCTTGGTCTGAAAGAGTCAACCCTCAGCTCTGAAGTAGGAAAAGCCAGGTATAATATAATTCAACAGGAGAAACTTAAAAGACGTCAGGATGCCATAAGACGAGAATTCCCGGTAGCTGAAGACAACAAAGAATATTCAAGACCGGCCTCTCCTGCCACCCCGGCAGCCGATAATATAGTTGAAAATAACAGATCGCCGCTTTATCCTCTCGAACATTCCCTGATATTGAATTGTCTCAGATACGGGTTTGTCACTTTATGGGAATCTGAAGATGAAAACGATTCAGAAGGATATACAACAGCTATAGAATACGTGAATGAAGAGCTATCTATAGATGATATCACATTCACAAATCATGAATTCAAGAAAGTGTTTGATGCCTTGATTTCTCTCCTTCCGGATTTCAGAAAGGATTTTATAGACTTCAAGGAAAAGACTATAAACCGGGTTGAGAAATTGAGAAAGGAGGGTTATGATAATATTTCAAAGAAAAGCCTTTCTATTCAGCAGATAAAGAGAGAGGAAACTAAACTCGAAGAGGAACTGGAACTTTTCTTAAAATCGGAAACTGAAAATTTCAGTAAAAACTATATCTCCGACAAGTTCGCAAGTCATGAAGACAATGTCATCCGGAATCTCACTAACGAATCAATGCTCGAAAAGCATCAGCTGAGCACTCTTTTTACAAAAAATAAGACTTCGGAAAATGATAACAATATAATAGGATTGATCCTGACATCTATCAACGTATTGAAAAACGGAATTCTTGATGAGAATCTAAAGGAACTGATGAACAGTTTGAAAAACACGGATCCTTCTGACACTGAAACTCAAAAGGATATACATGAAAGGATAAAATATATCCTGCAGATACGAAGCAATATGGCGAAAGACATCGGCGACAGAGTCTTATGTCCGCAACCTTTAAGAAACAAGAAAACAAAATAAATATGCTGGAGGTAGACAACCTTACAAAACATTATACAAATCTTAAGGCTCTCGACTCAGTGACATTTAATGTCGGGAAGGGAGAAATCTGCGGCCTTCTCGGACCCAACGGAGCCGGGAAGACCACTCTTTTGAGAATTATCAACAATCTGCTTGTCAGTGACAAAGGAACAGTCAGGATAAACGGAGAGCCGGTGTCTCTCAAAACCTCATGTAAAATCGGATATATGCCTGAAGAAAGAGGCCTTTACGAAAAAATGAGGGTTGAAGATCAGATAATGTATTTCGGGCGTTTGAAAGGCGGCGATAAAAGAAGGCTCAGAAATGTGATGAATGAATATATGGAGATATTCAATCTCACGGGACAGGGAAAACGCCTGGTGAAGGAGCTTTCGAAAGGCAATCAGCAGAAAGTGCAGATTATCGCAACTTTGGTGCATGAACCCGATTTAGTCATACTCGATGAACCCTTCAGCGGTTTCGATCCCATTAACGGCGCACTTCTTAAAGATCTTATCGCTCGCCTGAATGAAAAAGGAAGCACTATTATGCTTTCTTCACATAATATGGGAGCTATTGAAGAGATGTGTTCAACAATAGCCCTTGTCAATAAAGGGAATCTACTTCTCAAAGGCGAGCTTTCTGATATTAAAGACCGGTATCGCACCGGAAAACTAATTCTGACAACCCGTCGCCCGATCTCCGTATCATTATTAGATGACAGCGGTTTGATAGAAACAATTGATCAGACAGAACCCTTAAGGGGAAGAAAAGGATACGCTTATGTTATTCAGAAAAAAGAGGAGGTTAAAAATAATCAGCTCCTGGATGCAGTTTCAATACAAGGGGAAGTAATCCATTTTGAAGAGCATCTTCCATCTCTGAATGATATATTTCTCCAAATCGTGAATGAAGGTCCTGAAAAATTAGATTTACAACAAAACAACCAATGAAGCAACTGAAATTAATAGTCTCTACGGAGTACCTCACCGATATAAAAGGAAAATCATTTTGGATAAGCACTTTGGTAGTGCCTATCGTCATTATCGCTTTTGGAATGGTCTTGGGCGTTCTCATGGCGGAATCGGATTCTTTCACCAAATCTCTCAATGAATTGCCAACCCAGCCGGATCCTGAAGAGATGACGGCGGCAAAAGCTGTCGGAATGATGGCCGGTATTTTCCTGACCTTCTTTCTTATGATCTATGGTGCCATGATCTTTAATAAAGTGAAGACCGAGAAATGCAACCGTATAATGGAAATAATCTGCACGTCGGTGCCGGGTAAAACCCTGATGTTAGGTAAAATTCTTTCCGTGGGCTTGATTGGTTTGACTCAACTCGCCGTATGGGGGTTGATGGTGTTCGCGGGAGTCACGGTTTTGTTTATTGTAGTCGGTTTTGATGTGCCCTGGGAATATCTAACAGCGGGGAAAACATATTTATGTATCACCTGGACTCTTCTTTATTTCATCGGAGGCTACGTCTTATTCGGCTCTTTATATGCCGCATGCGGTGCCATTACAGATAAAGACAATGAGAACCAGGCTTATATGACGGTGATAACTTTTATCCTTTTAGGAGCTTTCTACCTTGGCCAGTTTGCTGTTGATAATGGCGACTCGGCTTTAGCGATTGCCTGCACTTACATTCCTTTTACATCTCCCACTGTGGGCACCGTGAATGCCGTCTCCGGAAATGCTCCTGTTTGGCAGACTGTAATTTCATTGGTTGTATTATATGTTTGCGCCTTTTTAAGCGTCTTGTTTGCAGGGAAATTATACAGGAGTTCGATGTTGCTGAAAGGCAAACAGTTCACTCCTAAAGATATAGTCACTTTTTTGCGTTCATAAGGGATAAAACCCTTTCATTGAAAGCCGAATCTTCCATATCGAAGGGCAACCAATTGATTTTAAAGCCGCGTCGCTCCATGCCGCGAAACCATGTCATCTGGCGTTTCGCAAACTGATGGATGGCGATTTCAAGTTGTCTCACCATTTCATCGTATGAGATTTTTCCGGTGAGATGGTCGGCCATAAACTTGTATTCAAGTCCGTAATAAGCAAGATCTTCATAAGAAAGACCTTTCTCAAGCAGTCTCCTCCCCTCTTCCAACATTCCCTGCCGAAGTCTGGTTTCAAGTCTTTTTGAAATCCTTTCCCTCCTTATATCACGGGGGATGTCAATACCTATTATAAGCGAATTTATGGGTGTTGTATATTTTCTGTTGGCAGTCAAGGCTTCTTCCGGATGAGAGGCATAATATTCACCAATTTCTATAGCGCGTATAGCTCTTTTCACGGTGTCTACATCCGTGATATTATGAAGGGTTTTATACTGCCTTAAAATTTCAGTTAGTTCCGGTAAGGTTTTGTCGGCAAGCCGGTCTCTTAGTTGTGGATTCTGAGGAACTTCCGGCAATTTTATCCCGCTTATGGCATTTTCAAGATACATCCCCGAACCGCCACACACCACGGGATATTTACCTCTCTCTTCAATATCTTCGAGCGACTTATGGAAATCCGAAATATATCGGTATAAGTTATATTTTTCTCCGGCATCACATATATCAATCAAATGATAGGGAATTTCTTGATATTCTTCAAGATCTTTACCCGTACCAATATCCATATTTCTATAAACCTGGCGGGAATCCGCGCTTATCACTTCCCCGTTCAAAACCCGACAGAGGCTCACAGCTCTTGCAGTCTTTCCTGTAGCTGTGGGCCCCAGAATCATTATCAGCCTATGGTTCTGTCGGATTTCTGCTTCCTCTCTTTCCACCATTTCTTAAGTTTATAAAAAGATGTGTCGGAATTAAAAGACGATATCTTTATCCACTTGTCATCCTGAAAGTCGATCTTAGATTTTCTCACTTCGTTTAGGTTGAAGGTGGGATTATAGGATTTAATACCCGATTTTCTATAGCCGTCTTCGTTGAAAATCTTTTCTGTAAGTATTATAGTGGCCAGTCTTGTTATATCGTGCACAGCCAGCTCGGCCATTTTTGACGGATAATTGGAGTATATGTATTTAATTTTATCGAATGACACCCATTCTCCCTTTGTTTCCAATTCGGGATAATCAGATATATCTCCGTCTAAAAAGTAAAAATATCTCAACAGGCTTTGTTTCTGATCATCCGGCCGTTTTCTTCCATAAAAGAATCTTAATTCACCGTTGTCAACTCCTGTCATCTCTGTGATTATTTTTCTCACGTCTTCCGATAAGAAGCCGGTCATCGTCTGCTTTGTGAAAAAAGGAGTGTCATAAACCTCTGCCTTTCCGCCGCTGGTGTCCACAGCATGCTCCGTGAGATACATATAATCTCCGCATACAACATAGAATCTAAGATAGGTCTTTGCCGACATATCACGCAATTCCGCGGGAGTTATCAACTCATTATTTTCTTTCAGGTCAAGGTAAAGATTATAATATCTTATTGAGAAATATAATTCATCGATAGCGAGTCCTATCACAGTAAGCCAAGTGAAGATATAAGCATCCCTGGCATTGATATTGACGTCAATATAGAAGAATTGATAATAAATCCATATTGCAACAGAAAGCACTCCGGAGAGTATCATGAAATTTCTCAATTGCATGTGTGCCTCCGATTTCAAAAGACCGGCTGCTCCTCTCTGGCCCCCTAAAACACGGTTGGTTCTACATTCCACGCACATCTTCAGCTTTCTGTGCCGAATATAAATCCAGGTGATGACTATGAAACTCACCGGATTTAAAATCAAAGCCGGAATGAAGGGATCTGTGAAAAATATAAATTCATGAGGCATTTCGAAAAGACCCCAGATATGCATCAGATTCAGGATTATTGTAAAGAAGGCATAAACCACAATACTATATAAAATGGTTATGCAGGGCACCATGCAATTTTTCACAGAGGCCACTCTCTCGTTGTAAATATAGACATACAATCCGGAAGCAACCAACAGGGCAATCACCGGTGACAGATAGTAGGGTAAAATCTTGGAGAGCAGCAAGGTTGCCATGACTGCAAGTAAGCAAACGGTCAAATTCTTCCATAATCCGAAAACCTGGCTGCTGTTTACTTTGCCGATATCTCTCATTTCTTTCTGCTAAATTGTCGTTTTAGAGGAGGTTATATTAGAGGCACCATGTTTTGATGATGCCTCATCTTACCACTAAAACGTTATACCACTTAAAATGTTCAGATTATAAGACCTTTTAACAATTAGGATTTATTCAAAATGAGTGAATTTCCTCAAATTCGCTCTAAATGTTTGTTAAACAGACTTATTCACCACTTTATAAATTATTTTCAAGAAAATCTGAAATCTTTCTGAAAAGCTGCACTCTTGCATCACACATCCTCAGGCTGTGTTCATATCCGGCATAGATCATCATGTCGCATACTTTACCTTCCGAGGATAATTTTGATGTGAATTTCAAAGTGTTATACATGTGCACATTGTCATCATCAGTGCCCGACATTATAAGCAACCGGGAATTCAGATTCTCAGTCCTGTTCATCGGAGCCGAATTCTTATATCCTGAGGCATTGGTGTCGGGAGTGCGCATAAATCGTTCAGTGTATATTCCGTCATAATATCTCCAGTCGGACACGGGAGCCATGGCAACGCCTGCCTTAAACGGACACGCTTTGTCTGTGAGCTCCATCAGGGTCATATATCCTCCATAGCTCCATCCGAAACATGCCATCCGGTTTTTGTCTATATATGGTTGGCTTGAAAGATATTTGACGGCTGCCAATTGGTCTTCAGTCTCCAGTATGCCCAATTTCCCATAAACGCATTTTGTCCATTCATTTGTGCGGTTACCGGTTCCACGGCCGTCTACACAAACCACCACATAACCTCTTGATGCAATATAAAACACGCCTTCCATTGTCCATTTGTCAAGCACCAGCTGTGAATCCGGGCCATTGTATTGATACATTAACAGTGGATATTTCTTTCCGCTGTCAAAATTCAACGGCTTTATAATATAGGCATTCATTTCCTCTCCTATTGAATTCTTTATCTTAAAGAATTCCATTTTGGGCGCAGATGCATATTTAGCCGCATATTTTTCATTCATTTCCAATTCCGACAACACATTGCCTGAAGCGTTGCAGATGGTGTATTGCGGCGGCGTGGTGCTGCTGCTGAATGTTTTTACAAAATATTCCCGTGAAGTGTTGAAGGCCGCGGAAGAAGTGCCCGTTTTTCCGGTCAGCATTTTTTCAGTGCCTTTGGCATCAATGCTGATAATTCTTCTGCATATCGGGCTCAGGGAAGTGGTCTGAACATAATGAGTGCCTTTGGCATCCTTTCCGTAATAGGCTGTGACATTATAGTCCCCTTTGGTCAAGGTGCGTTTTAATGTGCCGTTGTAATCATAAATATATAATTGCTTCCGGCCTGAACGCTCGCTGCAGATCACAAATTCTGTTTTTCCGTAGTCAACCATCTGATAAGTGTAAGGACTTATCCAAGTTGTGGATGATTCCGTGAGAATCTGCTTGGCTACAGTCGAACCGGGATTAGCATTATAGAGGGTCATTTTGTTCTGCTCGCGGTTAACCACAGTCACCATCAATTTCGAACCGTCTTCTCCGAATTCCATCAACGGGATATAATCGTCATTCATCAATGGAAGATCAATCTTCTTGGTGACCCTGTTGTCCATGTTGTAGGCATGCACGCTCACTATTGAGTTATGATAACCCGGAAGCATGTATTTGTAGGAATAAGTCGAGGGATAAAGGTCGCCCCAAGGATCGGAATCACAAAAGCTTCTATATTGGTCAAAAGTATATTCCGGCACATCCGTTTCATTAAATTTTATATATGCCAGCACATTGTCATCTCCGCTCCATCTCATTGCAGTCTGCATATCAAACTCTTCCTCATAGCTCCAGTCGGGAATTCCATTGATGATGCTCCCTGCCTTGCCATCATCCGTTATGGCAAAATCGGTCTTGTAGTCAAGGTTGGAAATAAAGATATTGTTATCACGCATATAGGCCACATAGCGTCCGTCATGACTGATGGTGGCTCCTCTTTGCAGACCTTTGTCGCTGACTTTAGCCAATGTGCTCCTGAAGATATCATAGACATAATATTCCGCATAGAAGCTATATCTATAGATTTTCTTCTTGGAGTTCCATAGCAATATTTTCTTTCCGTTATCGCTGATTTTAAAACCGTCGAAAGAATTTATCTTAATGTCTCCTTTCACAGTGGAGATATTGAAGATTTCCCCCGTTTTTTTCCCGGTCTTATAACTATATTTTTCAATGGACATCCCGTCATCGCTTATAGCGAGAAAACTTTCCGGCTCATTAGGCATGGGTGTTATATCCTTTATGCCCTTGGGAGTGGTCTGACTAAGATCGCAATAGTCGGAGATTGTCAATTCTGCAGAGATAGCTGGAGCTATAAGCAGCAAAAGCAAAAATAAGTTTACTATTCTTTTCATATAGGGATTTAGGCTCTTATATTATAATGATAATTAATAAGCTCTGGCTATTATCACTCTTCGCTTCGAGGGTTTACCGGTCACCATGCAAACTCCCTCCTCCTCTTTTCCGTCGAGAGGTATGCAGCGTATTGTGGCCTTGGTTTCCTCTTTTATCTTTTCTTCAGTTTCGGTCGTGCCGTCCCAGTGGGCCAGGAAGAAACCGCCTTTGTCAATCTTTTCTTTAAATTCTTCGTAAGAATCGATTTTGAAAGTATTCGACTCCCTCACTCCAAGCGCCCTTTGGAACAGAGCATCCTGTATATCATCCAGTTCTTTCTCTATTCTTTCGGCAATACCTTCCAGAGCCACTGTCTCCTTCTCAAGAGTGTCTCTTCTCATGATCTCTACAGTGCCGTTTTCAAGGTCTCTCACACCCATGGCAAGTCTCAAAGGCACTCCTTTCAATTCATATTCCGCAAACTTAAAGCCGGGACGCCTCTTGTCGTCGTCGTCATATTTGACTGTGATTCCTTTTTTCTTCAATTCTTCCATTATAGGTTTCACAGTCTCTGTGATATTCTTTTTGTCTTCATCTGTCTTATAGATGGGAACAATCACAACCTGTATAGGAGCCAGTTTCGGAGGCAAAACAAGACCGTTGTCATCTGAATGGGTCATAATCAGCGCTCCCATCAATCTGGTAGAGACACCCCAAGAATTAGCCCAGACATATTCCGGCTTGTTTTCTTTATTGATGAAAGTAACATCGAAGGCTTTTGCGAAATTCTGGCCGAGATTATGGGAAGTGCCTGCTTGCAATGCCTTGCCATCCTGCATCATGGCTTCGATTGTATAAGTGTTGACAGCTCCGGCAAAACGTTCATTTTCCGACTTCACACCCTTTATCACAGGCATAGCCATATATTTCTCAGCAAAATCCGCATAAATATTGATCATTTCAACAGTGCGTGCTTCTGATTCTTCAGCGGTTTCATGGGCGCAGTGACCCTCCTGCCACAGGAATTCAGCAGTGCGCAAGAACATTCTTGTCCTCATCTCCCATCTCATCACGTTTGCCCATTGATTGATCAGCAACGGCAAATCCCTGTAACTGTGAATCCAGTTTTTATAAGTGCCCCAGATTATAGTTTCCGAAGTGGGCCTTATGATAAATTCTTCTTCAAGCTTAGCTTCCGGGTCGACAATCACGCCGTTTCCTTCCGGATCATTTTTCAGGCGATAGTGGGTGACAATGGCACACTCCTTTGCAAAACCCTCCACATGTTCAGCCTCGCGACACAAATATGATTTGGGTATCAACAATGGGAAATATGCATTCTGAACGCCTGTTGCCTTAAACATGCTGTCTAAGGTCTGTTGCATTTTTTCCCATATTGCATAACCGTAAGGTTTAATCACCATGCAGCCTCTCACAGGGCTTTGCTCCGCAAGGTCGGCCTTTACTACGAGTTCATTATACCATTTTGAATAGTCCTCACTTCTCTTTGTGAGATCTTTTAATTCTTTTGCCATATTATTATATATCTGCCTCCCAGCAGTTAGTTTATCAATTTTTTACCTTAGTCTGTCAGCGCTTTTCAAAAGCGTATAGTCTGCCTTCATCCGATTATAGGCGAAGATAGTTGTGAAGATAGCTATAAAGGGACACAAAATGGTTGTGTTCCACCATATCTGGCCATCCTCAATCCTGCAGAATCCCAATAGGCCTCCAACACAGGCATCTGCCACTATAAACAGCAAACACACCATGCAGACCCTCATTTGAAGTCTCAAGTTAGAGTAAAGGAAGATGTCAAGCAACAGAAGCACTATTGTCGTTATAGATAACATGAAAAAATACCATGTATGGATCACTATAGGTTCCATGCCGTTGGTGGGATCGCCGGCCTGAAAGAATCCAAGCGCCTTTAAATTCAGAGTGTAGTCTGTTGTAGTTATCTGTCCTATCGGGAAGAATGTGAAACATGCCATCACCGCAGCTGCGATAAACAACAGAAATGATTGCCATCTTTGTATTACCATTACTGACTTTTTTATTATCTTTCCGCAAAGTTAATGCTTTTTCGGCACAATTTTTGTCTGTTTCCTTTGTAAAGATATTTTTTATGCAGTTATCCCAGTTTCAACAGTCATATATAAAAATCAGTCAGCTGATTAATTCATCTCGTCTCAACGAATCCTTTTCCCTTATAAAAAGCAAAATTCTGAGGTTTGACTCCCTGCGTCCGGAGTGGGAGAAAATTCTTGCCCTGGAAACCACCTATCGATATCTTCTGCGATTTATGATCGACGGAATAGAAGACCCTTCCAGAAACAATATGCTCGAGGATATCCGGGAAAAGCTTTTCAGGCTTAACGACCTTATTCTCAGGGAAAATCTTCTTGCGGAAAGCAGCGATTCCTATTCTACGGCAAAAAGAATGGAGATTCTTAAAAAATCCTCTTTTGAAACTCGCTTCAATGAATTTAAGGAAGCTTTTGATGCCGACAAAAAAGCCGCTGAAGAAAAGAATTTAGAGATTGCAGAGATATCTCAATCCCAACTGCAGGCTCTTGGCAATCTTTTCAATTATGTCTGGACCATGTTTGGAGCGGATTCTCCCGAATATATCCAAATAAGGCAAGCCCTCCTCGATCCGGAGACTCCCGACTATGCAAAATCCATCATTATAGGAGCGATATTATTGGGAAATACTCATTATTTCGACCCTGATGCACTCAATCTTCTGCTCGATATCTTTGAATCACCGCAATCCATAGAAGTAAGAGCAAGAACAATTGTTGCTATCAGTCTTATTTCTATCTTTCATTCCGGAAGGTTAGCGAGCATCACAAGCATTAAAAGCCGGCTCCTCCTCATGAAAGAAGATCCGGAAATGAAAGACCTTTTCAACTCTATTTTCATCTCGCTGATTCAAACTTACGACACAAAACGAATCACTCGTAAAATGCGGGAGGAAGTAATCCCGGAATTGATGAAAATCAAACCTGAAATTATCGAAAAGATGAGGAATATGGCTTCCGACTCCGAAGATTTTCTTTCCGACATAAATCCCGAATGGGAGCAACTTTTTGAAGAGAGTGGAATTCAAGACAGACTTCAGGAGATTAATGATATGCAGATGGAAGGGGCCGATGTGATGATGACCACTTTCTCAAATCTCAAAGGGTTCCCATTCTTCAACCAGGTTGTAAATTGGTTTTTACCTTACATACCCGTTCATCCTGAATTGACAGACTTGTCCTCCGAATCCAATGAAGATGCCTTTAAAAGATTAGGCCTGGCAATGTGCGATTCCGACATCTATTCTTTTCTGCTTTCTATGAAAAGCATGCCTGAAGCTCAGAGAGGCATGATGCTTAATAATATAGAACAACAGATGAAACAGGCAGAGGAGGTCTTGACTTCTGCAGTTGGAGACACTGATAAAAAGAAATTACAAAGAGAGATAAAACATTATCTCCAAGATCTTTACCGCTTTTTCAAACTTTTCAGGAAACGTAAGGATTTCAACGATCCGTTTGAGAATCCCGTCACTGCAGATCAGATCCGGCCCCTCATTGATATACTCGGCATTACAGCTGAGACTCTGAAGATTATGGCGGAATTCTATTTCAAATATAAATATTTTGAAGAGGCTGCCGGAATGTTTATCCTGTTGGATGAGTTGCTTCCGGGCGAAGTCGGAGTCTGGGAGAAAACCGGATATTGCCTCGACAAATTAGGCCGTTACGCCGAGGCGATCGAATGGTATCGTAAGGCTGAAATTCTAAAACCTGACAATCAATGGCTTAACAAGAAACTGGCTTTATGCTATAAAAAGGCCGGAATGTTGAAAGAGGCTTTGAAATATTATGATAAAGCTCTTGCCGAGGATCCGGAAAATTACCATCTTCTGATGAGTGCCGCGCAATCTCTGTTGGATATTGGGGAATATGACGAAGCTTTGAAGAAATTTTTCCACGCCGAATATCTGAAACCCGAGAAAAAAGCGCCCAAAAGAGCAATCGCATGGACTCAGATGCTTGCAGGCAATCTCGATAAAGCTAACGCCTCTTTTGAAAAGCTGACTTTAGCCCCGGATCCGGATAAAGCAGACTATCTGAATGCGGCTTTGTCGGCTATGGCTTCAAAGCAATTCAACAAGGCTCTTAATCTTTATAAATCTTTTATGAAGCTTACTGTCAATAATGATTACAGAGAATTGATGATAGCCCTTAAAGAAGACAATGCCATCCTCAAATTACTGGGGATTCAGACAAGCGACATTCGTCTCATTATTGACAAATTGAGATATGACATAGCCGAAAGCTAACTTTCCTTTCGGCAATCTCCCAAATCTTATGAGGATTTAGCTTTTGAGGTCGGCTTCGATTGAGGAGACGGCCTCTTGCAATTCTTTCAGAATCGGCAGTCTGTCTTCAACAGCATTGATTCCGTGGAGCACTGTCGTGTGGCTTCGGTTGAGTTTCTGCCCTATGGAACTTGATGACAGCTGGGTCAGTTTATGGCTGAGATACATTATGACATGTCTGGCATCCGCCACATCTCTCACTCTGCTCTTTGAAAAGATAACGTCAGGATTAAGGTTATAGAATTCAGCCGTGGCTTCGACAATCATGTCAAAATTGATTACTTTCTGTGCTTTAGGTCTCACAGTGTGGGCCATAACCTCTTTTGCAAGTTCAAGGGTGATTGGCCTGTTCAAGGCGATGGATCTCGTCAGAATGCCCATCACGATTCCCTCCAGCTCTCTCACGGAGCCTGTGCTGCTTTCCGCTATCAGATCAATCACCGGCTTGCTCAATTCGAGCCCGTTTTTTGAAGCTTTGAATTCCAGGATTTTCTTTTTAAGCTCTACATCCGGCTGATTCAATCTTTCGGTAATGCCCCATTTAAATCTGTCGATAAGACGGTCGGCTATGCCGTCGAGTTCCATTGGCGGACGATCACATGTGAAAATCAACGCCTTGCCATTCTGATGCAGATGATTGAATATGGCAAACAAAGCATCTGTGGTGCCTCCCTTATGGCTTAACTCTTGCAAATCATCTATAAGGAGCACATCCATTTGCTGGAACCAGCTTATAAAATATGGCACAGTCTTATTTATAACTGCATTCTGATATAGCTGCTGGAACTGTCTTAAGGTCACAAAGCTCACCTTAGCCCTCGGGCGGCTCTCTTTTACCCTGATTCCTATGGCCTGGACGAGATGGGTTTTCCCCACACCCACATCTCCATAAAGGAAGAAGGGATTAAAGTCATTCTTTGCCGGATTGTTGGCAATATATTCTGCAATTGTATAAGGGAGCTTGTTGCTTTCTCCCACACAATAATTCTCAAACGTCAAAGCCTCGTTCAACTGGGGATCAAAATCCGGAGTCTTTTCGTTGCCTCCGCCCATCGGCGAGGATGACTGCATCGACTGCAGGAAACGATTCTTGATGGCCGAGCTTTGCTTTGTTCCGGATATCTTTACTTTCGAATCAGCGTCATTTTCTATGAGCTGGATTTCATAATCAAGCCTGATATCGTTGCCGAAAACTTTCCTTATTGAAGAGGAAAGGATGCCGTAAAATTCCTCTTCATATTTCTCATACCAGAATTTGGAAGGAATATTCAAGGTGAGAACATTGTTGTCATAACTGACAGGTCGGGCAACGCCAAACCAAGTCTTGGTGCGTTGCTCTCCTATGTTGTCGGATATGATTCCGACACATTCTTCCCACATTTTTTTGAAATCCTTCTCCATGGTCTTTACGAAACGGATTACAAAGTAACGATAAAAATATTTTAAAAAAAAATCTTTTTGCTATTGCAAATGTCGTTTTTTTATAATGTTTTGTAAATCAATTTCTTAAATTCGCTCATTTTGAGTATTAAAATCTCAAGAGCCCCAACAAGAAAAAGCGTGCTTTCCACACGCTTTTGCCTGTTTTTTCTTCTGTTTTTCTCTCTTTTTAGAACAATTTTATGCTGATATATCTCTTTGGATTTTCTTTAATATCCAGAATAAGGGAGTCTATATCGTTGGTGAGATTATTTATCCTGTTGTAGAGTTCCGAATCAGTTGTCAGCTGGCCCAAAGTGGAATTTTTATTGTTAAGCTGATCTGAAAATTTCACAAGATTTGCAGTAACCTCGTTCACATTATCCATGGTGGTGGAAAGCGGCAATTGTTTTAACTCTCTCGAGAGGAGATTCAGATTGTAAGTAAGGCTGTCAAGATTCACTGCCGCCGAATTCGCGCTGCCAAGAATTGAGGGAACTTCTCGTCCCATTATCTTGTTAAGATTATCTGAAGCATAGGTCACGTTTCTTGTTATAACCTCCATATTTTGCAATGAAGCTGTAATAGCCGGGTCTGACACCAACATATTGATAGAATATAGCAGAGTGTCGATCTTCGGCATTATGGAATAAACTGAAGGCAAAAGATTGTCTGAGATATTCGACATCAGGTCGGGTGTCATCGCTGTCTCAACATTTCCTCCCAATGGAATCATATCCTTGCTTTTCCCTAATTTAATCTCTATATAGCTTCCGCTTAAAAGGGTGCTACCAATCACTGCCTTGGAGTCTACCGGGAGATGTAGGTTTTTATTCAGAGCAAGAAGCACCTCCACTTTACCCGGATTCTCATAGTTGAAATTTATTTCTCTAACCTGCCCGACCTTATAGCCGTCTATCAAAACCGGAGCAGCAGTTTCAAGACCGGAGACATTCTCATATTCCGCTATATAGAAATTGGCCGGTTTGAAAACGTTTACTCCTTTCAGGAACTCGATTCCAACAATCAATATAACTATGGCACACAATACACATAGTCCTATTATGACTTCCTTTGTAAATATCCTCTTCATGGCTCTTAATTTGTCTGAATGCTTTTCTTGCTTGCTACGATGAAGGCATCAGGAATTTTTTGTTTCACATCTGCGAGCATCACTTCTATTTCTCCCAGATCAGTGCTCTCACCGTAATAATATTTATATTTGTTGTCTTCCTTATATGTAGAGATAGGGGTCAGTCCGCAAAAACGAGAATTATTTGAGTTTAGGAGATCTTCAGAGGCAAGAACCTGTATCTTGTAAACTGTCACGATCTTATTAACCTTTGCATTATGCGTGGAAACTCTTTCTCTTTTAACAGTCTTCTTTTCTTTTTTCTCTTTTTTAGGCTTCTCCTTAGTAGATTTCTTTTTCTCTTTCTTATTGTTTTCTTTCTTTGAGTTTGAAGCCAAGAGCTCTGTATCCTCTTTAGAACTTTGTCCTATTGTGGAGCTTTTGCGTCCGCTGCCCACTGCTATGAAATCTGTCTCATAGTCAGTGTTAAGTGAAATTTGCTTCGATTCGTTCGATCTTCTTTTCCTTCGTGAGGAGTTAGTCTTTTTTTGAACAGAAGCCGTAGGCTGATTATTCGAAACATGTTGTCTTTCCTGGCGCCTTGTTGAGGCCACAGCCACTTCCTCAGGTACTATCACCTCCTCTGCTATCAGGATTTCCGGTTCCGGCTGACTTTGAATCTGTTTCTTGTTTTCTTTCTTATTTTCTTTTTCTTTTTTCTCTTCCTTGTTTTTCTTTCTGTTAGCCTGAGTTGACTTGCCTGTTCTGATTGTAGACACTGCCACCTCTTCCTTTACCGTAAGTTCTTCGGCAGCCATTTCTACCTCCTTTTCAGTCGCTACATTTGCCTGCATTGCTCCGTTCAGGTAAGCCTCATATCTTTCCACTGCATTGAAAATGGCTTCGGCCATCTCTTTTGATCCTTTATCGGAGGCTATATATTTCGCGGATTCAGGATTACAGATAAAGTCTAATTCCACCAGCACTGCCGGCATCGAAGTGGCCCAAAGAACCCAGAAACCGGCCTGATGCACTCCCCTGTCCTGGCGGCCGATGCCCACAAGCTCTTTCTGGATGTTTTCAGCTAATTTTATGCTCTGACTCAGATTCTTCTTCTGGGCCATTTCGAAGATGATATAAGATTCATCCTTCTGAGGATCAAAACCGCTGTATTTCTGTTCGTAGTTGTTCTCAAACTCTATAACGGAGTTTTCTCTCATGGCCACCTGCAGATTGTTTTCATCCTTATGAAGACCCAATGTATAGACCGAGCTACCCGCAATCGATTTACGGTTTTTGTTGCTGGCATCAACAGAGTTTGTGTGGATAGATATAAAGAGGTCACCTTTGGCCTTATTGGCTTTGTCGGCTCTTTGTTGCAATGTCAGAAATGTGTCGTCGTCACGGGTCATCACGACTTTGGTATCCTTCATCTTTTTCTTTATGAGGGATTCCAGTTGCTTAGCCACCTTCAGGTTTATATTTTTTTCCAATTCTCCGTTGCCGACTGCCCCTGTGTCATGTCCGCCATGGCCGGCATCTATCACCACCGTGAAGTTTTTCCCTGATTGGTTTTTCGCCATGGTTTCCATGGAAAATCCCAAAAGAGACACTAATAATATTGATAGATAATATATATAACGTAGCATTACTGGTTCCAAATTTAGCGACAAATTTACAAAATTTTGCCCTTTCTGTCATATATTGCTAAAATTTATTAGTTTTGTTTAAGATTCTTTATTATTAATTTCTTCTCCCTTCAATTAAGAAAAATGACAAGAAACATCGACAATCAGCATAATTGGAAGGCATTTTTTCGTTTCATCGAAGAGAACAGAGACAAGGATATCCTTAAACTGAAACTCAACGAAAAATCATTTCCCGATGATTTCGATTTCGACTTAGCGTTGACTCAGATTGAATGTAGAAAGAAATGCAAAGACAAACTCAAAAATTTTATCAGCAATCCTAATTTTCTTTTCCCGGATAAAATCAGTTCCGAGCAGGCTTCACATCAGGCTGTGGGCCGTTTTCACGCCGGTCTGACAGGAACCGAGAAATCTATTATTGATATGACGGCAGGGCTTGGAATAGATGCCTTGTCTATGGCCCTTGACGATAATAAAGTCTTGGCCGTTGAAAAAGACTCTGAAAAAGCAAAAGCGTTGATTCATAATGCAAGCCTCTTAGATCTACATGATTTTAAAGTCTTAAATTGCGATTCTTGTGAGTTCATAAAGAATTCAGAACAAAAGTTTGATTTCATCTTTATTGATCCTGCCCGTCGCGATTCGGCCAACAAAAGGGTTTATAATCTCCGTGATTGTTCTCCCGATGTTCTTGATATGATGCCTATCCTTTCAGAAAAAGCGAAGCATATCCTGATAAAAGCTTCCCCTATGCTTGATATTTCTCAAACCGTTAAGGATTTTTCCAATATTTCCGCAATTAAGGTGGTTGGTGTGAAAGGGGAATGTAAGGAAGTTTTAATCATAACAGACAGCAATGCCGATAATCATAATTCAAATAACGGTCAACAGGAAATAAACATTGAAGCCTTGGATCTGGATAATGAGGGCAATATCATTAATTCATTCACAACCAATCTAAATAAAGTCTCTTCAGATTTTCAGAAAGAATCATCTAAATCATCTTTTTTGACTGAAAAAGATATCATTCTCGGAAAATTTCTCTTGGAACCTTCGGCCATGATTATGAAAATCTCCCCCTGGAAGGAAATCATGGAGAAATATGAAGCCACAAAATTCGGACCTTCCTCCCATCTCTTCATTTCAGAGAAATTGCCGGAAGACTTTCCCGGCCGTGTCACAGAGATAGTCGGAATAATAAAGAAGGCAGACCGTCGGAACCTTAAAGGAATGGAGGCTACGGTGGTAACAAAAAACCACCCTCTTTCATCAGCAGAATTAAGAAAATCCTTGCAAATAAAAGAGGGCGATAAAAACTTTATTTATGCTACAAAAACAGGTCAAAAACCGGTTTTGATACTAACCAAATCTCTCAAAGCATAACGCCTGCCACTATATAATTCTAAGGCATTTAGAATCTGAAGCCTGCAGAAAGCACCACCTGGTTGTTGGAAAAGTCAAGCTTTGACTGAGGCGATGAGATTCTCGGGTTGGCCGGGTCAGGTGTATAGGCATGGTATGTAGAGCTCATGTGTTTATAAACGTAAGCCAGATCCACGTAAAATCTTTGATATCTGTAACCTATGCCTGCTGTTATATAGTTTGTTGCGTTATCAAACCTATAGCTCGGGTTTGTGCCGGCTGTGTATATAATCTGGTCGTTATTCTTTGCCGAAGCCTTCACAGGAGATGAGACATAGCTGTATCCCGCTCTAAGACTTATGGGATTTGAGGGTTTAAATTCTACTCCCACCCGGAAAGTATTGGTGCTTTTATAATAATTTGAAATATCCATATTCTCATAAGCGTATGGATCATTCGGATCAATGAAACTGCTGTAAGTGGAAGCCGAATATTCAGAATAAGGCCACCACGGATCATAGTCATCATAATAACCACCGTAATAAGTAGGTTCGGAGAATTTCATGCTCCCGTAGTTTGCCCATTCGTAATCAAACGACACAATAAGATTCTGACTCAAAACTCCTGCTGCGCTGGCTATAATTTTCCAGGGTGTACGGAAGCCGTAGCTGTTATAGCCGGCATATCCGTCATTGGTGGTTGCAAAGCCTGTCTCGGTGTTATTGTATTTATAATTCACGGTTCCCGAGAAGTTTTCATTTATATTATACCATGTCGGGGTATGGAAAGCAAAACCGAGTCTCAGTTCCTGCACCGGTTTCAGGATAAATCCAAGCTGATAGTTGAACCCTGTGCCTGAAGCGCTGTAAAGGTTTGTGAGCCCCCAATTGGCATTCATCGGAGTCAGCTGATTGTTTGCATCAGGCACGTATGCATTGGTGAGATTCTCTCCCCAATAAGCATTCAAGGAATAATTCATATTGATAATATCGAAGTTCATACCCCAATAGAGCACATTGTTGATGTTGCCTCCTATGGCGATATTAAACTCGTTGATTCCTCCCTTTTCGTTTATGGCGAAGAGTCCTGAGCCGTTAGTGTTTTGTCCTGTCATGGAGTTGTTAGACCATAACCCTTTCCATTCCGTTGATCCGTCGGGCAAAGCCTGAGGGGTGATAAGATATGAGTCATAACCCAAGATTGTGATCCATGGCGGAGCATATTCGCCGTATGCCGGATTGTAAGGATTATATTTATCTGTAGAAGCCACTTCACTCTCCGAAAGAGGGATTCCGCTTCCGTCGGGATCATTGGCCACTCCGGCGATATAATTACTCATAGAATTCTGCAAAGTGCGGATATCGCCCCCATAAACACGGTTGAATGAAGCACCTTTATTGTAGGTGAATCCAAAGTTTAAATTAGGACAGATGTCATTGTTCAATCTCAATGTCAGAACAGTTCCGATGTTGTTGAGAAGGAATTTGGTCTGATCCATTCCGTCTTGTTTTCCATCGTTATGAGAGGTGGCCCTTTGCATGTCGAGGTCTAAAGTGAAACCGATGTCACTGCTTCTATAGACTCCGATACCGGCAGGATTTTGAGATAATGTAGACAAATCTCCGCCGAGAGCACCGAAAGCTCCTGCCATACCCATAAATCTGGCTGTTCCCTTCATGTCGGGTTGTGCCAGATCATAGGCGGTTATGGCACTTTGACCGAAGGCGGCTCCTCCGGTCATAAGGCCCAATGATATTGTTATGATTGATTTCTTCATTGCCTGATGTTATTATAGACTTTTATTATCTATGACGTCCACCACCGCCACCGCCGGAGCGTCCGCCGCCACCGACTGAACGGCCTCCTCCACCTACTGAGCGGTTGCCGGAGCTTGTGCCTCTGCTCACACCTGTGCTACGATTAGCAGGAGTGCGGGATGTTCCCATATTCGTTCTTCCGGTATTGGTTGTTGTGGTTTTCGACTTGTTTGTCGTGGTGTTATTGGGACGCACTGTTGGCGAAGGCTGACGGTTGTTGACTGTCGTGCCGCTTCCAACTCCGGAATTCGGTTGCCTGTTGGTTGTGCCAACAGCGCCTGTGCCCTGCTGACGATGGCCTGTAGTCTGGGTGGTATTATATTGCCATCTGCCGTTATTGTTTACCACACCCATTCCCGAAGGAGTAGAGCTGATTCCCGCTCCCGGCTTGGTACCTCTTATATTACCGGCTCCCGGACGGTTATTGCCGGCTATTGTCGGACGGTTGTTGCCAACTTCTCCCGGTCTTACGCCCGGATTAGGATTATTCGGTTGTGCCGGTCTGACATTTCCACCCGGATTTCTTGAACCAACTCCCGGCACGTGGGCCTGTGAAGGATTTCTGCCGGGCATTGTATTTCCGCCCCATCCCGGACGTGGGCCAACTGCTCTGTTGCCGAAGGGACGCCATGCAAGTGACGGTCCCGGACCCGGACCCAGATGCGGTCTGTTCCATCCCGGTCCCCAACCTGGTCCCCAACCGGGACCTCCCCATCCGGGTCCCCATGCAGGACCCCAGCCCCAGTTCCAACCCCAGTTCCAGCCCCAATTATAGGAATACCAGGGATTGTAGCCTACGCTCCAGCCCCAGGGTCCGATGCTGACTCCCCAGCTCCAGGGATTCCACACCGGCGAGTAGGCCCAGCTATAGCCATACCAAGGAGTGAACACAGGCAAACCTGCATCATTTATGACTATCTCAACATTGCCATAGCCGTTAGCCAAGACATCATTAAGGATGTTGGCATTGTCTACAACTATCGTGGGATTATAAAACTTCTGGATCTGTTGGGTATAGATAAAATCCTCACCGTTTTCAACATAGCTTCCGATAGTGTCAATATCGGAAACATAATATGTTTGTCCACGGCGGTTGTATTCATCCACATCCATATCAGCCATATTGGAGATATAATATGATTGAGGTTCCTCCTTTTGTTTAATCACTTCTGTGCGTTGGGTTGCTACAGTTGTTTTGGATTTATCTTTCTTCGGATTATAATAGATATCATCGAAATAGTCTTGAGCGACTGCACTACCGGCACAGGCAAATAAAGCGATTAATGCGATGTAATTCTTCATGCGTCCCATAATTCTTCTTTTTTGCTTGTTATAAAAAATGGATAGGATTATCTTTAATTCACAAAGATAATAATTTTATGGATTAGACCAACAAAATTAAAGAAAGTTTAATACTTAGAAGAATTGGTCTTTAAGAATTGATCTATAAGGATCTCACATAAAGAAATTGTCGGAAATCCGGATATTGGTTCCTTGCCGAGGGTCACCCCTCGACAAGGATAAAATAGAAATTATTGTTCCTTTCCGTCAACAATTACAGTGAAGAAATTAGTGGGTTTTCCATAATTTGGATCACCGCTTTTATTGTTGATTTCTCTCCAGAGACCTCCCTGATATTTACTTGCATCGTAAGTGCAATTATTGATAGTCAGAATCCCGGCATCTGTGTAGTTTTCAGAGTGAGCTTCAACTGCAGCTTTATCTGAAGATTGTTCTGCCGTGAAAGAACAATTTTCAACTGTTACATCTCCCATAACAGCTTGGTTCGATGAATTTTCACAGATAAGAATAGCCTTCGCATTTATGTTATTGAATTTGCAATCTTTCACTATGACATTACCTGCAGATTCGAGCCAAAGCAGGTAATTGTTATTGCTCGGTATGTCATAGTTAAACTGACAATTTTCAAATGTAGCGTTTTGGTTTCCTGCTGAAGTGTGGAATTCTCCGTTTACCACAACATTTATTAAATGTACTTCTTCTGCATCAGTCATTTTGATACTGGAATGGTTAGTAACACTGGGAGCAGATGTAATAGTAATATCCTGGAATGTTATCTTGGCGCCTGAAGCCCGATTATAACCTAATGGTATATTGATAGAAGACACATCCGGACCCAGTCCCTTTATTGTAAACTCCTTAGCTGGAAGGTCTTCGGGTAAACCTACATTTTCTCCATTAATAACAATCACATCTCCATCATTTATACCACTCAAAACTGAAGAAAGACTTTGATCATCTGATGCAACTTCTGGATAAATTTCTTTTTTAGTTACATTTGTAAAACCATCTTGTTGATAATTAGAAGGTGAAGCATAACTTTCGATTTCAACTAAACCATAGAGTTCTCCTATCTGTGCTTTAGCCTTCATACTTAAATAACCGTCATATCGAATTTCTGTTTGATCAACTGTCAGGGTAACATTTGATACTGTGTTACCGCTTATTTCAATACCGCAAGAGCGTGGGGTAGAATCATCACGAGCGCCAATACGTCCTGCCAAACCACCAATTCTTCTGAATGCAGATACTTCGAGATTTTCAACTATATTATTCTTGACAACACCTGTGAACGGTTGGTTGTCATAGTAACCGATAAGACCACCGGCATTATTTCCATCATCATAAACACCAGGCTTGATCTCCCACGGAGTTGTGGTTACTGATCCTCCGGAAACTGTACAACCTTCAATATTGGTATTACGTGCGTAAGCAACCAGCGCACCCACTTTATAATGACCGTTGATGTTTACGTCTTTGAGAGTTACATTCTTGATTGTAGCACTTTCAGTATAACCAAACAATCCGGCGTTAGAATTTCTTTCTGTATATACAGCAAGACCTGTAATTGTGTGTCCTTGGCCATCAAATTCACCTGCAAAAGCATGGGTAGATTGACCGTTTGATTGATTTGAATAACCTATGGGTTGGAAAGATAATATTTCACCGGCACGAGTTCCGCAAACAGTCATGTCAATATCATTGGCAAGAACTACCTTTTGATTGTAGAATGAACATTTTGGACTTCCATAAACACCTGCCGGAGTTGTGGTGGATACATTATCTTTTCCATCATGGCAGTTTACACGTTGTGAAAGCCATTCAAGGCCATGAGCGTTTGTTATAGTGTAAGTATTTGAGGTTGCGTCATATTCAACTCCGTCATGATTTACAAAATAATCAGGTTTTTCGTATGCAGGTTCTATAATCACATTAACATCTACGTTGCTTGTAATTAATTGGCCGAAAATATTAGTGCGGTAGTTTCTCTGCACTGGCACAGAACCTACAGTATGTTCTGCTGCATGTTCTTCATTGTCATCTTTTATACAGAATTCCACCTCTACAGTCTTCTGATCAGAAGGTACAAGTGCATAAACCATAGCCAAGTAATCGTGATTCTCAACCGGGAATGTTTCTCCACTTGGAAGAGCTGCGAAAGAAAAATCATGACTCTTGTTAGCTTCATCGTCAGAATTACTTACTTCTCCACTTATAAGGTCAAGAGTATCATAAATTCCTGAGACAGTTACATGAGACTGAGTTGGAACATAACCGGCTTTCTTTGAATCTGTCAGATCGCTTGTGCCTACATTGATCTGGGCAAACGGTCGATATAAGTATACAGTTTCATTGGCATTCCCTGTAACCGTAACTTCATGATAAGCATAGAAAGCATCAAGTTTTTCATTATTGGCTGTCGGAGTGCCCTCTTCTTCGTCATAATTAATTGTCATTGTAGCTCCGTCAGATCCAAAAGTAATCGTGTAAGGTGTTTCCCCGCTATCAGCCCAGAATACAAAACCATAAGTATGGTTTGTTACAAGTTTGAAATTTACATGCTCTTGAAGGTTGGTCATAGTTCCTTTGCCATTCATATCAAGCCATGTAAGTTCTCCCGTTGAATTGTCTTTTTTGTAAACGGCATATTGTAAATTTATCGCCGTCTTTCCGTCGCTATAACTACGGGTTTTCAATTGTGGCACACTCAGTGTCAGAGATACATTCGCTGTTCCATCCTCATTACTGCTGATGACAGACATGTCTTCTTGCGAGCAGCTTGCGAGCATAAGTCCCGCGGCGCCGAGAAGCAGATAATTTAAATGTTTCATGATGTTAATTTTAAATGTTATTAATATTTATAGTTTTAATCATTATCTTTCCTTCAGGCCTGCTTTCGAGGCTTTTTTCAATTTTGCCCACCTTCGGTAGACAGAAACCTCTACAGCTTAATTAGCCAATATCTTTTAATTTAATTAGAAATTTATGTTTCTTAATTGCCATCATTCCAATTGCTTATTGCTAATTGCTAATTGCTTGGGGCCGTTCCGGTTTCTGTCTGCCGGAGGCGGGAGCAATTGGTTTTCAAGCCGTTCTGCCAATAAATTCATGAATCGGCTTTGCGGTTTGTTTATTTGAGGCCTTCCGTCTTTCCCTTTTACAACGGGGATATCAGATGGAAACTCCGGAGAAATGATCAGCAATTTTCCTGTTTCGCAAAGTTGAAATAGTTTTCCTTGAGGCTTTTCTCTTTCTTCCAGCTTGAAATTTCGGAATAATATAATCTTTGAGCCAAAACTCAAAGCCTCTTTCAAGAATTTCTTTTCCTCTTGATGTATGAAAGCTCCTGCTAAAACTCCATCATTTTTGAGAGCATAACGCCAAAGCTCCGAACGAGCGATTTTCTCTTCGGGTGAATAATAGCTGTGCCAAACAACCGAATATATGAATGGATTCTTCAACAGATTCATATTACCATAGAATTGACATCGAATTCCAAACAATTCGCCATTTTCTATACGTGTGAAAAATTCAGGATGGTTCTTCCTTGTCCATAATCGATATGGATTCTCCCAGATGTATTCAAACATTACCCTCAAGCTTCGCTTATGAGTAAGAAATTGATCGTTATAGCCGGGACGGAAAATCATATCTTTTGGTGCCACTATACTTTTGGCTTTTGCTTCATCATAAATATCAAGTTTAAGTTGCTGAATGTAATCATCCAGATGCTTTTCATTCTTTTCTATTTTTTGAAGAATAAAATGCACATGATCCGGCATAACCACAAACTGGAGAATTTTAATCTCGGGATATTTATATTTGAAATTTTCGAGATTCGTTCTGATAATTTTTCCTAATCTGAAAAATGCTGTATTAATGCCTTTATATCTGTCAGCTTTACCGGTTGGATAAAGGGAGGAAAACATAGGAATATAGTCATTTTTGGCCATCGTAATCAAGAAAATTCCCGGTTTACGATAGTCAATATACTTAGCTCTATAATTTCCTATTCCCATTTATGGTCTAATCTTTTTCAAATTATCCCGCCTTTGGCAGACAGAAACAGGGACGATTTTTTCCCAATTCCGGTTTCTGTTCCCCCCGTCAGGGTTTCTGTCAATCGAAGGCCCGAGCCGGTTGTCCTCCTCGTCAGAGTTTCTGTCTGCCGGAGGCCCGGTCCGTTGTTCTCCTCGTCAAGGCTTCTGTCTGCCGGAGGCCCGGTCCGTTGTTCTCCTCGTCAGGGCTTCTGTCGGCCGAAGGCGGGGGCGGTTGTCCTCCTCGTCAAGGTTTCTGTCTGCCGGAGGCGGGGCCGGTTGTTTGTTTCCTGAAGGGGAAGCAATCCCCTTCAGGAAAAATTATTGCTATTTTTTACAAATTATTTTACTGTCCATTTAAATTCTCCTTGATCTGAGAGGCTAGTCCATGAGAAACCTGCGGCTGGCTCATAAATTTTATTTGTAACATGGTTATATGCCTTACCGCTGAATTTTCCTCCTTTAATTATTACATTGCCAAATGGTTTGCCTGTATCATCATCACCGCATACGACAGCACTTTTACCCTCTGCTATTCCATTACTCCTATCGTTTGGACTTGAGAATTCTCCATCCAGTATAGTAACAGTTCCATTATTCGTTGCATATACCGGATAGAAACCGTCATTATTACCTGGAGTATTATAAGTGTAGTATTTACCTCCATTGATAGTCAAATCAACAAATGATAAAGCTATACCTCCTTGTATACCTTTGACCTCGCAATTAGTAACTGTTGCTTTCTTTCCGAAAATTCTGAGTGCATAAGAATAAGCACCGGTACCATTAGTATTAGCAGAAGTGGATTCGAAATAACTGTTAGTAAGAGTAATTTCACCTGTTGCTTCACCCATAGTAGATAGACCGCAAAGAGTATATTCACCTGAATATATTCTTGAATCTTCAATTACTACGTTTGAGTTTTTATAATATGAAATAGCTGCTCCATTAGACACTCCACTTGTGTGGTAATGATTTTTCAAATCACATACAAGGGTAACATTTTTTAGAGTTAATGTACCGTCATATATATGAATAAGGGCCTTATATTTACCATTGATTGGAGTATCTGCATTAGTTATAACCGCTCCTGTTGTTTCCAATTCTCCTGAACGAGTCTTAATGGAATTTTCCGGACCTATAATTGTAAGATCGGCATTCGCTGCAAAATATTTTTGAGCTCCCATTTTGATTTCTGAGCCCTCTTGCATGATTATAGTTTTCGGCACATTATTAGTAAGCTGATCAGCTGTAGCTTCAGTTAAGTCAATTGTAGTGTTTGCGTAAACCTGTACTATCGGTTCATTTGAAGCTCCATAGAGAGTCAGAAAGTCTGAAGCTTTATCAACCACGTTATTTTCGACTACTGTATAAAGAGTGTTTCCTTCATCATCATTGGAAACAATTACTTTGTAACCATCCGATACCCAATTAACTTTTTCTGGATAAGTGGGTTCTATTGTGCTTGCTCTTGGATCCCAGTTATAGAATGTACCACCGGTTACTACGAATTTAGCACTACCATTTTTAAATGCAGCATCGTAACAATTTAGAAGATTTTCCTTGGAGTTTGGTTTTAATCCTTTGAAAACACCTCCTTTGATATTGATTGTTCCACCACCTTCACCTATGTAAATAGTGACATCGTCATTTACCCCATCGAATGTTCCCCCTTCAATATTAATGGTAGAGCCTTCATCAGCCCATACTACGATAGTGGCATAAGAACCATTGGCTTTCACTTCACCCGGTCCTTTGATAGTCATGGTAGAACCGTTAACAGCAAGAATAGTTCCATCGGCATTATCAGATTGACTGTTTCCTGTCTTACCTGTTATAGTCTTGCCATTAAGATCTAATACAACATCCTTTTCAAATCTTAATTGGTCCCATCCTAAATCATCAAAGTTTACATCATCATCTAATGCAACCGTTCCTCCAAGTGATGCAGCTAATTCTAATGGATGGGGTTCGAGGTCGGGAGTGTCAAAAATCGGTTCGATTCTTACAGTCAGTTCTGCATTGCCGGTTAAAATCTGTCCATAGATGTTTGTGCGATGATTACGCTTTACCGGAACATTGGAAACATTATGTATATGCTTACCTTCTTCTTCAGTAGCTTCCATATAATCAAAGCTTACTGAAATATTTTCTTGGTCAACAGGCACCAACACATAAGTCATAGCCAGATATTCATAATTCTCTACCGGGAATGTCTCACCGGAGGGGATATCATTCATACTGAAAATGCGGGTAGCCATAAGGCTGTTTTCACACTTTCCGGTGATGAGGTTCAGCTCTCCCTTACTGCCTGCCTTTATAGTTGATTTCTCAACTTCGTAGCCTAATTCCTTTGCTTTTGTCAGGTCGTTTGTACCTATATTGATTTGTGCAAATGGACGTTTGAGAGGCACATCAAGCTGAACATTGCCTTTTACTGTCAAATCAACGGAACCGAAGAATGCATCAAGATTCTCGTCATTAGCCTTTACATTGGTATAGTCAGCCTTCAAGTTAACGTCATTATCTGTCCATGTAACTGTATAAGGAGTATCACCGGAAGCCTCCGCCCAAAATACGAACTTATAGGTTCGTTCATTAAGGAGGGTAAAGGTTTTAACTTTACTGATATTTATTTCTTCAGCAGCCGCCTTGGTTGTGCGGGAATATTCTGTATCGCCTGCACCAACTTGTGTGAGTGTCTTGCCGTCGCTGCCGATTTCATAGACTGCAAACATAAGCTTATTGGCTGTCTGGCCGTTACTATAGCTACGAGTTTGAAGTTCCGGCAAAGCGATGTTCAAAGAAACGGTTGAAGTACCATCTCCGTTTCCTACACCGGAAACTAGATCATCCTGCGAACAGCTCGCCAAAAGAAGGCCGGCTGCACCAAGTATCAGATAATTTATTTTCTTCATGGTTATATCTTTATTTTATTTTTTCAATTTTCTTTAAAGTTTTAGTTTTTCGGAGGAGAGTTACCCCTCCTCCGAAAATATTTAGAGAAAGTTATTTCTAGGGATTTTCTCTATCTTGAACTTTTGAACCGTCAACCCATACCTCAAAGAATTTACTTTTTTCTCTTGTAGTTCCGTGAAGTTCTTGCCAAAGACCACCGGGGAAAGAGTCGCTATCAAATGTACAGCCATTGATGGTCAATTTACCTGCACTGGTTGTACTTTCCGTATGAATTTCAATAGCCGCATTTTTATCATTGGGAGTTTGACCGCCTATAAAATTGCAATTATTCACAGTTACATCTCCTACGGTACCTTGGGGATAGATCAAAATACCTTTAGTCTTAGCGCTAACAGCTGAGGATTGATCAAACACACAATTATTAATTTCTACATTTCCGCCATAGATATATGCTCCGTATCTTCCTCCGTTAGCAGGATCCGTATTTCCGTTATATGTAAATGTACATTCGTTGAAGGTGGCATTATTACCATCATAAATAGAAAATTCACAAGCCAAATTGCAGTTATTGAATACAATATCTTTTGCGCCTTTCAACGAAGTTCCGGTATGATTCGTAGAATTATAAACCGGATGAACTGTTATATCTTCAAATGTTACAGAAGATCCTGATGCATCAGCATAATCAAATACAATTGTAGAATTTTCAGCACCCACTCCCTTAATTGTGAAATCTACTCCTTTGGGGAAGTTGCTTGTTACTGCTGTTGAACAATCACCGGTCACTAAAATTACGTCGCCATTACTAACATTAGAGAAGGCCTGTGTTAAAGCATCAGAAGTATTAGCTTCAATTGCATTGTCAGGGACTACTATATACACCATATCTTCACCTTCTGCGTAGCTTATTACTTTATAACCGGGAGCAACCCAACTATGATCAAGACCGGGTTCGGCATTACTATGCTCAGGATTGAAGTTATAAAACTTACCACCGGTTACTACGAATTTAGCAGTACCTTTGTTATATGCTGCATCTTCGCAATTTAAGAGAAAACTCTGGGAATCTTCTTTTGTATATCCTGATTTGAAAGTTCCACCTTTGATGTAAACCGTACCTCCGTCAGGTTCCCCAATATAGAAGAGAGGGCCTTTATAATCTGAGGTGTAGGTTCCACTTTCAACAGTTACAGTACCTCCACTAACGCCAACCAAGAATGAAGTGGCATCAGCGCTTGTATTCATACCACTACCTTCAGAATCGCCTTTAAGGGTTAGATTACCACCGCCAGTAACATATAAAGGAACTTGTTGTATAGTTGTCGAAGAAGGTGCAATATTTGACGTAATTTTTTTACCATTAAAATCAATGGTTGTATTTTTGTCAATCTTAGCTTGTTTTGAAATTTCTATATCATTTTGTAAAGCCACCGTACCACCAAATGCAAGTGCCGTTGCCAAATCATCAGGGGTATAGGCAGGTTCTTCAAACATTGGTTCAATTTCTAAAGTCAGGTCATAGTTGCTTGTAAGAACAGAACCATAAATATTTGTTCTATGATTTCTCTGAACGGGAACAGAAGCTAAATTTATAGTTTGTTTGGTTTTACCTTTTGGAGTATAAGAAAGTGTTATATCATATAGTTCCTTTTCATCATTCACAAACACATACGCCATTGCTATGTATTTATATCCTTCAACAGGAAAGGTTTCTGTGTCTTTACTAAGATAGGCATCCGAGCTGAATGTATTGCCTGGCGAGCTCCAAAGAGTTCCTCCGGTAGAAGTCATTGCATTAAAAGTCATATAACTTCTTATTTGAATAGATGCTGCACTTAATCCTTCGAATCCTAAACTTTCAGCCTCCTCGTAATCATTAGTGCCAAAATTAATTTGAGCTACGGCCCGCTTTAATTCTATAACGCCGGAAAGATCACCGTTTACAGTGAATTCTTCAGAAGCATAAAATATATCTCCTCCTTCATCTTTTAACTGACTTTTATATAAATTGGCAGTTCCTATAGTCACACTGGAATTCCCAAAACTAACATAATAAGCTCCATTAGATGTTTTCCCAAATTTATCTGCTACAGCAACTAATTTATAAGTATTACCATTGAGTAATTGGAAAGACAAAATAGTGCTTAGGTTAAAATCTGAAATCTTTCCTGAATAACCATCCAAGGTTACTTTCTCGTAACTTCCATCATCTTTTTTGTTATATAACTGATATTGCAAAAACTTTGCGGTTGTTCCGTCGCCATAGCTTCGGGTTTGCATTTGGTCGGACAAATTGATAGTAAAAGAAACGGTGGATTCGCCCTCAGTTAGCCCAGGATTGAAAACATCTTCCTGAGAACAACTGACCATCATTAGGGCAGCTCCTGCAAGTAGTAAGTAATTTTTAAGTTTCATATCGTTATATTAGGTTATTGTTTGTTTTCAGTTTATTAATGTAGCTCAATATTGAAATCATCCCCTTCGAAATCGGGATTGATTGTTACTCCACCACCACTTGAGACGGTCAGGAAGGAGCCCTTCACTATGGTATTCTTGCTTCTGGCAATAGGAACTTCCACACCTGAAGTATTGGCAATCAACTGACCCTCCGGATTATAAACCGCCAGGTTAAGATTCATCGTAGTCTCCTGATCCACAAGGATATAATCAAAGCCCAATCTGATTCCATCCTCTCCAAGACTCATCGACGCTTCATAGCGAATTCCGGTAGAGGAATCCGAAGGTTTGTCGGTGTAATGATTATATGAGCTTGGCATGAAAGCATTGTAGGAGAAAACAACCTTATATTTGTCTAAGCCTATGGTCTCTGCCACATCGTCGCGGGTTATATTCTCCGGGCCCTTTGTTAAAAGTCCTTCCATAAGGGCTGCCGCGCGGGATCTGACTTCCTTATCCAGGAATTCATCCATATCCGTGGAGATAAACTCATATCGACCCATCGGCCTGTGCATACTCACAACAACGCTATTTTCAGCCACAGCACCTCCATGAGTGTAGGAATATAGCAAGGGATCTACAACTTCCGCATAAGCTGAGCCACGAAACGCATCCCGTCGCTCTGTGTTTCCATAATGGGCTACACTCTCATCAAGCTTGATCTCCGTGAAATCCGATGTGACATAAAATTTATCTTTCTTCGAACCGGCCTCTACATAGTCTGCCCATACACGGAAACGATATCTACCCTCGGCCAGCTGCAACCTGATTGTGTAATCCGGATTCTCACTGAATGATCTCGTGAAAGTATATTGAGTCGCCACATTTCGGTTACCATCGTTTTCATCTGCCACATCATATATATTTACTATATAGCGAATGTCGAAATCATTATCTATGGCCCTGGCTTCTCCATCGCGAGTGTAGTAAATTTCCTTATGCAGAGGAAGATCCGTATTAAAATCAAGGGTTAAAGTGAAATCATAGGTCTCACCGGTTTCTTCAGGCCATTCATGAACATTACATCCTGAAAGGGCAATAAGTGAAACGATTGCAAACAGGCCGGACAGCAAACGGCGCCCTCCCTTCATAAAGAGATTGATCCGGGAATATAAGGTGAATCTTCTTTCTTTCATTTTCCACCTCCTTTCTGTCTGCCAACAGGTATGGAATAACCGATGCTTACATTAACATTGTCTATTCCAAAGACTGTCTTCTTCTCATGGCCTATCCGTTTCCCGTTCGGCTGATTGATAAATTTATCATAATTCAGCCTGTAGACACCAACTCCACCACCGAATTCCATCATCCATCTGCCGTTTTTTGAGATGGGCAAGCGATAGCCGGCGCCAATTCCACCACCCATGGTAGGCGTATGGCGAAAATGGTCTTGATAGCGGTATCTGCCGTTAAAAGCAAAATTAAACCAACCCATGCCATAGTGAGCATCGAAATATACTCCTTTATTGGTGTTTTTCAACCAATAGCGAACTCCGGGCTGGAATGTGAAATTACGGAATTTGATCTTGCGCGTGAAATAATTCACTGTAGACAGATTAATCGGCAGATTAAACGACCAATGTTTGGCCAAATCTATTTCAAAACCCAAGTTGGCCCAAGTCATCAACCAATAAGGAAGATCTGTCTTTATATGGAATTTCCTTATCCATTCATCCTCAGGCTCAACAGTCACTTCTTCTATAGGGATTTCCACAACAGGTTCTTCCACAACCGGCTGCTCCGGCATTATCACTTCCTCCTCAATTATCACCTCTTCAATAACAGGCTCAACGATGATAAAACGATGTTTAACATTAAGCGTCACCTCTGTTACACGCATTTTTGGCAACAAGGAGCGAAGCAGATAAGACCATGTCTTTCCATTTCCGAGGCGTTTGAGTTGTTTCTCTTTATTAGCCGGAGAGGCGTTTGAGTCGATTATTCGAATAACATTCTCTTGATTAGGAATAAGAGAATCGCTCATAACAAGGCTACGAAACAAAGGCCAATCTTCTCCTCGAGAACTTACGTCAATTATTTCTCCGGGCACATTTGTGGATTCTCTCATCCATTTTTCCAGGGCCTCCGCACGTCTTTTAGCCAGACCCTCATTTAGAGCTTCCGGACCGTCAATGGATGCTATTCCCACTATATCTACACGAGTGATGGTGTCATTCCGCATGATGGAATCCACAGTATGGGAGAATTCGAGAAGTTCATTGCTTTTGATAAATGTTGCATTGTTAAGATCAAACGGCTGATAGAATTTTATCACCGTCGGATCTTCCATGATAACCGGATATACATCCTTATCGTTGATGGATAAAGCCCGGATAGTAACCAATGAACATAATGAGCCCAAGAGCAATAACAGTTTCTTTATATTTATATAGCTCATTATAAAATTAGGTAGAACAAAATATAGACTTTCCGGAGCCTATATTCGTCTTTTATTTTGATTTTCAGTTTGAAAGTATAATAGCAAATTTACCGAATAAACGCTGAATTTTAAAGTAAAATTATAGTGAAATTCACCATATTTTTTACCCCCCCCCCACAAATAGCTGATTATTAGATATTTAATTAATGGTCTTTTTTCTCTCTTTTGCTCTTAGCTCTATTGTTATATGAAATAGGAGAATCAAGACCATTAAAAATAAAGATAAAAGGGCTGGCAAAGTTTTCGGTAAGCCTCAGTCGGTTCTCCATCTTCAAAAAGGGTCAGGTGTTGCTTTACGCCTAACTCTCCCGGTTTCCATTCTTTATAATTTTCATTATCCGGGTGCTCAATATCTTTATGGAATTCTATCAGCACTCTTTTTTCGGGGCGGTTGGGATTGTTTCTTACCAAACAGAGTCTCGAGACTGTGAAACCGTGTGTTGCAGCCGTTGAAATAACTTCCTCATAAAATTCCGAAGGAAATATCATTGCCAAGATTCCGTCAGGTTTCAGAAAAGATGAAGAATCGGCCAACAAGGTAAAGGGAGAAAGAAGACCCTGATGGCGAGCCCGTTCACGTGAAGTGGAAGGATGGCTTATGCCTGACCGAAAAAAGGGAGGATTGCTTATTATCAGATCAAATTTTAGTGACAAGGGTTTCAAAACTTCCGGAAAACTTCCACCTATCACTTCCGGTTTTTTCTTTCCGGGAAAAGCTGAATAATTATCACGAGCCTCCTCTACCGATGGCTCATCTATTTCTATTCCGATTATCCCGGCTCCCGGAAACCTTTGGGCAAGTATCAGAGAAATCACCCCGCATCCGCAACCCACATCCAGAATCTTTAATTCTCTGTCATCACATCGCTCCGAAGCCTTTTTATCGTAAGCCCAGGCACCGAGCAACACCGCATCCACCCCCACTTTCATGGAAGATTTACCGTGAGCGACCGAGAACTGTTTGAAACGGAAGATATCGGATCCCATTATGCAAATATAAAGGGAATTCAGTAATTTTGCGTTATGGGTAAAAAGAAAAGTATCTCTGAAAAAAATTTGACATCTTCATTTCCTCTTGTGGTTTTGAAAGATGCTGTGGTTGTTCCAATGATTCCCCAACCTGTGAAAGTTGAGGATTCAGCACTGGCAGAACTTCTTATTCGAGAATATGAAAACAGAAAAGAAGTTTTTGTCACATGGGAAAAACCTGTAGAGCATGATAAAGAAAAATATCAGATTGGCAATTACGGCATTATTTGCAGAATAGACAAAGTGCTTCACATGCCCGGAGCCCCGGCTCTCGTCTTCTTCAATCCGGGAGCGAGAGGGTTGCTTTTTGATATCGAAGAGGGTGAAAGCCCGCAAAGAGCAGAAGTTTTCCCGACGGCTCCCATATTGCCGCCATCTCGCAAATCGAAAGAGAATAACCTCCTTCTTGAAAGGTGTGAAAGCCTCTTTCAATCTTTGATGTCATATCTGATGGATCCAGAGAAGCAGAATGCAGAAAACCTGGTAAAGGAATTTTCTTTCGATCCCATTGAGAAATTATATGCCATGGCCAATGTGGCCCCGCTTTCTTTGGAGGAACGTTATGAAATTGTGGAATGTAACAACTTCAAAGAACTGTTGATGACGATTATCAGAATATTCGATCAGGCCGACCAGCGCATGGCTCTTCAGATGGCCGTGCATGAAAAAACCCATCGTGAGATTTCAAAACAACAGAAAGAAGCTTTCTTGCGTCTTCACCTTAAACATGTGAAAGAGGAGCTCGGAGAAGCCGATGATGAGAATGATGACATCATGGAATTGACGGATCGCTCCTTAAACATGAAATGGTCTGAACAAGACCAGGAGAATTTTGACAAGGAACTGGCAAAATTAAGCCGCCTTAATATCAACAATCCGGAATATTCCGTGCAATATTCTTATCTCGATCAGTATCTTTCTCTTCCATGGCAGAATTATTCCCATAAAAACATATCTCTGAGAAAAGTGGAAGAGATTCTCGACCGCGATCACTACGGGCTTGAAAAGGTGAAGGAAAGAATCATCGAACAAATGGCGGTTTTAAAACTTCGCAACGACCTTAAAGCCCCGATTATATGTCTTTACGGCCCTCCGGGAATCGGCAAGACATCTATAGGAAAATCTGTTGCCGAGGCCTTAGGAAGGGAGTATGCAAGAATTTCTTTAGGAGGGGTGCACGACGAGGCGGAGATACGCGGTCACCGAAGAACCTACATCGGTGCCATGCCGGGCCGTTTTATTCAGGCACTCACCAAAATAAAGACAGGCAATCCCTTAATGCTGCTCGATGAAATCGACAAACTTGGCAAGGATTTTAAGGGGGATCCTTCTTCAGCTCTCCTTGAGGCTTTGGATCCGGAGCAGAACAATACTTTCCATGATAATTTCATCGACCATCCCTACGATCTTTCCAAAGTTCTGTTTATCGCGACAGCCAATGACGTGTCTACAATTCCGGCCCCTCTGCGCGACCGTATGGAAATAATCGAAATGTCGGGATACATACCGGCTGAAAAACAGCAAATCGCTCTTCGTCATCTTGTTGGAAAGGTAGCAGAGGCGAATGGATTTCCTAAGGATGAAATAGAGTTTACGCCGGAAGCTATCGACAATATAGTCATTTACTATACGCGAGAGGCGGGAGTCAGACAACTGGAGAAAAAAATCGGCAAGATTTTCCGCAAAATAGCAAGACTGAAAGCCGGCAAAAAGAAATATCCGAAATTAATCACTCCCGAAATTGCAGAAACATTCCTCGGGAAACATGAAGTTAATCCGGATTCATACGAAGGGAACGAAGGAGTTGGTGTAGCTACAGGTCTTGCGTGGACTCCTGTGGGCGGTGACGTGCTTTTTATTGAGACTTCACTGTCACCGGGTAAAGGTGAAAAACTTACGCTGACTGGAAATCTGGGCGACGTGATGAAAGAATCGGCAACCATAGCGTTGCAATATCTGAAGGCGAATGCCACGCAAATAGGCATAGACCCTGAATCTTTCTCAAAATACGATATCCATATTCATGTTCCCGAGGGGGCAGTACCTAAAGATGGTCCCTCAGCCGGAATAACCATAGCCTCCTCTATGGCTTCTGCATTCCTCAACAAGGCACCCGAAAGCCGTACGGCCATGACCGGCGAGATAACCCTTCGTGGCAAAGTATTGCCTGTGGGTGGTGTCAAAGAGAAAATCCTGGCCGCACGCCAAGCCGGAATCAAAAGAATCATACTTTCAGAAGAAAACAGGAAGGATATCGAAGAGATTGCCCCTCAGTATCTGAAAGGGCTGGAATTCCTATATGTCAAAAATGTGATGGAAGTTTTTAAATATTTATCTCTTTAAATACAAATCCCTGACGAATTAAAAGCCCCGGCAATCGAATGTCGGGGCTTTTAATTATAAATTTCAAGGAATTATCTAATGAATAGTAATTCTCGATATTTCGGCAGAGGCCAAATCTCGTTATCCACCATAAGCTCGAGTCTGTCGATATGATAGCGAATCTTTTCCATGATAGGAGCCACGGTGTCATGATAGGCAATTGCCTTGTCTCTCAAAGACTCCAATGAATTTGCACGCTTGCGGTTTTCCGTCATGGCAGTCACAAGGCTCTTTACCTTATTTATATGGTCAGCCATCTGCTCCACGGTGATAAGATCTGTCTCCCCTATCTCTCGGGCCTTTTCTTCATTAAAGAGCTGCCTCATTTTATACAGATTGTCAAGAAGCTGTCCCTGATATGTCACTGCTGCCGGAATAATATGATTTATGGCCAAATCTCCGAGCACTCTTGATTCTATCTGCACCTTCTTGGTGTACATCTCCCATTTCACCTCGTTGCGGGCCACAAGTTCTTTGCGCGTGAAAATTCCAACTTTCTCAAACATATCCACGCTTGACTCCGAAAGATAGGCATCAAACATCAATGGCGCTGATGATTCAATATCCAGTCCTCTGTCTTTAGCTTCCACTATCCATTCATCGCCGTAACCGTTGCCGTCGAAATGGATAGGTCTGGCTTTGAGCACATTTTCCCGGGCTTCGGCAAACAAGGCCTTCTCCTTTGATTCGCCTGAGGCAAGACGCTTGTCTACCCGGTTGGCAAAGTCTTCAAGCTCACAAGCCACCGCAGCATTCAGTGCAATAAGAGCTGTGGCACAATTGGCTGAAGAGCCTACTGCCCTATATTCAAAACGATTTCCGGTGAATGCGAAAGGACTGGTACGGTTGCGGTCGGTGTTATCAATCATGATTTCCGGAATCTGATTAAGACCTACGCTTAGTTCTTCCTTTCCTCTCACTTTTATAGCTTCATAATCATTCTTTTCTATATTGTCGAGAAGCTCGGAAACACTCTTTCCCAAAAACATTGAAATGATTGCCGGGGGAGCTTCATTGGCGCCAAGACGATGGGAATTGGTGGCAGACATGATCGAAGCTTTCAACAATGCATTGTGTTTATGTACTGCATTCATCACATTGCTGAGGAAAACGATAAACTGCAAATTTTCTTCCGGAGTTTTTCCGGGTGAAAAAAGCTGGCGACCTTTGTCAGTGCCCAGACTCCAGTTGTTGTGCTTGCCGCTTCCGTTGATGCCGGCAAAAGGTTTTTCATGAAACAGCACTCTGAAGTTATGCTTGCGTGCCACCTCATTCATTACCGACATTATCAAAAGATTGTGGTCGTTGGCAAGATTTGCTTCCTCATAAACCGGTGCAAGCTCAAACTGATTGGGCGCCACTTCATTATGTCGGGTTTTTACAGGAATACCAAGTTTATGAGCCTCAATTTCAAGATCAAGCATGAAAGCCTCTACACGGCTTGGTATGGAACCGAAATAATGGTCTTCCAGCTGCTGGTTTTTGGCGCTTTCATGGCCCATGAGGGTTCTTCCCGTCATAACTATATCCGGACGAGCGGCATACAAAGCTTCATCAACGAGGAAGTATTCCTGTTCCCAGCCAAGATATGAAACCACATGTTTCACTCCCGGATCAAAATATTTTGCCACACGGGTTGCAGCCTTGTCAATGGCATTGAGGGTTTTGAGGAAAGGCGTTTTATAATCGAGGGATTCTCCGGTATAGGAGATAAATATCGTAGGGATACACAAAGTGTTGCCAACTATAAAGGCCGGAGATGAAATATCCCACGCTGAATATCCGCGAGCTTCAAAAGTGTTTCTCATACCGCCGCTCGGGAAACTTGAGGCATCCGGTTCCTGCTGAACAAGTAGCTTGCCGGAAAAAGTCTCAATCACGCCTCCTTTTCCATCGTGTTCTATAAATGTGTCGTGCTTTTCAGCGGTGCCTCCTGTCATCGGTTGAAACCAATGGGTGTAGTGAGTGGTGCCGTTTTCAATGGCCCATCTTTTCATTCCCTCGGCTACACTGTCGGCCAATTCACGGCTCAATGGTTTCTTATTGTCTATGGCTTCCACAAGAGCCTCATAGGTGGGACGAGGTAGATATTGAAACATTTTCTGGCGGTTGAACACCTTCTCGCCATAATATTGTTCCACTCTCTTTTCCGGTGATTCCACATTTACGGCCTTTCGTGAAGCCGCTTCCATCACACTCTTAAACCTTAATTCTGACATACCTTAATTCCTTTTAACCTTATTATTTTTTACCTTATCTCAATTATTTTTCAGATTGCAATATCTTCTCCATCCTGCGGATAGCTTCCATTGTGTTTTCAGCCGTATTAAAGCCTGTCAGGCGGATGAAACCTTCGCCTTCACTGCCAAAACCGGAGCCGGGAGTGGTTGAAACCCCACATTTTGTGAGAAGCATCTCGAATATCTCGGTGGATTTCATTCCCCTCGGACTTCCGGCCCACACATAGGGAGAATTTTCTCCGCCACATACTTTCCAACCCGCTTTATGGAAAAATTCTCTCAACATAGCGGCGTTAGCAAGATATCTGTCGGTCATTTTTTTGACTTCTTCCCGTCCTTTCTGCGAATATAGGGCTTCAGCTCCTCTTTGCGACACATAAGACGCACCATTGAATTTAGTGGTCTGTCGTCTGCTCCATAATGAGTTGAGCTTTACTTCCTCTCCGTTTGCATAAACTCCCTTCAAAGTACCGGGAACTACCGTGTAGCCACAACGAACTCCTGTGAAACCACCGGTCTTGGAAAAGCTTCTCACTTCTATAGCCACCTCTCGCGATCCGGGAATCTCATAAATTGACCGGGGAAGACTTTCGTCTCGGATATAGGATTCATAGGCTGAATCGAATATTATCAAGCTTCCCTCTTTTTGAGCATATTTTACCCATTTCTCCAATTCCGATTTCACCATCGTTGACCCGGTAGGATTATTTGGCGAACATAAATAAATAATATCGGCATGCTTTTCCGGCAATTCCGGATAAAAAGAATTGTCGGCTTTGCAAGGAAGATAAATTATTTCGGAATATATATCTCCCTCTAAGATTCCGGCTCTTCCATCTATCACATTGTCATCGATATAAGCCGGATAGGCAGGATTCATAACTGCTATAACCAAATCTTTAGAAAGGATATCACCTAAATTTCCCAAATCGCATTTGGCGCCATCGCTCACAAATATTTCCGACGGTTTTATATCTATCCCTCTTTCCTTATAGTCTTTTTCAGCTATGACATCTCGCAAAAAAGCATAACCTTGTTCGGGCCCATATCCTTTAAAATCCTTGCTTCCCGACAAATCATCAACAGCCTTGTGCATCGCTTCTGAAGCACTCTCGGGAAGAGGGCCGCTGATATCTCCGATATCCATTCTTATCAATGGAATCGAATCAGGATTTTCGCGATATTCCGCAAGCCGCCGGCTTATCTTTGTAAACAGATATATCGACGGCAATTGTCTGAAGTTGTCGTTTACCTTAATCATCTTTTACCTTTTACCTTAAATTATATCATTCCGGCATCAGGAATTCTCCCTTAGCTACAAAAGCTGCCGGCCCGGTCATTCTCACCGTCTGATCCTTATCGTCATAATTTATGCTGAGAGTGCCACCACGCAGATGCACTTTCACAGAGTTTCCGGTCTTTCCTTTCCGGAAAGAAGCCACGGCAGAGGCACAGGCTCCGGTGCCACAAGCCATCGTTTCTTCAGAGCCACGCTCCCAAACCCTTACTTTTATCTCTTCCGGATTCAAAACCTCCACAAATTCGATATTTGCACGGTCGGGCCAGATATCAGCATTCGCCAGGACACTTCCTATAGAGGGTAAATCAAGGGAATCCACATCATTTACGTAGACAACCCCATGAGGATTTCCCATTCCCACAGCTGTGACCTTGAAAACCTCTCCCTTCACTTCCACCGGATGGTCGTTCATTTCCGATTCAGGGTCGCCGGCCGCCGGGATTTCACCCCTTTTGAAATAGGGAGAACCCATATCTACAACCACTTCGACCGTTTCATCTCCCTTCCGGTTCAATTTCAGATATTTTATTCCGCTCTCTGTCTGGATTGAGATTGTGTCTTTATCTGTGAATCCCAGATCTCTGACGTATTTACCGACACAGCGAATTCCGTTGCCACACATCTTTGCCTCCGAGCCGTCGGCATTGAATATACGCATACGAAAATCGGCGCTGTCAGAGGGTAGGATGAGTATCAAACCGTCGCTGCCAACGCCGAAATGTCTATTACTGATTTTTTGGGTTAATGTCGGAATCTTGATTTCTTCCAGATATTCGGGGGTTTCTCCCCCTAAGGCATCGATGTAAATGTAATCGTTGCCTATCCCATGCATCTTGACAAAGGGAATTTTTCTTTTCTCTTTCATATTTAGGTTTTTACAACAAATATGAACTTGAAAAACCAAATCCTTATTCAAGTGCAAAATTAATTTATGTTTTTGGATTACACAAATAATTTTTTCAAAGGCTAGGGCCCCGTTTTGGCGATTAATGGAATTTCACTACTTTTGTAATTCAGTTAACCTAACAACAATGACAATCAACGAAACACAAGACGAAATAATAGAGGAATTCGAGGGACTGACCGACTGGATGGACCGTTATGCCTATATAATCGACATGGGCAACACCCTTCCCGATTTTCCTGAAAATCTTAAAACTCCGGCTAATCTGATAGAGGGCTGCCAAAGCCGCGTCTGGATTGACGCCAAGAAAAATGAAGACGGCACAATCCATTTTGACGCAGATTCCGATGCACTTATCGTGAAAGGCATCGTGTCTTTATTGATGAAGGTGCTCAACGACAGAACCCCGGATGAAATCCTTAGCGCCGACCTCTATTTCATTGATAAAATCGGCTTGAAAGAACACCTCTCCCCCACTCGAAGCAACGGGCTTGTAGCAATGGTCAAACAGATCAACAACTATGCCAAGGCTTTCAAAATGCTGGAAGAAAATAAATAATAATTTTTTGCCATTAACTTTAAAAACTAACCATAATGTTTAAAAATCAACCTGCAGGACTATATGTGCTGTCATTGGCGAACACCGGCGAACGTTTCGGTTACTACACCATGCTGGCCATTTTCCTGTTTTATCTTCAATCCAAGTTCGGGTTTGATGCCACCTGGACCGGACAGATCTTCTCCATTTTTTTGGCATTAGTTTATTTCATGCCGCTCGTTGGCGGTTGGCTGGCAGATAAATGGAGCTTCTCGAAATGTGTGATGTCAGGTATCGCCATCATGTTTATCGGCTATGCACTCATGACAGCACCGACTCCCGTGAGAACCACTCCTTCAATGCTTATCATGTTTGCGGCGTTGCTTCTCATCTCTGTGGGAACCGGCCTTTTCAAAGGGAATTTGCAAGTGATGGTGGGCGACCTTTATAACGACCCTCGCTATAGCGACAGGCGTGACGCCGCTTTCTCTCTCTTCTATATGGCCATCAATATCGGCTCTATGTTTGCTCCGACTGTGGCTGTTTCCTTAAGAAACTACGGGCTGCATCATGCCGGATTCCTCTCAAACAATTCCATGGCGGCAACAGTCTGCAATTGGTGTATCGACACCAATAATTTCACCAATATGCCGACTGATCATGACACTCTTAAAAACATGACGGATTTTGCCATTCAGAACGGCATGGCTCCTGACGGCAACTTAGCAGAATTCCTCACAGGATATCTTTCAAACTTCGCTACGGAATGTCAGATGGCAGGTATGAATCTCGTGCAATTCTCCACAGATTATATCACAGCTTTCTCCACCGGATGCAGCTATGCCTTCGGAGTCGCCTGCATCTCTTTGATTGTCAGCTTCCTTATCTATATCTTAGGCCGCAAGACATTCGCTCATGTAATCACTGATAAGAAAGAGACCCAGCAGGCAGCTCAGGTTAACAACGGACCCGAACTCACTCCCCAACAAACCAAGCAGAGAGTTGTGGCTCTCCTTCTCGTGTTTGCCGTTGTGATCTTCTTCTGGATGGTGTTCCACCAGAATGGTCAGACTCTTACAGAATTCGCCAAGAGCTGTACATCTCCCGATGCCTCCGGAGCTACAAGAGTCGGTTTCAATCTCTGGGCTCTCGTGGTTATCGCCGCCGGCGTTTATGCTTTGTTCGGAATGTTCCAGAGCACTTCTAAAGCAGGGAAAATTGTCAGCGGAATTATCTTTGCCGGTCTCGGCGTGATCCTATGGAGCATCTATGATATAACTCCCGATGTTGTCACCGGAATTGACCCGGCAACATATCAGCAGTTCAACCCATTCTATGTTGTGGCATTGACTCCTTTCTCAATGGCCTTCTTCGGATGGCTCGCTTCGAAAGGCAAGGAACCCTCCGCACCAAGAAAAATCGGTTATGGTATGCTTATGGCCGGACTGGCTTATGTTGTGATGGTTTTCGGCTCTCTGAATCTTGTCGGCACAAATGGTGATGTTTCCCCCAACTGGCTTATATCCACATACTTGTTGCTGACACTTGCCGAGCTGCTCCTGTCTCCGATGGGAATATCTTTCGTTTCCAAAGTGGCTCCTCCCAAATTGAAAGGCGCTATGATGGGCGGATGGTTTGCAGCTACTGCTGTGGGCAACTATTTAGTGTCTATTCCTATGTTGCTCTGGGGCAAAATCCCGACCTGGACAGTATGGATGATCCTTATCGGACTCTGTCTCACAAGCGCAATCTTCATCTTCTCTATCATGAAGAAACTTGAGGCTGCAACTTCCGACACTCCTGAAGAGTCAGTTATGGAAAATGCCGCTGAAGGTGAGGCAATTGCGGCTGAAGTGGAAATGTAGTCCTGTTTTACAATCCATTCCAATATTATTTTAAGGCGGATCAAAATGAACAATTTTGATTCGCCTTTTATTATTATAGTATCTATTCTTTTTTTTCGAGAGACATTGCTGCTTTTGTTGTCATCTTAAAATTCAGGTTATGATTGAAATTCAAAACTTCATTAAAATATATGAAAAAAGTTTCGCCGACAACTGGGATCTCCCGGCTTTGAGCGAATATGGTAAAGACAATACTCAGACCTACGGCAAGATAGCCGAAGAGATTGCCAAAACTCACCTTCTTTTCTATCATTTAGGACTGAAAAAGGGAGATAAGATTGCTCTTTGCGGAAAAGACTCAGCAAACTGGGTAAAAATTTACATGGCAACCGTCACTTATGGAGCCGTGATAGTGCCGATCCTTGCAGAATTCAATCCCAGCGATATTGTGCATGTCATCAATCATTCGGAAGCTTCCCTGCTTTTTATTTCAGATCATATCTGGGAACATATTGAGCCCGACAAGCTGCTCAATATAAAGGGAGTTGTCAGCATTGAGCAAAAGAAGCCACTCTATGAGGCTGAAGGGAGCGAGCTGTCAAGGGCTATCCGTTTGCTCAAAAGAAGACACAACCGGAAATATCCCAACGGTTTCTGCTCCGGAGATCTTTGTTTTGCAGAAAGAGACAACAAGGAGGTGGTTGAAATCAATTACACGTCCGGCACCACCGGCTTTTCCAAAGGCGTTATGCTCACCGGCGAGAATCTTTCAGGCAACGTTTGCTTCGGCATACATTCCAAGCTGCACTACCGCGGATCGCGAGCTCTCTCTTTTCTTCCGTTGGCTCATGCTTATGGGTGTGCTTTCGATATGCTTACTCCTTTAGCCGTGGGCTCTCATATAACTCTTTTAGGGAAAACCCCTTCTCCCCGAATCCTTCTGAAGGCCATGGCGGAAGTGAAACCAAGTCTGGTTATCTGTGTACCTCTGATTCTCGAAAAGATATATAAAAGCCAGATTTTACCCATGATATCAAAAGGTGCCATGAGATGGACTTTGGCTGTGCCATTCCTTGATTCCCTGATTTATTCCAAGATCAGAAAAAAACTGATTGAAGTTTTCGGCGGTGAATTTGAAGAGGTGATAGTAGGCGGTGCACCTCTGAACCATGAAGTAGAGGAATTTCTTCATAAAATCAAATTCCCGTTTACTGTGGGGTATGGCATGACTGAATGCGGGCCCCTCATTTCCTATACCCCTTGGCGTGAATTTATTGTCGGGTCTTCAGGGAAAACATTGCCAATCATGCAATCAAAAGTATTATCTGACGATCCTGAAAATATTCCGGGCGAGATCTGCGTGAAAGGAGTGAACAGAATGAAAGGATATTACAAAAATCCTGAAGCCACAAAAGCAGTGATCGATGAAGAGGGCTGGCTACATACCGGAGACATGGGCACACGCTCAGCTGACGGCACACTCTTTATAAAAGGCCGCAACAAGACCATGATTCTCTCGGCTTCCGGCCAGAACATATATCCGGAAGAAATTGAAGCGAAGCTCAACAATATGCCCTTTGTAGCCGAAAGCCTCGTGGTGGAACGCGACGGCAAGCTCGCCGCTCTGGTTTATCCGGATTTTGAAGCCACCGACAAGTTTGGAATATCGATTGCCGACATGGATTCCACAATGGAAAACATTCGCAAGGAGCTTAATAAAATCGTGGCTCCTTATGAACAGATTTCTAAAATAATCCTGATGCCCAACGAATTTGAAAAGACTCCCAAACGAAGCATAAAACGCTTCCTATATACACATTAAGCCAATTAAGGTTTGGTATAAGGAGAATAAATCTATATTGCGGTTATGGTCTGAACACGTATAGACGGGTTGCATCAAAGCGCGGGAGGGCCACAAGCTGCACGTCGGCCTGACGGTCTTCAAGAGTCTCCATTCCGCTGCCGACTTTCACTCCTGCCGACTCTAAAGCCTCCCTTATAATCTCTAATGCTTTTTCCGGGGTGTTGTTGTCTTTCGAAAGATGACACAAGAAGATATGTTTTAGTCTTTCGCTGTATATTTCCTTAAGGAATTCTGCCGTGGCCCGGTTGTCCATGTGGCCGGAAGTGGTCTGTATCCTTGCTTTAAGAAATTCAGGATATCGGCCGGTCTGAAGCATCTTAAGATCGTAGTTAGCCTCAATCACAAGATAGTCTGCCTGAGTGATATAATGTCGGGCTCGGGCCTGAACCTCACCCATGTCTGTGGCCAATACGAAATTTCTGTTGTCGAAATTCACGGAGAATCCCATGTTGTCGCTTCCGTCATGGGGAACTTCAAAGGCCGTTATTTCAAAATCACTGATCTTGAAAGGAATCTCCTTGAATATGGGATGATGATAGTCTTTAATGCGTTTTGAAATATCATGACGGCGCAATAATCCGTTGAGCACTCTGTTGGTGCAGTAGAGCCTTAAATGACGATGATTTTTTATCAGACTATAGGCATACCTCACATGATCGGAATGGTCGTGGGTCAACAATATGCCTCTTACGTTTTTCATGTCTATGCCGTTTGCCCGAATCTTTGATTCGATTTCCTCGGCCTTTATTCCGGCATCTATTATAATCCCACCGTGGCTTGTGCCTATATAGCAGCTGTTGCCGCTTGAGCCTGAGCCAAAAGAGACATAATAAAGCAAGCGCTCATCGGGAGTAAGGTCGCGGGGAGGTTGCGGCACCTCCATATTTTCATAGACATTTCGTTTCACCACAGGTTGCGGCTCATCTTCCCATTCCTCAAACGGGAGCCTCCCCAAGCCTTCAAATGAAATTCTTTTTCTTGCCATAACTTTGATTTGACCTCTTGTTTTGATTAGGACTATAAAATAAAAATACGGTTGGCTCTTTGGCTATCTTGAAATTCAGTTTTTTCCATTCTCCTACAGACCGGGTCTGAATCATTTCCTTTTCAGGATCGGTGACCGACGATGCCACACACATTAACGTTTCATTCCTTAATGTCTTTAAAAGACTCTCAAACATTTTTTCATTGCGATAGGGCGTCTCAATAAAAATCTGCGTCACATCGTTTTTGACACTCAAGGCTTCGAGCTCTCTGATTTTTCTCTCCCTGTCTGTATTTTCAACCGGCAAATACCCGTTGAAAGAAAAGTTCTGGCCGTTGAGCCCTGAACCCATAAGAGACAACAAAATGCTCGACGGGCCCACCAAGGGTATAACTCTGAGACCTTCCGACTGTGCAATCCTCACTACAGAGGCACCGGGATCTGCCACTCCGGGACATCCTGCCTCGCTCATCACTCCCATTACGTTCCCTTCTCTCAAGGGCTGCAAGAAAGTGGAGATCTCTTTATCATCCGTGTGCCGGTTAAGCTCATAGAATGTGATTGCGGAAATATCTGCCGAAGGATCTAATCTCTTTATTGTTCTTCGAGCCGTCCTTATATTTTCTACAATAAAATACCTTATACCTTTGATTATCTCCAAATTCTCCGGAGGCATGACACTTCGCCAAGAAGCACCGCTTATGTCGACAGGTATCAAATATAAGGCCATTTGTAGATTCATATAGCAAAATTAACAAATAATCGTTAATTTTCATCCCTCCTTTCCTTCCTATGACTTATTATTATCTCTAAAATAGGAGCTGAAGCCACATAAAATCAACAAATTTCTTTTAGATAAACCTATAAATTTTTATCTTTACAAAAAATTCCCTGCTTTTGGCCTAATGGAAGAAGATATAGAAAAAACACAATCAGGATATTCCCCCGATAATAATCAAAAGAAAACGGTGTTGTCCGGCATGTTCCGTAATTGGTATCTGGAATATGCAAGCTATGTGATTCTCGAACGTGCCGTTCCTCATATAGAAGATGGGCTTAAGCCTGTGCAACGTCGCATTCTCCATTCCATGCAGACCCTCGACGACGGTCGCTTCAACAAGGTTGCGAATATCGTGGGCAATACTATGCAATATCACCCACACGGCGACGCTTCAATCGGTGATGCTCTAGTGCAATTGGGCCAAAAAGACCTACTTATCGACACTCAGGGCAACTGGGGAAACATTCTCACCGGAGACTCGGCAGCGGCTCCCCGTTATATTGAGGCTCGTCTCTCAGAGTTCGCTTTGGAGACCGTATTCAATCCTAAAATCACGGAATGGACCCTTTCTTACGACGGCAGGAAAAGGGAGCCGGTTACTCTCCCCGTTAAATTCCCTCTCCTACTTTCTCAAGGTGTGGAAGGTATCGCTGTCGGACTCTCTTCAAAGATTCTTCCTCACAACTTCAATGAAATCGCAGATGCAGCGATTGCATATCTGAAAAACGAGCCTTTCCAGCTTCTTCCCGATTTTCAGACCGGGGGCATGATTGACGCTTCGCGTTATAACGACGGAGCTCGTGGCGGAAATATCAAAGTCAGGGCTAAAATAGAGAAAATCGATAATAAAACTTTAGCCATAACGGAGATTCCCTTTGGAAAAACCACTGCCACCCTCATCACCTCTATCCTCTCGGCAATGGAAAAAGGGAAAATCAAAATCCGGAAAGTCGATGACAACACGTCGGCTACAGCTGAAATTCTTGTGCATCTTCTTCCCGGCACATCTTCCGATAAGGCTATCGATGCCTTGTATGCTTTCACAGATTGTGAGGTCAGCATTTCACCGAACTGTTGCGTGATTGTTGATAAGAAGCCTCAATTCCTTTCTGTCAGCCAGCTTCTGAAATATTCCGTAGACCGCACCCAAGACCTTCTCAAAAGAGAGCTTGAAATAAAACTGCAAGAAGCGAAAGAGGCTCAGCTATACCTGTCGCTTGAAAAAATTTTCATCACAGAAAGAATCTATAAAGATAAGGAAGTGGAAGAAGCCGCTTCAATGGAGGAGGCAATAGCCCATGTCGACAAACGGCTCGAACCTTACAAGCCTCGGTTTTATCGCCCTCTGAAAGAGGAAGACCTTATCAGGCTGTGGGAAATTAAAATGGGGAGAATCTTGAAATTCAATTCCGAGAAAGCCGACAAACGAATTGCCGACCTGGAATCCGAAATAGAAAAAATCTCGGAGAATATCGAACATATCGTGGATTACACCATCGGATGGTATGCTCATCTGAAAGAAAAATACGGTGATAATTTCCCGCGTCACACCGTGATCCGAGGGTTTGACTCCATTGAAGCCACAAAAGTGGCGGAGGCAAACAAGCGGCTATATTTCGACAAAACCGGAGGATTTGTGGGCACAGGCCTCAAAGAGGGTGAATTCCTTTTCTCTTGCTCCGATATCGACGATATTATCATTATTTACAAAGATGGCACCTATAAGCTTGTTAAAGTGCAGGAGAAGCTATATGTGGGCAAAAAAATCATTCATATCGGACTTTTCAAAAAAGGAGACAAGCGCACAATCTATAATATCATCTATCGCAATGGGAAGCCGGGCAGCAAGGATGACGAGGGAAAACCTATGGGTTATTCATATAAGAAACGTTGTTTCATCACAGGCCTGACCCGAGAAAAGGAATATAACCTCACAAAAGGCGCTCCCGACTCCAGAATAGAATGGCTCACATGCAATGCCAACGGCGAAGCCGAGGTGGTGAAGGTGGATCTTAAAGATGAACCCAATGAAACCGGACGGCGCCCGAGAGCCAAAGACGTTATTGTCAATTTTGCCGAGCTCGACATTAAAGGCAAGGATGCTCTGGGCAATCTCGTAACGAAATATCAGGTTAAAGACGTCAAACTCATTGAGAAAGGCTCAAGCACCCTGGGCGGCCGGGAAGTCTGGTTTGACAAAGACGTCTTACGCCTTAATTATGACGGACGTGGAGAACGTCTCGGTGTTTTCCAGGGCAATGACCTCATTCTGGTCATAACAAAAGACGGGGAGTTTTACACCACATCTTATTCCGATGCTAATCATTATAACGACAATATTCTGAAAATTGAAAAGTTCGACCCTCATAAAGTCTGGACTCTCGCTTTCTTTGATTCCGGGTTAGGATTCCCATATCTCAAGAGATTTAAATTTGAAAACTCAGCCAAGCCTCAAAGATTTGTAGGTAATGATGAGTCATCAAAAATCATCCTTTTGACAGATACTTATTATCCGCGTCTGAAACTTACGTTCGGAGGGGCAGACTCTGTCCGTCCATCAATTGAAATAGATGCTGAAGAATTCATTGCCGTAAAAGGATTCAAAGCGAAGGGAAAGAGAATAAGCACTTTTAATATCGCAGAAATAAAAGAGCTTGAACCATTAAGATTCCCTGAGCCTGAGCCGGTGGAAATAGCTTCAATCGAGATGCCGGACGACGAGGAGGAAGAAACTTCCAAACCCAAAATTGTGCAGGGAGAGCTCTTTGATTTCGAAAATGAAAAAAATGAAGAGCAATCCGAATCTTAGTCTGATGAAAAAAAATATATACCTGATTTTATTTCTCTCCCTGTTTCTTGCAACCATAGATTCTCAGGCGCAAGAAATTGTAGAGGTGGTGGAAATCGCTGAAGCAGAGGAATACGTTGATTCTGTGGAGTCAAGACCCGTCACGGGTTATTATTCCGTAGAAATAGGCGGTTCATCGGTGTTGGCAACTTATCTGTCTCCATTGAAATACACGGGGAAAAACATAGGAGTATCCGGTTTCTGGACCAAGGCTCTTCCTTTTAACCCGCAACATGCCGTCATGAACTTCAAAGGTGACGCCAATTTAAGTTCCTTAATGAATCCGGCAAAAACAGCCTCTATGATCGGAATGTTTTTCGATTTTTCCTGGGGAATGGAATGGAGAACCAAACTTCCCTGCGACATTCAGGTTTCTGCCGGAGGTGCAGTCCAAATTGCCGGAGGACTCTATTATCTGTTGAGAAACAGCAATAATCCGGTTGAGACAATTGCCAATCTCTCCCTCGACATTTCTGCCTCTCTGTCAAAATCCTTCCGCATCGGAAGGCTTCCGATTTTAGTTTCCGACAGAATCCAAATCCCCTCTTTAGGAGTCTTCTTTTCTGCCGAATATGGCGAGACTTATTATGAAATATATTTAGGCAACCGTAAAGGATTAGTGCATCCCGGCTGGTGGGGAAACAATTTCAGAATAGACAATCTTCTCTCTTTCACCCTTGATTTCGGCCGGACAGCCATGTCTCTGGGTTATAGAATCTATGCCTACAACCAATGGGCCAATAATTTAAATACAAAGGTTGTCACAAATTCCTTCGTAATCGGAGTTGTGCCCGGAGGTATCGGACTTAAAAACAAACCTAAAACTCTCCCCGAAAATAAAATATATGCTATCTATTGATAACTGAAAAATGAGAAATTTTTTATTAATATCAATTATAACGGCCCTCAACTCTCTTTTCATGGCTTCTTGTCATGATTCTCCCGATTATAGCGACACAAATCTCGGGAATTTCGACGCTTTGGCTGATATTATCGACACTCATTATTGTTTCCTGGAAGACAAAGGAATCGACTGGAAGGCAACTGTAGCCAAATACCGTGAATCGATCACTCCGGAAACTTCTTTTATCGAGCTTTTCTTTATCTGTTCGCAATTGCTTGATGAGCTTGAAGACGGCCATGTCAACCTGACATCACGTTTCGCCACAAGTTATTACCGGGCATGGTGGACCGACTATCCTCAGGATTTCAACCTTCGCACATTGGAAGAATACTATCTTGATTTCAACTGGCTGTCTACAAGCGGAATCCTGTATAAACAGCTTCCCGGAGAGATTGCATATATGTATTATCCCTCATTCTCTTCTGTGATTAGCGAAACCTCTCTGGATTATATATTGGCCATTCTTTATAACAGCCGCGGTCTGATTATCGATATCAGGGACAACGGCGGAGGCATGCTCACAAATATTAATACTCTTGTCGGCAGATTTATCGATAAGGAAATCACAGGAGCCTATATTCAGCATAAGACCGGTCCGGGCCACTCGGATTTCTCCGAACCTTATCCGATCACCTATAAACCGGCTGAAGACTGGCATATAAAATGGGACGGCCCTATCGTGGTCCTGACCAACCGTTCTTGTTTCTCGGCTGCCAATAGTTTTGTGGCTGTCATGAAAAATTTGCCCAATGTCACTATTGTAGGAGCTAAAACCGGAGGAGGCGGCGGAATGCCCTTCACATCTGAAATGCCCAACGGATGGGGAGTAAGGTTTTCAGCATGCCCTCTTTTGGATGCCGACTTGAAGTGTATTGAAAACGGAATAGATCCCTCTCCTGGTTGCGAGGTTCACTCTCCTCAGGAAGAGCTTGCAGAAGGGCGCGATGCGATACTTGATTTTGCTATTGATATGCTTAAAGACAATCCGCTCCCCTTCCCGGACGAGGAAGGAGAGCAGGACAATTAAATTTCGACAATGAATTTTATTTATTCTTCGGCGTATGAAAGCACTGTAGGACTTTCAACATCAACACCGTACTCATTAGCAAAACGTAATATAGCCCTTGCCAATTCAGGCTTCAAATCTTCAGGACAATATCTGAAATATGCTTCTGCAGCCCTTACGTGTGCTGCATCCGGCATCGGATATTCTCTTCTTTCCGGCAATCCGAAAACGCTGTCCGGAAGCTCTTTTTTGTCTTCGTATGATAATCTGTCGTTCATAATTTTGTTGTTTTTAATAGTTGCTTTGTTTTCTAAGTTGCTGTCTTTATCAGCTTCTTTAATGTTAAAACACAGAAACTCCTTTTTAGATTAAAAATAAATATTTTTTAACAATAATGTGGGTTTTTAAACCGATTCTTAAGAGCGTCATTTGGGGCGGCGAAAAAATAAAAGAGCTCAAAGGCCTTGAGGTCGACCGAAATGACATAGGTGAAAGCTGGGAGATCTCAGGCCTTAGAGGTTCTGAATCTGTTGTGGCCGAAGGCCCCGACAAAGACCTTACTATATCTGAATTGATCGACCGGTATGGCGCCGCGCTTTTAGGGAAAAAGAACTATCTTAAATTCGGGAATTCATTCCCTTTGCTGATAAAGTTTATAGATGCAGCCGGCGATCTTTCCATTCAGGTGCATCCTGACGATTCATTAGCAAAAGCCCGGGGAGCATCATCCGGAAAATCCGAAATGTGGCACATTCTGGAAGCGACTGAAAACGCAAAAATTGTTTTCGGATTAAACAACAAAATCTCCAGAGAAGAATACAGCGAGAAGATTTGCAGCGAAAAAATCACTGATTATATCAATTATATCAATGTGAAAAAGGGAGACTCTTTCATGATACCGGCCGGAAGAATTCATTCCATAGGAAAAGGAGTGCTCCTTGCTGAAATTCAACAATGTTCCGACATAACCTATCGGCTTTTCGATTACGGCCGTTTGGGCGTGGATGGAAAGCCGCGTGCACTTCATCATGAAGAAGCCTTTGAAGCTTTAAATTTCGAGGATGTGAACCCGGGGAAAATAGAATATACGCCTAAAAAAGGTCAACCGGTGAATCTTGTGTCCGATCCGCGTTTCATTGTGAATCATTGGACAGTCACTGATGAGGTTATGAGGGATTATTCCGAATGGGACACTTTTGTCATCATCATGGCAATTAACGGTGAGGCAGACTTGGTTGCCGGAAACGAATCTAAAAGGATCCATAAGGGGGAAACAGTGCTTCTTCCCGCCTCCTGCCACAACGTCAAAATCATACCTCATGGTGATTTTGAAGCTCTCGAGACCTTCATTAAGTAAAAAATTGAATTATATTCATAACTGATAGCCATTTTATAATTAAATTTGCATGATAAAAGGAAATCTGTCCTTATAAACCGGAATTATGTATAGAGACAAAACATGTGGCGAGCTTCGCCTCGAGGATAAAGGCAAGGATGTAAAGATTGCCGGATGGGTTCAGAAGAGCCGTAAGATGGGTGGTATGACATTCGTGGATCTCCGCGACAGATATGGAGTGACACAAGTGGTGTTTAATTCTGCAGTAAATAATCCCCTTTTTGAAAAAGCCAATGAGCTCGGAAGGGAATTCGTGGTGCAAATCACGGGTAAAGTGGAAGAAAGATCAAATAAAAATAAAAATATACCCACCGGCGATATAGAAATAATCGCTGACGGCCTGGAAATTCTTAACAAAAGCAATATCCCTCCCTTCACAATCGAAGACAATTCTGACGGAGGAGACGACTTGAGAATGAAATATCGCTATCTCGACCTGCGTCGTCCGACAGTGAGAAAGAATCTTGAACTTCGCCATAAAATGGCTTTTGAGATTCGCAGATATCTCGATGCCAATGGTTTCCTTGAGATTGAAACCCCGATTTTAGTGAAATCCACTCCGGAAGGCGCACGCGACTTCGTGGTGCCCTCAAGAATGAACCCCGGAGAATTCTATGCATTGCCACAAAGCCCTCAGCTTTTCAAGCAATTGCTTATGGTCAGCGGTTTCGACCGTTACTTCCAGATTGCAAAATGTTTCCGCGACGAAGACCTCCGGGCAGACCGTCAGCCGGAATTCACTCAGATCGACTGTGAAATGAGTTTCGTGGAGCAGGAGGATGTAATCGAAATGTTTGAAGGTCTTGTAAAACATATTTTCAAATATGTGAAAGGAATTGATTTCCCCGAACCGTTCCCGCGTCTCACATGGAAGGAGGCTATGGAAAGATTCGGCAGCGACAAACCCGACATTCGTTTCGGAATGGAATTTACCGACATAACCGACCTCGCCAAAGGAAAAGGATTTGCTGTGGCTGATGATGCAGAAATAGTTATAGGAATAACTGTCCCGGGTTGTGCCGGTTATTCCAGAAAACAAATCGACGAGCTCACAGAGTTTGTGAAGCGTCCTCAAATTGGCGCCAAAGGCCTCATCTGGGTGAAAATTGACAACGACGGATCTATAAAAAGTTCTGTGGGTAAATTCTATTCAGAAGAGGATCTTAAGAAATGGGCTGAAAGGATGCATGCAAATCCCGGCGACCTCCTTCTGGTGATGACCGGAGAGACCATGAAGACCCGCAAACAACTTTGCGAATTGCGCCTTGAGATGGGCAACCGGCTCGGATTGCGAGACAAGAACGTTTTCGCTCCTCTATGGGTGATTGATTTCCCGCTCTTCGAATGGGATGAAGAAACGCAGAGATATTATGCGATGCACCATCCTTTCACATCTCCAAACCCTGAAGACATATCCAAACTCAAGACTGATACAGGAAATGTGAGAGCCACTGCCTATGATATCGTGGTCAACGGCAATGAATTGGGAGGCGGTTCAATAAGAATCCATGAAGCCGGGCTTCAAAACCAAATGTTTGAATTGCTCGGGTTCACTCCTGAAAAAGCTAAGGAACAATTCGGGTTCCTGATGGAAGCTTTCAGTTATGGCGCGCCTCCTCATGGCGGCCTCGCTTTAGGCTTCGACCGCTTTGTCTCTATTCTTGCCGGCCTTGATTCTATTCGTGATGTAATCGCTTTCCCGAAAAACAATTCCGGAAGAGACGTGATGAACGAATCTCCATCGCCTCTTGATCCCGCTCAGCTTGATGAACTTAATCTTGAATTAAAACCTTTATCATAATTTTTCAACAAAACAGAGAATGGTAAAAGTTAGAGACATTGCAAATTCCATAGAAAAATTCGCACCTCGATCCCTCCAGGAATCCTACGATAATGCCGGGCTGCAAGTTGGCGACCCGGAGATGGAAGTGTCGGCGGTGTTGCTTTGTCTTGATGCAACGGAAGAGGTGGTTAAGGAAGCCATTCAAAGAGAATGTAATCTTATTGTCAGCCATCATCCCTTAATCTTTAAAGGCCTGAAGAACCTTACGGGACAAAATCCCGTGCAGCAAATCGTAATTGAATGTATTCGCAAAGGGATTGCAGTCTATTCGGCCCATACGAATCTTGACTCTACATGGGACGGCGTAAGCCATGAGATTGCCAGGAGGCTCGGACTTCGGAATCTTGAAGTACTCGAGCCTCTGCCCGGAGAGGTGAAAGCAGGATTAGGTGTGATCGGCTCTACCACTCCCGTGCCTAAGATTGAATTCCTGAGAAAAATCAAAGATGTGTTCAATGTCAAGGCTTTGAGATACTCTGCCCAAAGTCCGGCTCTCGTAATAAGAAAAGTGGCGGTTTGTGGAGGCTCCGGCGCTTCCTTAATAGAAGAGGCCGTCAATAAAAATGCGGATATACTCGTAACCGGAGATGTAAAATATCACGATTTCACATCTTTTGGCCACGAAATTGTAATTGCTGACATTGGCCATTATGAAAGCGAGCTTTGTTCCCGCGATATCATTTACAGGGTGATTAAGGAAAGCTTCCAGGATTTGGTGGTTTATCTCTCCGACACTGAAACTAACCCGATAAAAATACTATAATTATATTGTTTCCAACTTATGGCAACTGAAAAGAAGAACGACATCGAACGCAGCGTGGAGGAACGCCTGCAGAATCTCTATCAACTTCAGACTTATCTCTCTGAAATAGATAGAATCAAGACTCTTCGCGGTGAGCTTCCCCATGAAGTGAAAGACCTTGAAGATGAAATTGTGAGATATCAGACAAGAATTGATAAATATCAGGAGGAAATTAAAAACCTTAATGATCTTATCAATCGTAAAACCGGCGAAATTGCCGAGCGCAAAACCAAGATAGAGAAATACGAAGAGCAAATCAACAACGTTAGAAACAACCGTGAATTTGCCTTCCTTGAAAAGGAAAAGGAATTCGAAGGTCTGGAAATCGAACTCGCCGAAAAGAATATCCGCGAAGCCAAGGAGAAAGTAGATATCAAGAATGAAGAAGTTGAAAAGGCTAAAGAGGGCCTCAGCGACAATCGTCATATCCTTGAAGAGAAGAAAAGCGAACTCGATGCTATCGTTTCAGAAACTAAGCTTGAAGAGGAAAACATCCGTGGAAAAGCAAAAGATCTGGAACAAAAAATCGACGACTACACTCTTGCCGCTTTCAAGAGAATACGCAAGAATGCCCGCAATGGCCTGGCCATAGTAACTGTGCAACGTGATGCCTGCGGAGGCTGCTTCAACAGAATTCCGCCGCAACGACAGCTGGAAATCAAGATGCACCGCAAAGTGATTGTTTGCGAATATTGCGGACGTATCATGGTTGACGGAGCCCTCGTAGGTCTCGCTCCCGAACCGACTAAAGAAGCTCCGGCAAAACCCCGCAGAAAATCATCTAAGGCTGCCGCAGCCGCCACTGATGAAAAAAAGGCCGAAGCCTGATTTCCTTAAAAAATTTTTAACGGATGCCCACAAATTTGTGGGTCTGTAAAGACAATCGCCATCGGGAGTCGTTCAAGACTCTTCCGATGGTGGTTTGTATATTAGCCATACACTCTTTTGGGTCGGCCACGAAACATGGCTGCAACACCATTACGGTATTCTCGTCTACGCAGTCCATTTCAAAGTAGGGACTTAAATCCTGCCCTACATCCACCACTTTCAGTTCATCGGCATGCTTTACTCTTAGCTCTCCTTTTCCATGGATATCCATGCCTGTTTTGGGTGAGACCGTAACCCAATCTATATTTTCTGGTAAAACCACAGTGCCGTTGGTTTCAATGGCGATTCTCAACCCTGTCTCTTCTTTAAGCCTGCCGATAAAATCTTCGTCGATAAACAAGGATGGCTCGCCGCCCGTCAATACTATCTGTTGAGCCTTATATTTTTTTATTTCATCAATAATTTCCTGATCAGACATGGCTATGCCTTCCTTATGATCCGTGTCACAGAAACTGCACTGAAGATTGCATCCTGAAAATCTCACAAAAATTGAAGGGACACCGGTGTGGCATCCCTCTCCCTGAACAGAGAGAAATATCTCGTTAATCTTTTTCATAGGCAGCAGAATTCCCTTCGCTTTCCTGCACTTCACAACGCCAGCAGTTTGGCACATTGTCAACAATCCACTTGGCTATATTCTCAGCTGTAGGATTCATATCTACAACATCATTAAGGAGGGCATGGTCGAGTTTGCCCATCACCATTTGTTTGATATGGGTGAAATCCGTAACCATCCCGTCAGCATTCAGCTCCTTAGCCCTGCATTCAACAGTAATCACCCAGTTATGTCCATGTATATTGCTGCATTTGCTTTCATAACTGAGATTCAGTCTATGGGCGGCGCTTATTTCAAATCTTTTCTTTACGTAATACATCTTCTATTCTTCGTAATCTGTGGGATCTTCCAGCCCGGCAACCCGGAAAGCCTCTTTTCGTTCGCGACATGTGGCACAGGTGCCGCAATGCTTCTCTCCTCCGCAATAACAGGAATAGGTGTGGGAATAATCCACTCCTAATTTTGCCCCTATTGCGGCTATATCTCCTTTGCTCTTGTGAGTGAAAGGATCTATCAGCGTCACCCCGTTATAAGTGCCCGCTTTCATTGCTTCGCTCATGGCTTTAGTGAATTCCGGACGACAATCCGGATATATGGAATGATCGCCTCCGTGATTGGCCATCATAACATGGCTCAGACCCCGGCTTTCAGCCAAACCACAGGCCACGGAGAGCATGATGCCATTGCGAAACGGAACCACAGTAGATTTCATGTTTTCCATATCATATTCATCCTTGGGAATATTGCCGGCTCCTTCCAACAATGAACTCTTGAAATAATCTTTCATGAAACCCAAAGGAATGACAATGTGCTGGATTCCCAACTCCTTGCAATGCCATGAGGCACATTCTATCTCCCGGGAATTGTGGTTGGAACCGTAATCAAAACTCAGGGCACATGCAATCCTGTCCTTCATATAGTGAAGGAGTGTGGTGCTGTCAAGACCGCCACTTAATATCAGTATTGAATCCTTATCCATTCTTTGTTATTGTATCGAAAGCTGCCAAACGGCGTTGCCGACATAGTTCCTCATGTTTCTCATCGCCTCTGTTGGCAAAGGGATGAATCGATATGCCGCCACGCGGCATGAAATATCCCTTCACTTCGATATATTTCGGATCCATCAGCTTCCAGAGGTCGTTCATAATGATGTTAACCACATCTTCATGGAAATCTCCGTGATTCCGGAAGCTGAAAAGATAAAGTTTCAAACTCTTGCTCTCCACCATTCTCTGTCGCGGAATGTAGGAAATAACGATATGGCCGAAATCCGGTTGCCCCGTCTTAGGGCAAAGTGTTGTGAATTCCGGACAATCAAGGGTCACCACATACTCATTTTCCGGATGCTTGTTTTCAAATGCTTCCAACAATTCCGGTGAATAATCCGTGGGATATACTGTGCCGTTGCTCCCTAAATGGGTCACTCCGGTCAATTCTTTTTCATTTCTCATTGTCGAGCTATTTTAAACTCTGTTTCGTGATTTATTTAGTCGCGAAGACAGGGTTGTTTCAGATTTCATCTTTTAGAAGAAAAACCTGTTTATCTTTTACAAAATTAATCAATTCTCTTTTCACTTCCAATTTTCAATAGATTCACAGCGAAGACACAATATCAAGGCAATGCAAAATGTAAAAAATTGGCGACCCTGAAATTTTTTATTAAATTTGAGAAAATATCTTTAAATAATCACTTGATTATGAATACAAAATTATTTTTCAGGCTATTCTTCGCAACTTTTATGCTCCTAAGCCTGTCAAACGTGGCTAAAGCCGGCGACGATTGGGCTCAATTTGATGTTTATTCCAAAAAGAATGCTCATCTTGAAGAAACTATCCGTCCAAAAGCTGTTTTCATGGGAAATTCCATCACTGAGGGATGGGCTAAATTTCATCCGGAATTTTTCTCAGCCAACAATTTCATAGGACGCGGAATTTCCGGACAAACCACGTATCAGATGCTTCTTCGTTTCCGCGATGATGTCATTAATCTTCAGCCGGAATATGTAGTCATACTGGGTGGTACTAACGACATAGCTGAAAACAACCATAATTATAATGAAGACCGCACTTTCGGAAACATTGTCTCAATGGCCGAACTCGCCGAAGCCAACGGAATCAAGGTTATACTCACAAGCGTTTTGCCTGCCAGATCTTTTCCCTGGAGAAAGGCAATTACAGATGCTCCAGAAAAAATCAAGTATCTTAACAAGAGAATTGAGGATTATGCCCGGCAAAAAAACATTGCTTTTGTCGATTATTATCCTGTGATGACTCTTGACGGCATTTCGTTGAATCCGGCTTATTCGGAAGATGGCGTTCATCCTAATCTTAAAGGTTACTCACAGATGGAAAAGCTAGTGGTTGAAGCCTTAAAATAACCCCAAGGAACACAAGAATAATAGCCCGAAAGTTTCTTTTCCTTTCGGGCTTTTCTCTTTATAATATTGCTTGAATATCTTTATCAGTCGATGCTTACGATCTTATAATTCTTTGTGCCGAGACCGATCTTCGCTGCATGGTCGATAGTGTGTGTGCCATGCATCTGATTGATTCTCTTTACGAGGGGTGCGGAATCATCTCCTTCTGTAGACTGATGGTTAAACACCAAATCTACACAAGCCTGATCGAGAGCCACTGGATCTGTGGAAGCGAGGATACCCATATTAGCCAAAACGGGAGCTGAAGGATTGCCGTTGCAATCACAATCTATCGACATATTGTTCATCACGTTGATATAGACGATATCTTTACCCGGCTGTTTGAAATAATTGTGGACAGCTTGAGCTGCTGCTGCCATAGATTCAAGAAAAGCGTCTTGTGATTCCGGTTGTCCCCAGCCCTCAGTCACTTTTCCTGCGGAATGGATATATGCCTTGCCATTGGAGGATGCAACTCCGATTGAAGCGTTCTTTAAAACGCCTCCGAAACCTCCCATCTGATGTCCTTTAAAGTGAGCAAGGTTGATCATATAGTCATAGTTTGGAAGATTTGCGCCCACCAGGTCATAATGAATCCAGGTGGAGTCATTCACTGCAATTGCAATCTGAGCATCTTCATCCATGATATCAACAGGTGCTATCTTGTCGTAACCTCTCTTGGCCACCGCCTGACGATGAACCTTTCCGTTATGGCGATTTCCGGTGTAAAGAGTGTTACATTCCACAAGCGTGCCGTCTACTTTCTGCACCAAGTCCTTGATAAGGTCGGGACTCAATGGATAGGATTTTTCCGATTCCCCCGTGGAAATCTTGACCGCTACTTTCCCTGTGGGAGGCACTCCGAGTTGTTCGTAAATTTTCACCAATGCTTCCGGAGTTATCTCCTTTGTGAAATAAACCACAGAGGCTTCTCCCTCATTAGTGGCCACTTCCTGATTGGAAGAGGTTTCTCCCTTTGCGGCGCAACTTAAAAAGCAACCGGCTAATAACGCTGTAAAAAACAGATTCCTTTTCATTATAAACTTTTATTTATCAATTAATTTTCTTTTATGAAACGTTTTTACTTAATCATTATTTTATTAAGAGCGTATTACCCAAATCCTTAAACATCATCATAGGCTATTCAATCCTTCTGACTTCATATACCCATGTTATATTATTGAAATCAATGTAAATTTCAGATCGGTTTTCCGAATTTCTTTCTATCAATCTCATCGTGCCCAGGTCGCCATCCTGATCAACAAATCTTAATTTCACTATATCGTCTCCGTCTGAATCAGTTGAAGATTCCACATAATCTGTGATTTGATACACCTGTTTGTTCTTTGAATATACAGTCACTATATCTGTGGTCAAATCCATAGTGATTTGCACATCACTATCTTCCCATTTTGACCAATCTCCCCATTGGCCTTGAGAATTTTTTTCTTTATAACAAAAACTTGTTGCCCGGAACAACAATAAATCATCAGCGAAAGCAGTGATTGACATCAATGCAAAGAATAAAAGGAGAAACGTTTTTTTCATAATCATCGGTTATTTTATTTTCAATTGAGCCCTTTTTCGTTCTTATTATCTTTTCTTTAAGTGAATTGCTAAATTAAAAAAAGAATCCTTCTTTACAAAATTCCAACTATAATATAATCAGTTATTCTTAAATGACACTATCCCACATCATGAATGTGAACTAAATTGGTATTAATAAGTTATATAGATATAAACCCAATATAAATTCTTTCTACATTATGGATAAAACAAGTTTCTTCTCAGATTCCTGGACTGAGGCCTTTTCAAAAGTGTTGGCAGCCACGCTGCCCTTCATTACGATGGGATTAATTAACAGAGACCATCCTGCTTTGATTATAGCCGCCGGAAGCGTTGGCTTTGTAGCGCTTATCGCTTTCCTTGTGAGAATTGGCATCCTCTTCAATAAGCAGCCCTCCAGAAATGATAAGCTTGACCATATAATGAATGGATTAACCTTCCCATATATATTTGGCCTGTCGTTCGGAATTGGAATTGAATATGGCGAACCCAGCGGTTGGTATGGGGTCTGGTTTGCTCTTTTCATGGCTGCCTGGACCATTGTGGCAGTCTGTATTAAAAAAAGATAATTATGCCTTAATTAACTTTTAAAATAGCTCTTCCATCCAATAAAATTTATTGGGTGGTTGTTTTATATTTTAAAAGTTTACTTTAAATTTGTCTTAATTATGGAGACAGAAAAGGAATCAAGCCATAGGAAAGGAGTCGTCACCATTAGCAAAGGTGCCCTTGCGGAATTGCCTGCATGTGAATTTCCGGGAAAGATTTTTATTGTTGATTCTCTTGATAAACTTCCCCGGGCAATTGAGATTCTTAAGAGTTCCCCCCTCATAGGATTTGATACCGAAACCCGTCCAAGCTTCAAAAAAGGACAGCAATATAAGGTTTCCCTCGTACAATTGTCTACACCGGAAGTTTGCTTCCTTTTTCGTATAAATCAAATAGGTTTTCCCGTCGAACTTAAACAGATTCTTGAAGATGACTCTATATTGAAGATAGGCGTTTCTATTCACGACGATTTCCATAATTTGGCTAAAATCACGGAATTCACTCCTCAATCATTCATTGACCTACAATCTTATGTAAAAGATTTTAGGATCATCGACAACAGTCTGGCAAGGATTTATGCGATTTTATTCAATCAAAGAATATCTAAAGGTCAACGGCTCACGAACTGGGAAGCGGAATCTCTTTCAGAAGCCCAACAGGCTTATGCAGCTTTAGATGCATTCGCCTGCATAAAGATATATACTCACCTTAAGGAGGGGAAATTCAATCCTCAGACTTCTCCTTATCTCACAATCCCGGAAGAGGCTCTAACGGAAACCAATCCGTCGGCTGAGAGCCCCTCGGAAGGATAACATCATTAATAATCAAACTAAAATTTTTCAATCAGACCTATTTATAAAAAGATATTCGAAACAGTCCCTGTCTTAAAATTATAAGAAAAACCTTTTTAAAACAATTTAATGAGAAAACATCCATAAAACCAAATTCAAGAACATCCGGCTTAAATATGAAGATTCAAAGATATCAGATAATCACCTTCCTTTTGGCTGCCTATGCGCTTTTCATGACATTTTATTTCGGCCTCGACCTCCTCAAAGAGGGTCAAAATGTAAGATTCTGGGTCACATTAGTATGTGAATGCATAGTCATCACACTCGCCTATTTCTTCCTCAAAAAAAGAGACGCCCTCCGTCTTTCCCGCAAAGACAACTTCAAAAATCCCAAATCCTGAATCTATACGGAGGAAGGCTCTACTAACCCGATTGAAAACGTTTCTTTAGAATTCTATTTTAACATTAATTAAAGTTTATACCTGCGCATTATATACGAATTTAACAATTGCATACCTGCGCTTTATATGCATTTTTAACAATTACAAACTTGCGTATTTTATATTGCTTCCTTAATTTTGTTTTCATTAAATAATTTATGGGGTTATTTATGATTTTTAGGAGGAAAATATATCAACGCTTGCTTGACTGGAAGAATGAAACCCGGGGAACGAAAGCTCTTTTGATTGAAGGAGCTCGAAGAATAGGGAAGTCTACTATCGCAGAGGAATTTGCCAGAAATGAGTATAAATCTTATATTCTGATAGATTTCAATAAGGCCGGCGATACAGTTAGAAATGCTTTTAAAAATTACATCGAAGATCTTGATACTTTCTTTATGATTCTATCAACAGAATACAATGTTAAATTATATCACAGAGAAAGTCTTATAATCTTTGACGAAGTTCAAAAATTTCCCAAGGCAAGGGAGGCAGTGAAATATTTAGTAAAGGATGGCAGATATGATTTCCTTGAAACGGGTTCATTAATATCAATAAAGGAGAATGTATCTGAAATAACCTTGCCCTCTGAAGAGAGAAGAATTAAGATGTACCCGATGGATTTTGAAGAGTTTGGTTGGGCGATGGGTTATTCCCAACTAATGGAGTATATAAAATTTTGTTTCAAAAATAAAACTCCACTTGATGATGATCTTCATGCCAAAGCTATGTTTCTTTTCCGTCAATATATTATTGTTGGAGGAATGCCCAAACCGATGGCTGTTTACTTGGAAAATGACAGGGATTTTGAGAAAGCTGACAAAGAAAAAAGAGATATTCTTGCTCTGTATAGGAACGATATTATGAAAATAAATACAGCAGACAGATCACGCATTCTTGCAATATTTGATCAGATCCCGGCTTTCCTTTCAAAATCAGAAAGAAGGGTAACCTTGTCATCTGTTGAAAAGAATGCTACATTTCCCAAATATCATGATACTTTTTTCTGGCTTGCCGACGCAATGATTGTGAATGAATGTTTCAATTGCTCTGATCCGAATGTAGGGCTCTCTTTGAATGAAGACAGAAGTTTTGTAAAGTGTTACATGTGTGACACGGGTTTGCTTGTAAGCGCCTCTTTTAATGAGAATGAAATCAGTGACGGAGAATTGTATCGGGAACTCCTCCACGGTAAATTAAGTATAAACGAGGGTATGTTTTATGAAAATGCGATAGCTCAAATGTTGGTAGCTGCAGGTCATAAATTATATTTCTATACACATTACAATGTTGAGAAACACAGGAATGATATAGAGATTGATTTCTTGCTATCTAACAATAGTAAGCTTAAATATAAAATATATCCGATTGAAGTCAAAAGTTCCTCCAGATATTCCTTGTCTTCCTTAGAGAAATTTGACAATAGATTCCGGGAAAGAATTGGAGGGAATTATATTATTCATCCTAAAAATCTAAAATCTGATGCCGGCGCTTTATATATTCCGGCTTACATGACATTCTGCATGTAGCATCTCAGGTAAGAGACAAACTCCTTACATCGATATTTCAGTTTCAACAAAGGGAAGAGTATGGATAGTCACCCTGTTTCGTGCCTTCGGCAAGGTGGCATAGGGTTGTGATCCTCTTAACCCCATGCTGAAGCGTGGGGTTAAGAGGATATGCTGCCTCCGGCAGCCCCTATGTAATCCATAATGCAGAATTAAAGGGAGAGAAATTAAAGGAATCCGTCATTATTACACAGGTTAATAATATACAATCAGTAAATATATCTTACTGAATATTAGATTAATGCATTTAACAATAGAAAAGTGATCATAAGGCTCATTTAGAGGTATAAGAGTGTAAGATTTAACGTTTTTTACATTTGTTAACATTTGTTAACCCAAACAAGACAGAATATCGTAGTTACCCCATCTTAAATATGCCCAATTATCGTAGTTTAAACTATGGCATTTTGCGTATTTATCGAAGTTTTGTATCTTTACACTATAAATTCAAGATATTAATGGATAATTCAGTATTGCTTGAAATATTACGTG
>JAFLTV010000019.1 GCA_022509105.1 Muribaculaceae bacterium | reverse complement strand
ATTTGAGGCATGAAGGTCGCCGGATGCCTCGCCGGCCACAAGCATATATTTCATGGCGCAATATAAAATATTGGCAATCGTTTTCTATTATATGAACGTTCTCAAACGAATATTATTTATAGCCGCGGTTATTTTTGGATTGTCGGCCGGGTCGTGCATCAGTGACGATTTCACGGATTCTCCCGAGGCAAGGCTGGCTTTCTCGACCGACACTGTGAGTTTCGGCACAGTTTTCACAGATCTTGCCACACCTACCGCACGTCTCCTTGTAATAAATAACAATAAAAAAGGAGTTAATATATCATCAATCAGATTTCAAAACCCCGAAACTCCGTTCCGGATGAATGTAGACGGAGTTAGCGGAATGAGCTTTCAAGATGTGGAGATACGCGGCAACGATTCAATATATGTATTCCTGGAATGTTATCTTGAAGCCGACGATTCCACAATTCCGCAGCTCACTTCCGACAAACTTGAATTTGTCACCAACGGAAATGTACAGACAGTTGAGGTTGAAGCGTGGGGTTGGAACGTGACAAGGCTAAAGAATGTCACGATAGATTCCGACACAAGGTTTACCGCAGAGCGACCCTATATAATATTCGACACACTGACCGTAGATCCGGGAGTGACCCTTATGATAGACCCCGGGGCATGGTTATTGTTTCATGACAAAGCGCGATTGAACGTAAAAGGCACCGTTATTGCGCAGGGAAGTGTTGACAACATGATCCGGATGAGCGGTGACCGTCTTGATGATGTTTTGCCCGATGTGGCCTATGATGTGCTTGCCGGACAATGGGGAGGCATCGATATTGCCGCGGAATCATTCGGCAATCGTCTCGAATATGTGGATATGCGGTCTACAGTTTCCGGACTTAGAATTGATTCCTGTGGAGATCTTTCGAAATCCAAATTATTGCTGCTTAACAGTTGGCTGCATAATTCCCAGGGAAATGTATTATCGTCAAAATATGCTCGGGTCGATGCCTACGGCTGCTGTTTCTCAGAAGCTGCCGGGTCTGTTGTGAATCTCACGGGAGGAAGCCACAGGTTTGTGCAGTGCACCATCGCGAATTCTTATCTCTTCTCCTCATTATATGAGCCAAATCTCCAACTGACATATTGCATGCCCGACGAACAGACCGAAGATAATCCCAATCCTTTAATGACCGCTTCTTTCGAAAACGGGATAGTGTGGGGTGAGATTGGAGACCCGATAGACCCGGGAGATCTCATAGGTTCGGAAGTCTTCATGCGATATATGCTTTTCAAGGCAAACGGCTCTGATGATGAAAATTTCATCGATTGTGTCTGGAATGAAGACCCGATGTTTTTCACGGTGCGCGACGAATATTATTTCAACTATCGTCTTCAACCGGATTCTCCTGCCTTGGGAAGAGGATATTCCGGATTTGTCACCAACGAATGTCTTTACGACATGGACGGCCTTAACCGTCTTGCAAACGGCAATCCCGCGCTTGGAGCCTACGCGGATTAATGGTCACTTTTCCCAATATTTACGGGATAGCTTCTAAAGGTCAACGTATGGCAAACGCATCGAAAGATGTGGAATAGTCGGGACTCAGAAGAGCTCTCTTTATGGCGTGGGAGAAATTCACGCTTTTCCCTGTAGCCTCGTCTCTCTCTTTGTATTGCTGCGATGCAAGTATCACTGTATCTACCCCTAACTTTCGGTTTATTTCATCTAAGGCCTCCGATATTTTACGATATTTTCTGCTCAATTCCGCATCATATTCAAACAGATCGGGCTGGATAGCGCGTGCAGAAGAGATTTCCGACACCATCACTCCGGCTCTCTTGTAATGGATTCCCGGCTTGAAAACCATCCTGAGGATTTCCGTGGCAGCTTTCACTATCTCGGGAGTGGTGTTGGTTGGAGTTGTGAATACAAACGACATGCTGTTGGAATATTGGGGAAGATCCTCGCGAAAAAAATTCGACTGCAAAAACACCGTCACCATTTCGCAAACTGAATTTTGCTTCCTGAGCTTGAATGCACATCGGGATGCATAATTGGCCACATGGGTCTTGACATCTTCAAAATCCGTCAGCATGCCGGGGAAGCTGCGGCTTGTGACAATAGTTTGTTTTGCCCGTGAGTCCATTTCGTCGACTCCGATCACGTCAAATCCGCGAAGTTCCAGCCATGTTCTTTCGCCGGGCACATGAAACCGGCTTTTTATCCAGCTTCGGGATTTCTGCGTGAATTCATAAGCCGTGGTCACTCCGGCAATCTCCAATCGTCGGGCTATTCTGCGCCCTATGCCCCACACGTCTTTTGTCTTAAAAAGCTTCAATGCTTTTTCCCGTTGCTCATCTGTGGCAATAATACAGCATTTATTATATCCGGGATAATTCTTTCCGAAACGGGCCGCCACTTTTGCCAGGGTTTTTGTGGGCGCGATTCCCATAGTGACCGGGATGCCTGTCCATTTCTTGACTTTGGCCACAAGTTTCTCCCCCCATTCCTTAAGGTCGAAATTTTCCATTCCATGAAGATCCAGAAAGGCCTCATCTATTGAATATTGATGCAATTGAGGGACCTCCTCTCGGAGAGTAGCCATCACCCGGGCAGACATATCTCCATAAAGCTTATAGTTGGAGGAGAAAGCCGTGATGCCGGAATTGGGATATTGTTGAAGCAACTGATAATAAGGGATTCCAAGCTTGACTCCCATAGCCTTTACTTCGCGGGAGAGCGCAACAACGCAGCCGTCGTTGTTCGACAGCACCACCACAGGCTTATGGTCGAGGTCTGGCCTGAACACTCGCTCGCAGCTACAGAAAAAGCTGTCGCAATCAATCAGTGCCCACATTTTTCATTCTTAAGAACCGTGCTTCATCGAGTTTAACCGTGATAAATCGAGTTTCATCAGGATTCATCGAGCTTAATCGAGTTTAATCGGGATTCATCGAGTTTCATCAGGATCAATCGCGATAAATCCGGATTAATCGCGATTCATCGAAATCTCTTAATAACATTTGAAACCACGCCCCAGATATTGAGCTCATCGCCCTCTTTCAATCTGATGGGCTTATAGTTGGAATTTCCCGGACGCAAATAAATTATTCCGTTCTCTTTATGGCTTATATCGAGATATTTCACGGTGAATTCCTGGTTGATATGGGCCACGACTATATCCCCGTCTTGAGGATCGAGAGCCCGGTCGATTACGAGGATATCCCCCTCTTCAATGCCGGCGTCAATCATGGAATCGCCTATGGCCTTGGCATAGAATGTGGCCGACGGATGCTTGATAATGTCTTCGTTAAAATTCAGGGTTCGGTCGATATAATCCTGCGCCGGAGAGGGGAAGCCACAGAAAATTCCCGAATCGGCATACTGTAATCTCAACTCACCGGAAAAGTCGCCACTAAAAATCTCAATCTCTTTCATATTACAAAAGTATAAAATTTTCTTCACACATTCTCCCTGTTGCCCTAATTACTTTCTCTGATTTTTTGCTTTTTGAGGGCATTTTTTTAAATTTGCAGTTACATTAGGGATGGAATGTAAAAAGGCCATCCGGAGGATAAAATTCCCCCTAACACTAAACTTATACTATGAATATTTCTTATAAATGGCTGCGCCGATTTATCGACTTCGACCTCTCTCCCAAAGAGTTGACGGCAGCACTCACATCTTTAGGACTGGAATGTGACCATGTGGAGGAAGTGGAATCGATTCCCGGAGGTTTGCGAGGAATCGTTATCGGGAAGGTGCTCACCTGTGAAGACCATCCGGATTCCGACCATCTTCATATCACGACAGTAGATTTAGGCAACAATCAGACAGAAACTATAGTTTGCGGCGCTCCCAACGTGGCTGCCGGCCAAACTGTGGTGGTGGCCACTGTCGGCACTGTGCTCCATAACGGCGATAAGGAATTCAAGATAAAGAAATCAAAGATAAGGGGCGTGGAATCCTGCGGCATGATATGTGCCGAGGATGAAATCGGAGTCGGAACTTCTCATGACGGCATCATAGTTTTGAATGAAGAAGTGGCCCCCGGCACTCCCGCTTCTGAATACTATAATCTTGAAAGCGACTATGTTCTGGAGGTGGAGCTCACTCCCAACCGTGTGGATGCAGCCTCCCATTTAGGTGTGGCCCGGGATCTTAAAGCCTTGATGGCTTGCAAATATGCCGAAGAGAATTCTGCCGCCCTGCCTCCGGAGGTGAGAGTGCAGTCGGTCGACAGCTTCTCACCCGACAAAACCGACGGTGCAGTCACCATTCAGGTTGACGACCAACAGGGATGTCCCCGATATTCAGGCGTGACAATCAGAAATGTCAAGGTGCAGGAGTCGCCCGAATGGCTTAAGAATCTTCTGACTGCCGTGGGTCAACGCCCCATAAACAATATCGTGGATATCACCAATTTCATACTTCTCGGACTTGGGCAACCGCTCCATTGCTTCGACCTTGCAAAAGTTAAAGGGGAGAAAATTGTGGTGAGGACTTGCCCGGCAGGCACAAAATTCACTACTCTCGACGGTGTGGAGCATACCCTTCACGAAAGCGACCTGATGATCTGCGATTCCGAGAAACCGATGTGTATCGCCGGAGTGTTTGGCGGTCTGGATTCGGGAGTGACAGAAAACACAACCGATGTTTTCATCGAAAGCGCCTATTTCCATCCCACAAGAGTGAGAAAAACAGCTCGTCGCCATGGTCTTAACACAGATGCCTCTTTCCGCTATGAAAGAGGTGCCGACCCCTCGATCACGGTCTATGCGGCAAAACTTGCCGCCCTCCTAATTCAAGAAATGGCCGGGGGAGAAATTTGCGGAGAAGTGGCCGACTGTTATCCGGAGCCGATTATGCCGGCAAAAGTGGAACTCTCTCTGAAGTATCTTGACAATATTATCGGAAAGCATATCCCCGAAAACATCATTGTGGCCATTCTGAAGGCCTTGGAAATCACGGTAGAGAAAAAATCAGATAGTGATGATATATTGTCACTCAAGGTTCCCACATATCGTGTGGATGTCACAAGACCTTGCGATGTGGCAGAAGAGATCCTGAGGGTCTACGGATACAACAACGTGGAATTTGGTACTGAAATGCATTTCTCCCCCTCTCGCCGTGGTGCCACAGACACCGACTACGAACTCCGGGAAATAGCTTCTAACAGGCTTTCAGGAGAAGGTTTCATGGAAATAATGAACAACTCCCTGACCTCTGCATCTTATTATGAAAATTCAGAGGAACTACCGTTGGCCGGCTGCATCAGTCTGATGAATCCTCTCAGCAATGACCTCTCCGTAATGCGTGCCACTCTTCTCTATGGAGGTCTGGAATCTATAGCCTACAACATAAACCGTAAAGCCGAGAATCTTCGTTTCTATGAATTCGGCAACGTCTATCATAGAAAGACTGAAAAGGAATCTACAACTGAGAAACCGCTTGCTCCCTATTCCGAATGGATGGAGCTGGGACTTTGGCTCACCGGAGACTTCATCTCCCCGTCGTGGAACCGTAAGGCAGAGAAAGCATCTCCTTATGACATGAAAGGAGTCGTGGAGAATCTTCTCCATGTGTTGGGAGTGCCCTCTGCGGCGCTGTCAATGACCCAGGATAGCAGCGAATTGCTTCCGGTGAGACTGAATTATGCCACACGTCAAGGCAAACGGCTTGGTGAATTAGGATTGGTGAATCCTAAGATTCTCAAACGTTTCGGCATTGAGCAAGACGTGATCTTCGCCACTTTCAACTGGACGGAACTTATGAAAATGGTGGAGAAACATAAAGTGACTTATACGGCATTGCCAAGGACTCAGGCCGTGAAACGCGACCTGGCGCTCCTCATCGATAAGTCGGTGGAATTCTCTCAGATTGAAGAGATTGTAAGAAAAACCGAACGGAAGCTTTTGAAAGACGTAACGCTCTTCGACGTGTATGAAGGGAAAAATCTCCCGGAAGGAAAGAAGAGTTACGGCATAGCCATCACGCTGCAAGACGATGAAAAGACAATGAACGACAAGCAGATAGATGCCGTGATGCAGAAAATCATCAAAGCCTTGGAAGCTTTTGGAGCTCAACTCCGCTAATATCAATAAAAACAGAACCATAAATAAAAATTCCAAATAATGGGAAGAGCATTTGAATATAGAAAAGCAAGAAAATTGAAAAGATGGGGCAACATGAGCCGCACCTTTACCCGAATCGGCAAAGAGATCACTATGGCTGTTAAAGCCGGAGGTCCGGATCCAGACATGAACCCTCGTCTGCGTGTGTTGATGCAGAACGCAAAGGCTGCCAATATGCCTAAAGACACTGTGGAAAGAGCCATCAAGAAAGCCACTGACAAAGACGCCGGAGACTACAAGGAGATTATCTATGAAGGATATGGCCCTCACGGAATCGCAATCGTAGTTGAAACCGCCACCGACAATAATCAAAGAACTGTGGCCAATGTGCGTTCTTATTTCAACAAACATGGCGGCTCACTCGGCACTCAGGGCTCCCTCTCATTCCTGTTCGATCACAAGAGCGTGTTCCATATCAAACCTAATCCGGACACTGATCAGGAAGAGCTCGAACTCAATCTTATGGACTTCGAAGGAGAATTCGAACCAGATGAAGAGGAATGGGTTATCTATGGCGCTTTCGACCAGTTTGCAAATCTGCAGAAATTCCTCGAAGAAAATGGTCTGGAGATTATTTCCGCTGAGTTTGAGAGAATTCCGAACGACTATAAGGAAGTGACTCCCGAGCAACGCGAAGCTATCGAAAAGCTCCTTGAAAAATTCGAAGATGACGAAGACGTTCAAAACGTCTTCCACAACATGAAAGAAGAGGAATAATAAGGCAAAAATTATTATATTTGCACACCTATAAGAAACTATAAACAAAAAATAACTAAAAATCAAAAAACGCTATGTGGTTAACATGTTCATCCGTAGGACGAAAGTACGTCATGGCCATAACAGGCGCCGTGCTCGTCTTGTTCGTCACTTTCCACTGCTGTATGAACTCCATAGCCATCTGCTGGCCGGCCTCCTATAATTCACTGTGTGAATTTCTGGGCGCCAACTGGTATGCACTGATAGCCTCAGTGTTCTTGGCTTTGTTCATACTTATTCACATAGTATATGCTTGCTGGCTCACCTTGCAAAACCGCAAGGCTCGCGGACCCGTGGCTTATGCTATCTCTAAAAAACCGAAAACCGTAGAATGGTCAAGTAAAAACATGCTTGTGCTCGGTATCGTAATCCTTGCTTTCTTGGTTGTTCACCTGATCCAATTCTGGGCTCGCATGCAGCTTCAGGAAATCCGTGGCGTAGACGACGTTCTTCCTCCGGGTGCCGGCACTCTCTTCCTTCAGGAAGCTTTCGGCCTCGACTGGACATGGATTGTTTACATCATCGGCTTTATTGCCCTTTGGTTCCACCTCAACCATGGTATCTGGTCGATGTTCCAGTCTGTAGGTTGGGATAACACCGTGTGGATTGCACGTTTCAAAAAACTCGCAATCTGCTGGAGCAGCATCATCTGCCTCGTTTTCGTAGCCCAGGCAATCGTGTTTACTGCCAAGGCTCACGAAGGATATTTTAAAAACGACCCCGTTCTCCGCGAGCAATATAAGGAGATGATGGTGGCTGAATTTGAAAAAGACTTTGGTCCGGACGCTGCGGCTCAAATGAATTCCCTGCCTTTTGATCAGTTTGTAATGCAGGTGAATACATTTCTTCAGGAGCTTTCACAACTGCCTTCAGACATCAATGATCCGGCAATTGTCAGCCAGCTCGCAGGCATTCCTTCAGAACAAGAAAGACAAATGTATCTTTCAAATCTCTCAAGAGTGATCGAAGGAAAGAAGAAACTTGAACGCACAAAAGCTCTTCTCGACTATTTGATGGGAACTGAAGCTGAAGAAGGCTTGGTGCCTTCACCGGCAGGAATGGAACCCGCAGGAGTAGCTCCGGGTCCTGAAGTAGAACTTCCTCCTATGGAGATTGAAGAACAGGCCGAAATCATAGAGGAGATGCCGCAAGCAGCTCCGGGCGAAGCTCCCGAAGCACAGCAGGTACCTCAAGAAAACAATCCAACCTCTAACCAATAAGCGATATGGAAACACAAGATAAAGTGAGAATTATGAGTCCGGAAGAATCAAAGATTCCGGAGGGTCCGATCGCTGAGAAATGGACCAACTACAAGGCCCACCAGAAGCTCGTGAATCCGGCCAACAAGCGTCGTCTTGACGTGATAGTTGTCGGCACCGGTCTTGCCGGCGCTTCCGCAGCTTCCACTCTTGCTGAGCTGGGTTTCAACGTATTAAACTTTTGTATCCAGGATAGCCCCCGCCGCGCTCACTCCATTGCAGCGCAGGGTGGTATAAATGCAGCTAAAAACTATCAGAACGACGGTGACTCTGTGTATCGCCTATTCTATGACACTGTTAAGGGTGGCGACTATCGTGCTCGTGAAGCAAATGTCTATCGTCTGGCTGAAGTTTCCAATAATATCATCGACCAATGTGTGGCACAGGGTGTGCCTTTCGCACGCGAATACGGCGGTCTTCTTGCCAACCGTTCTTTCGGTGGAGCACAGGTGAGCCGCACATTCTATGCCAAAGGTCAGACCGGCCAGCAGCTCCTTCTCGGTGCTTATTCTTCACTCAACCGCCAGATCAAAGCGGGCAAGGTAAAGAGCTTCAACCGTTATGAAATGCACGATGTTGTGCTTGTGAAAGATAAAGACGGTGTGGAACGCGCAAGAGGCATCATAGCCAAGAATCTTGTAACAGGTAAATTCGAACGCTTTGCAGCCCACGCTGTGGTTCTTGCAACCGGCGGATACGGCAACACCTACTTCCTTTCCACAAACGCCATGGCTTGCAACGTTTCCGCAGCAATGGCAGCCTATAGAAAAGGTGCCTATTTTGCAAACCCGGCTTATGTGCAGATCCACCCGACTTGTATCCCGGTTCACGGTGACAAACAGTCGAAACTGACTCTTATGTCGGAATCTCTGCGTAACGACGGAAGAATCTGGGTGCCGAAGAAAAAAGAAGATGCAGAAAAACTTCAGAAGGGCCTGATAAAGGGTAGCGATATCAACGAAGAAGACCGCGACTATTATCTGGAACGCAGATATCCGGCGTTCGGTAACCTTGTGCCTCGCGATGTTGCCTCTCGTGCAGCTAAAGAAAGATGTGACGCAGGTTATGGTGTCAACAACACAGGTCTCGCCGTATTCCTTGACTTCTCTGAAGCTATCAACCGTCTCGGTATAGACGTAGTGCGTCAGCGTTATGGCAACCTTTTCGATATGTATGAGGAAATCACAGACGTGAATCCGGGCGAAATGGCTCGCGAAACAGACGGTATGGAATACTACAATCCGATGATGATCTTCCCGGCAATCCACTATACAATGGGCGGCCTTTGGGTAGACTATGAACTCCAGACATCTGTGAAGGGTCTCTTTGCAATCGGCGAATGTAACTTCTCTGACCACGGAGCTAACCGTCTTGGTGCTTCAGCTCTTATGCAAGGTCTCGCCGACGGTTACTTCGTTCTTCCCTACACTATCCAGAATTATCTGAGCGACCAGATTTCAGTGCCCCGCTTCTCAACAGATCTTCCGGAATTTGCTGAAGCTGAAAAGAAATGTGAGGAAGTGCAGGATCATCTCATGAACATCAAGGGCAACCGTTCAGTAGATTCCATCCATAAGGAACTGGGTCATATAATGTGGGAATATGTCGGAATGGGCCGCACCAAACAAGGACTCGAAACCGCTATCAAGAAGCTTAATGATTTGAGAAAAGTGTTTGAAACCGATCTCAAGATTCCGGGCAGCAAGGATGGCATGAATATCGAGCTCGACAAGGCCTTCCGTCTTAACGACTTCATCACCATGGGCGAGCTTATAGCTTATGATGCCTTGAGCAGAAATGAAAGCTGTGGAGGCCACTTCCGCGAAGAATATCAGACCGAGGAAGGCGAAGCCAAACGTGATGACAACAATTGCTTCTATGTCAGCTGCTGGAATTATGCCGGCAGCGACGGTAAAGCTCCTACATTAATCAAAGAACCACTCAGATATGAGGCTATTAAGGTTCAAACCCGTAACTATAAGTCATAAACCGTCCCTCCGGACTTTTAACAGAATATACCAGTATGGATGATAAAATAATGAAAGTAAACCTCAAGGTTTGGCGTCAGGCAAACCCGAAGGCTAAAGGAGGGTTTGTGACTTACAATGATGTGGAGACAACTCCCGACACATCATTCCTCGAGACCCTCGATATCCTGAATGAACGCCTTGTAGACCAAGGTCAGGAACCCATAGCGTTCGACCACGACTGTCGTGAAGGCATCTGCGGTATGTGTTCGCTCTATATCAACGGACATCCTCACGGACCCGCCGTTGGCGCCACTACCTGTCAGCTCTATATGCGTCGTTTCCAAAACGGCGAGACTATCACAGTCGAGCCTTGGAGATCAGCTGCTTTCCCGGTGATCAAAGACCTTATGGTAGACCGTAACGCATTCGACAAGATCCAGCAGGCCGGAGGATATGTTTCCTTCAACTGCGGTGGAGCTCAGGATGCCAACGACCTTCCGATTGCCAAAGTGGAGGCTGACGCAGCTATGGATTCAGCAAGTTGCATTGGTTGCGGTGCTTGCGTTGCTGCTTGTAAAAACAGTTCCGCAATGCTTTTCGTGGCTGCTAAAGTAACACAGTTCTCACATCTGCCGCAAGGTCAGGTTGAGACTGCTCGTCGCGTGAAAGCAATGGTTAAGAAGATGGATGAACTCGGATTCGGTAACTGCACAAACACAGGTGCTTGTGCTGCGGAATGTCCGAAACTTATCCCGTTGGCCAACATCGGACGCATGAACCGTCTTTTCGGTGCAGCCAAGATCAAAGACTGATTTTTAATTTCACTCAATAAAATAGCGGCGTCAATCCCGACGCCGCTATTTTATTATGTATGAGATAAACTGTTTTAAACCCTTCCACAATTCTTAATCCGGAGATTGCAGAAGGTGATAATATTTCATGAATTTCATAAGCTGATACACACCGATAATCAAACCAATAAACCCACCCACTATCATTCCGAATATCAAATATTGGTTGGCCTCCATTGCCAGTGCTAATAATATTACCGCACCTATGGCAACAGGAAGCCCGATAATAATTGCGATCTTATGAATTCTCCAATTGGCTGCAGCTGTTTCAGAAATTTCTTGGATCGACGAGTTATAAATATCCATTGACCTCACCTTCAGCATCAGATAAGTGTCAACAATAAGTTCTCCCAGAAAGAAAAGGGTCCAATATATAAAGGCCGGCCATCGGTAGGTTTCGTTTATCTCGGGATTTAAATAAAAAAATGGAAACATAACCAAAATCATAAAGCCTTCCAATACGATAAATCCGCAATATTTGCTTATTAATCTGTTTTTGGCAGACTTATATTTGGAATTCATCACTCTTCGGGCCAATCTTTTATTTTCCTCTTCAAGGTTGCCCAGGCGCATATTGATTTCCTTCCACATTTCTTTTAAGCCTTCTATATTTTCTATGTTTTCTTGATATTGCTGCATGATTTTCAATTTTCGGTATTCATTTTAACAAGCTTTTCTTTTATTCTCTTCAAACGTGTGGCCACCGTGTTACGGTTCAGCCCTGTCAGCTCGGAAATCTCTTCATAACTTTTTTCGTCAAGCCACATCAAAAGTATGGCTCTGTCATTGTATGGGAGCATCTTTATCAGTGAAAAAAGCACCTTATATTTATCCTTCTTATCCTCTGAATCATCCACTCGATTTTCCAACACATTTTCCAATGGAAGCGTCTTCTTGAATTTCTTTTCTTTACGTTGAAAGGAGATGCATGTGTTGAAACTGACACGATAGATCCACGTGGAACGTTTGGAATTTTGTAGGAAATGATCCCATCCTCGCCATATATTAAAGAGAACTTCCTGTCGAAGGTCGTTGAATTCAACGGTGTCGTCAGAGAAATAAAAACAGATTTTATTTATTAAATCTCCGTATTGCCCCACCGCATCTTCAAATTCCTTTTCTTTACTAATGCCACTCATAAATAATTTATTAAGAGCCGTTCCCAATTTTTATTGAAATTAAATAAAAACTAACTATAGAAACAACTCAAACACTTATAAGACGCAAAAGGCTTCAAATAGTTTCAAATGCTTCTTCTGATAATATAACTGAGCCACCAATGTACTGACAAGCAGAAAGTCAGTATATTGGCGGCTCCAATAGAGTTTTCTTTATCTTAAGCTTATGATGCTTCTTGACTGAGATTGTTTATTTTTAGCGTTGCTTTTTAAGATACGGTATAGCTTATTTCACTATTTTCTTCGATCCGGCTGAGCTTTTAAGTATGTAGATACCCTTTGGGAGTTCATTGAGGGCTTCCGCAGCCATTACCGACTTTTTTACGATAACTCCCGACACATTATATACATTGACTATATCAAAAGGACTGACGATCACAGAATCAACACCTGCATCAGGATTTTCAGGATCAGGATCTATCCCCGGCTCCTCACCGTTGCCGGAATTATCCGCTCCAAGATTCCATGCTCTCATGGATTCTGCCTTCACCACGCCGCCTTCCGAGAACACCTCAACGCCGTCGGCATCTGAATCTGTGGGGTAAACACGAATTGATGTCGCATATTTATCGTTTACAAAAATATCCACAATCGAACCGTCAATGAAAACATTAAGTTTCAATATGTCTCCGGCTTTCAATGTTTCCGGAAGCACACATGCATAGACTCCGTTGAAACTGTTGCCGTCGTTTTTCTTTCTGTTGATATTGTTCACATTCAATTCCAAACGGTTGGTGGCCGGATTATAAGTCAGCTTGGCAGATCCTTTACTGTTCTGGAAAAACTTGAATCCGAAAGGATTGCTTCCGATTTCAAAGTTTCCTTCCAATTCAATCTGACGTCCGCTGATGCCGTTGATGTGCTGATTGCCATTGACTTCCAGTCCTGTGGCTTCAAAAGCTGCCTCGTTTCTTAGTTCTGATAATCCTGAATAGGGTTTCTGAATCAATGTCCCGTCTTCTGCAAGACTGATTTCTCTCGGGAAAGAATATAAGTGGGCCCATCCCAGATTACAATTATCCGAAGTTGGAAGCTTGTCGGGCACAATTCCCAACATGATGGTTTTGCCGTCGTGTTGATATATTGTTGGAGAAAGCAGACCGTAGCCCTGACCGTTTACAAGTTCCAATTCTCGGGGTTGTTCGTTGTCGGGGATAAATTTACCGTCGGCAGAAATATCTCCGGTCCAATATAACACCAGAACTCCTTTTGAAGTGTTCTGCGGAGTAACTGTGAAAAGCCATTTGCCGTTTTCCATTTTAGTGATATTCGGCATCTCCCAGAATGTGCCGGATTCGTTGGCGTTATTGCCTGAGAAGAAAATGCTTCCGTCGTTGCTCCATGTCTTGGTAGCCTGATTATATTTATGTAAGGTCACAGCTCCCACACCTTCTTTTGACGTGCCCACTATGATATAAGCATCGTTGCCATTGCGGAAGAAATATGGGTCACGGAAATCATCTGAAAGACCCGAAGGACGTCCATCGATAATTATACCCTCCTTGTTCCAGTAAATAAGATCGTCATCTTCCGGAGAAGCCATGATTATGCGGGCTCTTTCATAGTCAACGCCTGTGTAAATTATATAAGGCTTGCCGCCCGTGATCTCATCATCAACGAAGACACATCCGCTCCAACATCCCTTTGTGTCGTAGCTTTCTCCCGGAGCGAGAGCTATCTGTTCTTCAGTCCAGTCATAAAGATTTTCGCTGGAGATATGTCCCCAGTGAAGACGAGACATATATGGCCCGTTGGCATTTTTTTGGAAGAATATATGATATTTGCCGCCGGAATAGACCATACCGTGAGATTCATTTGTCCAGTTTGCTCCCGGCATTCCGTGAAATTTAGGACGTAGAAGATCTTTTTCAAAACGCGATTCCGGAATTGAAAGATCAGCTGCATTTTCCGGATCGGCCATTGCAATCTCTTCATTTGACAGAATACCGTCATAAACCATCACCTCGTCGATTAGACCGTTGAACGTGTTCAACTGAAAATCACCTGCCACCGCGCTTCTTGTTTTACCGATACTTATAGTTGTGGCGTCATTGCTTATAGGTCCCGAGCTTTTAGCCTCGCCTACCAGTTCCCCGTTTCTATAAAGGGAAAGCTTGCCGCTTGCCGGATCATTTACAGCCACGAGGCGGCTCCATTCATAAGTGGGTAGAAGATCGGTTGCCTCCACGGAAAAAGCCCATCCTCCAATATAGCAATCGAAAGAATAGTTGCCATTTTTGCCTAAGCTGAAAGCCCATCCGTTGCGTGTCTCCTTATTGATATTTCCTGCCAAAGTGATCTTTTCGGTTGTGGCTATATCATGCTCCACTATAGGATAGGTTTCGGGAGCAACCCACATTGAGAAAGTAGTGCCCTCTGTGGGATCATAGGGGGCTATCTCTCCTTCGATATATGTGGAATAGCCGTCAAAGCGCAATGCTTTTCCAACAGCACCGGGAATATTCTCCACTGAGTGCTTGCCGAAGAAACTGAGATTATTTCCGCTCACAGTTTCCTTGAAGCGCTTGAAGGAATCTCCTTCCATAGGAACGTGAGTTATAAGATCTGCTGCGAATGTTGCCGGCACAGCCATGACAACAGACATTAGGATTGGTAGAGTTTTTTTCATATTCAGGATTTTAATTAGGGACCATGGAGAGGAGCAACCCTTCCATGGCCTATAACGTTTATTTCAAGTAATTAAGTATATTTTCCGTCAATTTTTCGATATTGCCTTGATAAGGATTGACGCCGGCGTTTACATGCCATTCATAAGCGCCAAGACCCATTGCAATACATTTTCCATGAACGGCGTTTCCGCTGAAATCAACCATACCGGCTACACAGTGGTCGGCAACCTGGCCCCACACTGCCAAAACCTGGGAATTAGTTGTGTTTTCAAACCATTTCACACAGTCGGGAGCTGGGTTTCCGGCTTCATTCCAATAGGGATTAAGGTCCCACATGGAGTTATGGTCTTCTTTACCTGTGCCTCCCAACAATGGTAGTGAGGAATATTCATAACCGTTAACCATTTCGAAAGCCAGACCTTCATAGACAGCGTGAGAAGCTCTGTCATAGTATCTGCCTTCGTTTTGGAAGATCCAGCCGAGATGAGGATTTATCGACCAAAGGTCGGCATTGTTAGGATCGCCGTCTCCGCTGCCAAAGATATTGACAGGCATATTTTCAGGCACGATTCCCAATGGCACTGTCATTTGAGTCGCCATGTTGGCCAGATAGAGACTGCCTCCGTTAAGGCCGTATGCCTTAAGTGCATTGAGGGTGGTTTCGCTCACAAGATTAGCCGGAAGATTCTGCCATCCTAATGCAAGTCCCACTCTGTCAACTTCAATCCAGATAACGCCATATTCATCGAAATCTATGTTGGGAAGTTCAGCCACCGGGATAAAGTCGCCCTTGTCGGTCTCTACATAATTATCGTTAAACCATGCGGCTGCCGCGAGTTCATCGTCATCGGGAAGATCTGCCGGAGAATCGGCAAGAAGCAGGTATCCTACTCTCACTTCCATTTCAGGAAGAGCGGTGTTTACAACGATACCATCGGAATAATAAGCTTCGTCATAGATAACTTTAGCTCTGAATTTAAGGTCGACGCCTGTCTTCTGTCCTCCAATAGTGGCTCCGTTGGGATATTCACTGATATTGAAAACTGTACCGCTTTCCTCACCGTCTAAGCCTACCCATACTCCGGTTATGCCGCTTGCATTTGGAAGAGTCCAGGAGAAGGTCACGTTTCTTTTCTCTATGTTGGAAACAGTGAAGCTTGTGAGATCGGCAAGTTGTTCATAAGGTACAGTTGCAATTACAGACTGGCCTTCGGACATATAGCCTCCCTCATATTTCACTTTCACGGTATACATATATTCATCTTCCATCGGCTGACCAACCACAGAATATGATGTGGCGGTAGCGTCAAGACCTACTTCTGTGTTATTGTTGACTTTCAGAGTAACTCCCTCGATTTTCTTTGATGAAGAGGGAAGGGTCCATGAAAGATTTACAACACGATTTGCCACTTCAGCTTTCAGATTGCTGACTGTAGGGAGATTCGGCAATTCCGGAATCTCTGTGGCGATATCCGTACATGCTCCAAACATCCCTGCAATAGCCATTGTGGCTATTGACAAACTATATTTCATTAATTTGTTCATATTCAAATAATATTAGAGGATTGAGGATATTAATTATTGGAATAAAGTCCGTTAGAGTTGTCAACCTGAGCCAGAGGAATCGGGAAGTAGTAGGTGGAAGCACTCAGAGATGCGCCATTGTAATATGTCTGGAATTGTGATTCATAGTTATAATAATTTGTCACAGTTTCCTGAGCAATTCCCCAACGGAGAAGGTCGAACCAACGGAGACCCTCCATAGCGAATTCAAGACGACGCTCGTAACGAACCGCCTGACGTGCATTTTCCTGATTCCATCCTGTCAAAGGATATTGAGCAACGTTATAGCTTACCAAAGCCGGATTTAAGTCAACGGGAGTGTAGGAAGCATCAACTGAATTAGCTGCTCTCTGACGCACTTGGTTAACATAGCCGATTGCTGTTGTGAAATCTTTGTTTTGCTCAATCATAGCCTCAGCTTTCATCAAGAGGATATCTGAATAACGGATAATCATGTAATTAAGAGTTGAAGCACCCCAGGGAACGATACCGATTTCAACATCCGGGTTGTAAGGTGCCGGATAAGGCTTTTTACCTGAGAACTGGCCATAAAGGCTATAGTTACGACACCAGTTTTCATTGTAAACGTAAGTTTGACCACTGTTGGCAAGGTTAGAACGCCAGTACATGCCGATACGTCCGAATGTGAGGTCAAGACGCGGATCCACATTTCCTGTGTAGATAGGATAAAGCTCTTCAACTCCGTCAAGACGGCCCACTATGTCGTTGCCGGTATAACCGTCAAGATAAGGGAGTCCGTTTTCATTTGTGCGGAAAGCATTTGCAAGGTCTTGTGATCCAAGATAGAAATCATCACCATTGCCATAGATATTGCCTTCTGAATATGTGCAGTTCAGACAGTTGTTGAAGTTATACATGGCACCTTGATTGGCGGATGAGAACTGAACAGCCATCACAGATTCAGATCCATTATTCATTTCCGGGAGAGAAATATCCTGGAAGTGAGCAAACAAACCATATTTACCGCTATTTATAACGTAATCGCAATATTGTTCGGCCTCAGCCCAGACAGTCTGGGGATTTGAAGTGAATTCCGAAGTTGCTGTGAAAAGATCCACACGTGCAAGGATACCTGCAGCTACATATTTATTGAAACGGCCCGGAAGAGCTTGGGTTTCCGGCAAAACATTGTAAGCATCACGAAGATCCTGTCTGATAAGTTCAGCCACTTCCTGGCGACTTTTGTTACCAGCCGGTATTTCAGAGGCGTTCATAGTTTCGTCGATATAAGGGAATTTGTTGAAAAGACGGAGCATATCAAAATAATAATATGCGCGCAAAGTCTTCATTTCCCCTATATAGCTTGCTTTCACGTCGTCTGCAATCTGTCCGGCATCCTGAATTGTCTGGATAGCGGTGTTGCAGCGTGAAATTGAAAAATAGTTGTTAAGCCATTTAAAGTTGATGATGGCGTTGTCGCTGAGTACATTGCCGATTTCAAGCTGATGCATGTAAGCTTCCATTGTCACGTCTGCACCACCTTTAACTGCATCGTCGCTGCGAAGGTCGATTACCCAGTTATTGATGGGACCGGCAAACGATTCATTGTTGCCGAAATAGTGGTTCATCAAGGTAGCATAAGCAGCTGTCATTAGGTCGACCGCCTGTTCTTCTCCGATCTGATCGGCGAAGAGAACTCCCTGAGGCTTGAGGTCAAGCATATCTCCGCAGGATGTTGCGCTTAAGCCCATCATGGCAACTGCCACGCCACAGAGAGTCTTGTTGAAAATTTTATTATTAAGTTTCATCTTATTCTGTTTTTTGGCAAGTTATTGATTAGAAGGTTACGTTTACTCCGAATGTGAATGAACGTGGACGCGGATAAGCACCATTGTCAAACAGACATACACCATAATCGGAAGGAAGAAGTTCCGGATCAAGTCCTGAATATTTTGTCATTGTAAACACATTTTCAACCTGGAAGAAGACATCGAGGTTCTGTGCCCATTTTTCGATACATTGGTTTGGCAATGAATAAGAAAGCTTGAGATACTTCATCTTCATGTAAGAACCGTTTTCGAGGAAATAGGAAGAGAAACGTGTTTCATTATTATTGTCTTCAGTTGTAAGTGCCGGAACCTTTCCGTTTGGATTTGAAGGACTCCATGCTTTTGAAATGATGTCGCTTGCACGGTTTGAAAGACCTGTGTTTGTGCTCATGAAGTAAAGCACTCTCTTCATATCGTTGTAGATATCCTGACCGAAGTCGCCGGCAAAGAACATGTCGAGAGTAAAGCCTTTATATCTGAAAGCAAGGTTAAGACCGAGGGAAAGATCCGGGTTCGGGTTACCGATGATGCAGCGGTCGTCGTCGTTTATAACGCCGTCGCCGTTAAGGTCTCTATAGATGAGACGACCCGGTGCTGCTCCGGTCTGAGTTGCATGGTTGGCAACCTGTTCTTCGTTCTGGAAGATGCCGTCGCAAACATAACCCCAGTAAACTCCCATCGGCTTGCCCGGGATAAGACGTGTGTTTCCTCCCAGATATGAATCCTGGTTGTTAAGATAAAGAAGTTTGTTCTTATATTGGGAAACGTTGATATTGCCTGTCCAGGAGAAGTCTCCGTAATATGGGCTTGTGTAACCGAGAGTCAATTCCCAACCGATATTTTTCATAGAACCTGTGTTCATCCAGACTCCGGCGTTTTCACCTGCAACATTCAAAACAGGAGGAGTTGTGAGCATGTCGCGTGTCTTTTTGATGAAGAAGTCGCCTGAAAGTGATACTGAGCCTCCGAGGAATGAAAGGTCAAAACCGATGTTGTTCTGAGTAGTGGTTTCCCATGTCAGATCAGGATTTCCGGTGTAAGCTTTAGTGATACCTGAAGACGCTCCGCTTCCTGTGCCTTCCATATCGTATGAACCATTGGCTGTGCCATATCTGTAGGTTGTATAGGCCGGATAAAGGTCGGGTATTGCAGCGTTACCGTTCTGTCCCCATGAATATCTGATCTTGAAATCTGAAAGAACATCGTTTTTGGGGAACCAGGGTTCGGCTGACGGACGCCATGCAAGAGAGAATGCCGGGAATGTGCCACCGCGTTTTCCTTTTGCAAAACGTGAATTTTCGTCATGACGGATTGTGAATGAAGCAAGGTAGCGGTCGTCGAAGTTATAGTCAACTTTTCCAAATACTGAGAATACTGACCATGCGCTCTTTCCGCCGCCGGCACCCCACACTGTAGTGCCCGCGCCAACCTGCATGAAGTCTGCATCTTCTGAAATGTAGCCTTGGCGTGTTGCATCAAGAGTTCGGTTTGTGTATTGGATAGCTTCCGTACCCACGAGAGCTGTCAAGTGATGAAGGTCGTTGAATGTTCTGTTATAATTGGCGGTGTTTGTCCAAGTCCAGGTGTCGCCCTGGCCATAGCCGTTGCTTGCATAAGTCTGGTCGTTGGCGTCCATCTTGCGGGTAAGAGTAGTCGAAAGATATTGAACATGTTCAATACCAAGATTGGTCTTCAATGTAAGACCTTCCACAGGATGAACTTCCAGGAATGCGTTGCCGAGAATACGCCATGATGTACTGTTGTTATCCCTTGTGTTATGGAGCAGCCACATCGGATTGGCATAGTCAATACCCACAAGGCTCATCGGGTTTGCCCAGCTGCCGTCGAGACCTTTCACAGGGATTGCAGGCAGCATTTCAAGAGCCAATACAGGAATACCACGGTCGCCGGCTACGTCGGTTCCACGGTTTTTCCAATAAGACACCATAAGGTTCTCTCCAATAGTGATATATTTGTTGAAGTCGAAACGAGAATTCACACGTGCGGAATAACGACGATAATATGTGTCGATAATATTACCATCTTGATTGATGTAGTTCATTGAGAAAAGAACAGAACCTTTTTCAGTGTTATTGGTGACAGTTGCAGTCAGGTTGTTTGTCCATGCAGTGCGGTAAACTTCATCCTGCCAGTCGGTGTTGGCTACGGGGAAATTTGAATTTCCGCCTATAAATTGCTGCATCTGAGGAGTGTTGCCCGTGCCGTAGATTCCGGCGAGGTAGTCATTGCCCGGAGGTGTCAGACCGGCATTCTGCTTGGCAATCCACCAGGCCTGTCCCCAGCTTTCTGTGTCGAGCATCTTGTAACGCTTGGCTATTGTCTGTGCGGATAAAGAATAATTAAGGGTCACGTTCAGACGGTCGCCTTTGCCATGTTTGGTTGTAATGATGATAACACCGTTTGCAGCACGCGAACCATAGATAGAGGCTGAAGCCGCATCTTTCAAAACCTGAAGTGTCTCGATATCGCTCGGGTTAATGCCATTGAGACCTTCTGAAGTGGCCACACCATCAATAATATAAAGGGGTTCGTTGCTGGAGTTGGCAGTCGACATACCGCGGACGCGAATGGAACCGCCGCCACCGGGAGCAGCATCAGGAACGATATTCACACCGGGGAGCTTGCCTGACATTGAGTTAAGGACATTACCGGTGTTCTGGCTCATCGGCTCCTTCATATCCATGACGGAAACAGCTCCTGTCAAGTCTGCTTTGCGGATAGTCTGATAACCGATCACAACCACTTCGTCAAGAAGTTCGGAATCTTCATCCAGATAAATCATCATGGAGGGTTCCGCCTTCACTGTTTTTGTCTGAAACCCGACATAGGAAACTGTTAGTTCTGCTCCGTCGGGAACAGTAAGAGTGAAATTACCGTCGATATCTGTAGCTGTACCTTTACTTGTCGAGGCACACATGACGGTAGCCCCGATGAGGGGTTCGTCATCAGCACGAGACACTACCGTACCCGAAACGGTGATGTCTGCCCATGCTTGCATAGTCAGCCCGGAGAGGACTAACAACATTGCACTTGAGAGTAATTTTTTCATGTGTTAAAATGATTGGTTAGAAAAATTTTCTTTGCCGCGAAATTACTCTCCATTATATATTATGAATATAAAAGATGTTGCAAGTGCTATAAAATTAGCGACTTACAACATCTTTTATATTTTATGCAACAATTATTATAATCTGTGCCTCACGATAAGGAGGAGCGTGTTTCGGAGGGTGTCTCCCCGTAGGCCTCCTTATAGCATTTTGTAAAGTAGGCCGGAGTTGAGAAGCCTACCTCATAGCATATTTCACTTATTGTCTTATCTGTCGATGTCAATAATGTCCGGGCTTTTTTAAGTCGCAGATTGCGCATGAGCTCCACAGGCGAATAATTTGTGATGGCCTTGATCTTACGATAGAACTGGGTGCGTTCGAAACCCAGACGCGAAGCAAGGCTCTCTACATTCAGGTCCGGATTGTTCATCTCTTTATCAAAAAGAGCAAGGAATTGGTTGTAGAAATCATTGTCTATCTCATTTGCCTTGGTTTGCATCGGCTTGCTGTTTGGCAAAGGTTGTCCGGAGGCAGCAGGCAGCCCGTTTTTGCCATAAAGGTCTTGAATTCTTCTTCTGTTGGCTATCAATGATGCTACCTGAGATTTCAACACGGCAGTCGAGAAGGGCTTCGCAAGATATCCGTCGGCGCCGCTGTCAAAACCTTGCACCCTCTGTTCATCCATGCTGCAGGCCGTAAGCATCAACACCGGGATATGGCTCGTAGGCTGTTCCGATTTCAGACGCTGGCATGTCTCCATACCATCTATGCCCGGCATCATCACATCGCAGATTATAAGGTCGGGCACATATTTTATTCCTTTCTTTATACCTTCTTTCCCGTTGGGCGACGTGAGGATATTGTAATCATCCTTCATTAGTTCAGTCACCATCTCCCGGATATCCTTATTATCGTCTATCACAAGCAGTAGAGGTTTATCATCGCTGAAAACCACCTCCGAATCGATATCTTCCAATTCTGATTTCACGTCTTCTTCTTCAATCGAAGACTTTACAGCAGCAATTTCACTGGAAACGTGTTTCACAGGGAGGCTCACTGTAAAAACAGAACCTTTCCCCAATTCGCTCTCTACAGTTATCCCTCCGCCGTGAAGCTCGACAAATGCTTTGGCAAGTGAAAGACCGATGCCCGAGCCATGGGGCCTCACTTTTTCAACCTGGAAGAAACGGTCGAAGATATTCCCGAGATCTTGGGCGCTTATTCCTTCCCCTTCATCAGCCACTTTTAAAATAAACTTTTCTTTTTCAATATGGAAGGAAACTATGATTGTGCTGTTATCCTTGCTGTATTTGATAGCATTGGAGAGTAGGTTGAAAAATACTCTTTCAATCTTTTCCACATCAATGGCCATCGCTATGGGAGCCTCGCCCTCCGGAGCTTCAAGGTTGAGCTTTATGTCTCTTTTTCTTGCCACTGCATAAAATGATTCCATCCAGTCGGCTATCATCTTGCGCATATCCACTTCAGAGAGCACGAGTTGCAATTTATTATTCTCGTATTTCCGGAAATCCAGAATCTGATTGATAAGACGATGGAGTATCTTCACGTTCTTATCGGCAATCTTCACCAAGGTTTGCTGGCTTGCATCAAGATTAGAAGCCCGGTTGAGTTGAGCCACCGGTTCTGCTATGAGCGTGAGCGGAGTGCGGAGGTCATGGGAAACGTTAGTGAAAAATACAAGCTTTGACTGTGTCGCCTCCTCAAGACGCTCATTCAGTTCTTTCTGTTTGTCGCGTTCCTCTTCGAGCAGCTTGTTCTGACGCATAAGAGCCTCCTGATGTCGGCGATGTTGCCAGAATGTCCTCAAAACGAGGAAAAGAAATCCGAAGAGAAGTATCAGAATGACGATCACAGCATAAAAAAGATAGTTTTGAGCCTGATGCCTGGTCAGATAGTCATCAAGTCTTGCTTTAAGTGTCTTCACTTTCTGAGTGTCTTCCACCACCACTTCATTCTGCAAGAGAAGAATATCGGCATTTGTATTATCAACAGCCGAAGAGAGCGGCAACATCACCTCTTTTTGATAAGGCTTACCCTTGAGAATATTTATTCCTTCCCTTAGAATCTTATGGCCCTCTGTGGGATATAGGAACGTAGCGTCTATAATCCTTTCATCCACAGCTTTTAATCCGATAGAGGGAGCTGCGTCAACCCCTATGATTTTGATATCTTTCCTGCCCATGGCTTTTGCCACTTCGGAGGCTCCGATCGCCATACGGTCGTTGTGTGCGAATATTAGATTCACATCCGGATGTTGTCTAAGCAAGGATTCGGCCACAATCTCGGCTTTTTCCTTTCGCCAGTCGGCTTCCGCTCGTGCTACAATCCTTCCTTTTTCTTTTGTAATCACCTCTGTAAATCCCCGGCTCCTTTCATCAGCGGGTGTAGAGCCTCGGAGTCCGTAGATTTCCATCACCCTTATGGAATCCGACACTAAATTTTTCGCATAATTTGCTGCCGCACGACCCATTCCCACATTGTCCACTCCTATATGCTGGGTATAGGTGGTGTCATTGATATTGCGGTCGAATATAATCACCGGCATCCCCTTTTTATATACGTCTCTGATCACAGGAGTCAGGGCCTCAGCTTCATTAGGAGCAATTATGAGCATATCAAAGCCGTTGTCGACAAAATATTTGATATCCTTTATCTGCTTCTCGCTGTCATCCTCGGCCGACCGGATTTCAACCTCCACATCGTTATGGAGCATTGCCTCAAGGAGCAATTCCTCGTTCATCTTCGAACGCCAGTCATCACTGCTACACTGTGAGACTCCGATTCTATATTTTTCCTCATCCCCACACCCTAAAAGCAGCGCAGCCATCATCATTAATGGCAGTAGATATATTTTTTTCATCATGTATTAGGATTTCCAGAAAGCAAAGATAATACTTTTTATTGAAGTGGTAGTCAAATAATATCGTCAGGCAGTGAAAATTACGTTCTTAACAATCAATTTGCAAGAATATATCCTCCTTAGCAGCCTTACTGTTTTTTGGTATTGATAGGAAATTTTCCCATTTATACTTCTTTTTATGGGAAAAATTCTAAATTTGCACATCCAAAATGAATCATGCTTGAATTTCATGGATTTAAACAATAGATGGGCGATATTTTAAATAAGTTGTTCAAGAGGAGACCGGGCTTTCTAATCGACAGCCGGGAGACTTTGGAAGAGGCTGCCGTGAAATTCGGCATTCTTCCGTTCTTTCCGAATAATATCCGTGGACTATCTGTTGAGGAGATGTGTGCTCCCGGGATGCTTTTCGGAGGCAACTATGATGAGGGTTGCTGGGAGTGGAAGGGTCCGGTGGTGAGACGTCACACCACAGCCTACGGTAAATTCTTTCGCCGTAAAGCAGGTTTTGTAGCTCTCGAGCTTCTGCCTGATTTTCTCAACTATCGCCGCAAGACATATCCTGTAAAACCGGAATCTACCGAGGAACTCCTCCTCGACATTATACGTGAAAACGAAGGTCTCTCCTCCACTGATTTGAAAGCTTATATTTTCGGAGGGGGCGATACAAAACGGGAATGGAACGATATTCCCGACCCGGAAAACACCGCTTTTAAACCGGCAAAGCGTAAAAGTCTTGAGGGACCGCTTCAAAGATTGCAGATGGGCGGTTGGATCATAATCTCTGATTTTGTGTATAAACGCACAAAGAAGGGTGAACGCTACGGTTGGGGAGTGGCCACCTACTCCACTCCTGAACTGACTTTCGGATCTGACCTTATCCTGCCATCCGATAAATCTCCGGAAGAATCTCTGGAAACTGTTGTTTCCCGGATGAAGGATAATTGGCCGGCTGCATCACGCAAATCTTTACTCTCTTTACTCCAATAACATCCCTCTTGAAACTATGAAAATTTCTCAATCTCCGATTTTCAATAAAATTTTCTCTGGCCGATACCGCCTGATTATCTTCTGCCCGGTTTTCATGCTCCTGATATCCTTGTTCTATGCTTGCAGCCACTCTGAAAAGGGAAAATCAATTGACAATCTCGAGGATATATATGCAGAAATTGATGCCGAGATTGAAAAAAGCGGTGATTATCAGGAGGAGAAACAGAAAAGAATAGATCTGCTTAAATCTTTGCTTCACCGGGAAAATGATAATCTTAGGAAATCGGAAATAACCGACCGTCTGATTGAGGAATATGAGTCTTTCGTAAGCGATTCCGCTCTCGGTTATATCAATCTGAATCTTGAAAATCCCGTAGTGAAAGCCGACAGGGATAAGACCATCCGGCTATGGATAAAAAAGGCTGATATTGCCGCGCATGCCGGTTTATTCGGGGAAGCTGCGGCCCAACTTTCCGAAATAAATTCATCAGAACTTGATTCACTCCTTTTGAGGGATTATTATTCGGCTTATTGCGATCTTTATCAGTATCAAATTGAATATGCAACAGATGGAGAATATGCCCGTGAGGCAGAAATCCTCCGCACTTTATACAATGATTCCGTCACGTCTGTAAGCAGTCCCACAGATCCGGTTTTTGTCATCAATAAAGCTGACGACCTCATCCGCGAAAATAAAGCCAAGGAGGCTGAAGAGCTGCTTCTGAACAAAATCGGTGAATTTAAGAGAGGAGAAAGGAATTATTCAATTCTGGCTTCTATTCTTGCTTTTATCTATAAAACCACCGGACAAAAAGATCTCTATCAGCATTATCTGGCCGAGAGTGTGATTTCTGATATCCGTGGTTCTATAAAAGAAAACATGGCGATACGTGAACTCGCGACAATCTGTTATGAAGAAGGAGATATCGAAAGGGCCGACAGATATCTGCGTCAAAGTTTCTCCGACGCCAATTATTTTTCCGCGCGAATGAGGAATGCTCAGTCAAGCCGCATGCTCCCGGTGATCGGCGGTGCCTACCATCAGCATCAGGAGCAGCTCACGGGCAAACTGCGCGGCCTTGTGATTTCAATAAGCATTCTGGCCGCCGTTTTGGTTCTCATTATTATATTCACGATTCTTCAGTTTCTTAAGGTAAAAAAAGTCAACAGCAACAATAAGCGTATGCTCGAGGAGGTTTCAAGACTCTCTGAGAAATTGAAATCCATGAATGAAGAGGTGACGATGGCCAACGAGCAACTCAAAAGCTCCAATCTCATCAAGGAGGAATATGCAGGCCTGTTTATGCAATATTGCTCTCTTGCGATTTCTCATCTTCAGCAATACCATCAGAGCCTGAGAGTGATGGCTGCGCAGGGCAATACAAAGGCTCTCTTGAAAAAAATCGACTCCACCGACCTTGAGAATAAGATACTCGATGATTTCTATGATAAATTCGATGAAGCTATCCTCAATATCTTCCCCGATTTCATCGATAAGTTTAATACTCTCCTAAAGCCTGATTATAGATTTGATATCCGGAGCGGGGAAAGCCTCAACACTGAATTGCGGATTTATGCGTTGATAAGGATTGGAATAACAGACAGTGAAAAGATTGCAAAATTCCTTAGATGCTCATTGTCGACTGTCTACACTTATCGGTCGAAAACAAAAAAACGAGCCATCAATCCCCAATCGTTTGAAGATGAAATCAGAGCCATTGAATAGAAAAACCGGACGAAAAAGCAACAAATTTCATATAATTCCACTTTGATTTTTATATATACTTAAAATATTTATATCGCTGATTTTCAATTAAATTATATTTTGATTGATTTTGATTTTTCTTTTATATTATTGTTATATTAAACAAGAATTTGCAATTTTGTGGTGTAACCTTAAAATATATTAAAACGACTCATTCTTACAAAGACTTGAACCTTAAGACAAATACCAAAAGTTTATATCTAACTTAAATAATAATAACGATGTTAAAAAAACCATGGAATTTGCGTGCAGTCGTCCTGAGTGTCTTGGGATGTTTCGCGCTGGCTCTGTCGTCGTTTGCTAACGCACAGACCATTACAGTTTCCGGTAAGGTTACGGATCCCGTAGGGGATGAACTTATCGGCGTCAGTGTACTCGTGAAAGGCGACCCCGCCAAAGGCGCGGCCACCGATATCGAGGGTAACTACACTTTAAACAATGTTCCCGCCGACGGAACTCTTATTTTCAGCTATGTCGGATTCGGATCCATCGAGGAGAAGATCAACGGCAGAACTACAATTAATGTCACTATGCACGAAGATAGCGAGATTCTCGACGAACTCGTGGTTATCGGTTACGGTACTCTTTCCCGCAAGGAGGTGTCAAGTTCTATCGTGCAGGTTAACTCCGACGACTTCATGAAGGGTGCTGTCAACAGCCCGATGGAAATGCTCACCGGTAAGGTTGCCGGTCTTAACGTTTCCAGCACCGCGTCTGCCGACCCTAACGGCGGTGCCGACCTTCAGGTGCGTGGTGCAACCTCAATCAGCGCCGGCAACGGTCCCCTCGTTGTTGTTGACGGTGTTCCCGGTGCCGACATCAAAACTATAGCTCCGCAGGATATTGAGTCTATATCAGTATTGAAAGATGCTTCTTCTGCAGCTATCTACGGTACTCGTGGTGCTAACGGTGTTATCCTTATCACAACCAAGAAGGGAACAGGCGAAGCCGGAAAAGCCCTCGTCACCTACGATTCTTATGCAGCTATCGGAATCGCTAAAGGGAAACCCGACGTGTTGTCTCCCCAGGAATGGCGCGCTGCTCGTCGTGGACATGACTTCCGTTCTAACACTAACTGGTATGACCTCATCACTCGCGACGTGTCTTACGACACTAACCAGTATGTAGGTATCGAAGGTAGTCTCGCTAACGGCGGCTACTACACTGCATCAGTTAACTATAAGAGCGCTAACGGTCTTGATATCAAGAGTAAGAGAGAAGAATTCGGCGGTCGTACTGCTGTTTCTGTAAACACTCTCGACAACCACTTGAAATTCACTTTCACTCTTAACGCCCGTAAATCAAACGAAAACTATAAGGTGGGTGATTATTTCGACCGCGCACTTTCAATGAACCCGACTATGCCCGTTTACAACGAGGATGGTTCATGGTATCAGCCTAACGACGTTACAGGCGCCACCAACCCGGTCAACATGATGACTACTCCTACCAGCAAAGGCGAACAAACCTACATCCTCGGCACTTCCGACCTCCGCTACAATATCTGGAGCAACGAGCATAATACGCTGAGCACTACTCTCTCATATTCTTATACTTATCATGACTTCAAACAGAGCCAGTATTTCCCCTCAGACTCCAACACTTCTTTCTGGGGCGGTTATGACGGCCAGGCTTACTTACAATATCAGAAATGGTGGACCAACCGCATCGAATGGTTAGGAAACTACTCTTTCCAGAACGATGATAACAATGTAAATGCCGTTGTTGCTTACTCTTATGAACGCAGCGACTGGGACCAGATGGGGGAACAAAACTATAACTTCACTTTCGACTCTCCTCTCTGGAACAATATCGGCGCCGGTTCATGGTTAGGCGAAGGAAGAGCCAACATGTGGAGCAACAAGAGCCAGTCTACTCTTATCGGTTTCTTGGGTCGTGTCAACTATTCATGGAGAAACATGATCATCGCTTCTGCATCTCTTCGCTATGAAGGTTCAACAAAATTTGGTAGCGGACGTAAATGGGGTGCCTTCCCCGCAGCTTCAATCGCTTGGGAATTGGTGCAGGCTCCTTTCATGAAAGATTACACTGAGGTGGTGCAAAGTTTGAAACCCCGTTTCTCTTATGGTCAGACAGGTCGTAGCGACTTCGATGCCTACAAGGCTATCTCAACCTACACAAGCAACGGCAAATATCTGATGGATGGCCAATGGCAGACAGGTTATCGTCCTTCAAACAATGCTAACGCTCTCTTGAGCTGGGAAAAACTTATCAGCTACAATATCGGTATCGACTTCATGTTGTGGAACCGTCTCTACGGATCTATCGAATATTTCGACCGTCAGTCTAAAGACCTTCTCTACAACTACACTGCTCCGCAGCCACCGTTTGTTTATTCAAATATTCTCGTGAATGTGGGCACAATCCGCAACCAGGGTATCGAGCTCGCTCTTAACGGCGACATCATCTGGAATCAGCCTGTAAGCTGGAGCATGGGCATCAATTACTCTTACGGCACAACCAAGCTCACAAAACTTTCTAATGATGTTTACAAGGCTTCTTATCTTGACCTTTACAGCACAGGCGGCATCGGTTCAAGCGAATATCTTTTCCGTGTGGAAGAGGGGGGCAAAGTAGCTCAATTCTACGGCTATGAATATGCAGGCGTAACTGAAGACCACACTATGCTCGTCTATAACAAAGACGGCGAGGCTATTCCCGTTGCTTCAGCAAATCCTAACGATAAGAAATTCATCGGCAACGGTGCTCCCCAGCATTTCCTCACATGGAGCAACAATCTTAAATATAAAGGTTGGGATCTCAGCTTGATGTTCACAGGAGCTTTCGGTTTCGACATCTATAACAACCGCAGATACGGAATGGGTCTCCAACAAGGCGGTAGCACAAACGTTTTGCGCTCAGCCTATGGCAAAGACAAAGACCTCTGGTATGGTCCCGGTGTCGTTACTTCCTACTTCCTTGAAAAGGGCGACTATTTCAAGCTTGAAAACGTAACATTAGGTTACACTTTCCCGTTGAAGAACCGCAAACTTCTCGATTCTTTGAGACTCTATGTGTCAGCCAAGAATCTCTTCACCTTGACCGGATATAAGGGAACCGACCCGTCGGCTGTGCCTTCAACAGGTCTGACTCCCGGTGTTGATAGCTCTAACGCTTATCCGCAGGCAACTCAGGTTACTTTAGGTGTTACTGTTCGTTTCCGTTAATTTAAAATCGAAAGACAACTCTATGAAAAATATAAATAAATTCAAGAAAATCTGCTTCTCATCCGTTTCAGCGGCTCTTCTGGCTATCTCTGCCTCAAGCTGTACAAACCTGGATGAAAAGACTTTCCAGCAAATCGACGCTGCGAATTTCTATGAGAATGAAGGCAGTGTGAAGGGAGCGGTCGCATCTATCTATGCAAGCGCAATGACCGGTTTCCTCGAATATTTCTGGTATCTTAACGAATTTTCAGCCGACCAGGTTGCCTGGCGTACATGGAACGGCGGACAATGGGGTTATGACGATGCTGAAAAATTCGTGCTCTCTACCCAGACCTGGAATTCCCGCTCTGTTATCATCAGAAATGCATGGAACAATGCCTGGACTTGCATCGGTCTCTGTAACACTCTCATCAGCGACCTCGAGAAAATCAATCCCGGTTCAATCGGAATGACCCGCGAGGCTTTAGACAGCTATATCGCTGAAGTAAGAACCATGAGAGCATGGGCTTATTATAACAATTTCGAACTCTGGGGCGGAGCATTGCCTATCTTTACATCAGGCGACAGCACTGATATCCCGGGCTCTATCGCCGGTGCAGACTTCAATGAAGGTTGCAAGCTTATTTGGCAATTCATCGCCGATGAACTCGACAACAGCTATCCCGCTCTTATGAAGGAAGACGGTCTCGGTTCTACACGTTCCCGTCTCAACCAAGGAATGAACCGTATGCTTAAGATGAGATTGCTCCTCAATTCACAGCTCTGGACAGGTGTTGACCGTTATAATGAATGTGCTACATTGGCTCAGTCTATTATCGACGGCAACTTCGGCTCTTATTCTTTGGCAACAGACTATCGTCAGATCTATACTCCCGGCAATGCGAGCTGCCCGGAAATAGTTTTCGCTTTCGCTCAGCATGTAGGCGACTGGACCAATAATAACCGCAACACTCCGTGGCTTCCCTATAATTACACCGATATACTTGGTGGCAGCTGGGACCAGAGCGGATGGAACTGCGTTTGTCTCGTGCCGTCTCACGACAACACCGGTACAATCTCTGCCAACAACGACTATTCCACAGGCTCAAAGAGCTTCCTCTATGATTATGGCGACAAGCTCGGAACAGTCTACGATCGTTTCAAAGATGCCGATATCCGTAAAAAACCGTTCCACTCTGACGCCGCTGGCGTTTGGGAAGGTTCTTTCCTCATGGGTGCACAAGTTGACTACACCACAGGCCAATCAGTTCCGGCTGATGCCGAACTTGAAGGAGTGCCTTTGTATTACACTGACCAGGTCGGCACTTTCCTCGGAATCGGACGTGACCTCGAGCCTGTTATGTCTCCGCGTTGGGGTATGACTAACTCCGGCTATCGTTTCCTCCGCTATCCGATTATCCCTGAATCTTCAGGTCTCGACTGGAGAGATGCTTGGCAGGTGGAATTCCGTCTTGCAGAAGCTTACTATGCTTTGGCTGAATGTAAGATGCGCGCAGGCGACAGCAACAGTGCCAAACAGCTCATCAACCAGGTGCGCCAGCGTTATTTCAATAACAAAAACGAAGTGGAGACTCCCGGACCCGGTTTCGATAATTTCGACATGGACTGGCTTCTCTCTGAATGGGGTCTTGAATTCCTCGATGAAGGACGCCGCCGCCGCACCGATCTTCGTCGTTTCGACAAGTTCACTCAGGGTCAATGGTGGTTCTTCGGCCGTGCAACTGACCCCGAACGCGACATGCCGGCCAAACGTGACAGAATCTATGAATGGTATCCTTTGCCTAACGATGCTCTTATGGTGAATCCGGGCCTTGTGCAAAATCCGGGATATTAATTCATTAGATGAAAGTTTTTAACTTTTAAAATCAAAAGAATAATGAAGAAACTAAATATAACAGGTCTCTTGCTCGTTTTGATGGCCATGTTCACGGGCTGTAGCGAGGAAACGATCACATTGACCTCCGAACTTCCCCAGTTCGAAACAAGAGAAGGCCTGATGCTCCTCGAGGTTATCGTTCCTTACGGCACAGGTATCAACGACCAGATCTATATCTATGGTGATTTCAATGGTGGCGAAGAGGCTGTCGGCAATCCCGAGTGGCTCCTCCAGAGAGGCAATCCTCAATCTGGCGTGCCCGCTAAATTCGGAATCTATATCAATCCGTCAAGCTTCCAGAACGGCAAGACTCTTGCCGACGGCTACACTTTCTATAATATTCAGAACGGTCCGGAAAGAAGCATCGAAAATCAGCCGATGCTCCATTATGAATATCCCCCGGTGGGCGGACGTCAGAATGTTTTCGTAGATTATTGGGAGGAAGATTTCAATACTCCTGAAAATCCTGATGAAGTTGAACACGACGGTTATGCTCTCTACATCCTCAACAATTCTTCTTGGACCGACCTTTATCTCTGGGCTTGGGAAGAAGGTTCAGGCGGTGAAGACTTCCTCGGCACAGGATGGCCCGGCGTTGCTGCTACCGGCACTATCAACATTAACGGCTCAAGATACACTTACTTCGACACAGGGGCTTCCAACGAAGGCAAGACAATCAATGTCATAATAAGTGATAACGGTTCACCGCAGACCGGCACTGTATCCGGAGTAACTCTCAACAAAGACCATTACTTCGAACTTACTGCTGACGGTGCTCTCGTTGAAATCGATCCCGAAGCTTCAGTTCCTCATGACGGTCACACCATCTTCGTTTACAACAACACAGATTGGACAGATTTCTATATCTGGGTATGGGAAGAAGGTTCAGGCGGTGAAGACTTCCTCGGCGTAGGCTGGCCGGGCTTGCCTTTCACAGGAACTCAGACTATCAACGGCGTTGTCTATAATTACTATGACTTCGGCGAAATGAACAACGGTAAGACTGTCAATGTGATTGTAAGCAACAATGGTTCTCCTCAATCGGGCACACTCTCCGGCATCACCCTCGACAAAGATTACTATTTCGAGCTCTCCGGCACTAATCTCACTGAGATTGATCCTGAAACTTTCAAGCCCGGTGGTGGCGAAACTCCCGATGATCCCGAACCCGACGACCCGAAACCAAGCGCTGAATACAATATCTATATTCAAAACCAGACAGGATGGGATAATTTCTATCTCTATGCATGGGGCGATGAAGAAATCTTCGGCGGCTGGCCCGGACAAGCTCCTTCTTCCACTATAACTGTGGGAGGCGTGGAATATCTCGTTTTCACAGTTACAGGTTCTGGTGAGACCGAACATCTCATCTTCAACAACAATGCCGGAACCCAGGTTGAACAGGCTGACATGGTGATCACTCTTGACCAGAACTGGTTTATCAACGTGACTGCCACTGAGGCTACCTTCCTCGACACTCCCAATCTCACCATCTATGCCGACAATCAGACCGGCTGGAGTGAAATCGCTCTCTATGCATGGGGTGATGCCGGCGAAGTATTCGGCGGCTGGCCCGGTCTGGCTTCAACAATCACTGAAACTGTCAATGGTGTGACCTACATCACCTACCCGGCTCCGGCCAATGGGAAAGGTCTCAATCTGATCTTCAACAACAATAACAATGGCGATCAGCTCGGAGATTTCCCCATAACTCTCAATGGTGATCTTTATCTTGAAGTCACTTCTGAAGGCGTAAAACTTAAATGATGAAATTAATTAATTCACTTACATTAAACATGGCAGCCGTTGCTGCGGCTGCCATGTTGTTTATCGGTTGTTCCTCCGGAGACAAGAATGAAGACGGACCGGTTAATCCTTCTCCCAATCCTCCTGCTCCGGAGGTGACATCGAAAATGCCCGATTATGTGGTGTATGAAGCCAATCCGCGTTTCTTCGGCACGGAAAACTGTCTGAATGCTCTGACCTCAAACCTGCAGAGAATTGCAAATATGGGTTGCGACATTGTCTGGATAATGCCCGTGTGCGAACCCGGCACAGGCCCGCAGTCTGTAGGTTCTCCCTATTGCGTCAAGAATTATGAGGCAATCAATCCTAAATATGGCACAATTGCCGACCTTCAGAATCTTGTAAAGTCTGCACATGGTCTCGGTCTGAAAGTGATTCTAGACTGGGTGCCTAACCACACTGCCTGGGATAATCCATGGGTCACTGAACACCCCGACTGGTTTATGCAGAGAAATGGCCAGATTATTTCTCCTCCGGGACAAAACTGGAATGACGTGGCCCAATTGAACTATGAAAATCCCGAAGTGGCTCCGGCTATGGCTGACGCCATCAAATATTGGGTCACTACTGCCGATGTCGACGGTTTCCGTTTCGACTATGCCGACAGTCCTAATATTCCTTCGAGTTTCTGGACCAACCTCGCTTCAGACCTTAAGGCATTGAAGAGCGACATGCTGCTCCTCGCCGAATCTTCAAACTATAGCTTCTATGGCTACGGCTACGACATGATCTACGACTGGAGCAGCGCTCCGACTATTGCAAAAGCTTTCACAAGCGGACGCGCAGCATCGATAGTAGAAGAGGGTGTCAGCGCCTGGGGAAAAGTGCCCGAAGGCGACTCAATTCTCAGATATGTTTTCAATCATGACACAATGTCGGAAAACTCTATAAATTCCTACTACGGTTCGATTGATGCTCTGCCAGCCGCCTATGTCTGTACGGCATTCCTGAACGGTACGCCCCTCATTTATTCCGGAATGGACGCTTCAGGCCTCACAGGCAAACAGTCTTTCTTCAACTATAAGACTATCACGTTCAACGAAGCTCTGACTCCGGTCTATAAGGCTATTAATGAGGCTTACAAGGCAACAAACAACGTAAGAGCCGGTAATCTTACCGACTACACGACAGGCTCGATATGCGCCTTCACTTGGACTAACGGCAGCAAAAACCTCTTGGTAGTAGTCAATTGCAGCGGTAATACCCAAGATTATGTAACGCCCATCACTCTGCGTTACACCACAATGAACGACCTCATCAACGGCAGCAGCCTCAGTATCCCGGTAACCATCTCTCTGCCGGCCTATGGCTATGCCATCTATGCAAACTAAAAAGGAAGAGGCTTCCAACCAACCTCTTCCTCAGCTAACTGCTAAACCTTTGGATTAACAGGGATCCACATTTTGAAGACTTTGTCTTTATCAGACTTTACAGTCTTACCATTAATACGGATCAATCTGCAATCCACAAGCTTATACAGCTGGCCATTTTTGAATTTGAATAAATTGTTCATGGAGTAACCTCCTTTCTCCGAGCAATACCCTCGGTCAAAATAAACGTCTTATCCTTGTGGATAAAACTAAAAACCCGGTGTTGGATCCCGGGTTTAAGCCCTCAAAGAGAGGAATTTTTTGGAGGAAACTCCAATATTTATTCAAATTCAAAGCAAAGATAATAAATAAGTTCAATTTATGCAACTTATAGTTCATTTTATAATGAGATTCTCCTCTTCTACTTTTGGAGGCAGCAAAGCCTCCTAACCTAATGCTTTAGCTTGAGGATTTAAACTATCCTCAAGAATTTACAAAACAACTAAAATATGAATAGATTTAAAGCTTTGATTTCGATGTGTGCTGCCGTCGCCTTGAACATGGCGGCCGCCGATATTTCCTCGCCCGACGGCAACCTTCTCCTCAATGTCGACGTCAACGCCCAGGGTGAACCATACTATAACCTTTCCTACAAAGGAAAACCCGTTATCGTTGATAGCAAGCTCGGTCTTGTAGCGAAAGAGGCTAAGTTTAAGGATAATTTCAAAATCCTAAGCACCGACACAGCGTCTTTCAATGAAACCTGGCATCCGGTATGGGGAGAATACCAAGACATCGTCAACCATTTCAACCAACTGACTGTCAACCTTCAAAACACCGACGGTCTTCTGATGAATGTCTGTTTCCGTGTCTTTAACGACGGCATGGGGTTCCGTTATGAGTTCCCTCTCCAGGATAAGGCCAATTATCTCGCTGTCCTCGATGAAATCAGTGAGTTTAACTTCCCGGCAGACCACACTCTTTTCGCTATCCCGGGAGACTATGACACAGACGAATATCTTTTCACGGAGGCTCGCATCTCTGAAATGCCGGAAGCTATGAAGAAGTATGCGGGTCGCCATTCTGAAAGCCAGCGAACTAAAGATCTGGAAAAGACCATCCAGACTCCTATGCTCGCAAAAACCGACGACGGCCTTTACATCAATATCCATGAGGCCGCCCTCATCGGATTCCCGGCAATTCAGCTTGATATCAATCCTGAAACTTACGGGATGAAGACTCATCTCACTCCCGATAAGCTCGGAGTGCGTGGTTATATCCAGTTGCCTTTCAACACTCCCTGGCGCACAATAATCGTCAGCGATGACGCTCGCGAGATTCTCGCTTCCCAACTTATCCTTAATCTCAACGAACCAAGCAAGATCGAAGACACCTCATGGATCAAACCGATGAAGTTCATCGGCGTATGGTGGGAAATGTTCACCGGAAGAGAGAAAACCTGGGCATATTCCGATGATTACCGTGCTAAACCGGGTGTCACCGACTATACGAAACTGAAACCCAACGGTCGCCATCCAGCAAATACTGAAAATGTGAAGAAATATATAGATTTCGCAGCCGACCATGGCATTGACGCAGTTCTCGTGGAAGGTTGGAACGAAGGCTGGGAAGACTGGGCAAGTTATCGCAAAAACCGTCAGTTCCTCTTCGACAAACATTACCCGGATTTCGACCTCCCCTATCTTCGCGATTATGCCAAGGAGAAGGGAGTGAAACTCGTGATGCATCATGAAACTGCAGCCAACGCTCAGGATTATGAACGTCAGCTCGACCGTGCCTTCCAATTCATGAAAGACAACAATTATGACGCAGTGAAGACCGGATATGTAGGCGCAATCATACCTCGTTCCGAGCATCACACCTCCCAAGGTATGGTAGACCATGCTCAGTATGTAATCGAAAAGGCTGCCGACTATGAAATCATGATAGACAGTCATGAGGCTCCCAGACCCACAGGACTTATACGCACGTATCCCAACTGGCTGGCTCAGGAATCGGCACGTGGCGGTGAATTTGAATCTATGGGCGGCAATCCTCCGTCTCACACTGCCATTCTTCCCTTCACACGTCTGAAAGGCGGACCGATGGACTATACTCCGGGCCTCTTCCAGTTAGACCTCAGCTATTACAACGAGGGTAAAACCGGTAAGGCTATGAGCACACTCGCTCGCCAGCTTGCTCTCTATCTCACGATGCCGAGTCCTATGCAGATGGCGGCCGACCTGCCTGAAAACTACCAACGTTTCCCCGACGCTTTCACATTCATCGAGGAAGTGCCCGTGGAATGGAAAGATTCAAAATATCTGGAAGCCGAGCCGGCTCGCTACATCACAGTAGCGCGTCAGGATAAGAATTCCGACGATTGGTTTGTGGGTGCTATCACTGATGATAATGCACGTGATGCCGTGATAGATTTCTCGTTTTTGGAACCCGGTGTTTCTTACGAGGCCACAATCTATGCCGACGCTCCAAATGCGCATTATTTAGACAATCAGCAAGCCTACATTATCACTAAGAAAAAAGTGAATAATAAAACCAAACTCAAACAGCACCTCGCCCCGGGCGGTGGAGCTGCAATTAAAGTTAGTCCAATTCGGAAATAGTTCTTCTTAATTCCTATCCTTAAAACAGTATGAACCACTTTTAAGAAACATTTAGTTGATTATCCGGGGAGGGTTTGGCCGTGAAGGCCCGGCCCTCCCCTTTCCATCCCCAACTTCAAAACTTCACAAGACTTCAAGACTTTAATTTTTTACTTTTCCCTTAGTTTGGAGTCTAATTAAATATAAAATTGTAAATTTGCATCTTGAACCCTCTCCATAGTCTTGAAGAGACTAAACTCGGAAAGCATTATTAACACATAAACTCTACTGATATGAAAACCTCATTGTTTATTCTCCCTTTGGTATTATTGGCCATGTCATGCACATCCCACAGATACGTCTATTCTCCCGATGCCGGCAAAGTATCCGACCCCTATAAAATTGATGACATGATGCTCCCGAAAGATAAAATGCCGAAGATTGAAGTACCAACCAACCGGGTGAAGCTTCCCACTCAGGGCATGATTCCAAACGCCACAGCCTTCCGCATGAGCGGAGACTATGCTAACAATGTGGCCATCACTCTCAACAACAACGGCGAGATCATATATTTCCCGGCACCCACCGACATCACCGCCGATTCCAAGCCTATCCAACTGGCAAACGGCTGGTGGCTCAACAACCAGGGTTTCGGACAGAACTCTGTCTTCACCACCTACACATTCGCTGAATATGCCGAATTGCCGGCTGTCCCGACTCCCGAACAGCTGAAAAACGCCATTATACCCGGAGCGAGAGTCACAGGCTTTATCGAGCTCCCCTGCCCCGTAGGCGAAGCCTCCTCCTGTATTTCCGAAATCAACAGCTACCTCTCCGATAAATAGTTATGACAAAAAAATATATCCCTGTATTGCTGCTGACCGGTTATTTGGGCAGCGGCAAAACAACACTCCTCAACAGAATCCTCAACAACCGCAAAGGAATTCGCTTTGCCGTAATCGTAAATGATATCGGGGAAGTAAACATCGATGCCTCTCTCATAGCCAAAGGCGGCGTAGTAAGTTCCAACGACGACAGTCTCGTTGCCCTCCAGAACGGCTGCATCTGCTGCACTCTCCAGAACGATCTCATGCAGCAGGTATCCGAACTCATGACTGCAGGTTTCGACTATATCGTGATCGAGGCAAGCGGCATCTGCGAACCCGAACCAATAGCGCGCACTCTCTGTTCGATGCCTTTCGCCGCTCCGGAACTCACCAAGGAGGCCGCTCCGCGTCTTGACGCTATAGTCACTGTCGTCGATGCCCTCCGGCTCAAAAGCGAATTCGAAAACGGCGACAAACTCCAGTCATCCAAAATCGAGGAGGAAGATATCGAAAACCTGGTTATCCAACAGATTGAATTCTGCAATATCATACTTCTCAACAAGAGTTCCGACGTTTCTCCGGCCGACCTCCGGCATATACGCGATATCATCCGCGCAATCCAGCCGAAGGCCGAAATCATCGACTGCGATTATTGCAACGTAGACCTCGATAAACTCCTCGACACACATCTCTTCGATTACGAAAAAACCGTAACCTCTGCCACATGGATTCAGGAGATTGAAAAGCCTCTCGAAGAAATTGAAGCCGAGGAACATCACCATGAGCATGACCATCATGATCATGATCACGAGCATGAACATGAGCATCATGACCATGAGGATCATTCCGATTGCGACCATGAGCATGGCGTTTGCCACCATCACCATCATCACCATCACCATGGCGAAGGGGAAGCAGAGGAATACGGTATCGGCACTTTCGTTTACTACCGTCGTACCCCATTCGACATCAATAAGTTCGACTGGTTTGTCGGCAAGCAATGGCCCTCCAATATAATCAGGGCCAAAGGAATCTGCTATTTCTCCGACCAGAAAGACATGTCTTATCTCTTTGAACAAGCCGGAGTACAGAAGAAACTCACGGAAGCCGGGAAATGGTATGCCACAGCATCCGAAGAGGAGCTGCAGCAGATTATGGCCCGCGAACCGGGCTTGATGAAAGACTGGGATGAAGAATATGGCGACCGCATGCAGAAGATAGTATTCATTGGCCGGAAGCTCGACCGTGAAGCAATCACGGCCCTCCTCGACGCCTGCCTCGACAAATAAGTTTACTTAGGGGGTGAAATCTACTTTGGCTCTGTGTGCCTGGGAATGTTGCAAGGGTCTTGGTATATGAAATTGTTTGCCGTCTTTGATAATGTAGGAGCCGGTCTGATGAAAATTGAAGGGAACTTTTGCCGCCACGCATTGTTCCCTCAAATTTAATATCCAGTTGAAGTCAAGCGCACGTGCATATTTCCCCGACTCTCCTCCGGCACTCACGGATTCAATCAGCTCAGGTTCAAGATATCTCTGAATGTCTATCCTTTCGATCATCGGGGCAACGATAACAAGACGGTGTTTTATCGGCAGGGAAAGGAATAGAGGAAGCCTGAAATCGGCCCTTTCCTGATTCTCTACCGTGCATCCTATGGCCACATGATTCCAACCCTCTCCCCAATCGGATGGCAGACATTTTTCCAGTCTGTCTATCCTTTTGGTAAAGAAATAGAAAGAGCAATCATCTCTCATTCTTATCATGTCCCATATTTCCGGTCGCCAACCGTCTGCTTCTTCAATCAAAAGGTCGGATGTGAAACAAAGCCCGAATTCAGTTCCGGAGGGATATTTCCAATTCTTCTTCCGATCTCTTTTTATGGGCAGATTAAAAGAGGATGTCTTCCTTACCTCCGTTGTGGGAATCACCGTACCGTAAGCCGCATCTTCACGAAAAACGTAACAATGTTTGCACCCGGCGCTTATCTTGTGGCAGCCATGCCATGGATTCCATATCGGCATAACTTAGTCTTTTTGTGGATTATGACTTGCATCATATCGGTCGGCATTATGAAGCAGTCTCCATAAATCCGATTTTTTTGTAGCAAAGAAATCTCGGATTTCATCTTTAGGCCTTTCTCCTATCTTCCATCCTCCCATGTGCCATCTTATTGCTCTTTTTTCTTCGGAGGTCAGTTTAAGACCCAATTTCTCCAAGATTTTTACCGACCGGTTGCCATGGCCCGGGATATGAAGCTCCTCCTCTCTCCTTTTCTTCCATTCTCCGTTTTTATCTTTATATATCTTCCTTGACTTACAAACGTCGTGAAGTAAGGAGGTTATGATCCTACTGTCTTCAGGTAAATCTTCACCGGTTTTTGACAATCTGTCATATACTCCGAGGCAATGTTGAGCCAGACCGCCTTCCCAATTATGATGCCTGTGAAGGGAGGAAGGTATCTCGAAAAAATTATTCTTTTCAAGATAATCGACCACATTACCCATTCCCTCTCTGTTAGCGGAATTGAGTAAATGGATAATTCTTTCCTTGTTGTTTCTTATTTTCTCCCGGCTTAACATTGTATAACCTCTGTCAGATTCGAAAAGTCAGAAATGATGAAATCACTCCCGGCTTCTTCTAATTCTAACGTTTTGCCGTTACCGTATGTTACACCGCAGGTCCTTATTCCTGCATTCTTACCCATCAGTATATCTACCACCATGTCGCCGACCATCATGGTTTCATCCTTTAACCAATCAAGTTCCGTCAGGATTTTGAAGATTGATTCCGGATTCGGCTTACCCTCGGAAACATCATCTCCTCCTAACATATATGTGAAAAAATCCCTTAATCCCAATTGCCTGGTCAATTCTTCAACAGATTTTCGGCTCCTGCTTGTAGCAATAGCAAACCTACAGCCTGCTTCTTTTAATTTTGACAGGGTTTCCTTGACGCCCGGGAATAAAGTTGCCGGAATTTCATCTTTCAACAGTTCAAAATTTTTCCGATAGACTGTCGCCATTTTTTCACCCAACTCGGGAATGTCGGGCCATAAATAAGAGGGAATCTCTTCAAGCCTTATTCCGATAGTAGCTTTAATTTCTTCCGACGTACGGAACGGAAGTTGCAATTCCTCAATGGATCTCTGCATCGTAGCCACTATCAGTTGGGATGTGTCGGCCAATGTACCGTCAAAATCGAATATGATATTCTTTATTTTCTCCATATTATTTCTCCAATTTCCAGCCTTTGTCGCCGTGGTAAATCATCTGATGAGTCATACCGCCGTCGATCACAATGTTTTCTCCTGTTATGAATCCGGCTTCCTCGGAACTAAGGAATAAAACCATCGAGGCTATATCGTCAGGTGTGCCGATTCTCCCTACCGGCTGCTGAATTTTGTCTTCCTCCGAAGCTTCATAACCTATTGTGTCGATCCAACCGGGTGAAATTGAATTCACCCTCACCTTTGGAGCCAGAGACATCGCCATTGCGTGAGTCAATGCTGCAATGCCACCTTTTGCCGCCGTGTAACTTTCAGTCTGCGGCTGGCTCATCCTGTCTCTCGACGAGGAGATATTGATAATGGAAGCCCCTTTCGGGAAATGGTCTTTAAACAATTTTGACAGATAAAAAGGAGCAGCCACGCCTACTTTCTGGGCATATACAAATTCTTCCCACGTGCAATTGTCAATACCCTTCATCAACGGCAAAGCGTTATTCACGAGAATATCCACCTTCCCATGTTTATTTATTACATACGAAGCAAAATTTTCAATGACCGACTTTTCAGCGATGTCACCTACAAACCAATTACCCTCAAGTTTATCAATTATTTCAACATTGGCACCTTCATTTCTGAAGCGTTCCGCAATCCTCTCACCGATACCTTTCGCACCACCGGTAACAACCACAACCTTCCCTTTAAATCTCTCCATATCTATATCTCTCAAAAATCAACACCATTTTCTTATAACAGAAATGTATCTTCCTTTATTTTTAATTTAAGGGTTTAGACTGAGCTATTTTAACACATTCCTTTCTGACTTCTTGAATAGCTTTACTTTTATTTGGATTTCCCTGAATATTCACTAAAGGACAATATTTTTTTATTAGTTTATTCTCAATCTTCTTAATCTGATTTTTAGGAATTGGTAAGAAATTTACAAAAAGACTTTGCCTCATCCATTTCTTGATGTATTCAGTATCCATATAATCAAATTCATAATTTCTGGATGTACTTCCAAATAATGAACCTTTAGGAGGTCTTAATCCCAACATGGCTCCAATACTCCTGAAAAATGTGGCATGTCCATTATGATTCAATTCCTGATCCCATAATCTTTTATATAAAGATTTCTCTGCTTTACCGATATATATTATCCCATCTTCCCTAATCTTACCATAATCTTTTGGGAAATAGACTCCCTTTCTGATTCTTATACAATAAAGTCCGGGATCTTTGGGAACTTTCTTGCCATTTTCAAGTTCATTAACTGTCAAGAAATTTCCGTTTATTAATTTCTTCTCAATATCTTCTACTTTAATGGTATTATCATTTTTTATTGTTTCAACATTTTCTTCAACTTTGTTTTGTTGGTCTTTGTTATCTACCTCCGAAACATAAAGTTTTTTACCTTTATAATGTTCATACATTGTATTTATAACACTACTTTCAGCACTATTCAAGCTTTTCCCTTTCAATTTTTGATAGGCAGTTTTCAACGATTCTTTATCAGATGGCAAAATTAAGTCGCCATTTCTCATATAAATCTTATTTGTTTGTATGAAAGACAGGATCTTGTCAAAAGCTCCTTTCCTGATAGAAGGATTTTTTAATCCACGAGAATCAAGGTCTCGAAAAACTTTTAGTCGTAATTCTTCTACTGTCATAATATAATGAATTATTTGTGTTTAATTAATCGTTTTGGAAGTCGAAGACTTCAGGGTCGAAACGGATTTCATCTTCGGGATCGTCAAGATAATCATCCAATCGATCTTGGTATTCATCGTATATGTTGGTTTTCTTTGCACTCCCGGATGGTTTTCTCCGTT
>JAFLTV010000018.1:34245-44013 GCA_022509105.1 Muribaculaceae bacterium | reverse complement strand
CGGAAAAAAAGGGGAGAGACTCGGCGAGTCTCAAGTTGAAGCAACCCCAGACAAGAAGTATCGGAGATACATTGCAGTCTGAGGGTTATGACAACTCCCCCTCTATCACATAGCGATGAAAGAGGCTGACATTTAGTTTGTCAGCCTCTTCATCGCTATGTTAAATTTCACTATTTTCCCTTTACCATTTTTACGGTGTTCTAACAATCTTTATTCTTCCAATCGGAATATTCTCACACCTTCACGTCCGAAAGCTACTGCGATATATGTTTCTCCATCTATGGTGGCAAGCTTGATAAAGTTGGATGACATATACGGAATTGAATAGCTGCAGATCTGATTTTCCGGATTTGATTTATCCAAAACTCTCAGGTGACTTCCCGATGCGAGATAAATATATCTGTCGTCAAATGCTATGCCATTAACGGGTTCCTGGTTCTTTTCACCGAAGGTGTAAATATTGTCATTATTTACATTCAGGCCTCCCTTTCCAAGGCATGCATAGAATTTACCGTTATCCCAGGCCAATACATTCTTACCATCAACCGGACTTACAAAGCTTTTCAGCTCTTCATCTGTCCCAGAAAAAGGATATGTTGATTTGCTAATTGTAGCAATAGATGCATCCGATTGTGCTATTGCTGTTGATGGCGGACGCTCGTTAAGATAAAGAACCATTATGTCGTTTCCGGTATCTATCAGATATTTTGATGAACCCGGGGTAGGAGTGAACGCCACTTCTCCATCTTCATTCTTTATGCGTTGGAATTCGCTGTCAAGACGTCCATAACCTTCATAAGTTGCAACCCAATATTCATTTCCTACTTTGATTACACAGTTGCCGTCGCCCGCATTTTTGTAATCAATAAGCTGATTTGTGACATTTCCTTGATTAGGATTTGAGAAATCTCCATATACCGGCGTAGCTGTAGTAAGATATTTGAAACTGAATTCTTCGGAATATCCCGGAGCATTATTTTCAGGAGCGTCATAATTTTTGAACGAATTTGATATCTTGCCTATGATGGCACCCTTGTTGTCATAGTGTCCTACCGTTATGATCTGATCGCCGTCGATGATGATATGATTGAAATCAAAATCGTTTGTCCACATATAGGCTCCCAGTTTAATCCGGTTTTGATTTCCTGAATTCTCGATTGTCCATGTTTCTATACATCCTTCAACATCATCCTTGTCATAAGTGTCATTACCCCAGTTTCCTCCGCGCATGTGGTATGAAACATAGAATATGCCGTCAGCAAAATCTATCGAAGTTGCAGAAAGTTGAGGTCTGTTAGGATCATCCTTGTCTATGTTATGGTCATGGTCAGGAGTCTCAATGAAACCTATGGGAACAAGTCTCGGACCAGTCTCCGGAGTGAGATCCTGAGTTCCGTAAGGTTCTCCACATTCAGGCACGCCGCTTATATCGCCTGCATTTAATCTTCCGGCCAATTCTTTACCGTTCTGGCTTGCAAGATATTCTTCAGCTGAATTATATAAGCTATACACATTGTCTTGCTGACCATTATCTCTTACCAATATTTCTTCAATATCGATTGTTCCATCCACTTTAAAATAGATATTGGAACTGAAAGATGATTCAAAACTATTTTTATTTCTGAAATAAAAATCTTTTGCTTCAACAAGTGCGTATGAATCTTTAGTTGCCACGATTCCACTTGCGGAATTTATAAGAGAGATCTTCCCAGATACTATATGAGCCTGAGGCAAGAGATACAGATATGCGCCGTCAAACTTAATCTCTTTTGCTTCAATATATGAAGTTTGGAGATTTCCTTCGGTCATATCAAGAACACCATCAGTCAATAAGACTCCGCAGATGTATTGGGTCTCTGAGTTCTGAATTTTGAGGTTTTTGCCCTTGCCGACTGTCAAGGTGCCGTGGATATGGGCTGCAGCCTTGAAATCACCGCCATCCGGCATTTCGATAGTAGCAGATTCTCCTTTACTATATATGCTCATCTCATTGGGTATATCCGCTTTGTCACTGGACCACCATTGATTATGATTTCTTTCAAGTATCAAAGCTCCTGAATTATACAAATTCCCTATATTTGCATAATCAGCTACATATAATGTACCGGTATTGTAAACTGTGTGACGACCACCTGACGAAGGGCCGAAGTTTTCAATTGTTCCTGCATTATAAATGGTTATAAGTCCATTATAATTCACATTATTAATAGAAGTTACATTACCATAATTATAAAATTCAGATCCGCCACTAAAACCAAGCGATTGAAGGTTTAAATCTCCTTCAAATGTTGCAGGAACATAGTAAACCTTACCGTTTTTATCAAAATTAGGTTTAGTAACATCGATAGCATCTGACGGCTTGGAAAAAGCCAAGTCTTTTTCCCAAGAATCATTACATATCATTGGACCCCATGTATCAAGACTTGTAGCCCTTGTTTGTAATGATTTCCCGATTTGCACTTTTGCAGTGTTAAATCCTGAAGTCGTATTTCCCGTATTGCCATTGTTATCAACAAATGATTCCTCAGAACATGAAGCCATGGCAATAGTCATACCACTTAATAACAAAAATTTTAAACTATTTTTAATCATAGAATTATAACTTTACCTTGAAACTTATTTTATTTTTATCGGACCGGGATTATTAAGATTAGGATTTGGTCCCTTTTTTTCTTTTTGTTCAAAATATGACCTGTTTATAAGGTCTTCCCCTTTATAATGTCTTCACCTCTATTTCCTTCTTTTTCAAAATTTCATTATTAAACGCACCCTTTAAATCAAATATGAAACCTCTGTTGTTAAGCAGATGCTTGAAATCTATGTCTTGAAAGAAAGCATGCGGAACGCATACTACAATAGCGTCGAAACGTTTGTGGGATAGCTGGTGGAGATTGGTCTTCACATTTATTCCATACAAATCATGTGCCAATTCGTTATCCACCATCGGATCATATATTTCTATATTAGCCGTAGCCCGTTTCAATGCCCGATAGACATCATAAACTTTGGTGTTTCTGACATCCGGGCAGTTCTCCTTAAATGCAAAACCTAACAATAATATTTTAGCATTCTTAAGATTTTTCAAACGGCCCTTCAAATTCTCGGTCACCTTTGTAGCTATGTACTCAGACATGGAGATATTGATTTTCCTCCCGGTCTTTATCAATTTTGGCTCTATGCCAATACTGTTGGCCTTTTCAATGAGGTAGTAGGGATCAACTCCTATACAATGACCGCCAACAAGACCCGGACGGAATTTCAACGCATTCCATTTTGTGTCCATTGCATCAACCACCTCATTTGTGTCTATATCCATAGCATTCAGAATCTTTGCAATCTCGTTTATGAAGGCTATGTTTATATCTCGCTGAGTGTTCTCAACAATCTTGCATGCCTCAGCAACTTTGATTGATGACACTGAATGAAGATATTCCTCCCCCAATACGCCGGCATAGAGATCTTTAACAATCTGTGCCGTCTGCTTGGTTGAGCCGGACGTTACTTTCACCACATTTTGAGGGGTGTGCTCTCTGTCTCCGGGATTTATTCTTTCCGGGGAATAGCCTACAAAGAAATCCTTGTTGTATTTCAATCCGGAAGTCTCCTCAAGCACCGGAACACATACCTCCTCGGTAGCACCGGGATAAACTGTGGATTCATATATCACTATATCACCTTTCTTCAACACGCTGCCGGCCTCACGGCTTGCAGAAACCAGATATGACATATCCGGCTCGTTGTTTTTGTCTACAGGAGTAGGAACCGTCACTATAAAGATATTGCAATCCTTGAGCGCCTTAATCTCATTGCTGATGACTGTGCCGCTATCAAGCATTTTCTGAATATCCTCTTCAGGCACATCTCCGCAATGGTCTATTCCGGATTGGAGCTCCGTGACCCTGCGGAATGACAAATCAAATCCGGCGGTTTCATATTTGGAAGAAAACAGGCACATCATGGGAAAACCCGCATAACCGAGTCCTATGAACCCCACTTTATGTCTTTTATCAATCATCCTTATATTTTCTTATTTTTTAGTTTCGTTAATTTTTTAATTCACCTCAGCCTGAGCCCAAATGGAAGTTTTCCGCGGATTCCATTTGTCTCTATAGGAATTGAAGAAAAAGAATTCCGTTGTGTAGCCGATCAGACGGGTCACCCTCAGGAAATATCCCGTGTAGAACGTTGACAAGGGCAGATATTTTATCATTCGGAATTCCTCTTTGGGCCTTTCCGTTACAAGCATTATAACTCCGAAAGCTATAAAGGCGAAGAAGAGCCGGATTAGCCATCCCATAACCAGGATCTCAAGCAATCTGTCGGTATACGTAAATAATAGTCCTATCAAATAATAAAACCACATATAGTTGCATATACAGTCATAGAAAATACTTTCCATATTAGAAAGCCAGTTGAGGACTCTAAAATTCCGATTAGGCAAAAGAATGTCTTTATGCTTGCGTATTCTGAACCTCACTAAGGATCTTGACCATCTTCTTCTCTGAACGTAAAGCCTGTACCAGCTGCTTGGAACATTTGTCATGCAAACGGCCTCGTTTGCAAATTTGACTTTATAGCCCGCTTTCCGGATTTTCTGCGTGATGTCTCCGTCAAGACCCGGACCGATATCCCAATAGCCTATTTTCTCTAACGTCTCTCTTTCAAATGCACCGAAAGCCCCGGAAATTATATGGTAAATTCCCATTTCGCTGGTAACGATCCTTCCAACCATGATGGTTTTCAGATATTCCAGAGCCTGCAGGGAGGTGCATATATTTTGTTTGCTATTCCTGACTTTGACACAACCCCCGACTGCCTTGACTTTATTGTCGACATAAAACGGCAACAGGATTTTTTCTATCGCATCCCTGTCGAGAGAGGAATCAGCGTCAAGATGGACTATATATTTCCCTCTTGCAAATTGTGCTCCAAGATTTGCCGCTCCGGCCTTTCCGGCACGGTCATTTATCCTCACATATCTGTCTATAAACCCGTTAGCCTCTAAATTGCTGCATATATAAGGGGTGGTATCGTCTGAGCCGTCATCAACGACTATTATCTCATAGTTGGTGTAGGTCTGTTCCTTGAGGCTCATGATAAGCTTATAGATATGCTTGCCTTCATTCTTTCCGGGCACAAGAATAGACACCAATGGATTCTCTGAATATAAGACAATCCTGGCCTTATTGTCAAGTTTGCGTCTGAAAGGTTTCAACACGGCATATCTTATCGAGAGAAAGATCTCCAAAAGATAATATCGCGGGAACTCGACCAAAAACAGAAACCAATATATGGTCAGCAGGGTGTCCATGCTCACATTACGCGAAAAGCACATCTCTATATCATAATAGAGATTCATGGCATGATTCACAAACCATGTGAACCCTGATGAGATATATTGAATTATTGGATGTAGTAATTCCATCTTTTCTTAATGTTGTTAGGAAGCAGAATCCTCATGAAGGGTCTCAAGCGTGGATTCTTCTACTTTCTCTTGAATTTCCTTTATAAATTCTTCCGGATCTGCCTCACGGCTGAATTTATAGGTCTTCAGCCATTTGGCATCAAAATCTTCGTTATCTTCCGACAACTCAAGGAAAATCCTGTCAAGGCTCTTCCTTGCGAATTTGTATTCCGATTCAAGCTTATTCACCGGAGCTACAACCATAACATAGAAATTATTGTCATTGGTTGTTAGTTTCACGGTGGCATTCCTCATCATGATATTGCGCATGACGTCAAACACCTGTGCATCCTCCTGGTCTCCATTATAGACGTAATGATATCTGAAGACAAGGATGTTTTCTTCCGAGTATGACGGCAGATTGTTAAACACTTTGATAGTCTCACAGAAGTTCTCGAAGGTGGAACGTCCGGAATAAATGTCGGTGCTCTCAATCTGGAAGATTGCCTCATCGGTTGCGAATGCCTTAATTCCTGCCGGTGTCAGCTTATATTCAAGCACATCTATTGAATTCAGCTCTTCCGGAGTGCTCTGATTGTTACAATTGGTGCAGGTCACTTTCATTGATGAATGAAGGAAAGTATTGCCACAATTGCAAGAGAAGACTGTGGCCGGACGGTCATAATCAACCCCTATGTGTCTGAGAGTTCTCCGGCATTTGGGACACACAAGCCCTCCATCTTTAAAATAAGTGGTTTCAGGAGACACGTTTGCACAACGGAAATGATGGATCATTGATTCCTGGCGTATATCCGAACTTTTGCATTTAGGGCAACATTCCACAAAAAGCTGATGTGAGTCGCCACACTCGCGGCAAACATGAATTCTGTCTACAAGCTTTACACGCTCGGCATATCCAAGCTCTTCAAGCTTATGCACGAATTTAAGGCGTTCGTTGAGCTGAAGTGTCTCTTCATTGTCATACATCGCCAGGTATCTCGAAGAGAAACCTTCCGACAGACCCTTGATTGCATAATTTGAAAACACCAGCCTTCCGCGACTGATATCAAATTTAATCAGGTTTGCAAGAATCTTTGAAGTTGAAGAAATTGCTGTCGTCAACTCCTGGTTGATTCCATATTTGTCTATGTTGCGATATACTTCCTCGATAAGGTCGGCAAACGTTTCGTCCATCGGATTATCACAGAACCCGTCGAAAAGGTCGGCTGCATGGCGCATGAAGTCCTGAAGTTCCAGACTGCCGAACCTCGGCTTGAGAAAACATTTGCCATCCCTTATGGGAGAAAGCCATCTCATTATGAGTCGCGTCTCTTCAAATGTGCGATTGGCGACATCTACATATATTGCATCGAAATCCTCCTTCTCGATATCCTGAATTTTCGAATTGTTCATCAATCGATTCACTACGAGGATTTTCCTTTTTCTTGAATTTTCTATTATATAATATGATCTTGGAGGCATGACTATGTTTTTTTTTAATTTTGTTTTAAATTTACTTATCAACAACCATCACCCCTGAAATAGTGTCGGGACGGGTTTGCGGATTATATCTGTAGCGTCCCTTGTGTTTCTCACGATAAAGTCCGAAGAATTTTTTCGATGTCTCGGTTAGACCGTCGTTATCGATATACCAATAATCCGAACCGTCATCCCTGGCACCATTCTCAAGATTCTTGACTCTGACTCTTACGGGGACACGATCTACCACAGCCCATAAAGGAATCTCCTGATCAATATCAGGCCTTAAAACAACCATCACAGCTGTATAGGTATGCGAAAGGTTGTTTCTCAATTCTTCCGGAAGATCTTCCGTCCTGGCTCCCAATAACTGAACCGAGGCGTTGAAAGATACATCATCGTTCACTATGATTTCAGCCCTGGTGTTATTATTGATCTTTCCCATATCTCCGGTGGGCACCCATGCTATTATCTGCACATTGCTCTTCTCATAGCTGAGATCCACAAGCTGCAGGATCTGTTCCTTTTTGAAGACCCTTGAAAACGACGGAGCCCATACCTTAGTGACTATAGCAGTGTCTTGTGCGACAGCATACCTAATAATAGGGGCGTTTTCCTCATAAAGCTGGCGCAAGGCGTGATCAAGGCCCCATTGCTCATTCGAGAAATCTATTCCATATTTGGCTCCCCCGGCAATTATTGCATTGTTTTCCTTATGAAGGCCGCTATAACGGCTCGCCCTGCTTTGGGCAGCCTTCAATTCCGCTGTGGCTATGGAAAGCTGTCGTTCCAAATCCATCTTGTGGGAATTGTCTGACATTCCAAACTTTATATTGTTATCCTCACGGGCAATCTGAGCTTTAAGCTCTTTAATCCTCACTCTCAAAACATCGGCATCCTCATAAGCCGCATCCCTTTGCAATCTCACATTTCTATCGTTGATAATGATTTCAGGCTGCGACCCCAAATTGCCGCTTCCGAAAATGTTGATATATGTGTAAGCGAACAATGTGTCGCCGGGAACCACTATATCTCCCTCTTCCGTATATTGGTCGAAAAGATAGACATCCTCCACGGCTCTGTAGTCCTTATATTCCGTGTGGACATAACCGTCGAATTCGGCATAGATTGTCTTCCTTACGAAATACCATGCCAAAAGTCCGATCACAATCAACAGTATTATCGAGAAGATCACCTGTTGGACTGCAATCTTGCGATTACGTTCTTTTATAAGTTTTTCGACATTTTGATTCTCATCAAAATTCGATTTGAAACTGAATGATTGCATATATCGCGTTGTTCTTAATTCAATTTAACACTTCAAACTCTATATAGTCAGCAACGGGAGAATATAGCAGATAGCCTTGAAGATTTAACAGGACACAATCCCGACGATAGGTGTATTCCAACAATCTTTCCCAGGCTTGAAGGAATGCATTGTATTCTTGAAGCCGGGTGATCCTTGAGTATTCACCATCCACATTACTGTAGCTATGGGTCCGCATCGAGAGAAAATCCCTGAGATTTTTCATTCGCTGATACTCTCCGCGGATATTTTCATTATACATCTTCAGCTCTTGAAAAGCCAGAAAGATGCCGTTGGTGGTTTCTGATTCAAGTATCCTCTGCTCATAATCCAACACATCCTGCTCGGCTTCCATCACCCTTCTTTTTTTCGATACCTCCTTGGATATAGGAAGACGGAATGAGACACCCAAGTCGATATTATATGTGTTGTTTACATATTTTCGGTTGTAGTAGGAATATCTCACGAAGGGTTCTATATTCATCGTCTGAGCATAGTCTGTGTTTCTGATTTTAGCGCTCAGAAGATCATGGCGAAGCCCGAGCTTTTTTATCTCGATGTTGTTTTCTCTGATGCTTTTCATTATACCGGCAGTGTCTATGCTACAAATATAAGCAACAGCCTGCGGAATATAATCTGCGGGCCGGATTGAATCTATCTGCAACGATATCAGCTGACGGTCGAGCTCTGATTTCTCATTTACCAGTTTAAGAAGATCGTCGCCGGAAATCTTACCGTTTTCCAAAAGATAAACCTGGGTTTCCAGCAAAAGGTCTATATTTTCAGAATGCATTGTCATCACCGATAAAAGACGGCTGTAATGCTGATTGTTAAGATACTGTTTCAGATATAGAAGCTGCTCGGCCAAATCATCTTTCACATAATTAAGCTGATTTAATTCTCCTTCTATCAAGAGTTCTTTCTTCTTAGACCCTCTTTTATATATCGAGCTATTGAAAATATCCCAGCGAAGTTCAGCTTGCAATTTTGCATTGTAGGCCACCAAAGGGTCATCGGGATCATAACTGACACCCGAACCGGGTCTGACGTAGGCTTGCCCTGTGAATTCAAGGCCGGTCTGACTCTTCATCAGATTTACTTTGGCTTTCACCGCATTATCCACTTCATCCACTCTTTCAATATTATTGAATTCCAATTTTGCGGTATCTAATATTTCTGAAAAATATGGTGTGGAAGAAGCCCGGAAAATAATGGAATCCATCATACGGAATTTCCAATCGAAACGCTGCAATATATCCGCGCTTTGCTCAGTGGAGGGCAAAGTTAGTCTCTGAGCCTGCAAAGAGAAGACGGATATTAGTGTTATGAATATAAAAGAGAGATATTTTATTATCTTTCTTGTCATGTTCTGTCTTTTTCTGTAAATATTTTCAATAAAAAGGCTAAATTATTTCGATATAAAAAAGATTCTAAGATCCTCCCATTATACACAAAAACCACGCCAAATTACGTTTTATTATACTTGCCTGTTTCCTTTTCATTTTTCATAACTGATATTATATTTTTTTAAGGTCCCTGATTTTTATTTTTTTGATGAAGTTTTTCTTTCAATCACAAA
>JAFLTV010000018.1:32135-34145 GCA_022509105.1 Muribaculaceae bacterium | reverse complement strand
TTTTTAAGGTCCCTGATTTTTATTTTTTTGATGAAGTTTTTCTTTCAATCACAAAGTTATATTTTATTTTTTGTATATTTGCATATATAACGAGCTAAAAACTAAATAGCTATAAATTATGAAATTTAAAAATCTTTTTACTGTTTTAATTATGGCCGGGACTATGATGACATCTTGCGGAGAGTCTAAGGAAAATTGCGCCCAAACAGCAAACACAACAGAAGCTGTTATTGAAAATATAATGACACGCACGAGCATTCGTCAGTTTACCTCGCAACCCATTCCTAAAGACACCTTGGTTGATATTGTGAAAGCCGGAATGGCAGCTCCTTCAGCAGTGAATGTTCAGCCCTGGAGCTTTATAATAATCAATGAGCCTGAGGTGCTTAAGAAACTCGAGGAAGTGCATCCTTACTCAAACTTGAAGACTGCTACAGCCGCCATTGTGGTTTGCGGGCTGAAAGATAAGGCTGAAAATCCGGATGTGCGTCCTTATTGGGTGCAGGATTGCTCTGCAGCCACTGAGAATATTCTTCTTGCCGCCCATGCCTACGGCATAGGAGCTGTCTGGTGTGGCGTATATCCCTCTGAAGATAGGGTTAACGCCGTGAAACAAGTGCTTGAAATTCCGGAAAACGTTGTGCCTTTGAACATTATCACCATGGGATTCCCCGCACAGAATCCGGAACCCAAAGACAAATTCAATCCCGACAATATTCATTATCAGAAATGGTAAGATAAAATTGATAAGGATGGCGGTTTATTTCCGCCATCTTTTTTATGACTCCGGCCCTGATATCAAAAACGAACAGGCTTTTGATGTGTTATAAAGAAAAAGCTAAAAGATCAACGTTATGCAAACAATTCAAATTAAAAGGGCCTATCAGCCGGAAAGTCCGGAAGACGGATTCAGAGTATATATTGACAGATTATGGCCACGAGGCCTTTCTCACGAAACTTTCCATTATGACCTCTGGGATAAAGATATCGCTCCCTCAACAGAACTGAGAGAATGGTTTCATCAAGACCCGCAAAGCAGATGGACAGAATTTGAAGAGAAATATAAAAAAGAGCTCGAGGCAAACCCGGCTTTTCAAAAATTGAAGGAATATCTGGCTCATAAACCTGTCATCACTCTCCTATATTCATCACACGACGAGGAACATAACAATGCTGTCATATTGGAAAACCTGCTTAAAAACTAAGGCATAAAAATCAAATAAGAGAGGAAAGAATATAATCGCTTAAAAGAATTCCCTTCTTTGTCAGATGAAGGCTTTCTCCCGACATGGCGAGTTCTCCCCTTTTTATGAAATTTTCAGCCTTTTCTTTGAGCCTGACAGCTTGTTGATTGCCAAATTTATCTGAAAATTCATCAAGATTAAGACCTGACTTCATGCGGAGCCGGGTCATTATCATTTCTTCCGCCAATTCTTCATTTGACAGATATTCTTCAATAAAAAAATATCTTTCGGATCCGTCTTCTTTCGAGGCCGGTCGCCCGGAATAATATTTAAGATATCCCTTCAGATCGGCAGGATTGGCTCTTCTGATTCTTTCTCCATCGTATGAATGTGCCCCGGGACCGAGTCCTAAATAAGGTAGTCCCAGCCAATAAGCCGAATTATGCCGGGATTCAAAACCGGGTTTAGCATAATTAGATATCTCGTAATGTTCATATCCGGCTTCGTTTAAAGACTGTTTGTTCATCTCAAAAAGAGCCAGCCATTCTTCTTCATCAGGAAGGTTGACAACGCCACGGCCCACAAGATTTGTCATTGCCGTGCCATCCTCCAACATAAGGGAATAAGATGATATATGCTGAGGTTGCAGAGATATGATCTCTTCAAGGGTTTTCCGATAGCTACATCTGTCTTGACCGGGGAGTCCGAACATTACATCGATAGAGACATTATCAAAATATTTTTTCAACAGCCTGACAGCGTTGGCAGCTTCTTCAGAGGTATGACGCCTTCCTATTTTTTTCAGCTCATTATCAATCATGGATTG
>JAFLTV010000018.1:0-32035 GCA_022509105.1 Muribaculaceae bacterium | reverse complement strand
CTTCAGAGGTATGACGCCTTCCTATTTTTTTCAGCTCATTATCAATCATGGATTGAACGCCAATGCTCACACGATTCACTCCATTGGTTTTCCATAATTCACATTTCTCCTCTGAAATATCTTCCGGATTCACTTCAATTGTAAATTCCTCCAACTTGCCGGCGTCGATGCAATCGGAAATTGATTTTTTCAGAAAGGAAAATTTTTCCTCGGGCATAAGAGACGGAGTCCCTCCTCCTATATAGAGAGTGTCAAATGGTTCGCTAAATTCTTTTCTCCTCAGTTTTAATTCTAAAAGTAGAGCCTCGACATAGGAATTCCAATCTGCTATACGGCTGCCTCCACTGTAAAAATCACAGTAAAGGCATTTAGATCTGCAAAATGGAATATGAATGTAAAGACCGGCCATGGTAGGAATGAGCTTTTTCTTCTTAATTTATATCAAATTTATACACTCTCTATATCACAGAATACATTATTTTTCAGGAAGAGTCAGAGCCCGATTTCCATGTTGTAGTATTAAATTTGTTTAAAATATATATAAAACACGCTTTTGAGAGGAAAAAGGTGTTTTTTAACATATTTAAATATCATTAATCTGAAGCAAATTTTTAGTAAATTGCAAAGCTTTTTGAGGGCAACCATATCATGGCCCCAAAAACAATCGGAAAAACGATTAAACAAAGTTATTGATTTTTGAAAAATCAAGCAATAGACTCTAACCTTCGAAACACTTAAAATCTTTTAAAGAATGAAGATATACAAAACAAACGAGATTAAAAACATTGCCTTGATAGGCTCAAAAGGCGCAGGCAAAACCACCCTTGCGGAATCAATGCTTTTTGAAAGCGGTGTGATTAAACGCAGGGGTACTATTGAAGCAGGAAACACAGTGACAGACTATTTCCCGGTTGAAAAAGAATACGGCTATTCAGTATTCTCCACAGTTTTCAACACCGAATTCAACGGGAAGAAATTAAACGTGATCGATTGCCCGGGAGCCGATGACTTCACAGGCAACGTCTACACTGCTCTTGGAGTATGCGACACAGGTGTTATCGTTGTAAACGCAAGTTATGGCGTAGAGGTGGGAACACAGAATATTTTCCGTGTCACCAACAAACTCAACAAACCTGTTGTGTTCGCTCTTAACCACATGGATGGTGAAAAAGTTGACTTTGACAATCTTTTAGATCAACTTCGCGAACACTTCGGCCAGAACGTTATGCCTGTGCAATATCCGCTTAACGCCGGCACTAACTTCAATTCCATGATCGACGTGCTCACGATGAAGAAATATGAATGGGGCCCCGAAGGCGGCGTTCCAAAAATTTCCGACATCCCGGCCGACCAGCTTGACAAAGCTCAGGAAATGCACGACGCTCTCCTTGAAGCCGCAGCTACCAACGACGAGGAATTGATGGAAAAATATTTTGCCGACGAAGCTTTGACTGAAGATGAAATCCGCCACGGACTTCGCAAAGGTCTCGTTGACCGCAAGATTTTCCCCGTTTTCATTGCAAGCGCAATAAAAGATATGGGTATCAGAAGAATGATGGAATTCCTCGGAAATATCTGTCCTTCACCCAATGAGGTTGCCGCTCCCGAAACAGTCAACGGCGATGCTGTGGCGCCGGATTCAAACGGTCCGCTTTCAATCTTCGTATTCAAGACTTCAGTTGAGCCGCATATCGGAGAAGTTTCTTATTTCAAAGTTATGAGCGGCACTCTCAAAGCAGGCGACGACCTTGAAAATATTTCAAGAGGTGGAAAAGAACGTATGGCTCAACTCTTCACCGTGTCCGGACAGATCAGAAACGCTGTCGAAACTATTGAAGCCGGTGACTTGGGCGCTGCCGTGAAATTGAAAGACGTGCGCACAGGCAACACTCTCGATGCAAAAGGCTGCGACTATGTGTTCGACTTTATAAAATATCCGGCTCCCAGATATATCCGTGCAATCCGTCCGCTTTCAGAAAGCGATGCTGAAAAGCTTATGGGCATCCTGACACGTATGCACGAAGAAGATCCCACAATCCTTGTTGAACAAAGCAAGGAACTCAAACAGACTCTCGTTAAGGGCCAGGGTGAATTCCACCTCCGCACACTCAAATGGAGAGTTGAAAACAATGATAAACTTCCTATCGAATTTATCGAACCGAAGATTCCTTATCGTGAAACAATCACCAAGGCTGCACGCGCAGACTATCGTCATAAGAAACAATCCGGAGGTTCCGGTCAGTTTGGTGAAGTTCACCTCATCATCGAACCTTACACAGAAGGCATGCCTGAACCGGATGCTTACAAATTCGGCAGTCAGGAATTCAAGCTTAACGTGCGCGACAAACAGGAAATTCCATTGGATTGGGGTGGCAAGCTCGTAGTTTACAACTGTATCGTCGGTGGTGCTATCGATGCACGCTTCATTCCTGCAATCGTGAAGGGTCTTATGGACAGAATGGAACAAGGTCCGTTGACAGGTTCTTATGCCCGCGACGTGCGCGTAATGATTTATGACGGCAAGATGCACCCGGTTGACTCCAATGAAATCTCTTTCCGTCTCGCAGGACGTAATGCATTCTCTCAGGCGTTTAAGGCTGCCAATCCGAAGATTCTCGAACCGGTTTACGACGTTGAGGTTATAACTCCGGCCGACACAATGGGTGATGTTATGAAAGACGTTAACGGTCGTCGCGGTATAATCATGGATCAGGATTCTGAAGGAGGCATCCCGAAACTTAACGCTAAAGTGCCTCTCAAAGAGATGTCATCTTATGCTACTTCTTTGAGCTCTATCACCGGTGGACGTGGCTCGTTCTCAATGCAGTTCTCTTCTTACGAACTCGTGCCGGGCGACGTACAAGAAAAACTCCTCAAAGAATACGCAGAAACTCAAGAAGAAGATTAATCAAACTTCAATTAACCAATTTCAGAAGGAAGTCTGTTCGGGCTTCCTTCATTTTTTATTTTGCTTTTTATATTCCCTTTGTTAGCCTTCTGAAAAAACAAAACTACTGCGGGATATATTCATATAAAAAAGTCGCACCAGACAATCCGATACGACTTTATTTATAAGGAATTCAAAATTTTAGAACCATTTTGTATAGGCGAAGTCCATGCGGTGAGGCAGATCCTTATTCTTCGGATACAATCTGAGAGAATATCTGAAAGCACCCACATTTTCAAGCTTATGGTCGTATTCATAAGTGTAGATATCACCTTCATGGCCTACAACCTTCAAAGGAACTGTATCTACAAATTCAGCATTTCCATCGTGGTCGCGATATTTCACCAATTCAACTCCAATTGAGTCTCCGAGACCTTTAGTGTCGATCACACATTTCACATAGATCGAATTTCCGGATCTCAAAGCTGTGCCGGAGGCTGCCTGACCGTCGTTAATTTCCACGCTAAGCACCTGGATATCGTTCCATTTTGAAGCCACGTTCTCTTTCCATTCCACAATTTCGCGTGCCTTTGCAAAATCATTCTTTTTGAGTTTGTCAGCACGTTTTGCTTCCGGAACATAGAGGCGTGAGATATAATCGTCAAGCTGACGCTTCATTGTGAAATGAGGCGCTATATGGCCTATCGAACGTTTGATTCTGTCAATCCATTCAGGGCTATATCCTTTATAGTTTTTCTTGAAATATAAAGGCACAATTTCATTTTCAAGCATTGAATAGATTGTGGCTGCATCAAGTCGGTCTTGCTGGCCTTGGTCGGCGAATGTGCGCTTTTCAGTCAAAGCCCAACCGGCGAGTTCATCAAACTTATAGCCTTCATACCACCATCCGTCGAGCACAGAGAAATTCAATACTCCGTTCATTTCAGCCTTTTCTCCCGATGTGCCGGAAGCTTCCAAAGGACGTGTCGGAGTGTTGAGCCAGATATCAACTCCGGAGACAAGACGTTTCGCAACAATCATGTTATAGTCTTCGAGGAAGATAATCTTTCCCTGGAATTGTGGCATCTTTGAGATTTCAACAATTCTCTTGATAAGGCCCTGACCGGCTCCATCAGCAGGGTGGGCTTTACCGGAGAAGATGAATTGCACCGGATATTTGTCGTTGTTTACAATCTTTGCAAGACGATCAAGGTCGGTGAAGAGCAAATGAGCTCTCTTATATGTGGCAAAACGACGTGCGAAACCTATGATGAGCGCATCCGGGTTAATCTTTTCGAGAATGCTTACAACTGCACCGGGATCTCCCTGGTTTTTAAGCCATTTTTCTTTGAAATCCTTTTTAACAAAGTTGATAAACTTATGTTTGAGTGTCATTCTCATATTCCAGATCTCCTCATCAGGAACGTCGAAAATGCCTTTCCATGCCTCCGGGTTGCTTTGTTCTTCAAAGACAACCTGGCCGAGATGTTTGGCATAGAATTCTTTCCATTCAGAAGCGGCCCATGTAGGCATGTGGACACCATTGGTGACATAGGTCACATGTGATTCTGCCGGTCCGTAGCCTTTCCATACTCCGGCAAACATTTTCTTCGAAACCTCTCCGTGGAGCCAGCTCACGCCGTTTGCCTCCTGACAAGTGTTCAATGCAAAAACACTCATGGAGAATCTTTCCGGAGAATCAGGATTTTCACGTCCCATATTCATAAGATCGGACCATGAAATTCCTAATTTAGCAGGATATTCACCCAAATATTTGCCTAAAAGACTCTCTTCAAAATAGTCATGACCAGCCGGCACGGGAGTGTGGACAGTATAAAGCGAACTGGCTCTCACCACTTCCAAAGCTACATTGAAGGAGAGATGATCGTTCTGAACATAGTCTACAAGACGCTGGAGATTAAGCAACGCAGCGTGGCCCTCATTGGCGTGGTAGATATCTGTATGAATTCCAAGCTTGTTGAGCATATAAATGCCACCGATACCGAGAAGGTATTCCTGTTTCATACGGTTTTCCCAATCGCCGCCGTAGAGTTTGTGAGTGATCTGACGGTCGAATTCCGAGTTCATCTCGAAGTCTGTGTCAAGCAGATAAAGATTCATACGGCCCACGTTGACTCTCCAGATATGGCAATAGATGATACGACCCGGATAGGGAACCTCAAGAATCATAGGCTGACCATCCTCGCCCATAACCTGTTCGATAGGCAACTGTTCGAAATTCTGAGGCTCGTAGTTGGCCACCTGTTGGCCGTCGATTGAAAGGGCCTGTGCGAAATATCCGTAACGATAAAGGAAACCAACGGCTGTCATTCTAACCCGGCTGTCGGAAGCCTGTTTGATATAGTCGCCGGCCAAAACTCCAAGACCGCCTGAATAGATCTTAAGGCAGTTGCAAAGACCATATTCCATTGAGAAATAAGCTACAGAAGGAATATCTGTGCGCATTTTCTCACTCATATAAGCCTTAAACTGGCCATATACCCTCTTTATGCGGAGGATCATTTCACTGTTCTTGCGAACATCATTCAGACGCGATGAGCTTATCTTTTGGAGAAGCATCACAGGATTTTCACCCACTTCTCTCCATAATTCGCGATCAAGATCACGGAATAAATTTTTCCCTTCACTGTTCCATACCCACCAGAGGTTTTTCGACATTTCCTCCAATGGTTTCAATTCCTTGGGCAGGTTGGCGCTTACCGTAAGACTACGCCACACCGGCTCATTAGTATTGCTTACTTGTAATTTCATATACTAAATTTTATTTTTTTCTATTTGATTCGCTCGTCTCTTCTTTTTGCAGCTGTCTTGAAAGCTTCATAATAAGAAGAGATGAAATATTTCCAGTCGGCTTTCGAGGCTGTCTTTGCGGCAGCCGTCGAGGCCTCTTTTCTTTTAACGTTATTTAATTCACTATATTCTTGCAATGCAGAGGCTATTTCATCAGCCGCCTCATTATAATTCGAATCATTGCGGCTTACCACCTTTACTCCGGATTCAAGAATCGAATTCTTCTCATTTTCAAGGACCCATTGTCCGAATCCGCTTTTATCTGAAGTGATGGTCGGCAATCCGAAGGCTATGCTTTCAAGCGGAGTGTAGCCCCACGGCTCATAATAAGAGGCAAAAACCGTGATGTCAATGGCCGGGAGAAGGTCGTAGTAAGAAATGTTTACAATTCCATCCCCACCGTCAAGATAACAAGGCACGTATATAACATTGACATTCTTGCCCAAGCTTCCCGATTCCTCAAGACTTTTTATTCTTAAAGCCACAGAATCATACTCCATATTGTGGAGTATGTGGGTGATATAATCCGGATTCGCCTTTTCCATCATGTTGTCAAGGAGATAGGGAGAGGGGTGGCTCACCCATGCGGGCACAAGCACAAGGCCGATAATCTCTTTTCCCGGATTTTTTGATTCCAGTCTTGCCAATGCATCGAGATAAAGATCAAGGCCTTTGTTGCGATATTCGTTTCTTCCGGATGTGGCAACTATAAGTGAATCTTTTTTAAACTCCCGGTTTTTCAATTGAGTTGCAATCTCAAGCAATTTCTTTCTCCCGGCTGTGCGTAATGTCTGATATTTTCTTCCTTGAGGCACAAAGTCAGGTTCAAATCCGTTGGGAGTCACAACCTGAGGGCGAATCTCAAGCAATTTCTCAGCTTCATGAGCTGTCAGCTCGCTCACAGCCGTGAAACAGTCTGCCTGCAGAGCGGCATTTTTCTCCAGACTGTGTTTTGCCTCCATATTCAGCTCGCGAGCCATCTGGTCGCCGTTGTAACCGTCGAAATAGTCATAAAGGGGCTTTCCGTTGCCACAAATGCTACGCCCGATACTTGTTGCATGCGTGGTAAAGAGGGTTGCTGCTTCCGGCATCAAAAATCGCAGGTAAAGCAATCCCATTCCCGTTGTCCATTCGTTGAAGTGGGCATATACGTCTTTTTCTTTTAAGCCCAGATGTTGCGACAAATGACGGATAACTATGGCTGTGGCCACCGCGAAGGCACATCCCTCGCGATAATCGCCGTATTCATGCATTGAATCGACGCCGAACCGCTGCCACATTTGTCCGAAAATGTCGTTTAACGAAGGATATACGCCTTCAAACTTTACCAAAATCACTTGTGGAGAGCCCGGAATATCCCATCTTCCGGTTCTGACGCTAATATTGAATTCGGAGATGGACGACTCGGAAAAATTATTGAAAAGCTTTTTGTCTTCTTTGAAATTCGGGGAGGGATTCTCTTGCGACCATACATCGGGACCTATAAAAACCAGCTTGTCCCCGTATGTTTCTTGCAATACCCTTGCTTTTGTCGACAAAACGGTGTAGATACCACCAATTTTATTGCAAACTTCCCAGCTTGATTCCGCCAAAAGCCCTATTTTGTCAAAAGCCCTATGGTGTTCAGATTGCATGGTGTCTGAATTGATTTTATTACCTGTAAACTTAAGTTTCAACTGCAAAATTACATAAAAAAACATTAAACAACAAAGACACCCGCTATTGTAAATAACGAGTGTCCTTTCTATTTAAGATGTTTTATTACGATTTATGATTTTATATCAGTCTCTGCCGCCTACAAATCTAAGAAGGAACAGGAAGAGGTTGATAAAGTCAAGATAGAGATTGAGGGCTCCCATCGTTGCCAGTTTATCTGCCATCTGCGGCTCGAGGTTTGCTGCTGCAAGACGCTTAACTGTCTGAGTGTCCCAAGCTGTCAATCCTGTGAAAAGAAGCACACCTACAATCGAAATTATCCATTCAAGGCTTGAGCTCTTCAGGAAGATATTAACCACTATGGCAATAATCAATCCCCAAAGGGCCATGATGAGATATGTGCCTATTTTGGAAAGATCAGACTTTGTGAAATATCCGTAGATCGACATCGCTCCGAACGTGCCGGCTGTGATGAAGAAGGTAGAGACTATAGTTCCTAATTTATATACAATAAATATCGGGGCGATCCATACTCCCATCATTGCCGAGAAAACACAGAAGAGCAGAAGGCAGGTGGAGGTCGACATTCTTGTCAATCGAGCGGGCAATACAAATGCCATCACAAGCATTGCGATAAACAATCCCCAGAAAACAATCTGATTTCCGAAGAAAAATGACATTGCTGCCGGACTTGACACAACTCCCAATGCGCAGAATGCTGAAATGAGCAAACCTACAAACATTCTGACATAGACGCGCTTCATTACGGAATTGGTCTGTGTCGTTACGGTGTTGCCTCCAAAATACGGAGGGGGCGTCATGTTATTATTTCTGTAATCCATTATATTTGAATTTTATGGGTTTCTTTTATTATTATGACAACAAATTTTATGCCAGGTTTATTGCTTATTATCCGCTAAGTTAATGATTTTTTCTTAACCATTAAATTAATATTGCCTACATTCTTTCAGGCATTTCCATACCGAGCAATGAAACCCCGGATTTAAGCGTGCGTGCCACCACTTGCGACAAGACAAGCCTTAAATCCCTGACATCTTTATCCTCTTCCTTGAGAATCGGATAATCATGATAAAATTGGTTGTATTCTTTTGCCAGATCATAGCAATAGTTGGCTATAAGAGCCGGAGAATAATTCTTGCCGGCTTCGGCAACAACTCCGGGGAATTCAGCTACTTTCTGAATCAATGCTGATTCCTTTTCATTGGGAACAACTGTTTCCGAAACTTCTTCGGGGAATTCTCCCGCTCTCCTGATCACTGAATTTATTCTTGCGTATGTGTATTGCAGGAAGGGACCTGTGTTGCCGTTGAAATCTATAGACTCCTTGGGATTAAAGAGCATGTTTTTCTTCGGGTCTACTTTCAAAAGGAAGTATTTCAAGGCGCCTAAACCTACCATCCGGGCCACTTCCTCAGCTTCAGCCTTATCCATATCCGCGAATCTTTCTGCGGAAGCTTCTTTTGCCGAAGTGATCATGCTGTCGATTAGATCATCGGCATCTACAACAGTGCCTTCGCGCGATTTCATTTTTCCTTCGGGAAGTTCCACCATACCGTAGGAGAAATGGGTCAGATCCTTACCCCATTTGAAGCCGAGGCGGTCGAGCAGCAAAGACAAAACCTGAAAATGATAATTCTGTTCGTTGCCAACCACATATATCATTTTATCTATGGGGTAATCATGATAACGGAGTTTAGCCGTGCCTATGTCTTGTGTCATATAGACAGAAGTGCCGTCTGAACGCAACAGAAGTTTGTTGTCGAGACCGTCGGCTGTCAAGTCAGCCCATACGGAACCGTCATCCTTCCGATACATGTATCCGTCTTCGAGGCCCTTCAAAACAAGGTCTTTACCTTCTAAATAAGTTTCGCTTTCATAGTAGATTTTGTCGAAGTCCACTCCGAGTCTTTTATAAGTCTCGTCAAAACCCTTATAAACCCACTCGTTCATTGTTTTCCAGAGATTTCTCACTTCCGGATCTCCGGCTTCCCATTTTCTGAGCATTTCACGAGCTTCGAGCATCAAGGGGGATTCAGCTTCCGCTTCCTCCTTGGTTTTTCCTGACGCCATCAAGTCTTCAACCTCTTTCTTATAGTGTTTGTCAAACTCAACATAGTAATCGCCTATCAGATGGTCGCCTTTCTTGCCGGCTGATTCCGGAGTGGCATTGTTGCCCCATTTCTTCCATGCAAGCATCGACTTGCAAATATGGATTCCACGGTCGTTTACAATATTTGTTTTGACAACTTTATAGCCGTTGGCCTTTAAGATTTCACTTAATGAGTATCCCAGAAGATTATTCCTGACATGGCCTAAATGGAGCGGTTTGTTGGTGTTTGGCGACGAATACTCAACCATTACAAGTTCAGATTTGTCGTCGGCTTCCTTCAGTCCGAACTTTTTGTCGGCGGCAATATCGTTGAGCCTTGTAACCCAATATTTTGGAGATATGCTTATATTCAGGAAACCTTTGACTACATTGAATTTTTCAATAGCGGAATCATGTTTCAAAATCCATTCTCCTATTTCCCGGGCTGTTTCTTCAGGCGATTTTTTTGACGCTTTGAGAAACGGGAAAACCACCACTGTGAGGTTTCCTTCGAAATCCTTTCTTGTGGGTTGAGGATTTATTGTTTCTTCTTTAATATCTACCCCATATAAATCTTTCAGGGCATCTGCTACATTTTTTGCAACTAACTCTTCTACAGCCATTTTTTTATTTTCTTAAAATAAAAAAGAAGCGTTCCCGACACAAAGCCGTGAACGCATTCTTTTTATAGTAGATAGTCAAAATTATTTGCCAAGTTCAGCGGCTGGTTTAAACTTCACAGTCTTGCGTGCTGCAATTGTGATTTTCTCTTTAGTCTGCGGGTTGATACCGGTTCTTTCCGGTTTTTGAACCATAGAGAATGTGCCGAAGCCTATCAATTTTACAGTGTCGTCATTGGCAAGAGCCTGTTCAATAGATTCGAGACATGCGTCAAGAGCAGCCTTTGCGTCAACTTTGTTCAATCCTGCCTTTGCAGCGATTTCATTAATGAGATCTCCTTTATTCATAACGTTAGTTTTAAATTTGACGCAAAGATACTACTTTATTATCTCTTTTTGAAAGGTTTGGGTTATTTTTTTTACTAAAAATCATCTTTTTAACTAATTTTTTAATTTATTTGTCAGTTAAATCTTATGGTTGACTCTTTCTTGAGGCCTTTCCTCCAAATTTGAATATAACGACGGAATGGGTCTGCTATCCCTTTTTGCTCTGAAATATTTTCTTCATTAATTTTGCATTGTTTATTTCTTTTAAGATGTTCGTAATAAAAGACACCCTGGTCTCTTTGGATCTCATTGAGAAATTTTTTGTTTGTGACCTTGAAGTATGCAAAGGTCAATGTTGCATTGACGGCGACGCGGGAGCCCCTCTTCTTGATGAAGAAAAGATCGAACTTGACAATAACGTTGAGAAAATCCTTCCTTTCCTGACTCCCGGGGGCCAAAAAGCAATCATGGAAGATGGCACAGCCTACTATGATAAAGACGGAGACCTGGTGACAACTTTAGTTGAGGGATGCAACTGCGCTTTCACTACTTTCTCTGAAGACGGCACATGCCTCTGTGCTCTGGAAAAAGCCTACCGTGAAAAGAAACTTCCTCAGCTCAAACCGTCCTCTTGCCATCTTTATCCCGTGAGATTAGTGAAGATGGGAGATATGACAGCTCTCAATCTTCATAAATGGAAAATTTGCAAGTGTGCCGAAAAGAAAGGAAAGGAATTGAATGTGAGGGCCTATGAATTCCTAAAAGCTCCACTTATAAGAAAATTCGGACAAGAATGGTATGATGAGCTTGAAATAGTAGCCGAAGAATGGCTTAAGAAGAAAAACTGAAAAGCTCTTTTTTCAAGAATTTACTGAATCAATTTCAAAATTACATTAATGGCGAATTCCTTGATTTCACAATATAGGAGAAACAAGACGTAACAGGGATTCCAGGAAGCGATGGCTTAACGGACGCTTTTTCCATTTTTCTTTCTGCACTTTTTCACATTCCTGCATGTCGGAATAGAAAATATCTCGCATTTTGCGATTCACTTCCGCATCATGGATGAAGAGGTTGCATTCAAAATTGTTTTCAAAGCTGCGGAAATCAAAATTTGTGCTTCCGGCGGTCACCAAGTCATCGTCTATCATCATGGCTTTGGCATGCAACATGCCGGGCAGATAAAGATAGATCTTTATTCCCGCTGCCAAGCTTTGTGAAATATATGAAAAAGAAGCATAATGAAGCAAGAGGCTGTCTGTGTGTGCAGGCATCATTATCCTGACATCTATATTTGAGAGGGCCGCGGCCTGCAAGGCATTAAACAAAGCATCGGTAGGCAGGAAATATGGAGTCTGAATCCAAATAAGCTTCTTTGCTGAGGAGATTGCCTTCAAAAACATCAACGATAGATTGTCCCAGGTGTTCACGGGCCCTCCCGTCACCAATTGAATTCCGGTCTTGTTACTGACTTTCCCTATCGGATTCAGAGGCGTGGGAATATATGGCTCCTTCTTCCCGAAATTCCAGTCGACCACAAATGAATATTTCAGTGATTCCACAATGTCTCCACGGAGCCGAAAATGTGTGTCGCGCCACATTTCTTTGTTTTTACCGTTTCCGAAAGCATACCGGTCGGCTATATTCATTCCTCCTATATAGCCTATCGTGTCGTCTATGACCACGATTTTTCTGTGGTTCCTCCAATTGATTCTGTTGGCGAATTGCGGGAAATTAACCCTGAAGAAAGGATGAACCTCTATCCCGTTTTCTTCCATTTTTTTGAAAAAGCTGTTGCTGGCGGAAAAGCTTCCCACATGATCATAAATCACTTTTACTTCCAGGCCGGCTTTGGCTTTTTCTATCAGAATTGATGATATCTCTTTTCCGATTGTGTCGTCTAAAAATATATAATATTGAAGGAATATTGATCTTTCAGCCTTTTTCAGGTCTCTTTTCAACGATTCAAACTTTGTGGCTCCGTCGGTGATAATTTCTATTTCATTATTCTGAGTGAGAGGATATCCTCCAATCTGGGAACCAAGGATTACAAGGTTTTTCTGCTCTTTCCTCAAGTCTGTGTCCTGCAATTTGATTCCATAGGGTTGAAAAGAATGTTGTAGCTTTCTGCGGTTGGATTGAGACAACATCTCCCCTCTCATGCTTCTTCCGAAAAACAGATAGAAAATCAAACCGATTCCGGGAAGAAATATGAGGGCAATCACCCATGACAAAGCTCTTATCGGATTTCGGTTCTCTCTTAAGACCACCACCACTGAAATGATGATGATTACGAAGTATATCAGAATTCCGACAAATAAAAGCCAAGTGCTTAGATGGATGGTTTCAGGAAACCACATTCAAGTCAGATTGTTGTTGAAAATATGCTAATTTATTAAAAGATGACGAAAAAATCAAGAGAGACATGCCGAATATTTCAGCATATCCCTCTCGATTATGATAAAAATTAAAGAAATTATTCTTTATTTTCTTCAGCGGGAGCTTCAGGAGCAGTTTCTTCCGGTTTTTCTTCTGCCGGAGCCTCAGCCTTAGGCTCAGCGGGAGCTTCAGCTTTTTGTTCAGCAGGAGCAGCAGCTTTAGGAGCAGCATCTGCGGAAGTCTTCTTCTTGCGGCTTCTTCTTGTGGTTTTTCCTTTCTTGTCGGCAGCTTTTTCAGCAAGCATGAGTTCATTGAAGTCAACAAGCTCTATCATTGCCATTTCAGCATTGTCGCCAAGACGGTGAACGGTTTTCAGTATTCTTGTATAACCGCCCGGACGCTCAGCAACCTTTTCAGCAACCACGCCGAAAAGCTCTTTTACAGCCTCCTTGTTCTGAAGATAACTGAAAACGAGGCGACGGTTGGCCATGTTGTCAGTCTTACAACGAGTGATCAGCGGCTCTGCATACACTCGCAAGGCTTTAGCCTTTGCCAAAGTCGTAAAAATTCTCTTATGCATGATAAGGGAGATGGTGAGATTTTTCAGAAGCGCCTCACGGTGAGCCTTCTTACGACTGAGGTGGTTGAATTTTTTATTATGTCTCATCGTCGATTATTCTTTATCTAATTTATATTTTGAAATATCCATTCCGAAACTCAGGTTATGGTTTGCCAAAAGTTCATCGAGTTCTGTCAGGGATTTCTTACCGAAATTACGGAATTTCAACAGGTCGTTCTTATTGAACACCACTAATTCCGCCAAAGTTTCAACCTCGGCACTCTTCAAGCAATTGAGTGCTCTCACTGAGAGGTCCATATCGGTCAGTTTGCTCTTCAGGAGCTGACGCATGTGGAGCACCTCTTCATCAAATTCATCAACATCGCTTTCAGTGGGAGTTTCGATTGCTATTTTCTCATCGCTGAAAAGCATGAAATGATAAATGAGAATCTTTGATGCTTCTTTAAGCGCATCCTGAGGCTGGATTGAGCCGTCGGTTAAAACTTCTATGATTAGTTTTTCGTAGTCGGTCTTTTGCTCTACCCTATAATTCTCTACCGAATACTTCACATTTTTTATAGGCGTGTAGATTGAATCGATAGCAATAAGAGCCGGATCGGAATCCCCAAATATTTCTCGGTTCTCATCAGCAGGCACCCATCCGCGTCCTTTGTTGATTGTGAATTCCATACGGAATCCGGCCTTAGGATCTAAGCGGCAGATTACCAAATCAGGATTAAGAACCTCAAACCCGGTGAGCACTTTTCCTAAATCGCCGGCTGTGACAACATCGGTGTTTGCAACCTCGATAACCCCTTTTTCTGTTTCCTGATCGGCCACTTTCTGTTTAAACCTCACTTGTTTCAGATTAAGGATTATGTTGGTTACGTCCTGCCTGACTCCGGGAATTGTGTCAAGCTCATGGTTAACGCCATCTATCTTGATTGAACAGATGGCAAACCCGCCAAGTGACGACAACAATATTCTCCTGAGGGCATTACCTATTGTTTGTCCGTAGCCGGGCTCTAAAGGTCGGAACTCGAATTTTCCAAACTTATTGTCGGATTCGAGCATTATTACCTTGTCCGGTTTTTGAAATGCTAATATGGGCATGGGTTTATCCTTTATTATTTAGAATACAACTCGACGATCAACTGTTCCTTGATATTTTCCGGGATATCCTCGCGTTGCGGAACATGAAGGAATTTGCCTCCTTTTACAGTTTCATCCCATTCAATCCAAGGATATTTGCTATGATTAAATCCTGCCAAAGCGTCGGCGATAACTTCCAATGATTTAGATTTTTCCCTTACTGCAACAACATCTCCGGGCTTAACCTGATATGATGGAATGTTTACAACTTTTCCGTTGACAGTTACATGTTTGTGAAGCACAATCTGGCGAGCTGCCGGACGAGTCGGAGCTATACCCAAACGATAGACAACATTGTCTAATCTGCTTTCCAACAATTGGAGAAGAACTTCACCGGTGATGCCTTTTGTGCGGGCAGCCTTGTCAAAGAGATTACGGAACTGACGCTCAAGCACACCATACATATATTTAGCCTTTTGTTTTTCACGGAGCTGGATGCCGTATTCAGAAATTTTTCTTCTACGATTTTGTCCGTGTTGACCCGGCGGATAATTCTTTTTTGCGAGAACTTTGTCTTCACCGAAAATAGCTTCGCCGAATTTACGTGCGATTTTGGTCTTTGGACCTGTGTATCTTGCCATTTTTCTATTTTTTATTAAAGTGGGCCTTACCTTTTCATTAGCGCAGCCGCGACTGTCGAGAGAAAGAAAGCAGACAGTCTATTCGCATTCTGAAAAGGAGAAAGGTTTGATAATTATACTCTCCTTCTTTTAGGTGGACGACATCCATTATGGGGCAGCGGAGTAACATCTACTATTTCTGTTACCTCGATACCGGCGCCATGCACTGTTCTGATAGCTGATTCACGGCCATTACCCGGGCCTTTTACATAGGCTTTAACTTTACGGAGACCTAAATCATAAGCAACCTTGGCACAATCCTGTGCTGCCATCTGTGCTGCATAGGGAGTGTTCTTTTTCGAACCTCTGAATCCCATCTTGCCTGCGGAGCTCCAGGAGATAACCTGGCCTTCGCTATTTGCAAGACATACGATAATGTTGTTGAAAGAGCTATGCACATGAAGCTGACCGCTTGCGTCAACCTTGACATTTCTCTTTTTTGCTGCGACTGTCTTTTTTGCCATACTTTAATTTTATTTAGTAGCTTTCTTCTTATTAGCAACTGTCTTTTTACGCCCTTTTCTTGTGCGGGCATTGTTCTTTGTGCTTTGACCGCGAACGGGCAAGCCGATACGATGACGGATGCCACGATAACAACCGATATCCATCAATCGCTTGATATTAAGCTGGATCTCTGAGCGGAGGTCACCCTCTACCTTATATTCATTCTGAATAACTTCACGCACAGCTGCAGCTTCTGCGTCTGTCCAATCTTTCACTTTTGTGTCGAGATTTACTCCTGCCTTGTTTAATATTGTCTTGGCGGCGCTTCTTCCTATACCGAAGATATAGGTCAAAGCTATCTCTCCTCTTTTGTTTTGCGGCAAATCAACGCCGACTATTCTTACTGCCATATCTGTTTATTACAATTATTTTGCAAAGGTAATAAAAAATTAGCCTTGGCGTTGTTTAAATTTTGGATTCTTCTTATTGATTACGTATAATCTTCCTTTTCTACGCACGATTTTGCAATCTGCACTGCGTTTTTTAATTGATGCTCTAACTTTCATATTTTGTTGTTTATTTATATCTGAAGGCGATTCTTCCTTTCGACAGATCATAGGGGCTCATTTCCACCCTCACCTTGTCGCCGGGAAGTATTTTTATATAATGCATCCTCATTTTGCCGGATATATGGGCTGTGATTTCATGCCCATTGGCCAGCTCCACTTTAAACATTGCGTTTGACAATGCTTCAAGTATTACTCCATCTTGTTCTATTGCAGCCTGTTTTGCCATTTCTGACTGTCTTTTTTGTGTATTTTATGATTATATCATTCTTTCCGGGCCCAACACTTCTTCAATGTATTTGAAGGTGGTCAGTATCTCCGGTTCAGATTCCGTTATCAGTATGGTGTGTTCGTAGTGGGCCGAAGGGCGACGGTCGCGTGTGCGACATTCCCATCCGTTTCGTTCGATCACCACATTCTTGCTTCCCATGTTGATCATGGGCTCTATTGCAATACACATACCCGGTTTTAAAACGGGACCTATCCCTCGGCGACCGAAATTGGGCACTTCCGGTTCTTCATGCATGGATTTTCCGATTCCATGACCACACATCTCTCTCACTACGGAATAGCCGGCTTTTTCACAAAAAGTTTGAATCGCATTGGAAATATCTCCAATCCTCTTGCCTGCCAATGCCGTCTCAATCCCAATGTAAAGAGACTCTTTAGTAGTGACCAGGAGCTTTCTGACTTTTTCGTCGATTTCTCCTATAGGGAACGTGTAGCAACTGTCACCATGAAATCCGTTTAGCTCAACAACGCAATCTGTTCCAACGATGTCTCCCTCCTTCAAGGCATATCCCGAGGGGAATCCATGAACTACAGTTTCGTTTACTTCAATACATAAAGTGCCGGGAAATCCTTGATAGCCCAGGCAAGCAGGTTTACCCCCGTTATCGAGGATAAACTCTCTTGCCACGTTATCAAGTTTACGCGTAGTCACCCCTGGTGTCACCCATTTGGCGACTTCAGCCAATGTGAGACTTACAAGCTCACAGGCCTTCCGCATTCCTTCAATTTCTTCGGCTGTCTTGATATATATCATTAATGCTATTCTGACTGACAGTTAAAACGCTCCGCTGCCTGTGGTGCGGCCTTTAATTCTGCCTTCCTTCATCAAACCATCGTAATGGCGCATCAAAAGATGGCCTTCGATAATTCTTAAAGTATCGAGAATTACACCTACCATGATGAGCAAGGATGTTCCACCAAAGAAAGCTGCAAACTGACGGTTAAGTCCGATTACATGTGCTATAGCCGGCAAAATCGCTACTATGCCAAGGAAGATCGAACCCGGAAGAGTGATTCTCGACATGATTGAGTCAAGATATTCCACTGTCGGTTTTCCGGGCTTAACTCCGGGTATAAATCCGTTGTTGCGCTTCATATCTTCAGCCATCTGTGCCGGACGCACTGTGATAGCTGTATAGAAATATGTGAAAGCAACAATCATGATGAAGTAAACAAGGTTATACCAGAAGCCGTAGAGGTTGGTCATTGCTCCGAAGAAACCTGTGTGGTTAGTTGTGAAGCCCACCATTGTAACCGGTATAAACATGATAGCCTGTGCAAAGATGATCGGCATAACACCTGCAGCATTCACTTTCAGAGGTATGTATTGTCTTGCACCGCCATATTGCTTGTTGCCTTGTATTCTCTTGGCATATTGCACGGGAACTTTTCTTGTGCCTTGAACCAAAAGAACGGCTCCGGCTATTACAGCCACCAGGATTATAAGCTCTACGAGGAATATCACGAGACCACCACCTGCTGAATTAAGCAAGCGACTTGTGAATTCCTGGAAGACTGCCTCCGGGAATCTTGCCATAATACCGATAAGGATTATGAATGAAATACCGTTACCGATACCCTTCTGATCTATTCTTTCGCCAAGCCACATGATAAACATTGATCCTGCAGCCAAAACTATAGTCATAAACAAGACATTCCAGAAGTTCATATCTATGGCTACGCCTGCAGCGCTGACCTGATATTTCAGGTTAAGAAGATAAGCCGGACCTTGAACGAGCAGAATCAACACTGTGAGATACCTTGTGTATTGATTCAACTTCATTCTGCCGCTTTCTCCTTCTCGTTGCATTTTCTGGAACGCCGGCAAAACCATACCTAAAAGCTGGATCACGATTGATGCCGTGATATATGGCATGATTCCCAACGCAAATATAGACGCCTGTGAGAAAGCTCCTCCCGAGAACATATCGAGAAGCTGCATCAAACCGTCGCTTGTGAAATTCTTCAGGGCAGTCAAATCATTTGGATTGATGCCCGGAAGAACTACATAACAACCGAATCGGTAGACAATCACTAAAAGGATTGTGATGCCGAGTCTTCTGCGTAGGTCGTCTACACTCCAGATATTTTTTATCGTTTGTGTAAATCCCATTTTAAATTATTTTTTTGTAACTGAACCTCCGGCAGCGGTGATAGCTTCTTCAGCTTTCTTTGAAAAAGCATTTGCTTCTACCTGTAATGCACGGGTTATAGCACCGTTAGCCAAAACTTTCACAAGACCCTTCTTAGGGATAAGACCAGCAGCTCTCATATCATCGAGAGTGATCTTTTCAAGATTGTTAGCTTCAGCCAACGCCTGGAGCACATCAAGGTTGATTGCCTTATATTCTACTCGGTTTATATTATTGAAACCAAACTTGGGCACTCTACGCTGCAAAGGCATCTGACCGCCTTCAAATCCTATTTTACGGCTGTAACCGGAGCGTGATTTCGCTCCCTTATGACCACGAGAAGCTGTGCCACCTGAACCGGAGCCGGGTCCACGTCCCAATCTTTTGTTTGTCTTGTTGCTTCCGGGTGCCGGTTTGAGATTATGTAATTCCATTTTCTGTTGTTTCTTTAAAGTTTAGCTACTTCTACAAGATGATGCACTGCCTTAATCATGCCTCTGATTGAAGCACAATCCTCATGAACTACAGTCTGGTTCATCTTTCTTAATCCAAGAGCGTCGAGAGTGCGTTTTTGCACTGCCGGGCAATTTATGCGGCTCTTTATCTGTTTGATTGCTAATTGTGCCATCTCTGTAATTTTATCCTTTAAACACTTTTTCAACCGAAATTCCTCGGCTTTTTGCTATCTCGATGGGGCTTCTCATTTCTGAGAGGGCCTCTATAGTGGCTTTCACAAGGTTGTGAGGATTGGAAGATCCCTTGCTCTTGGCAAGCACGTCTTTAATTCCGGCGCTTTCCAATACAGCACGCATAGCACCACCGGCTTTTACTCCCGTACCTTCAGATGCAGGTTTGAGGAATATTCTTGAGCCTCCGAATTTAGCGCTTTGCTCGTGAGGTATTGTGCCATTATGCACCGGCACTCTGATAAGGTTCTTCTTGGCAGCTTCAACGCCCTTGGCGATAGCTGCTGTGACTTCATTTGCCTTGCCAAGACCCCAGCCTATCACGCCGTCTTCATTTCCTACAACCACTATTGCTGCGAAACTGAAGGCGCGACCACCTTTGGTCACTTTCGTTACACGATTGATAGCCACAAGCCGGTCTTTAAGTTCCAAGTCGTTGGTCGACTTTACTCTGTTTGCTTTCTTTACCATGACTTTTATTAAAATTTAAGACCGGCTCCTCTGGCAGCATCGGCCAATGATTTAACTCTTCCGTGGAAAAGATATCCGTTGCGGTCAAAAACCACTTCTGTTATACCTTTATCCATAGCTTTCTTTGCAATGTCAGCACCAACTTTGGCTGCTATTTCGGTTTTTGTGCCGCCTTCAAGTCCTTTTGATGAAGATGCACATAAGGTTTCACCAGCCAAATCGTCGATTAATTGCACATAGATAGCCTTGTTGCTACGGAACACACTCATGCGGGGACGAGCCGGTGTTCCGGATATTTTGCCGCGAATGCGTGTCTTTATCTTATTTCTTCTTGCTATTTTAGATATCATAATCTTCCTTGTTTTATTTATTTAGCATTGGCTGATTTACCCGATTTACGTCTGATAACTTCACCTACAAACTTAATACCTTTACCCTTGTAAGGTTCTGGCTTACGCAGAGAGCGGATCTTGGCACACACCTGGCCCAGAAGCTGCTTGTCTGAGCTTTCAAGGATGATGAGCGGATTCTTGTTTCTCTCTGTCTTGGCTTCTACCTTTACTTCCGGCGGAAGTTTGATATAAATAGCATGTGAATATCCAAGAGAAAGTTCAAGCACTTGTCCGGTTGCGTTTGCTCTGTAGCCTACGCCGACAAGCTCCATCTCTTTCTTATAACCTGTTGAAACGCCTACAACCATGTTGTGGATGAGAGCTCTGTAAAGACCGTGCATAGCGCGGTTCTGACGCTCGTCGTTCGGACGTTTCACTTCAAGAAGGTTACCTTCCTGCTCAATTGTGATGGCAGGATTGATCTCTTGGCTTAATTCTCCTTTGGGGCCTTTTACTGTGACCACATTGTCTTTTACCTGTACGGTTACGCCTGCAGGTATCTCTATGGGTGCTTTACCTATTCTTGACATATTGATAACCTCCTCTTTTAATAAACGTAACACAATACTTCGCCACCGATCTTTCTCTCTTTAGCTTCCTTGTTTGTCATCACGCCTTGCGGAGTGGTGAGGATAGCTATGCCAAGGCCGTTGAGCACACGCGGCATATCTTTATAGCCTGTGTATTGTCTCAGACCCGGACGTGAAACACGGTGAAGGTTTTTAATGGCGCTTACTTGATCTACGGGATCATATTTCAACGCGATTTTGATAGTGCCCGACGGTGTCGGTCCATCAATAAACTTATAATTCAGGATGTAGCCCTGATCGAAAAGGATTTTGGTTATTTCCCTTTTCATTTTTGAACCAGGAATGTCAACCACGCGATGTCCTGCGCGGATTGCATTCCTGAGTCTTGTCAAATAATCTGCAATTGGATCAGTCATTTTTTTTTGATTGTTAAATTGATTCAGATTTTCCGAACAATATTTAATTCTCGTTTATTTATGCTCGCTCTTTATTACCAGCTTGCTTTCTTCACACCCGGGATAAGTCCGGCAGAAGCCATTTCACGGAACACGATTCTTGAAATGCCAAACTGTCTCATATATCCTTTGGGACGTCCTGTCATGGAGCAACGGTTGTGAAGACGCACTTTTGATGCATTCTTAGGAAGTTTCTGAAGCTTTTTCAAAGCGTCGTAGTCGATATTGCCATCGGCGTCAGCTAAAGCAGCCTTTTTCAAAGCGGCCTTCTTTGCTGCATATTTGGCAACCATCTTCTGGCGCTTTACTTCCCTTGCCTTCATTGATTCTTTTGCCATATTCAGTATTAATTTTCACGTTTGAAAGGAAGACCGAATTTTTTCAAGAGGGCGAAACCTTCTTCATCAGTCGGAGCTGATGTAACAAAAGTGATGTTCATACCCTGAAGTTTCGGTACGTTGTCTATATTGATTTCCGGGAAGATGATCTGTTCGGTCACACCAAGAGTGTAATTGCCTCTTCCGTCGAGTTTGGAGTTGATGCCCTTGAAGTCGCGGATACGCGGCAAAGCAACCTTTACAAGCCTCTCAAGGAATTCATACATTTTGTCTTTGCGCAATGTCACCATAGCTCCGATAGGCATTTTCTTCCTCAATTTGAAGTTAGAAATGTCTTTCTTAGATACAGTCTGAACGGCTTTCTGGCCTGTGATGGCTGTGAGCTCGTTGAGCGCAGTCTCGATGATTTTCTTATCCTGAGTGGCAGCGCCAAGACCCTGATTGATCACAATCTTCTCGAGCTTCGGCACCTGCATCACGGTTTTATAATCAAACTCTTTCTGGAGTTCCGGAACTATTCTTTCCTTATAATCTTTTTCAAGTGTAGTCTTGCCCATTACTTAATCTCCTCTCCTGATTTCTTAGAATAACGAACTAATTTTCCTGCATCATTGCGACGACGACCGATACGTGTAGGTTTGCCGGTCTTGGGGTCTACAACGTTGAGATTGGAGATTTCAATAGGAGCCTCCATCTTTATAATACCACCCTGCGGGTGTTTTGCATTCGGTTTCATGCTCTTGGAGACGATGTTGATACCTTCTACCAAAGCACGATGCTTCTTCACAAGCATCTTGAGGACTCTACCGGTCTTTCCTTTGTCATCGCCGGTGTTGACATAAACAATGTCGCCCTTTTTTATATGAAATTTTGCCATCTTTTCTGTCTTTTAAATGTTTAAAGAACTTCCGGCGCGAGCGAAACAATCTTCATGTTTGTGTTACGAAGTTCACGCGCAACAGGTCCGAAGATACGAGTGCCGCGAATTTCACCGGCGTTGTTTAACAATACGCAAGCATTGTCATCAAAACGGATATAGCTGCCGTCAGGACGTCTAACTTCCTTCTTGGTTCTTACTACGATCGCTTTTGAGACTGTGCCTTTCTTTACATCAGACGACGGGATAGTGCTCTTAACTGTCACTACGATCACATCGCCTAAGGATGCATAACGACGTCCTGTGCCGCCAAGCACATGGATGCAGAGCACTTCTTTAGCTCCACTATTGTCTGCTACTGTGAGACGTGATTCAGCCTGTATCATGATTACTTCACTTTTTCAATTATTTCTACCAATCTCCATCTCTTAGTTTTGCTCAACGGTCTTGTTTCCATGAGCCTTACAGTATCGCCTACAGAACATTCGTTCTTTTCGTCGTGTGCGTGATATTTCTTTGTCTTATTGACAAACTTTCCGTAGATAGGATGTTTTTCCTTCCACTTGATTTCGACTGTGATCGTCTTGTCGCATTTGTTGCTTGAGACCACGCCGATTCTTTCTTTTCTCAAATGACGTTTTTCTTCCATCTTTTCTTAAAATAAAGAATCATTACACATTAGAAGGATTTGCTTTTTCTGCCTTCTGGGCTTCAATCTCCTTCTGGCGCAACACAGTCTTCATTCTGGCAATTTCACGGCGGTCTTTGGTTATTTTCGCCGGATTGTCAATGGGAGAGATCGCGTGCGCTACTTTCAATTCACGATAAGCCTTCTCGCTTGCCTCTATCTGGGCCCGCAGTTCCGGAATGCTTAATTCCTTGATTTCTTCCTTTTTCATTTTTATTTATTATATCTTAATGATATTATGCATTCTGTGAAGCATCATAATCGCGTCTTACGATAAACTTCGTGGTCACAGGAAGTTTTTGAGCTGCAAGACGGAGAGCTTCTTTTGCCACATCATAAGGAACACCTTCCACTTCGATAAGGATACGTCCCGGAGTCACAGGCGCTACGAAGCCTTCCGGATTACCTTTACCCTTACCCATACGCACCTCGGCAGGTTTCTTTGTGATAGGTTTGTCAGGGAAAATTCTGATCCAGATCTGTCCTTGACGTTGCATGTGGCGGGTCACTGCCACACGAGCCGCCTCTATCTGGCGACCGGTGATCCATTTTGATTCAAGTGTCTTTATGCCGAACGATCCGAACGCAAGCTGGTGGCCTCTCTGGGCCTCCCCTTTCATGCGTCCTTTTTGCGAACGACGATATTTGGTTCTTTTAGGTTGTAACATGGCTCAATTTCTTTTAACGGTTGTTATTCTTTTTCCCTCTGAAACCACCTTTTCTACCTCCGCCTTGAATACGTCCGCTTTCTTTCTGGCCGATTGCGTAGGAGGGGGTCAGTTCTTTTTTACCATAAACTTCACCACGGCAGATCCATACTTTGATACCGATAATACCTACCTTAGTAAGAGCTTCCACCATAGCGTAGTCAATATCAGCGCGCAATGTGTGAAGAGGAGTTCTTCCCTCTTTAAACATTTCGCTGCGAGCCATTTCAGCGCCGTTCAAACGACCGCTCACCTGAACTTTGATACCCTCGGCTCCCATACGCATTGTGGAAGCGATGGCCATCTTGACTGCTCTACGGTAGGCCACTTTATTCTCAATCTGACGAGCGATATTGGTGGCTACGATTTCAGCATCCAGTTCCGGACGTTTGATTTCATGGATATTGATCTGAATATCCTTGTCTGTGAGTTTCTTGAGGGCATCTTTGAGAATGTCTACATCCTTACCGCCTTTGCCGATCACCATACCCGGACGGCTTGTGCAGATAGTCACTGTCACATTCTTAAGAGTTCTCTCGATTATTATCTTCGACACACTTGCCTTTGCAAGATGAGTGCGGAGATATTTACGGATCACTGAGTCTTCAAGAAGAGTCTCGCCGTATTTCTTACCGCCGAACCAGTTGGAGTCCCATCCGCGGATAACGCCCAAACGGTTGCTAATTGGATTAACTTTCTGTCCCATCTTTCAAAGATTATTTGTTAGTTTTTGTGTCGACATATATTGTGACATGGTTTGAACGTTTGCGAATCCTGTAACCTCTTCCCTGAGGTGCGGGACGCAATCTTTTCAGCATAGGAGCTGCGTCTACAAACACTGTCTTTACATAAAGTTCGTCGGCTTCAGCCTTTCTCTCGTTTTTCTGTTCCCAGTTGGCAATAGCCGAACGGAGCAGTTTCTCTACCCTTCTTGCAGCCTCCTTGTTGGAAAACTTCAGAATTCCAAGTGCTTTGAAAGCCTCTTGTCCGCGGATCATATCGACCACCAGACGCATCTTTCTGGGAGACGAGGGCACATTACGCAGCTTAGCGAAATATTCACTCTTGCGAGCATCTTTAATGGCGTTTGCTGCTTCTCTTTTTCTTACACCCATTTGTGAATTTTTTCTTACTTGTTTTAGACTTTATTTATCGCGTCAAGACGCCATTATTTCTTTTTATTTCCGGCATGGCCACGGAATGTGCGTGTCGGTGCGAATTCGCCCAACTTATGGCCCACCATATTTTCAGTCACATAGACCGGAATGAACTTATTACCGTTGTGTACGGCAAATGTGTGTCCCACGAAATCCGGGGAGATCATTGATGCACGGCTCCAAGTCTTGATTACCGACTTTTTGCCACTGGCATCCATATCAGCCACCTTCTTCTCGAGTTTTACACTTATAAAAGGTCCTTTCTTTAATGAACGACTCATATCTGTCAGCTTTTAATCAAATTTTATTTTTTCCTTCTCTCAATTATATACTTGGAAGAATGTTTCTTCGGTGAACGTGTCTTCAGACCCTTAGCATACAAGCCTGTACGTGAACGCGGGTGACCACCGGACTGACGACCTTCACCACCACCCATCGGGTGATCATGCGGGTTCATAACAACACCACGGTTGTGAGGTCTGCGACCCAACCAGCGGCTTCTTCCGGCCTTACCACTTGATTCGAGTGAGTGTTCTGAATTACCTACCACACCGATTGTTGCACGGCAAGTAAGCAATACTTTACGTGTTTCGCCCGAAGGTAATTTGATTATTGCATAGTTCCCTTCACGGGATGTGAGCTGAGCAAACGTGCCGGCTGAGCGTGCCATTGCAGCTCCTTGGCCCGGACGCAGTTCAATACAATGGATAAGAGTACCTACAGGTATGTTGGCCAAAGGAAGCGTGTTGCCTACTTCAGGAGCAACGTCTGCTCCACTCATCACTGTCTGGCCTACTTCCAAACCGTTTGGCGCAATCATATAAGCTTTATCGCCATCTTTGTAATAAAGAAGCGCGATACGTGCCGAACGATTGGGATCATACTCGATTGTCTTTACGATTGCGGGTACTCCGTCTTTATTTCTCTTAAAGTCTATGAGACGCAATTTCCTCTTATGGCCACCTCCACGATAACGGACTGACAATTGTCCTGAAGAGTTACGTCCACCTGTGGAACGTTTGCCAACTGTAAGAGATTTCTCTGGTGTGATCTTTGATACTTTTTTCACAGTGGCAGTGCCGTCTGCATTTTTAACGGCTATTTCATTGCGAAACACACCAATAACCTTGTGTCTTTGCCCGGGTGTTACGGGCTTGAATTTCTTTACTGCCATTTTCTTTAAATGTTGCTAAAATAGTCAATCTTCTGTCCTTTGGCCACTGTTACGTATGCCTTCTTAAACGACGGTTTACGTCCTTTGATGAGGCCGGCCTTGGTCCAGCGTTGTTTTCTCTTGCCTGCATAGTAAGCTGTGTTCACTTTGTCTACGCGGACATTATAAATTTTCTCTACGAGGTCTTTGATCTGAAATTTGTTAGCCTCGGGAGACACGGCGAAGGTGTAGCAATTCTGCTTTTCGCTATAGGCGTTGGCCTTCTCCGTTACTATCGGTTTAATCTTAATTTCCATATCTTTACTCCTTTAGGCTTAGAAATTTTCATTTATCACTTCTACACTACCTTCTGTCATAAGGATAGCTTCTGTATTGAGCACTGTGTATGCGTTAAGATCCATTGCCTGAACCATTAAAGCATTGGGCACATTTCTCACTGAGAGAAGGAGATTTTTGTCGAGATCGTTCATTACAAGAAGAGTCTTCTTTTCATTAACTTTGAAGCTCTTTGCGATCTTCATCCAATCTTTAGTGCACGGTTTGTCAAAATTGAAGTTTTCAACAACCATAACCACGCCTTTATTAGCCTTTGAAGTCAAAGCGATCTTGCGTGCGAGCTGTTTCATCTTCTTGTTGAGTTTTGTGCGATAATCGCGGGGACGCGGTCCGAATACACGGCCACCGCCTTTCAAAAGCGGTGAGTTGATGTCACCTCTACGAGCACCGCCGCCACCTTTCTGACGACCAAGCTTGCGGGTTGAACCGGCTATTTCGCTTCTTTCCTTACTCTTGTGAGTTCCCTGACGTTGATTACCAAGATATTGTTTGATATCAAGATAGAGGGTATGATCCGCGTTGCCTTCGGTTAAGTCGCGGGCAAACACTTCGTCGTTTAAAGTAACTTTACGACCGGTGTCTTCTCCTTTTATGTTATAAACTGCTACTTCCATTATTTCTCAACCAAAACAATTGAACCTTTATGGCCTGGAATCGACCCTTTAATCACTAACAAATTATGCTCCGGGAGCACCTTGATAACCTGAAGGTTTTGCACAGTAACCCTGTCATTGCCCATGTGGCCTGCCATGCGGAGACCCTTGAACACTTTAGCAGGATATGAACATGCTCCTATTGAACCCGGAGCACGCAGTCTGTTGTGCTGACCATGTGTCTGCTGACCTACACCACCAAATCCGTGGCGTTTAACAACACCCTGGAAACCTTTACCCTTGCTTGTGCCGATCACATCAACAAAACCACCTTCCTGGAAGAGGTCTACTGTTAATGTGCTGCCAAGTTCAGGCTTGGTCTCAAATGATTTGAACTCAGCCAAGTGTCTTTGAGGTGTCACTCCTGCCTTTGCAAAATGGCCGGCTTCTGCTTTGTTGGTGTGTTTCTCTTTCTTTTCCTGGAAACCTACCTGCACTGCCTCATAACCATCTTTCTCGACAGTCTTTAGCTGTGTGACAACACAAGGACCCACTTCGATAACAGTGCACGGAATATTCTTTCCGTCGGCACTGAAAACGGATGTCATTCCGATTTTCTTTCCTAATAATCCTGGCATTTCTTGTATTGTTTAAAAAAATTAATGTTTAGACTTTTATACTTACGTCTACGCCGCTGGGCAATTCGAGCTTCATGAGAGCGTCTACAGTCTTTGTTGTCGAGCTGTAGATGTCGATCAGTCTCTGATAGCTTGAAAGCTGGAATTGTTCACGACTTTTTTTGTTGACGAATGTTGAACGGTTAACCGTAAATATGCGCTTGTGGGTGGGCAACGGTATCGGACCACTAACCACAGCACCGGTTGACTTCACAGTCTTTACGATCTTTTCGGCTGACTTGTCAACCAGGTTATGATCGTAAGATTTGAGTTTGATTCTGATTTTTTGGTTCATATAAGGTTATAAATTTTTATTTCAATAAATCAACTCTGCCTTGCACTTCAGTCAATACATTTTTAGCTATTGAATTGCTGACTTCGGCATAATGGCTGAATGACATGGTGCTTGTGGCGCGGCCGGAGGTGATGGTTCTCAATGCTGTCACATATCCAAACATTTCAGCAAGAGGCGCTTTTGCCTTAACAATACGAGCTCCGCTTCTGCTTGTTTCCATACCCTCAACCTGTCCACGACGCTTGTTTAAGTCGCCGATTACATCACCCATTGATTCCTCCGGGGTAACGACCTCTATCTTCATGATAGGCTCCATCAATACCGGGCCGGCCTTTTCGCTGCCCTTCTTGAAAGCCTGGATGGCACAAAGCTCAAACGACAATTGATCGGAGTCTACAGGATGGTAGCTTCCATCGAGCAGAGTAACCTTCAGACGTTCTACAGGATAGCCGGCCAAGACTCCGTTTCGCATTGCGGTCTGGAAACCTTTCTGCACCGACGGTATATATTCCTTAGGAACGTTGCCACCCTTCACTTCATCCACAAACTGAAGATTTCCTTCGAAATCATCATCTACAGGCTCAATCCTTACAATGATATCGGCGAATTTACCACGTCCGCCGGTTTGCTTCTTGAATACTTCACGAAGTTCCACCGGTTTGGTAATGGCTTCTTTATACGTTACCTGCGGACGTCCTTGATTACATTCTACCTTGAATTCCCTGCGCAGACGGTCGATGATGATATCCAGGTGAAGCTCACCCATACCGCTGATCACTGTCTGGCCGGTTTCTTCATTTGTCTCCACACGGAAAGTAGGATCTTCCTCAGCAAGCTTCTGAAGACCAACTCCAAGCTTGTCAAGGTCTTTCTGAGTCTTTGGTTCCACTGCAATACCGATTACCGGATCCGGGAATTCCATTGATTCAAGCACTATAGGTGCATTTTCGTCGCAAAGGGTATCGCCTGTGCGGATATCCTTGAAACCGACTCCGGCACCTATATCGCCGCAACCTATCACTTCTTTCGGATTTTGCTTGTTGGAATGCATCTGGAAGAGGCGTGAAACTCTTTCTTTCTTTCCGGAGCGTGTGTTAAGCACGTAGCTTCCGGAGTTCATTTCTCCTGAATACACACGGAAGAAGCACAATCTGCCCACATAGGGATCTGTGGCAATCTTGAATGCAAGAGCACACATAGGAGCTTCAGGTGAAGGTTCGCGTGTCTCGATCTTATCAGAATCATCCACAGAGTGACCTTCCACTATGCCCGCATCCTCCGGTGAGGGAAGATAAGCGCAAACTGCATCCAGCAGAGTCTGCACGCCCTTATTCTTAAAAGAAGAACCACAAATCATGGGATTCACAGCCATAGACAGCGTAGCCTTACGTATCGCAGCCTTGATCTCTTCCTCCGTGATTGTGGTCGGGTCGTCGAAATATTTTTCCATGAGGTTTTCATCTATCTCCGCCAAAGTTTCGAGCATTTTATCTCTCCATTCTTCAGCTTCCGGGAGAAGATTAGCCGGAATTTCAGCCACCTCATATTCAGCTCCCATTGTTTCATCGTGCCAGAAGATGGCTTTCATGGTAACGAGGTCAACCACGCCCTTGAAAGATTCTTCGGCTCCGATCGGAATTTGAATGGGAAGCGGGTTTGCGCCTAACACCTCACGGACTTGGCGCACTACTTCATAGAAATTAGCGCCAGAACGGTCCATTTTATTGACGTAACCAATTCTGGGCACATTATATTTATCAGCCTGTCTCCAGACTGTTTCACTCTGGGGTTCAACACCGCCTACAGCACAGAAAGCTGCGACAGCACCGTCGAGCACACGCAAAGAGCGTTCCACCTCTACGGTGAAGTCTACGTGTCCCGGAGTGTCTATAAGATTGATTTTATATTTGTCCCCGTTGTATTTCCAGAATGTTGTTGTGGCGGCAGAAGTGATTGTGATACCTCTCTCCTGCTCCTGTTCCATCCAGTCCATTGTGGCTGCGCCATCATGCACCTCGCCGATCTTATGGGTAAGACCGGTGTAGAACAATATACGTTCTGAAGTAGTCGTTTTACCGGCATCGATGTGGGCCATGATACCGATATTACGGGTCAAATTTAGATCTTCGTGTTTTGCCATTTGTGACTTATATCAATTTTAAAATCTGAAATGAGCGAAAGCGCGGTTAGCTTCAGCCATACGGTGCATATCCTCTTTTCTCTTGAATGCACCACCCTGGTCGTTAAAAGCATCTACGATTTCGGCTGCAAGTTTGTCGGCCATAGTTTTGCCACCACGCTTGCGAGCATATTGGATGAGATTTTTCATTGATATTGATTCCTTGCGGTCGGGTCTGATTTCTGTAGGGACCTGGAATGTTGCACCCCCGACGCGACGAGATTTAACCTCCACTTGCGGAGTAATGTTTTCAAGCGCCTTTTTCCAGATATCAAGCGCGCTTCTTTCTTCATTCGGCATTTTGGCCTTCACGGTCTCCAAAGCCGTATAAAAGATTGTATATGCTGTGTTCTTTTTACCGTCGTACATGAGATGGTTCACGAATTTTGTCACTCTTACGTCGTGGAACACAGGATCGGGCAATATAACCCTCTTTTTTGGTTTAGCTTTTCTCATTGTTTTAAATAATTAAACGGTTGTTTTTGAGATCTTCAACCGGAGCTCTCTCGCTTCGGTTTACTCAACCCCGGCTTCATCGGGAAGCCGTTAGTCAGCCTGCTTATTTCTTAGCAGCCTTCGGACGTTTCGCACCATATTTGGAGCGTCTTTGGGTTCTACCCTGCACGCCTGCTGTGTCAAGTGTGCCGCGTACGATGTGGTAACGCACTCCGGGCAAATCTTTAACACGACCACCACGCACCATAACGATGGAGTGTTCCTGCAGGTTGTGACCTTCTCCCGGGATATAGGAGTTTACCTCCTTACCATTTGTGAGGCGCACACGCGCAACTTTACGCATTGCCGAATTAGGCTTTTTCGGTGTCGTTGTGTATACACGTACACAAACACCGCGGCGCTGAGGACATGAATCCAAAGCCGGGCTCTTGCTCTTGTCTTCAAGTGCTACACGACCTTTTCTTACTAATTGTTGAATAGTTGGCATTCTTTGTCGCTGTATTTGTTAATTGTTATTGTTTCCTGTTTTTACCATTGATTGAATTACACCCGAAAAATGACACTAAACAACTAACTGTCAGTTATTTAGCGACATAATTTGGCTTTCACCCTCTCAATTGTTTCGCAAAGATAATGAAAATAAGAGTCTTATACAAACTTTTCGTAAATTTCTTCGTAAATTTCCTTCTCTTTCCTATCCATTGTCTTTTGACGGCGAGCCATCACCCGATCGGCCGTTTCATAGAATTTTTTAAGACTCACCTTGGTGAAACCCGAATTCGGACTCCCCTCACTGAAGTTGCTCACAAATGTGCGGGGAAATCCGCATCCATGCAGATTAACTCCGACACCTATCACTGTCGCAGTATTCACCATGGTGTTTATACCTATTTTGCTATGATCGCCCATTATCAAACCGCAAAACTGAAGATTTGTGCGCATAAACGACTGGGTGTGATAATTCCACACTCTCACCAATGAATAATCATTCTTTAAATTGGAAGCGTTTACGCCGGCTCCGATGTTACACCATTCTCCGATCACGGCATTACCCAAATATCCGTCGTGGGCTTTGTTGCTATATCCCCAGAATATAACATTGTTGACTTCTCCTCCGACTTTACAATGCGGACCTATTGTGGTGCCACCATAAATCTTAGCCCCCATCCTCACTTCAGATTCTTCACATACAGCCAACGGACCTCGCAGAGTGGATCCCTCCATTATATTGCTGTTCTTTCCGATATAAACAGGGCCGTTTTTGACATTGATTGTGATACATTCCACCTCGGCTCCCTCCTCTATGAAAACAAGCTGCCGTTTTGAATTGTCATTGCCTATAATTCTTGTAGATTTGGGTATTCCGGCCGATTTCCTCCCCTTTGTAAGCAAACGGAAATCCTTTCTTATCTCATTGAAGTTTTTTAAAAACAGATCGAAAACATAGGTGACGCTTTTCACCGTCAAGGC
>JAFLTV010000017.1 GCA_022509105.1 Muribaculaceae bacterium | reverse complement strand
ACCCAGATTTTAATTTAGGACCCGGAACAACATAGCAAAATATATAAGTAATCAAATTTTGAGCTTATAGAAAATGAAAGAGAGATAATTTACTGTGATTTAGCAAGTTATCTCTCTAATCTTGTGCCCTAAGCCGTGACAGTTTTACTTGGTGAAACTTGGTATAACTTGGTGATATTGAGTGTTAATGTCATTTTAATCTTGTAAGATTATTTTGATATTCCCAAGAAAAGGTGACCAAAAGTGACCATCAAGAAGTTTTTATTTCAATTCATCTAAAAATTCAGATGGAGTTAAAACGGGTATTTGAGAAAATTCAATAAAATCTTTTTTATTGCGTGTAATTATGCAATCGCATTTTCCATTCAAAGCCGCTGAATATTGAATCGCATCTTCAAAATCTTTGGGATTAAGATTTATTGAATAAACAATATTTTTTTTGTCATTGGGTAAGATTTCAAAAACAGTGCATAACATACGCAAATTTTCATGAAGTTTCTCACGTTCCTGTTTTCTATCTATATATGCGTAATTGGCTAACGACAGAAAACATAATGAGAATTTAATTCTTTTCTCTCTTCCCTTTGTCAACACCTCTTTTGCCATTGAGGAATATTCAGGACGAGCAACGAGGTCAACAATAAAGTTAGTATCTACAAAAGCTCTTTTCATTACCTTTCACCCATTATGTATCTAGTACGCTCATCATTCCAATCAATATCAGAAGGATTGACACTGTTTTGCAATTTGTCGATCATAGAAAGCCATTCCTTATCATCTACCTGTTTCTTAGTAGAAGATAAAGTTTTATTTTGAGTTGAAACTCTTGCAACTCCCTTTATGTTCTTTAGAATCTTACGGATTTCAGAAGGTTTAGCATAATCTTCTAAATCTAAAGTTATGGTCATCTGTGTCATATTAACTTAATAATATTATTTCTTGGTTATATAACAAAAATGGAATTTCAGATATTTTCAACAATATTTTCAGTCTTTTTGTAAATGCCTTCAAAAGATAAATCTTTATCTAAAGATGGCCAGTGAATTCCAAAATAGGAAACAGTGAAATCCTCTCTCGGCATATGAGGCATTTGCAAGGGAGGGGTAGTCAGAGAAAGTTTCCTTCCCTATTGTTCCACTTCTGTAACTAATAAATAAAGATACCCAACTTACTGAATTCAAGTAAATTGGGTATTTTCTGTGCCCTAAGCCGGGATCGAACCGGCACGGGTTTAACCCCATTGGTGTTTGAGACCAACGCGTCTACCAATTCCGCCATCAGGGCTTGCGTCGTTTCGCGTTGCGTCTGCAAATTTATATAGAAAAGTTGAATCTGCAAAGCTTTTCTCCCTTTTATCCTTAATTTCTTTTGTATTTCGGATTCAAATCTATACTATTTACCATAAATTTTTATTCCTCCTTTTTCTTAAATTTCACATCATAAGCTTATGTGAACATGAACCTGCACATGATGATGAACGCTTTTGAAGAGAAAATTAATTTAATTTTTAAATCGATTATCAAAAACTCTCCTGAAGGAGAAATAGAAAATCCCGAAGGCTTCTAAACCTCCGGGATATTTCCTGATTCACAAAGTTTCTTTTTACAAGGCGATCTTCGTAGATTTTCTGTTGCCGGCTTTGTCTACGGCTGTTACAATCACGATGCCCTTTCCAAGATTTGAAAGATCAACATTGGCATTATCGCCATTATAATCTACTCTTATCGGAGCTTTTGTGCCGTTGAGATAATAAGCTTCCACTGTTTCAATACCGTTTATGCCGCCTATTACGCTTACTCTTCCGGCCTTGCGATCCTGGATAAGAATCATGTCGCCATTGTTGCCAATCACTGATTCAATTCCCGCCTCATTGCTAAGTGCCACGAATGTAGCAGGCTCACAGGCAAGATAATTTGAATTACCTACAATGATGCCTATATAGTATTCCTGGCCCGGCATAGCGGTTGTAAAGTTTATATCAGTCAGGAATTCTTGTGATTCTCCGGCGTTTATAACCATCATGTCAAACGGATATGTGAGCAAGATTGCATATCTTCCATTGCCGCCATCTTCCATCACGTAAAGATTTACTTCCTGTGAGAAGATACCGGTTGTCACGCTTATGGTGGTAGCCGCCTGGAAGTCTTGAGAATTCTTCACTTGATAAACTCCCTTCACAAGGTCTTCATCGTTTATCTTCAGGCTTACATTATATAGAGGATTACCGGGATACGGATTTATGGTCACCGGAGTGTCAGAAATATAATAGATCATATTAGTGTCCATATCATAGAGGGCCGGATATACTTTTTCCGCCACTTTGATAGGAGTATTTCTGTTGCTAACCAGCGTTGTTATCCATTTAGTGCTGTAAGATTCTCCCGGTGATAAAGTCTGGGTGAAGCAATCCGCTCCATAATACATTATATTAGCATTCGCTTCGTTTGAATCAAGAAGATAAAGCATCACGCCGCGAGTTAGCTCCGTGTCTGAAGTATTTTTAATTGTCAGGTCAAACTGAGCTGCGATATTCTCATATAATGAAGCTGATGGAGCAAGCTGGGTGCAGTCGAATTCCATAACCGGGAAATTCTCGATTTCATATCCCGAAGATGTTTTGGTAAGATAGAAATAATTGTAGCAACCCACTCCTGACTGTGCCACTGTCCATTCTCCATTCTTCGGAAGGTAGGCGCAAGACACTTTGTATTTCACGTTATCCTTTATATTGAGCTTGCTAAGCTGAATCATCGGGAAAGGATAGTTGCCGCTTCCGTTACAGAAACATACATAGCCCGGATCGAGCGGATAGTTTTTCAATACAGCATTAGCCACAGTGTAATATTCCGGAGTAGCATTTGCTTTATCTGCCTCCACAAATTCTGCGCCCAGGTCGAATACTATATCTGAATTTCCGTAATAACGGAATCCGGTATATGAACTGCCGTTAATCTTGAGATAAAGATAGGCAGACGAAGTAGAGCCATAAAGAGAGCCTGACAAAACAACCTTGCCTTCAGTGGGTTGCGTGCCTGCTTTTGGCGGCATGACATTAACAACCACATCCTGGCGGAAGTTGAAACCTCCGGCAGCGCCACCGGTGCCAAGAGCCGGCGGATTCAATGCGTCAAGAAGGAAATAGCCGTCGCTTGTTCCTGCCCATCCCCAGTTGAAATGGAAATAGCCGTTACCTTGATAACCGTCGCACACGAAGGAGTGGCCACCCGACATCGCTGTGTCGCCGTCATAAATCACCGGACCCACATTCTTAAGGTTATTATAAATCAAAGTTGCCCATTCTGTATAAGTTTTCTCAGAACGTGAAACAAACATTGCGCTTGGGTCATAGTTGAAGTATCTAACCATGGCTCCCGGAATATAACCGCTGACAGCACCTGATTGACCCGGGTAATAATTCATCTGCACGGCATAACCCGCAGCCTTCATCAGAGTGGCTACCGCATTGGCCTGGGTTGTTGAATATTGCACGTCGCCACTGTAATTATCGAGCATATTGTCCCATTCGAAAGTAGTCGCTCCGAAGTCCATAGACAAGTTCTGATAAATGGGCACCATACTTGTGCCGGCATTATATTCATACGTTATAGATCCTTGACCTTTCTCCGGATATTGGAAATAATTCATCACCTGCGCCATAGCAGTAGCCACACATCCTGTCGGAGTGCGAGTGCCGTTGATTGTCGGACACAGGTTATTGTACGGCCTGTTTTGATCCCAGGTGGTCTTAAGCAACGGACCAATCGGGGTCCATGATGACGGCAAAGACACGCGTGTGTTAACATCCGAGGCAAAACCGTTTACCCTCATGTATTCGATCTGTTCGTTATATTGGTTCAACCATCCTTCGAGGGCCGGCGGCAGATTGTTGATATCGAAGTTGCTCGTCTCGGAATATCCTAATACGGGCACTGTTGAATCATCAGCACTGAGAACCACGAATCCGGTTTTTCCCTGATCAAAAACATATAAAGAAGCCTGGCCGTCTTTAGCCTTGAAAGTCTTTTTAAGGGTCAGCTCTTGTGTGGAGCGTGTGCCAGGCATGTTGATTGTTGAGCCATAGCTCTGTAGTCGCTGCAAGGCCTGTTCCGGAGTCAATGGCGATGCCATTGCCATGGTGGTCGCCATCAACGACAGAGATAAAAGTGTTAAACTTTTCTTCATATTTCTACTATTATTGATTATTTATTTCTTTATAGATTAGTTGATTGCAATCTTTTTGGATGATGAATTGCCGGAGCCGTCAGTGTATCGCATCACATAGATACCTTTTGCAAGATCTGTCTGAATGTGCCCCGACGGATTTTCAAGGCTCAAGACCTTAGCTCCATTTATGGAGTAAATTTCGAGCGAAATAATCTCCCCGTTGACAACCACTTCGCCGTTAGCCAATATTTTTACGTCGGCGTCAGAAGCAGTGTTGATAGTCTCCACTGCAGAAGTCATATCCGGACTGATAACATAGCCATAAGTTGTGTAAGGAGAGTCAAAATCCCAGAAATTTGATGCTGCGAGAGCAATATATTTCATATCGGGAGTGCAATACGGAACACCGGTGGCCCATGCAGCATCAGTATATTCCCTCCATGTCACAGGGTCGACTGCTATATAATAATGATACATGGTTTCTTCCATCCATTCTCCAAGCTCGGGGTCTATTTTGGCTACATACTCATGGAGCGCCACGAATTCATTTTCTCCGGAAGGAAGAATATAACCATTGAAAATTCCGTAGTTGGGATCATTATTCTGTGCGAATATGGTGCCATTGTCAGCAACTGATGAAGCGATAAGGTCGATACCGTCTACTGCCGGATACTTGGTGTAATTTTCTGTTACAGGCTCTATGGAGTAGATTGTGTATTGTTTCTCAGTAATTCCAGTGAATTCGTCATAGAAACCCTTAGTGTCGGTAGTGACGTATTGAGAGCCGTCTGAAGTCAGCAAGACATTGTTGTAGCTGAAATTGGGAACGGAATTTATAATTTTGTTTAATTTGATATAGAAATCTTCAGATTCTTCCACATAGCTGAGTTCAGCCTCATAATATTCAGCAAACTCCTGATCTGTCATAAAATCATAGATATCGGGATATGTGGAATAGTCTTCATTTCCAAAGAGCTCCCAGAAATATAAAGCTCGGTTAAATTCATCTATCTCGTCTTGAGTCATGAAATCCTGAGGCTGCGGACCTTCACCCGGATCGGGAGGCAACACCATGCCGTCAGGATGGAAGAGATCGTCAAGCAAAAGGGTATAGCTCCAGGAGCCGTCGTCAGCCTGATGGTAAACAATAGGCTGGCAAACAAAACCGGAGAAATCCTTCATCTGTCCGGCAATTGTCTTTCCATCCTCAGAAACTCTGACTGCAGTGACATATTGAGGAGGACGCCCCGTGAAATCCTTAGTCGGGTGAGGCAAAACAGTATAGTCGGTATATGTGCCGTCAGGCTGGACATCCCAATAACAGGGCACAATCATCATGCCTTCGTAATTTCCTGTATATGAACTTGGAGAAATTGAGCCCACAACTCTGCTTCCGTCGGGAGTGATCCCGTTGGCATAAGAAAGAGTGAGGTCTTTAGCGCAAGGGAATATGGTCCATTGGCCATCTTTCCATAAAGCTGCCTTTTCTGTGGAAATCTGGCTGCCGACTACTATGCCTGTACTAGAAATACAGTTTCCTGACCCGTTGGTGTATTGCTCAAAATAAGAATACTTTCTTCCGGTGTCGAAATTGATAATAGTGCCGTCTTCCGTCATTGCTATTGTTGCGTCCGGAGCTATTTTATTAAAAGGCAATCCCGGATAAATTGCCGGCGTGTTTGGTTGGGAAATCATCGGAAAAGCTGTTGCAAGTCCGAGAGTTAACAAAAATATGTTTTTCATGGTATTAGAAATTTTTCCAAATATAATACAATTTTTTGACTTTTAGATAACTGTTATTCATATTTTAGTATCTATTAACTATTTGGTTTTCTGATTTTAGCTTAACTTACTTATAACTTAATTATCAGTTTTATTATTTTATCTTCAATTGAATTTTTTATTAAAAATCATTAACTTTTTTAACAATCTGCCACCCTTTCTTTGTTTTTTAAAGAAAATAAAAACCAAATTGGCCATAACTTTCAAAAATATAAACACATTATTTACTGAAGGATGAGGCTGATATTTTGAAATTAGAATATTTATTTCTACCTTTGTGTTATTAAACCATGAAAAGCCAAGGTTTGTCAAAATGTAAACTGACAAACTTAAAACACTTATATAATATGAAAAAGCTTATCTTCGCAGCCCTTATGCTCTTTGCAACCATGGGCGCATTCGCTCAACTCCCCTCAGTACAACTGAAAACATTAGACGGCAAATCAGTAGATACCGCCACATTGTCAAACGACGGAAAGCCTTTTGTCATCAGCTTCTTCGCAACATGGTGCAAGCCTTGTCTCCGCGAATTGAGAGCCATCAACGAGGTTTACCCGGAATGGCAGGAAGAAACCGGCATGAAGGTTATTGCCATATCTACCGATGAAGCCCAGAATGTACAGAAAGTTAAACCTCTCGTAGACAGCGAAGGCTTTGAATATGAAGTCTTGCTTGACACAAACCAGGATTTCCAACACGCCTTAGGAGTGCAGATGATTCCTTATGTGATGATCATCGACGGAAAAGGAAACATCGTTGACACTCGAAACGGATATACAGACGGCAGCGAGCAACACTTGATCGAAAAGATTCGCGAGCTAAATCTGGCTAATTAATTTTAACCTGAATAACTAACCGAAACGAAAAGGTGAAACAGACAATTTTATTCTCGGCCGCATTTTTATTACCTGCCGTATGTGTCCAAGCGCAAGACACGTATGTAGAGGAGCAGCCGAAAGAGCCCAAGGAGTATATCTACATCGCTCCCGAAGTAGACAATCAGACACCAAAACCAACTTATGCCACAGCCCACGGAAGCATTCAGGCAGACATCCTGTTTCCTGAGACCGACGTGGTTATAGGCACTGAAACCTATAAGGAGAAAGTGCTCGGCAATATCTTTGGAGATTTGTCTGTTTCATCCAAATATGTAGACTGGGGTCTGCGTTTCGAATATCTGGAGCACCCTCTGCCGGGTTACGTGCCCGACTATAAAGGCTGGGGTGTTCCCAATATTTATCTTAAAGGCAAGATAAAGAATTTTGAACTTACCGTAGGAGACTTCTACGACCAGTTCGGAAGCGGATTTATTCTCCGCACTTATGAAGACCGTGCCCTCGGAATCGACAACTCGATTCGGGGCGCGCGTTTTAGCACAAAGAATCTTCGCGGCATGAAATTCACAGTGCTTGGAGGCGTGCAACGCCGTTTCTGGGACTGGGACCTCAAAAGCCAGGTTTATGGCGCTGACGCCGAAATTTATATCGACCAGCTGAGCTCTCGCCTCAACGACAAAGGTGTTTCATGGACTCTCGGAGGTTCTTACGTGCTCAAGCATGAAAGCGATGAAGACATTATCTTTGCAAATCCCGAAGATAAAAACGAATATAAGCTAAAGCTCCCAAAAAATGTGAGCGCAATGGATTTCCGCACTCAGTTTTCCAAAAACGGCTGGAACCTCCTTGCTGAGTATGCATGGAAAAGCCAAGATCCTTCATATTTCAACAACTACACCTATCCCCATGGCGACGCCTATATGCTTTCGGGCTCATATTCGAAAAGCGGAATGGGAGTGCTGTTGCAGGCAAAGAGGAGTGAAAACATGGCTTTCCATTCCAAACGCTCTGAAAGCGAGGCAGCTACTTATATAAACAACATGCCGCCTTTTGCCTACCAATGGACTTATGCACTTGCCACAATTTATCCTTACGCCACTCAGGATGCAGCCGGCGAATGGGCTTTCCAGGGGCAATTCAACTATAGATTTAAAAGAAAAACTCCTCTTGGCGGCAAATATGGCACAATGTTGAAGATAAATGCGAGTTATATAAGAGGACTCAAACGTGCTGACTTCGACAAACCCATGGGTTCTGAATACGGCACCAACGGAGGCAAAACCAAATTTTTCGGTTTCGGAGGTGTTTATTACTGGGACTTCGACTTCCAGATTGAAAAAAGACTGGTGAAAGATTTTATTTTCGATTTCACCTACGTCAATCAGATGTATAATAAATCCGTGATTGAAGGAGAGGGCGGCAAAGTCTATTCAAACATTTTTATATTTGAAGGCAAATACACAATATCCAAGAAAGTCACGGCACGCATGGAGTTGCAATATCTCACCACCAAGCAAGACCAGAAAGATTGGGCCTACGGTCTCCTTGAAGTTTCCGTATTGCCTTATCTGATGTTCTCGGCAAGCGATATGTGGAACTGTGGCGGCTCCGGAATCCATTATTATATGGGCGCGGTGACTGCCAATTTCAAGGCCAACCGTCTCATGATAGGCTACGGTAGAACTCGTGCCGGCTACAACTGCTCGGGCGGTGTCTGCAGATATGTGCCCGCTTTCCGTGGTCTTCAGGTATCTTATAACTATAATTTTTAATCATTCACCTAACTCTGATTTTAACTGATATGAAATTTAAAAAATCACTTTTATTGTTAGCGACCTTGCCTTTGTTTGCAGCCTGCGACCAGGTTGATGAAGAAAACAGATATATTCCGGTCGACAAGGTGAAGGCGGAACGTCGCGTACTTCTTGAAGAATTCACAGGTCAATTCTGTGTAAACTGTCCGACAGCCCACGCAGTGATTGAAACTCTCGAAGAGCAGTATCCGGAAGATCTGATCGTAGTCAGCATTCATGCCGGTCCGTTTGGTGTCGCCGCTCCTATAGGCCTCATGCAACCCGACGGAGATATCTATGCCAACCATTGGAATATCCCGGCTTATCCGAAGGGAATTATCGACCGCCAAAGCGGAGTGCTCGACATGGGCGCATGGCTGAATGTGATCAGAAGCGAACTTGCTCAGGCTCCCGCTCTTGAAGTAGATCTTGACGCCACGCTTTCAGCCGACGGGACCACAATTGATATCACCACGGATCTGCTTCCCTACACTTCTCTTGATGGGAACCTTCAGCTTTGGGTAGTGGAAAATCAGATTGTTTCTTTCCAACAAAACGGGGATGTTCTCCAGGCCGACTATGTGCATAACAACGTGTATCGTGCAAGCGTAAACGGCATATGGGGGCAGCCTGTGAAACTCACTCAGAATGTCTCTCAACAGTTTGACAACTCTATAGAAGTGAATCAGGCTTGGAATGTAGACAACCTTTATATTGTCGGATTTGTCTATGATGACGCCGGCGTGCAGCAGGTCAACCGTTGCAAGGTAATGTAAGATATTCCATCCTTGCGCCTATAATATAAATACCAACGACTACTATAACAACTAAACAAAACACGATATGAAAAAGATCTTACTCAGCATGGCACTCCTCTCCGGAGCAGTATTGGCAGCAAATGCAGAACTTTACTTCCAATTCGAAGGTGAAAATCTCGAAAACGGTTCAACCCTCAACTATGATGGCTATCAATATGTGTCGGTAGACAACATCGATGGCACTCCTTCGGGCATGTATCAATTCAAAGTAGACCCTGAAATTCATCTGGTGTCTTCAAGCGATGTTTCTGTAAGCGTTTCCACTTCTTCTAACGTAGCTGTTCAGCTCTGTGCAGGCGGAGATTGCGAAACAGGCACAAACGTTACAAAAAACGATGTTGCCTTGACTGCAAACAAGCCCCTTAATCTTCAGATGGACTGGGTGGCTCCGGGCATCAACTTCGGAGAAGATGTGGAAATACCTGCTGTAACAGTTTTATTGACAGCAAAAAGCTCCTCAGAAACTATAACCCTTACAGTGAATATGGGCGGTTTCACAGCAGGCGTTCAAAGTGTTGCCAATAATGGTGACGGCATTGTTGTCGATGGCAAATCACTCAGATATGATCTTAAGGGCGCTTCTCAGCTCAACGTTTATAACCTCAGCGGCAAAACTGTCATGAGTAAGAAAGTTGCTGGTGTAGGCTCTCTCAACCTTAACTCACTTCCTGCAGGCGTATACCTTTACAAGATTTCCGGCAAATCTAACAAGACCGGAAAATTCATTATCAAATAAATCTAACCACCAATGAAAAAACTCCTGTATTTTTTAACAGCTGCCGCATTGATGTGCAGCTGTTCAAGCAACGACCCGGAACCAAATCCCGGACCGGGGCCCGAACCGGGACCTGGACCGGATACCCCTTCAGCTCCGCTGACAGGGCCGGGCAGCCTCACATTCGGCTATTGCGGTGATGACATCGGCTTTACCGCAGGTGTAAACCAAGTGGGCATGAACGGCACATTAGGCGGCGCCATCTATATCCCGGCTGATGTTGCGGCAGCTTGGAAAGGCGCGGCTATCACCGGTGTAAATCTCGGCTACGGAACTTCTGTCGAGCCCACTGTCCAAATCTTCATCAGTGAAAAGATGGATGGCCCCAACATGACTACTCCGCTCTACACTCAGGATGCAGAAATCGAATTGCAAAACGACTGGAATGAGATAACTTTCGACACTCCTTATGAAATAACCGGAACAGGCTTCTATATCGGTTATACAACTCCGATGTTGTATGGTAACAGACCCTTGGCATTCGATAATGTTCTCACAGACATTAACCAGGTAGCCGACGGAGACTATATAGGAGTAAATGGTGAATGGGAACATGGCGGTCCCTGGTTTGGAAGCGTTTGTTTGAAGGTGATCGTATCCGGTGATAATCTGCCGTTGCACAACATTGCTATCTCAGACCTCTTCATTCCGGAATTCGTAGCTGCCGACCAGGAATTCCCAACCGATTTCTATGTAACAAACAAAGGCGTGGAACCCATTGAAAATGTCACAATTTCAATGAGCACCAACGGTAAAGTTTTTGCTGAGGGCACAGCCGTTGCCGACAAGCCTATACCTTCAGGAGAAGGCGCTTGGATGACTGCAACCGACCTCAAATGCACCGAACAGGGAACTAACATGGAAATTGTAGCTTCTGTTACAAAAGTCAATGGCCAGCTTCCCACAATTTCCGGTTCGAATGAAACCACAGGAATAATGAGCTGCTCAGACATAAGCTATGAAAAGAACGTTGTGTTTGAGGAATTCACAGGCACATGGTGCGGATATTGTCCTCGCGGAATCGTCGGCATCGAATATATGATGGAACATTACGCCAACGATGGATTTATTGCTGTCGCCGGGCATTACAACGATGAAATGCAATCTTCATCCTACGTAGGTGTTGTTAACAGATTCTCAAACGGTTCTTACCCGAGCGCGGTTGCTGACAGGACTTACTATTTTGATCCCTCGGCTTCAACTCTTGAAGAATATTTCCTTTATCTGAAGCAATATCCTTCATTTGCTAATATAGACATTGACCTGGCATTTGACAGTTCTCAGAATGCAATTTCAGTTAACGCAACCACTGAATTTGCACTTGACATCGAAGGTGCCAATTATGGTCTCTGCTTCGTTCTTTGCCAGAACAACGTAGGTCCGTATGCTCAGACCAACTATTTCTCCGGTGGCGTCTACGGTGAACTTGGAGGTTGGGAAAAATACGGCAGCTACGTAAGCTGGATGTATAATGAGGTGGCTCGCGTGTGCGTCGGTCCGTTCGGTCTTGACAACAGCATACCTTCATTAATCGAAAAGGAAACCAAATATAATTATTCAGCCAATCTCAATGCTAATTCTGAAGTTTTGGACGACTATTATGTAGTTGCTATGATTATTGACAAGACAACTTATAGAGTGCTTAACGGAGTTAAAGTCAATATGAGTTCTGATGAATCAAACGCAACAAGAAGTTTTGAACCTTCCAAGACTTTAAAATCAGATGCAATCAGCCGAATCAAAGAATCAGAAATTAATAAGAAAATAGAAAAAACGCAGCCGGTTAGACTTCCCTCTACCGAGCCGAAGCCTTCAGTCCTGCGTTGTCTTTAATCTCTTGAAAAACAAACTGTCAGGTTGTTTGTCTGTTAAACAACCTGACAGTCTTTTTTAATTTTATCTAAACTTTCTTAAAAAGGAATTATCAATCCTCAAAATTATGAAAAAATATTTACTCATATTTTCATCTCTTCTATTGCCCTCCATGGCAATGGCTCTGATTTCTAATCCTCCGGCCGATATCCTGTTTAAAAAGAATGTCTATGCTTATAAACTTTCTCCCAACGGCGAATGGATTGGAAGCATGGCGGGAGATGCCAGTGTCTATAATATTGAAACAGGAGAATATTTTGATTATTGGGGCTCTTTCCTCGGCCTCGGAAACTGTGTTGCCAACAACGGCATAGCTGTGGGTGATGCCACAGACAGCGGTGTCATTCTTATTAACGGCCGTATTATCCATCCGGAATCTTTATCTTCTTTTTCATTTTGCGACCTTCATGGAATCACTCCGGATGCAACACGTGTCGTAGGTATTGTAAACAATCCGAACCGTGACGGAGTAAGTTATGTGCCTATCGTTTGTGAAATGGATGCAGACGGCACACTCGGAGAAGCCGTAATCCTCCCCTATCCCAAGAAAGATTTCTTCGACATGACTCCTCAATGGTCTACGGGCGTTTGGATTAGCGACGACGGCAAAACCGTTATCGGAGAAGTTGTCGACTGGAGAGGCATGTATACTGCTCCTATTGTCTATACAGAAGATGAAAACGGCACTTGGAGCTATTTTATGCCCTCCGAACCCCTTTTCAATCCCGAGCATATCGTGGTGCCGGCGAATCCTTGGAGTGACGAACCGCCGGCCCCGGAATTCGTCGACTTTATGTCTCCGCTTGCAAGAACGGCTTATGAGCAGGCATACGATGACTGGATTATGAGCGGATATAATCCCATGTTGTATCCCGAGCCCGAAAACTATATGACTCCGGAACAGATCGAGGCTTATAACGAGGCAGCTGCAAGATACAACGAATGGGCCGATAATCCAGATCTTGACGCTCGAATCAAGGAATTTAACAGCAAATATTTCCAAGTGCTTGCCACATCTCCAAGTTTCTCACAGAATGATTTCACTCTGCACCCTTCGGGAGAATTCATGATGACAAAAGGCGGATTTGAAGATGGAGCCTCCTTCATTTATAAGTTTAATATTCCCGGCGGGGATTACGAAGTGATTAATCTTCCTCAATACTATAGCCCCTATCCAAGTCAGATTCTCCCCGACGGAACTCTTATTGCAGCAACCGGAATGCAGGAAACTCCGACTTGTTTTATCCTGACTCCCGGATCTAAGGAACTTATCACATTCTATGATTATATCCGACCGGAATATCCCGAGGCAGTGGAATGGATGGAACTCAATTTCATAGGTGGAACCGGACTTATTTCCATGAGCGCCGATCAATCTGTCATTGTCAGCGGTCTCACTCCGGGAAATATCTCCGATTATGATTTTGACACGTCTGACTATTACTATAGCTCTTATATCTTCAAACCGGGATCTGATATTGGCGGTGTGGAATCTATCGTAGCTTCTCAAAATGATGGCATTTACAGAGTCTACAACCTCCAGGGAGTGAAGATGCTCGAAACTAAAGATCCGGCTGAGATAAACACTCTGCCAAAAGGAATCTATATTGTAAATGGCAAGAAAATAGCTTTATAATCCAAGAAGTCAACTTTAGAATATAAGAAGCGGTTCCCCGATTATAACATAAATTGGGGAACAGCTTTTCAAAAACAACCAATCATGAAAAAGCCGTTATTATTGATATCAAGCCTGTTAGTTTCCTTGACTGCGATGGCTTGGACTCCTAACAATGTGAGTTTCCTTCCATCATTCTTTGCACAGAGGATTTCTCCCAACGGGCAGTTTTTAGGTCCCTATAAAGGTTATGCGGCAGTCAGGGATAACAACACCGGTGAAATCTACTCTTATAGCAGCCTCTCGTTCGGCTTGGGCAACTGTCTTGCCAATGACGGCACAGCCGTGGGAGACGGAGCTCTCATGAAAGCAGGAAACGTAACCGTCCCGGCAATTCTTCAGCAATATCGGGAAAGCGAAATCAGCTGTATCACTCCGGAGGCTACAAGAGTGGCCGGCTTGGTAAGCAACCCTGACAGGGAGAGCCCTATAGCTTATGTGCCTTATGTCGGCGATCTTGAAAACGGCGACATGATTAATTGCAAGATTCTTCCCTATCCCGACCGGGATCTGTTTGAAGCCCCTCCATATCTGGTTTCCGCGCTATGGATCAGCAATGACGGCCATACCATAGCCGGCCAGGTCTGGGACAATTATGGGAATTACTGCTATCCCATTGTATGGAAAGAAGAGGGAGGCGAATGGAAATATTCTCTGCCCTCTGAAGCTATTTTCAATCCCGACGGCATAGAGATTCTTCAAAATCCCTATAATAATGAGCCCCCTTATCCCAATGCCGTAAATTATATGAGCGGAGTCAATAAAAGCCTCTATGAAACGGCATATAATAACTGGGTGAACGGGAAAGGACCGGAACCTTTTCCTCAAGATTTCATGACAGAAGAGGAATTCGCGGAATATCAGCTTGCTGTTGATGAGTTTAACGACTGGAGGGATAGTATCGATGAGATTTTCCAGGAATATATCAATAATTACAATCTAATTCTCGAGACTTCCCCCGCGTTTGAGTTCAATATCATGGCCCTCGACCCGAATGGTGAATTAATTTATCTCAATGGAGGTCCGGTCAACAGATTTGGCATTCAGGATACTAAAATATATGCTTTTTCTGCCGATGGATTAGTCAAAACAATTGAGCTCAGGGATGCGAATCAGGCTCCGAATCAGGTGCTTCCTGACGGCACTCTTCTTTCATCTCCAACTATGATGAACACTCCCAATGCCTTTATTCTCCTTCCCGACAGCGAAGAATGGCTCACTCTTTCTGAATATCTGACTCCGGAATACCCCGAACTTGCACAATGGATTGAGGAATCATTCCCGGGTGGCACAGGTATGGTTTCCATGAGCGACGACATGAAAATCATTGCCGGAGCTATTTCTGTAGTGCAACTTTCCGACGACCTTTACCAAAAGGCTGACTTTAATTACGCCACATACTTAATCAATCTTAACGAGGCCGGAGTTGAAACTATCATGGCTCAGCCACTTGACGGCAATTATACAGTTTACGATCTTCAGGGCGTGAAGATAATGGAAACAAAAGAGGCTGCTGAAATAAACGCTCTTCCTCATGGCATTTACATTGTCAACGGCAAAAATGTAATGGTGAAATAAAAACCCCCTCTTAAAAAACAGGAGATAAACCAATCAAATCCGGTTTATCTCCTGTTTTTATTTTCCCTCTTTCTTTAAATCGTTGCAACATCTGTCATGTCGTCATACTCAGGATTGTCGAGTAGATCCGGATTGCCGTCTCTGACTTTGTTGAGTTTGGCAACAATTTCATCCATACGGGTTGTTCCCAAAGGATAAAGGGCCACTATCACCATCGAAAGCAATGCCACTCCTGCAGGTATGAATGTCATCAGATACCATAGACAGCTAATAGCGCCGGCCGGTTGCGTTATGTCGGCCGCAGCATCCACATCACCTCTTGCCACATAGCCTACGCTATCCAAAAGCCACATCACTGCCGCTCCTCCTATAGCGCCTCCGAACTTCTGAGCCATCGAAGCCGACGAGAAGATCAGGCCTGTGGAAGCACTTCCGTTTTTCAATTCCGAATAATCACTCACATCAGCATACATCGACCAAACCAAAGGCGACATTATTCCTGTCAACACAGAAATCACTATCTGAAGAAGCAGCATCAACCAGAATCCTCCGATGCTCACCGGACAGAAGAAGAACAATATGCTGAATCCTATCAGCAAGAGATCCACCATTATGAAAGTAGGCTTCTTCCCGATCTTGTTTGTGATCGGCACAGCCGTAGCCACTCCTATCATATTCGCCACTTCTCCGATGCCAAGGAAAAGCCCCGAATAGAAAAGTATTTTCAATCCGAACAAGGTGAGGTCATGGTCCGGAGCCTTATCTATTATATCGACAAAGAAATAAGCAACGGTTGCACCTCTCACAGTGTTGAAAAGATTAAAACATAATGATGCACCGTTAAGAAGCCACCATGGCTTGTTTGTGACCAGATCCTTCAAGTCTTTCTTTAAAGAGGTCTGCTCTCCAACTTGTTTCACCTTCTCTCTTGTCATCCGGAAACAAAGCAGGAATAAGACAAAACAACAGGCAGCTATCGCAGCCATTGCAAGTTGCCATGAGGTTTGCACCGAAATGCCAAGACTGCTTTCAAACATATTGCATAAGGGATCCCATAGGAAAAGAGCTATGAATGAGCCTCCATAAGCAAAAAACATTCTGAATGAAGAGAATACGGTCTTTTCCTTCGAGTTTGAAGTCATCACACCCAACATCGCGCCGTAGGGCACATTAATGCCTGTGTAGACAGTCATCATCGCTATATATGTGGCATACGCCCATATCAGCTTGGCTGAGTAACTCCAATCGGGAGTGGTGAAAAGCAAAATTCCGCATATTGAGAAAAGCGGGGCCACCCACAAGAGATATGGCCTGTATTTTCCCCATTTGGTTTTTGTCCGGTCGGCCACGGCCCCCATCATAGGGTCGGACACTGCATCCCATATACGGGTAACCAACAGCAATATACCCGTGTCAATCAATGAAATACCAAAAATGTTTGAATAGAAGAAGGGAAGATAGTAGGAAAATATCTTCCAAAACATCGACGATGCCATATCGCCGAATCCATATCCGATTTTTTCAGAGAGTGGTGAAGCCATTTATGCTTATTTTCCTATGTTTATTGATTATTTTCAAAAATGATTCAGACCTTTGTTATTTACCCCTATTTCAAAAAACGTATTTATCAGCCCATTATTACTTTAACTCTGTTCACAGACCCGGAGGGCTGAATAGGTATCACATTGTTTCCGGGGGCCATTTTCTCGCCATTTATTTCAATGGATTCTATCCCTTTGGAGAGATGTTTCGGATTCTCGACCTCAATATCATAAATAGCTCCGCGGAAATGACGTCTTACCCTGAAGTTTTCCATGGTTGCCGGGATACACGGATCGACAGTCAATCCATTGTAGGCCGGACGGATTCCCAAAATAAACTGGGTGACGGCATACCAGTTCCATGCCGCGGTGCCTGTCAGCCATGAATTCTTGGCTTCTCCGGGTTTGTAAGCGTCTTTGCCGGCCGTCATCTGCGAATAGACATAAGGCTCAACTTTATGAAGAGTCTGATCTTTTTCCTCAACGTAGGCAGGCGAGATCTTTTTATAATATTCCCATGCCCGGTCGCCTCTGCCCAACACAGTCTCGCCGATTATTATCCAGGGATTGTTATGGGCAAATATCCCGGCGTTTTCTTTATAACCGGCCGGATAGGTGGAAATTTCTCCATAGTTTTCCACATATTCAGTAAAAGCGGGATTGTTCAATACGATGCCATGCTCCGTGTCAAGATATTTTTTCACAGAATCAAGCGATTTTTCCACAAGGCCCTCCTTGAGCCCCACTCCTGCCATGCCACACCATCCCTGGCTCTCTATAAAAATTTTCCCTTCCGGATTCTCGTGTGATCCCACCGGATTGCCGAAATAATCGTAGGCTCTTAAAAACCAATCTCCGTCCCATCCATGTTTTTTAATGGCCTCTTCCATTTTCTCCACTTCCTTTTCAGCTCTTTCTGCCTCTTTTATATCACCTCTTGCCCGGCATAGTTCGGCATAGTCACGGCCGTAGATCACAAATTGTCCGGCAATCATCAGCGACTCGGCTTTAGAACCTTCGGATTTATTCTCCGTGGTCTGAAACGATTCATTAGGATCGCGTGAAAAACAATTCAAATTAAGGCAGTCGTTCCAGTCAGCCCTGCCGATTAGAGGCAACCCGTGAGGTCCGAGGTTATTTATCACATGATTGAAAGAAACTTTCAAATGGTCCATGAGCGGCACCTCTGTGCCCGGCTCATTGTCAAACGGCACCGGTTCATCCAGGATTGAGAAATCTCCGGTTTCCTTTATATATGAAGCGACCCCGAAAATCAGCCACATAGGATCGTCATTAAAACCGCCTCCTATATCGTTGTTGCCTCGTTTGGTAAGTGGCTGGTATTGATGATAACATCCCCCGTCGGCAAATTGTGTCGATGCTATGTCTATGATTCTTTCTCTGGCACGTGTGGGAATCTGATGAACGAATCCTATAAGATCCTGGTTGCTGTCGCGGAAGCCCATGCCTCTGCCTATTCCGCTTTCAAAAAACGAAGTAGATCGCGAGAAGCAAAATGTGATCATGCATTGATATTGATTCCAGATGTTAACCATCCTGTCAAGCCGCGGATCGCCCGAAGAAATCGTGAATTTATCAAGCAATCCGTTCCACATTTCCTTCAGAGCGGTAAAAGCGCCATCCACTTTTTTCCGGCTATCATATCGCGATATAATTTCATGGGCTTTCTTTTTGTTTATTATTCCTTTTTTCTCCCATTTCTCTTCATCGGCATTTTCAACGTATCCGAGAATGAAAACAAATGTTTTGCTTTCCCCCGGTTCCAGCTCTATCTCGATGAAATGGGAGGCGATCGGGCTCCATCCATGCGCCTCGCTATTGAAGCTCCTGCCCTCTCTCACTGCATCGGGGTCATCAAAACCGTTATACATACCCAAAAATGTTTCCCGGTCGGTGTCAAAACCGTTTACGGGCATATTTACATGATAGAATGCATAATGGTTTCTGCGCTCCTTATATTCTGTTTTATGATACAAGGTCTGCCCTTCGCCGTCAATCTCCACTTCTCCCGTGGAGAGATTCCTTTGAAAGTTCTCCATGTCTGTCTGGGCATTCCACAGACACCATTCCTGAAACGACCACAGTTTCAGACTCCTTTTATCTGAAGATTTATTTGTGAGCGTCAATTTTGTTAGTTCGCAATTCTCATTCAAAGGCACAAAGAACAGAGCCTCGGCTCGGATATCATCCTTTTCCCCTGTGATTTTTGTATAATTCAATCCATGACGGCACTCATAGAAATCAAGCGGTGTTTTACAAGGTTTCCATCCCGGATTCCATTTCTCGCCTGTCTTTTCATCCTTTATATAGAAATAGCGTCCACCTGCATCCATCGGCACTCCGTTATAGCGATAGCGTGTGATCCTTCGGAATTTAGCATCCTTATAGAAGGAATATCCTCCTGCCGTGTTTGATATCAATGAAAAAAATTCACTGTTGCCCAGATAATTTATCCAGGGCCAAGGAGTGGCCGGGCGTGTGATCACATACTCCTTGTTATCATCATCGAAATGTCCGTAGCGTTTCATAAGTCTTGTCAGGTTTGTGCAGGTTTATGGATAGCAGCTTGGTCCATGTCATGAAACTTAATTCATTCTATATGGATGTATCCTGCCATGTCGCAAAATTAAGAAAAAATCTTTTCTCGGCTTTCCTTTCCTATTCTTGTAAATGGATTTTTTCTGTTTTTTATTTTCATTTTCCTAACTTTGCCTTATGAAAACCATCCTATTCTCTGAAAACATCAAAAAGGCGGCTCCCGAATTAAAGGTGTTGCAAATTGAGGCTGAGGTGATAAATACACCCACCTCCGATCTGTTATGGAATGAAATAGAGGAAGAAGCAACCCGGTTGCAAAAAAATTATGAATTGCCGGAACTGAATAAACGGCCCGCGATTATGGCCACCCGGAAGGCTTATAAGGCTTTGGGTAAAGATCCTAATCGCTACAGACCCTCAGCTGAAGCTTTGGGTAGAAGAATTTTAAACGGCAAAGGGATATATCGTCTCACAACCCTGATCGATATCATCAATTTAGTATCTGTCAAGACAGGCTACAGCATAGGCGGATTTGATAACGATAAAATTGAAGGCGACAGTCTCTTGCTTGATGCAGGCACGCCTCAAGATATCTTCAACGCCATCGGACGTGGACCTTTGAATATTGAGGGCCTCCCGGTCTATCGTGATAATCTCGGAGGAATCGGCACCCCCACAAGCGATGAGGAACGCACGAAACTCACTCCCGACACCTCGCGAATCCTCATGCTCGTGAATATTTATGGAGAAGAAACCCCTGTAAATGAAACAGAGGCTATGATTAAAGATTTACTCTCGCGTCATGCCTCTCTTAAAAATTACAAATCAAAAATAAATTCTATTGATTGAGCTTGTCGGCCAATTTTGATGCCTGCTGTGCCAAGGTGTCGAGCACGTCGGCCGCGCCGGATTTCAAACTGTCTTTAACATCATCAAGCTTATCCGACATCATCGCCGAGGCTTGTTGGGCCTTGGTTTGAGCCTGTTCTTTCAGATCTGAGAATTTCTCACTTAAATCCTGCTTGGTGGCATTATATTTTGCCGTGGCGGCAACCTTGGCTGCTTCGGCTGAAAGCATTGCTGAATCCTTGGCTATCTGTGCAGCTGCTTCCGCTTTTTTATTTTCAATATTCGTGTCCATAATTTTTAGTTTTTTATAAGTTTATATTTTAACAATCGTGCCTTCAATTCAGTTTAAGGACACTATGCCTTATTTCTCTTTGCCGTTTGGCTATATCATAAGTTAACAGTAATTTTGTCATAAATTTATGGATTTTTCACACTGTTATTAAATGATGAGGCATATCTTTAAATTTTTATCTGCAGCTGCTTTTTCCTTACTGCTTTTCAGTTGCCATAATGGAGGGAATTCTTCAGGCAATGACTCCATAGAAGAAGAGGATTCAACAGCTTTAGCAAGACAGGAACTGTTGAAAGAGCCATCCCGACTTCCTGATACTATTTATGAATCTGCCAAATCCATAGATTTTAAGGTCCAGATCAACGATTCCACACTTCCCGGCAATTTAAACACTCTCAGGGATTTATACACGGATGTCCCCGGGGCTTTCACATTCCGGAAAGGTGCTCGTCGACAAGCAGATTTCGGTGGCGTTGTCTCTAAAGCTCCCACGGGAATTCGTGTCGACTGGACATTTAAAACTGCGGAAAACTATAGCGAAACTCAGTTCGGACAATGGGGCGGAGGCTCCGGTTGGAGTGGTGAGCCTGTCTATGTGGAATGGCCCGACAGCATTCTATCCAAAATGAGAGCCAACAATGCCGTTTATCCCGACTTTTCCGGTAAGGAAATTATTGTGGGGTCACTGTGTGGCAATCTTTATTTCATAGACTTTGTCTCCGGCAAACCTTCCCGACCGGATATACCCGGTAAAAATCCTCTTAAAGGTTCCGTGTCTTTGGATCCTTCCCTTAACGGAAATCTGTATGTAGGCCAGGGTGTGCCGGTCGAACGTCCTTTCGGTGTTTTTCTTGTTGATCTTTTCACTAATAAAAAAGACCTCTTCCTTCCCGAAGATCCTAAGGCGTTGCGTCGTTGGGGAGCATTCGACTCTTCGTCGGTAAGAGCGGGACAATTCCAATTTTTCCCGGCCGAAAACGGAGCGGTCTATAAGTATCTGGCGGAGCCGGGCAGGATGACCCAACATTCCGTGTTGCGCTATAAAATAAACGGAGCAGCCCCCGGAATCGAATCTTCCATGGCTGTATATGCCAACTATGGCGTCGTCTGCGACAATCATGGAAACATCATTGCCATCAATCTTGACACTATGAATCCGGTGTGGCTTTATAAGCTCGGCGATGACACTGATTGCACTCCCCTCATCGTTGAGGAAGAGGGAGAGCCTTATCTCTATGTTGGCTGTGAAATCGATAGGCAAGGAGCAAGCGGCACTGCCAATTTCGTAAAACTAAACCTTAAAGATGGCAGCGAGGTTTGGATTTCAAAGTTACCCGGCAAACAGTTCACCATAGCCAACAAGCATTTCGACGGCGGTTATTATGCCTCTCCGCTTTTGGGAAGGGGAGATTGCGAAGGAATGTTGTTTGATTTCTGCGTTAGAAATGACGAACGACAAAACGGTGAACTCATAGCTTTCGACCGGAAAACCGGCAAAATTCTTTATCAGACCAAACTGAAACACTATGCTTGGTCGTCTCCGGTCAGTTTCCTCGATCCTGACGGCAAAATGTATATCGTAGGAGGAGACTGTATCGGGAATATGTATATTTTTGACGCTTCCAACGGCAACATTTTATTCACCGAAAGAATAGGAAATAATTTCGAATCTTCTCCAGTTGTGGTCGGCAACAGTCTTGTTGTCGGAACCCGAGGCAATTCAATCTTTAAACTGACAATAGAATGAAGAAATATATAGCCCTGGCAATCTTCCTGATTGCCCTGTTTTTTAATTTTGAATCTACTGCCCATAAGATAACAGCCCATCGCGGCGATGTGAAAGACGGATATAATTATTGGTTTGCGGAGCCGGAGAATCCAACTGAATTAAAACCCCTCGTCATTTTTCTCCACGGTCAGTCATTATGCGGCAACGACCTTAATAAGGTGAAACGTTACGGCACACTCGATGCCCTCGAAAAAGGACGCGATATAGATGCTTTCGTGCTTGCTCCTCAGAATCCGGGAGGTTCATGGAATCCGGAGAAAATTATGAATATTGTGGATTATCTTGTTGATCATAATGATAAAATAGATCAGAACCGCATCTACGTTCTGGGAATGAGTCTCGGAGGATATGGCACTCTTGACTTCGCGGCCACTTATGCCGACGAAATCGCCGCCGCCATAGCCATGTGTGGAGGCGCAACCCAAAAGAATGTCGGCACCCTCAACGAAATGCCTCTCTGGATCATTCATGGCACAGCCGATAATGCCGTCTCTATTTCCCAGTCGGATAAGGTGGTCAACGAAATGAGAGCCGCAAATTCCAGAACTCCTCGTCTCTTCTACGACAGAGTCCCCGGCATGAATCATTCCCAGCCGGCAAGAGTGTTTTATATGCCGGAAACCTACGAATGGCTCTTCAGCCATTCCCTGCTGGATGAAGGAAGGCCCATCACAAAAACTTTTGACGTTTCTTCTAAAATGTCGGGAGCCTATAGCGGCCTTAATTTCTCGGGTTCAAAAAACAAATCTTCTGCTAATTCTAAATCTTCCTCTACATCTAAAAAACCCGCTTCGAAAAAATCAGGTTCGAAAAAATCTTCCGGCAGTTCCAAGTCTGTAAAAAACAAAAAGAAATAAGAATCCCTGAAAGGTGAAAAAGATTCTTACACCTAATCTCCAAAATCTCATAAACCTCTTTAACGACCGTCTGGAGGTTTTCAAAGGCGAGAGCAGACATTCTTATGAAAAGGCTCTCACCTCTTTTAAAATTTTCATTATTGCTAATTATCCGATGTCTCATGTGCTGGATAATGAAGTGATTGAAAACTGGATTGTCGACAACAGGCTACGCGGTCTCTCTGAAAAAACCGCCTCTTTTTATCTCGACAAGGTGGCATCCCTTTATTCCCGGTCTGCTGAAAATATAGAGGGAGGGAAATCAGACATCTTCAAATCTTTGAAAAAGAAATTAAAGACAGAGGATTTCTATCCCGACTATTCTAAATTGATTGACGATAATTTCAGGCTCTTCAATTTCTCTTCTTCAAAAGAGAAGGAAGATTATGCTCCGTTTGCAAAATTGATTCTTAACGCGCAAAAGCAGTCTTTGGAACATGCTCCTGAAAATGTAAGGCTCGCCTGGATCTCGCTTGCCATTCGCTGCGGAATTCTGCCCTCGGCTGTCAAAGCCATAGTTAAAAATATACCGGATTCTCTCAATATATTTGATTTATGCACTGCTTCGGAATTAGACAACAGAGAAAAAGAATCAATTCTCTCTTCCCTCGCTCTGACATTAAAAGGCAATTTCCCACAATGGTTTGCCATGAGATTGCGGCCCGGTGTTAATTTCGAAACTCTCCTGGACAGATTCTCAAAAATCAAAGGGCTTGCTAAAATGCCGGAGCTTTTTTATCCCTGCGACGAAATTGCCGTGAGAATAGGCCGAAAAATCGTGTGGAAAGGACGTCCGATCATCAGAGATGTGGTATTTTTCAAATATAAGATAACCGATATTTATAAGCTTTTTAATTATCTCTACGATATTGCATGGTGCTATAGAAATCCCGGAGTCGGGTCGGCAAAATATGCCGTCATTCCCTCTAAAGCTATGGAAGATTTCCGTAAAGCCATAGGTATCCTGGGGCCTGGATATGAAGTGGCTCCTGCCGGAGAATTGGAATTAAAACCGGGCGATAAAGTGGTTGTTGTTAATGGTGAGTTTGCCGATCTTCAAGGCCTCGTGGTAAAATCTTCTCCCCGAAGTCTTGAAAATGAGAACATTGTTTACAGGGTGGCTTTGCTTGACCGCAACGGCCGTTGGGAAATTGGTGTCGACGCGCGTCTCCTGAAAAAAATCTGATTTCCGTCATCAAATTTTCATTCACACTATTTGAAAAGCCTTATTTTTTACACAGGCCTATAAAAATAACGGGAAAAGCTTCTTCACTTTTCCCGCCATTTTTATCCTCAACGGATAAAATCATTTGCTCGCAAGATGGTCGGATACTGTCAAGGATGCACGACCTTTTGCACGTCTGCGTGCTAAAACTTTGCGGCCGTCTTTTGTTGCCATTCTTTCCCTGAAGCCGTGTTTGTTGACTCTTCTGCGGTTGGAGGGTTGATATGTTCTTTTCATTGCAATGATATTTTTTCTTGTTTCGGACTGCAAATTTAAAAAATAACTTTTATTTCCACAAACTTAATTTGTTTTAACTCTATTCATTCTTTAATTTTGTGGTGATAATTCCCCTTTTTTATTGAATATTCTCATTTTTATGGATGAGTTGATCAAATATTTTCCGGATCTCTCCGAAAACCAAATCTCCCAATTTCGCATGATGGCTTCCCTTTTCCGGGAGCTCAACGATAAAATCAATGTTGTCTCAAGAAAAGACATCGACAATCTTGAAATCAATCATATTCTTCACTCTCTGGCCATCGCCAAATTCATAAATTTCACACCCTGCACCAAGATTATTGATCTGGGCACAGGTGGCGGTCTCCCTGGGCTTCCTCTCGCTGTTATCTTCCCTGACGTGAATTTTCATCTTATCGACCGTGTCGGCAAAAAAATAAACGTGGCCAAAGAAATTGCGGAGAAAATCGGGTTGAAGAATGTTTCTTTCCAACATGGAGATATGGGTGAATGTCACGACAAAGTTGATTTTGTTGTCTCCAGAGCTGTGACCGACCAACAATCGCTCATTAAAATTTGCAAAAAAAATATTTCCAAAGATCAAAAGAACCCCATCCCAAACGGGCTTATCACTCTTAAAGGAGGCGATGTAACCAATGAGTTAGGAAAATTTGCTGCTTCTTCGGAAATCGTTCCGGTCTCAAATTATTTTTCAGAGCCTTTCTTTGAAACAAAGAAAATCGTTTTCACGCCTATTCTTTAATACTCCCTTCAAATAGTTCACAAACATCATCCTATAATTTAATATTTATGGAAATCGCTATATTTCAATTGAGCTTATTCGGAATTAACACATATCTTCTATTCGATGAAGATGAGAAAAAATGTGCTGTTATTGATCCCGGCATGTCAAATCCCGAAGAAGAAAAGGCCATTGAAAATTTCATATCTGAGAAAGGGTTGACCCTGACGCATATCATCAATACGCATCTGCATATCGATCATGTGGCCGGCGTGCCGTTCCTCAAAAAGAAATATGGAGCCCCGGTGCTGGCTCATAAGGGGGATGAGTTCATGGGTCAACGACTTGCCGACCAAGCCCGTATGTTTGGAATGAATATGAATCTTGATAATATTGAAATTTCTCAATATCTGGAGGATGGCGATATAATTAAGATCGGCAATGGAGAACTGGAAGTGATCTCAGTTCCCGGTCATTCGAAGGGAAGTGTAGCACTTTACGACAAAAAAGACGGATTCCTTATTTCCGGAGATGCTCTTTTCCAAGGCAGCATTGGCCGCACAGATCTCCCCGGAGGGAATTACAGCGAGCTCATCACTAACATTAACAACCGGCTTCTGACTCTTCCCGACGACACTGTCGTCTTCCCGGGTCACGGACCATCCACAACCATCGGACGAGAAAAAAGGTCTAACCCATTCCTGGCTTAAACCTTTTGATATATCTTTTCAGAACTTATTTAGGCACATACGTGCATCTAACCTGTCCTACAGGCAGACTCCCGGTTATCAGTAACGGTATATGAGAGGAATCATCCGAGATCCAGCAATTGATATCATCGCTTGATTTCTTTCCCCCTCCCGTTGTAAACTTGAAGACAATATGCCAGCTTTCACGCTCCTTCTTGTCTTTGAGTTTTATTTTTTCTTTCCCTTTACAATATATTGTGAGCTTCTCCACCTGGTCGCCTGAGAATATGGTGGCAGTCACAGGCACTTTCTCTTTCATATTTGCAAAATCCAGATTCCGGATGAAATAAACCACACTCAGGATGTCATACACCTGACCCGTGCCTTGGATATTGATTTCTTTTGTGGTTATTCCGGCGCCGGCTTTCTTCTCCCTTATCTTTTTACCTGTGCCTTTTGTCACATTTCCCGACCGCGAGAAATTTATCTCATCGCGACTGTATTTCCCCTTCTCATGCGCTATCCTTGTATACTTTGTCGGCAAATAATTGTTCTTGCCAACCATAGAAATCAGCGTGTCGCGAACATGGAATATCTTGTCGGCCCAAGGTTTTGTCTTACCGACCACCTTCAATTCAAAGCCGTTTCCTTTCGGAGTCCGTATAAAGGTGGCATCTCCCGCATCTTTATGTATCAGTCCCCATTTATAGGATATCACATAGTTTAGCGTTTCTTTCCCCTGGGCTTTTCCATCAAGAGCAAATAGAAAAACAGCTAAAAGTATTATGGATAATATCTTCTTCATAAGAGTGTCGTTTGAATATAATAACGACAAACTTCCCTTTTTATGGTTTAAAACCCACGTCGCCCCATTACCTTTCAATCAAAGTCCTCCTCCCTCCGCAATTTCCAATGCCAACTCATTCATTCCATTGCAAATTTTCCCGAGTAAGTTTTGTCTTTAAAGGAAACCGGGAATAAAAGGAGGGCATGCCTTCGCAAACATGCCCTCCTTCACCCATAATATAAATTCCAACTAATCTACATATTCGTTTATAATCTGTTCCAAAGTGGCGGCATTCTGAACTCCGCTCTGACGCCACTCCAGTTTACCTTTCTTAAACACCATAAGCGTCGGAACTGACCTTACTGCATATTGTTGCGCCAATTCCTGATTCTTGTCTATGTCCACTTTTAAGATCCTGGCCTTGTCGCCGATCAATCCGTGGAGCTCTTCAAGTATAGGATGCATCATTTGACACGGTCCACACCATGTTGCGAAAAAATCTACTAATACCGGCTTATCTGAGTTGATAATGTCTTCAAACTTTTCCATAATCTTTGTTTTTAAATATTTGACTTTTATATATAGAACAATCGAAATAAAAGTCGGTTCATTTAAATTATTTTGTTAAGAATTTTTTATTATTTATATTTGAAAACTTTTCCTCTTTTTTTAAGAGGCTAACAATTCAACCAAATTATACCTTAAAATCTAATTGACCATGTTTAACCCTAATTTGAGTTTAAATCCCAATAAACTCGTGGAATATCTTCAGAAACCTTCTGAAGAGTTCACAAAAGCAGATCTTATCGATTATGTGAAGGCGAATGGTATCCGGATGGTGAAATTCATGTATCCGGCAGACGACAATCGCCTTAAAAGCCTGAACTTTGTAATCAATTCCGAGAGTTATCTTGACTCTATTCTGACTTATGGCGAACGCGTTGACGGCTCAAGCCTTTTTCCCTTCATTGAAGCCGGCAACAGCGACCTTTACGTTATTCCAAGATATTCCACTGCTTTTCACGATCCTTTCTCAGAGATTCCGACGCTCACTCTCCTTGCCTCCTTCTTCGACAAAGAGGGATTGCCTTTGAAAGAATCTCCCGAATATGCACTCAGAAAAGCCTGCGAAGAATTCACAAAAACCACAGGCATGGAGTTTTTTGCCATGGGCGAACTGGAATATTATGTTATTTCCGACGATTCAGGCCTTTTCCATGCTTCCGACCAGAAAGGCTATCATGAATCGGCACCTTTTGCTAAATTCAATGATTTCCGCGTTGAATGTATGAACCTTATAGCCCAGGCCGGAGGACAGATCAAATATGGCCATAATGAAGTGGGTAATTTCACTTATGAAGGAAAGATATATGAGCAGAATGAAATCGAATTCCTTCCCATTCCGGCCATCAGAGCGGCCGATAACCTCATGATTGCCAAATGGATTATCCGCACCTTGGGCGCCAGGAAAGGTTATGACGTCACTTTTGCTCCCAAGATCACAGCCGGAAAAGCCGGAAGCGGCCTACATATTCATTTCAAAATCATGAAAGGCAACAACAACATGATGACGGAGAATGGCAAACTTAGCGACACAGCCAAGAAAGCCATAGCCGGAATCCTGGAATATGCCGATGCAATAACAGCTATGGGCAACAAGGTGCCCACAAGCTATTTCCGACTCGTGCCTCATCAGGAAGCGCCGACTTCAATATGCTGGGGCGACAGAAACAGATCTGTCTTGGTCAGAGTCCCGCTCGGATGGACCGGCGAAAACGATATGTGTTCCCAAGCTAACCCTCAGGAAAAGAATAATGACAGAGTGCCGCCTCAAAAACAGACCGTGGAACTCAGAAGCGCCGACTGCTCTGCCGACATCTATCAGTTGATAGCAGCCATGGTGGTGGCGGCAAGAAAAGGTTTCGAAATGGAGAACGCGCTCGAAAGGGCCGAGCAGACTTATGTGAGCGTCAACATTCACAACGATGAAAACAAGGAAAAACTTGCTCTTTTGAAATCTTTGCCCGACAGTTGCATGGCTTCAGCCAACGCTCTTGAAGGCTCGCGTGAAGTTTTTGAAGAGAAAGAAGTGTTCTCTCCCCGTCTGATTGACGGCATTATCTCCAAGCTGCGCAAATATGATGACGGCAACCTGAGAGAAAAAACTTCCGGCGACCACAATAAGATGATGAAAGTTGTCAAAAAATACTGGCACTGCGGCTAACATTTTAAGCCGCCTTCATGCAGTGACTGCCATCAGGTAATATTAAAGTTAAATTCCTAATTAATTCCTAATGGTGTCTTATGCCTCGTTTGGATGCAAGGCCTGTCAATAATCTCGCCATGCGCGGCGTAAAGGAGATGAAGATCAAAAAGGCCATAACGATCAGATAAGCGAAAACACAATACCTCAATATCATGGCGTTGTCTCTATCGAATATAGAGGCGGCGCCTCTTATTTCCGGAGCTGTGAAATCATCAATGTCGATGGAACTCAAACTTGTCTTCCATATAATCTTCCCGTCGTCCATATAAATCACTCCCGGATTTCCTCTCACAGCCTCCTCTATAGAGGTGTCGTCGGCTACATAGATCGGATAAGAGGCCATCGACAAGTCTTCCCATATCTCTATATCTTCCTTATTCCCGGCTATGACTCCTATCATCCTCACATCATTTGCCTCACTCCATTCCCAAAGCGAATTAAGTTTCCAGGTTGTTGCCGGAGACACCTCCCTAACTTTAGGTATCATTATTATCAATTCCTTGCCCGAGTAATCTCTAAGCTCATTTGTCAGATCCTCTTCACTGTCTATATCATAAACATGAAGTTTCTCTTTTGAGTCTTTCTCTTCTTTTTCCGAAGTTTTATCTCCTTTCACCTCATATCTTTCTATAAATTTCCAATCCTCATCCTCTTCAGGCAAAGAGTCTAATGGAAATTCCCTCTTCTCCCCGTTCTTTTCATATATAAACCTCAGTTCGGGCATATCCTCTTCCTCTCCTCCACCAATAGCATATAACCCCTCCCCTACGGGATAATTCCTGAAATCTATCAATGGCTGAAAATAAAACCCTATTATCTCAATCACCAAAACAAACACTCCCGAAGCGAGCACTGCAAGCCATTGAAATGCGGGAGTGATAAGGCAAAGACATCTCACATTATATTTTATTAACCATATTATCCCCGCCGATAGAATTATATTTTTACCGAATGTGAGCCAATTGGAAATATGCAATGCGTCGCCGAAACATCCGCAGTCGGGCACCGGATTAGTTATGGCTGTCCATAATGACAACGGCAACATAAAACACATTATCAAAGCCGCAAACCAGGGACACGTCTTCCGATAGCATCCCAACACAAGGAAACATCCCACTATAAATTCAACCGCACACAACCCGAACACAAACAGTTTCAGCAACGGCGGCAACAGGTTTATGTCCAGCGCCGCCAGATAGTCTTCCACCTTAAAGACAGTGCCCCAGGGGTCTACGGCCTTTACAAAACCTGAAAATATAAACAATCCTCCGCAAACAAAGCGGAGGAACCAAGTTAAACCTTTAACCCATAAGGGAATATCCTGCTTATTGCTCATTTACCAGTTTTATCAGCGCGAACAATGCATAATTGATCATATCGCGATAGTTCGCATCCACTCCCTCGCTTATCAGGGTTTTGCCGTCATGATTCTCTATCTCTTTTGTCCTTAACAGTTTCTGGAGGATTATGTCGGTGAAGCTCGACACTCTCATCTGGCGCCAGGCTTCGTCGTAATCATGATTCTTATTGAGCATCAACGATGTGGAAGAGTCTATCTCCTCGTCATAGAGTCTTAAAGCTTCCTCTATTCCTATCGGGAAACCCGGACCGAGCCTTAACTGTATGAGAGCTATGGCGCAATAATTCACAATCCCGATAAATTCCGGCTTTATCCCCTCTTTCACTTTCAGGTTTTCCTCTCCTTTCTCCTCGATTGTCCGAATTCTTCTGGCCTTTATATAGATCTGGTCGGTGAGGCTCGAGGGCCGCATAATGCGCCATGAAGTGCCGTAATCTTTAAGTTTCTTTTCAAAAACTTCGCGGCAGCTCCCTATGGCTGTCTTGAATTCTTTCAATGTATCCGGATTCGAAGATTGATTGCTCATGTCGGTTTCGTTTGTTTCAATAGCTTTCGTTCTGCAAATTTACACAATAATTGCAAATTTCCCCTCTCCTATTCATTCCGACTCTCCTTTATCTCCAATTATTTAAGGCTTAAATTTGGGTTTATAACCTATTTCAAAGTAATTTTGTTATATAGTTATGGAGAAAGAAAAAAACGATAAGAAAATGGAAAACGGGTTGGTGTCGGATAATGAGGCCCTCCTTAAGAATGCCACAGATTCTGAATATAAATATGGTTTCACGAGCGATATCGCCACTGATATCGTCGCTCCCGGCTTGAACGAAGACGTGATTCGGTTCATTTCTCAAAAGAAAGGTGAACCGGAGTGGCTCCTTGATTTCCGTCTTAAGGCTTACAGATATTGGCTTACTCTCAAAATGCCTCATTGGGCCCACTTGAATATTCCTTATATTGATTTCCAGGCGATTTCATATTATGCCGCCCCTAAAAAAAAGGAACTCAAAAAAAGCATGGATGAAGTGGATCCCGAACTCATCGAGACTTTCAATAAGCTTGGAATCTCCCTCGAAGAGCAAAAACAACTGGCAGGAGTGGCTGTTGATGCTGTGATGGATTCAGTAAGTGTCAAGACAACCCATCGCGAAAAGCTTGCAGAGCTCGGCGTCATTTTCTGTTCCTTCTCCGAGGCGGTGAAAGATTACCCCGACCTGGTGAAAAAATACCTCGGCACCGTAGTGAGCTACCGCGACAATTTTTTCGCCGCGCTTAATTCAGCAGTTTTCTCCGACGGGTCTTTTGTATATATCCCGAAGGGAGTGAGATGTCCTATGGAGCTTAGCACATATTTCCGTATAAATGCTGCCGGCACAGGTCAGTTTGAACGCACGCTAATTGTGGCCGACGACGATGCCTACGTCAGTTATCTCGAAGGTTGCACCGCACCAATGAGAGATGAAAACCAGCTGCATGCCGCCATCGTAGAGATTATCTGCGAAGAGAGGGCCGAAGTGAAATACAGCACCGTCCAAAACTGGTATGCCGGTGATAAAGAGGGTAACGGAGGCATCTATAACTTCGTCACGAAACGTGGATTATGCCGTGGTTACAAGTCTAAAATTTCCTGGACTCAGGTTGAAACCGGCTCTGCCATCACCTGGAAATATCCTTCCTGCATACTCAAAGGAGAGGAAAGCGTCGGAGAATTCTATTCTGTGGCAGTCACCAACAATTATCAGCAGGCCGACACCGGAACCAAGATGATCCATGTGGGCAGAAACTCACGCAGCACAATTGTGAGTAAAGGCATCTCCGCCGGGAAAAGCCAGAATTCCTACCGAGGCCTCGTCAGAGTCGATGAAAAGGCATCCGGATGCAGAAACTACACCCAGTGTGACTCCCTGTTGATGGGCAATGAATGTGGAGCCCACACTTTCCCCTATATCGATGTCAGAAATTCAAGCTCCACGGTTGAGCATGAAGCCACCACATCCAAGATAAATGAAGATCAGCTCTTTTATTGCCGCCAGCGCGGGATTCCAACAGAAGAGGCTGTGGCGCTCATAGTCAACGGCTATGCCAAGGAGGTCATGAACAAGCTCCCCATGGAGTTTGCGGTGGAAGCCCAGAAGCTTCTCCAGATCACCCTCGAAGGCTCTGTGGGATAAGGTGAGCTAAGTTCCCCTTTTTTTCTCCTTTCTCTTCCGGCGATTTTCGGAATGATATTTGCTATATCTTCTAAAAAATATCAAGTTCTCGGCAGAGGAATTCAGACTTACTGTTGAGATATCACTATAATTTTATGAACGAACGTAACGTAATAATTGATAGCGTTGACCCCCAGATTTTCTATGGAGTCAACAACAATAACGTCAACCTTATCCGGAATCTTTTTCCGAAATTAAGGATGGCTGCACGCGGCAACGTGTTGCGTGTGATTGGGGAAGACAGCGAGACTCATAACTTCGAGAAGAAGATAAAGGAGCTTGAAGCATACGCATCCAAATACAATAAGCTGCCGGAAGATGTCATTATTGACATTGTGAAGGGCGAGCCCCCCAAACCGGTGAACAGCGAGGGAGTAATCATCTTCGGTCAGAATGGGAAGCCCATTTCACCCCGCAACGGCAATCAGGCCAAAATGGTTAGAAGTTTTGCTCAAAACGGCCTGACGTTTGCACTCGGTCCCGCCGGAACGGGTAAAACCTATATCGCTATCGCGCTTGCGGTTGCAGCCCTGAAAAACAAAGCATGCAAAAGAATCATTTTGTCAAGGCCGGCTGTGGAAGCCGGAGAAAAGCTCGGCTTTCTCCCGGGAGACATGAAAGATAAGATCGATCCTTATCTCCGTCCTTTGTATGACGCTCTCGAAGATATGATTCCTCAATTGAAACTGAAGGAATATATGGAAAGCGACGTTATCCAGATTGCTCCTTTGGCTTTCATGAGAGGACGCACCCTCAACGATGCCATAATCATTCTTGATGAGGCCCAGAACACCACACGCCATCAGATGAAAATGTTTCTGACCCGCATGGGCATGAACAGCCGGATGATTGTCACAGGCGACCTGACTCAGGTCGATCTCCCGCGCACCACTCAGAGCGGCCTTCTGCAGGCCATGAGGATTCTTAAAGGCGTTGATGGAATCGGGGTTATAGAATATGGCAAGAAGGATATTGTTAGACACCCGCTTGTGCAACGTATTGTGGATGCCTACGAAAAACGCGAGAAAGAGGATATTCAAGAAGATGAAGAAAATCAGGATTTAAATGGCTAAAATTGGTGATAGAATAAGATTCCTTAATTCCACCGGAGGTGGAGTCATTACTAAAATTGAAGGTAAAACCGCATACGTGGAGGATGACGACGGTTTTGAAACCCCCTATCTTTTGAAAGATCTTGTTGTGGTGCTGCCGGCAGGCCATGAAGCAGCCGTGAAAGGATCCAACATTATGTTCGACCAAAAGGCTTTCGATGCCGGTAGAAAATCGGAAGAACCTGTGAAAGAGAAGAAAGATATCCCCGCAGCTGTGGAAACCCCCGACCTTCCTCCGGAAGAAACTCCTCATGGCGACACTCCTAATCTGATTCTTGCTTTCGAGCCGAATGATGTAAAGAGATTAAGCTCGACAAAGTTTGCGGCCGTTTTAGTCAACGACTCCAACTTTTATCTTGATTTCTCATTCTTGCGCCGAAGCTCTGACGAAAGGGGATGGACCCTCATTTATTCCGGGTCAGTCAATCCCAATGAATTGATTGATATGGCCGTCTTGACCCACGAAACGCTGCCGGAGTATGAAAAAATCGCATTCCAATGCATTGCCTATAAGAAAGATAAGGCCTTCTCTCTGATGCCACCTGTTAGCGTGGTGAGAAAGCTCGACCTGACTAAGTTTCATAAGTTTCATTGCTTCCGTGAAAGCAAATATTTTGACAATCCGGTGTTGGAGTTCCCTCTCGTTTCGGGCGGACTTGAAGTCAAACCCCTCGAAGTGGATGCCGGGCGTTTGCGGGAAACTATGACAGAGGGCCCTTCAGATCGTGACCTCAAAAAGGAACTGGCAAAAAAATATAATGTCGACAGCGGCAGGAAAGCTCCTAAACCAGTTGAAAACAATAGTCCCTATAAGAAGCTTCCTCTAATTGAGGTAGACCTGCATATCGGGGAACTTACCGACACGACAGCCGGAATGGAACCTAAAGACATGCTTGAGCTTCAACTGTCCGTAGTGAGAAAAACCATGGCTGCCCATAGCCGTCGCCAAGGCCAGAAAATAGTCTTCATACACGGCAAAGGTGAAGGAGTCCTCAGAAAAGCTGTCCTGGAACTCCTGAAAAAGGAATATCCCAAAGCAACTCTCCAGGATGCTTCTTTCCGCGAATATGGATTCGGAGCCACTTTGGTCACAATTTGAAATCAAGGGGCCGTCAATAATCATTAAAGACTCCGGAATTCTTCCATAGACAAAATTTATGGCGGATATTTGGATGAATAAATAAAAAATTGTAACTTTGCAACGGTTTCAGGACAGAGAATCCTGAAAATAGATGAAAGATTGGCTTATGGTGTAATGGTAGCACTACAGATTTTGGTTCTGCCTGTCCAAGTTCGAATCTTGGTAAGCCAACTCTAAACCTCAGTTCCCCTCTCAGGCAACTGAGGTTTTTTTAATCTGATACCTTTTTTGGCTCTTATAACCAAAAAATTATGGAAAAACTTATTATATATCAACTCTTTCCACGCATTTTTTCTAACTCTGTTGAAAATCCTGTGCCCTGGGGTTCTCTCGAACAAAACGGCAGCGGAAAATTCAACGATTTCACTCCCTCTGTCTTGGCCGGCATTAAAGATCTCGGCGTAAATTGCCTCTGGATGACCGGAGTCATCGAACATGCCACAAAAACCGATTTCTCAAAATACGGTATTCTTAAAGACAACCCCAACGTCGTGAAAGGCGAAGCCGGTTCTCCTTATGCCATCAAGGATTATTACGATGTCAGTCCGGCGCTTGCCACTGATGTCAACCGCCGTATGGAGGAATTCGAGGCTCTTGTAAAGAGGGTCCATCAGGAAGGCCTCAAGCTTATCATCGATTTTGTGCCTAATCACACAGCCCGGGCCTACCATTCCGATAAGGCTCCCGCAGGCATCGCCGATTTCGGAAGCCACGACAACATCCACATGAATTTCGAAAGAAATAATAATTATTACTATATCTCTAATCAACAGTTCTATCCTGATTTCGACTTGGGAGCCGAAGGCGACAAGCCCTATATTGAATTCCCGTCGAAAGCCACAGGCAACGATTGCTTCACAGCTTTTTGCAGCAAATATGACTGGTATGAAACCGTGAAGCTGAATTATGGCCACGATTATAATGATAATTCCGACCATTTCGACCCCATACCCGACACATGGTTGAAGATGCTCCATATCCTCAGATATTGGTGTTCCAAAGGCATCGACGGATTCCGTTGCGATATGGTCTTTATGGTTCCACTCCCTTTCTGGCATTGGGCTATCCCGCAGGTGAAGGAAACTTATCCCGACGTTATTTTCATAGGTGAAATCTACGATGTGGGACAGTATCGTCCCTTCCTGGATTACGGCTGTTTTGATTACCTCTATGACAAAGTGAATCTTTACGACACTCTCGTGGGAATCGAAACCAAAGGATGGTCGGCCGCGCAACTGACAGGATGCTGGCAAACCATCGACGGAATAGGCGACAGAATGTTAAATTTCCTGGAAAATCACGATGAGGTCAGATTCGCTTCCAAAGCATACGCAGGCGATTCTATGCGTGTTGTGCCCTCTCTTGTGGTGAGCGCCCTGATTTCAAAAGGCCCCTTCCTTATCTACTATGGCCAGGAATTAGGCGAAAAAGGAGAGGAAAACGAAGGTTTTGCCGGAGACAACAATCGCACCACAATCTTCGATTATTGGAGCCTTTCCTCTCTCAGAAGGTGGCTCGATAATGGCAACCCCGGAGAATCACGGCTGACTCCTCATGAAAGGTTTCTTCGAAATCTCTATAAAAAAGTCTTGACTTTATGCAATGAAAGAAAAGCTATATATGAAGGAGAATTTTTCGACCTCATGTATGTCAATCTTCGCAACCCGGGCCTGAACCCGCATAATCATTTCGCTTTTCTAAGATACCATGAAGAGGATATACTCCTCATTGTCGTTAACTTTGGCAGGGAATCATCCAATGTGGAGGTTATCATTCCCTCCCTCGCGTTTTCTATGGCTAATCTCCCCATCGGCAATGTTTTGACAACCGACCTGCTTTGGGAAAAAACATTCAAACTTAACCTTGCCCCCGATAAACCCGTAAAAGTTTTCATCGGACCCGCAGATGCCGTTATTTTACCTTTGGGAAAATCAAAGAAAAAACCTTAAATTTGCATTAATATTACAACGTTAAAAACACACTTACCCATGAGCAATTACTTACCGCCTATTAAGGTGTTTGCCGGCACTAAAAGCCATTATCTCGGTGAATCCATTTGCAAGGAATTAGGAATCGAGATGGGTAAAATGAAAATCGAGAAATTTGCCGACGGCGAATTTGAAATCTCTTTCGAAGAATCTATCCGTGGTGCGGAGGTTTATCTCGTGCAATCCACTTTCCCCAATTCAGACAATCTGATGGAGCTTTTGCTTATGATCGACGCGGCTAAGAGAGCCTCGGCAGCTACTATCGTGGCTGTCGTTCCTTATTTCGGATGGGCTCGTCAAGACCGTAAGGATAAACCCAGAGTGTCTATCGCGGCTAAGCTTGTGGCCGACCTCCTGAGCGTCGCAGGTATCGACAGATTGATAACCATGGACCTTCATGCAGACCAGATCCAAGGGTTTTTCGACGTCCCGGTCGACCATCTCTATGCTTCATCCATTTTCATTCCATACATCAAAAGCCTTCATCTCGAAGATCTCGTGATTGCATCCCCGGATGTCGGAGGTGCCAAAAGAGCTAATTCCTACGCCAAATATTTTGATGTGCCTCTTGTGCTTTGCCATAAACAAAGAGCAAAAGCAAACGTGGTGGAAAAAATGACTGTCATCGGTGATGTGCAGGATAAAAACGTTGTATTGGTCGATGATATCAGCGACACGGCAGGCACGATTACCAAGGCTGCCGACCTCTTGCTTTCCAAAGGCGCGAAAACTGTCAGGGCCCTCTGCAGCCATCCCGTGATGAGCGACCCCGCCACCCGGAGAGTGCTTGATTCAGGCTTGAATGAAATCATTTTCACAGACTCGATACCTTACGGAAAAGAGAACCATAAGGCCGTGGTGTTGCCTGTGGCTAAACTTTTTGCCGACACTATCCGCAGAATTCATAATAATCAATCAATATCCTCTCAATATCTCTTCAAATAAAGATTAACCCCTCTCCTCAATTAAAAAAATTCAAAACTCATGAAAAAAATACTACTCTCTTTAGCCCTCATCGCCACAGTCGGCACTATGGCGGCTGAAGAACATCTCAAAAGCTTGAACGGCAACGGCCTTAGCAACTCCGTTAAACCCAACGAGGATTTCTATCTTTACGTCAATGAAACCTGGATGAACGATAATCCCCTCACTCCGGAGTATTCACGCTACGGACAGTTTAATGTCCTCAACGATTCAAGCAACAATCGTGTGAAACGTCTTGTCACCGGACTCGGCAATACCAAGCCCAAGAAAGGTTCAAACGCCTATCTTATCTCTACTCTTTATGAATCCGGAATGGATTCTATCCGCAGAAACAAAGAGGGCGCTATTCCAATCCTTAACGACCTTTCTAAAATTGAAAATGCCACTCCGGCCGAGATGGAAGACCTCTTCCTCTGGCTCCATAAAAACTATGGCTCGCCCTTTGTAAATGCCGGCCCGCAGGAAGACCTCCTCAACAGCGCAGTATACGCCATGTATATCGACGGCCCAGGCCTCGGACTCGGCGACCGTGACTATTACCTCAAAAACGACAAGAGGAACAAAGAAGTGCGCGAAGCTTATAAAAAGCTCATTGAAAAACAAATGATCAATGCAGGCTTCACTAAGAAAGACGCTCAGAGAATCGTTAAAAACGTTATGAAAATCGAAACTCTGATTGCTGACTCTACCTGGACTCGTGAAGAGAGCCGCAATATCCCGGCAATGTATAATCCTCGTTCCCTGGCCGAAGTGAAAGTCATGTATCCGAATATTCCATGGGACAGATTCTTTATCGAAACTATGGGCATCGAAACCCCCGACCAATTGATTGCCACGACTATGAATACCATCAAACAGGGGGATAAACTTTATGGCACTCTGTCCGACCGTGAAAAGAAAGACTATTACTTATGGAACTATGTAAGCAGCGCAGCTCCCTATCTGAGCGATGATTTCAGCAACGCCAACTTCGAATTCAATAAGGTCATGAGCGGCGTTCAAGAACAGCGTCCCCGCTGGAAAAAAGCTCTTGGTGTCACTGAAGGAGCCCTTGGCGAAGCTATAGGCGAGCTTTATGTTGCCGAATATTTCCCGGAATCTTCCAAAATCTATATGGAAGGTCTCGTTGAAAATCTCCGCAATGCTTTGGGTAAGCATATCATGCACCTCCCCTGGATGAGCGACGACACCAAGGTGGAAGCGATGAAGAAACTCAACTCCATCACAGTGAAAATAGGCTATCCCGATAAATGGAAAGACTATTCAAGAATGGATCTTGACCCGAGCTATTCTTATTGGCAGAATGTTCACAACGCAAGAATGTGGGCACAGGAGGAATATCTGAAAAAATGGGGCAAACCTGTAGACCGCACTGAATGGGGCATGAATCCTCAGACCATTAATGCTTATTATAATCCTTTGAATAATGAGATCGTTTTCCCGGCCGGTATTCTCCAGGCTCCTTTCTACGATCCCAACGCCAGCGATGCTGAAAACTATGGCGGTATCGGGGTTGTGATCGGTCACGAGCTCACACACGGTTTCGACGACCAGGGCAGCCAGTTTGATGCTAATGGAAATATGGTGAACTGGTGGACCCCGGAAGATGAAAAAGCTTTCAAGGATCTGACTCAAGGCCTTGTGGCCCAATACAGCGCTATTGAAGTGCTTCCGGGACTTTTCGCTAACGGCCAATACACCTTAGGCGAAAATATAGCCGACCAAGGCGGTCTCCGCATAGCACGCACAGCTTTCCTTGATGCTCAAAAGAAAAAAGGCGTAGATGTTAACTCCGATGCTGCTAAAATCGACGGCCTTGACCCGATGCAGGTGTTCTATATGAACTTCGCAAACCTCTGGGCTAACAATATCCGCGACGAAGAGATCCGTTCGCTCACAGTTGGCGATGTTCATTCTCTAGGCAAGAACCGTGTGAACGTTTCTCTGAAAAACATCACTCCCTTCTTCGAGGCGTTTGGCATCTCTGAAGGCGACCCGATGTATCTTCCGGCAGACCAACAGATTATCATCTGGTAAAATATCATAGCAATTATAAAAGACGCTTGAATTCTGTTCAGGCGTCTTTTTTTTTCGTTCAGGATTTCTTTAAAAAGCTGTATTTATTCCGGAAGAATATTGTGGAACTTGGCTTCGGTTTCTTCCCATTCCGTTTCTGCATCCGACTTCAAGGTAATCCCTCCTCCGGCATAAAGACAATATCTTCGTTGATCGGCAGAGAGGCAACGCAACACTACATTGAAGGTGAAATCCCGAGACGAATGATAAGGTCCGCAAAAACCTCCGTAACAGCCTCTGCTTTGTTTTTCGGTCTCCTTAATCGCATGGAGCGCAATCTCTTTGGGAGAACCGCACAGAGCCGGGGTCGGCGACAGTTTTTTTATTAATTCCGGAAGGTTAAAATCCCTGTCGGGAAGTGGCGAGGCAATCGGAGTGCAGATATGTTCGATATTCCCCGTTATCTTGTCAAACGTTTCTCCCTCTGAAGGCTCCAGTCCTGACTCCCTGAAAGTCTCAATGATATACTCTGCCACAATTCTCTGTTCCTCGATGTTCTTCTCGTCCCATGGTTCAGTCGTGCAGGCTATTCTTGTGCCTGCAAGAGCCATGGTCTTAAGATTTCCTCCGGAGCTTTCCAGTAAGAGCTCCGGACTTGCTCCTATCCAGCAGCCTGTTGCAGGGGTGCTGAAACAAAAAATATAGCCCTCCGGAAAACGTTTGCAAAAATCAAAGAAAATTTCCGCTAAATCCACAGAAGTTTCCCTCACCATCACGCGTGAAGCCACTATCTTGCCTCGGGGATAGTCTTTCAGAATCTCTTTATATTTCTCCACCTCGCGGATATATTCCTCTCTTGTGGTGGATTCTAAAGGCATAGTATAATCACTTCCCCCTCCTTTTTCGGATTTGCATCCTTTATAAGGGATGGTTATAACCGGCTTTTCCGGATCAAACCTCCCGATCACAAAGCCCGGCTCTCCTATTCCTTCAACATAACCTTCCGACGATCCGAATGTAATCATCATATCCCCGGGAAGGCGGTAGCTATAGAATGATAATCCGGAAATGATGGCCCCGTTAATCTCTTCTGCAAATAACGCCTCTGAGGTTGAGTCGCTGAAAAAAATCACCGGACCGTTTGTAGCTCTCCGGAAACTGCTGTCATATCTTATCCCCATCTGCTATTTCTCCTATTAATTCAAAAGGATAGGCCTCGGTTATCTTTACGTCTATAAATTCTCCCGGATTTAATCCTTCAGCCGGGAGTATAACTTCCGGGTCCACCTCAGGAGAATCAAATTCTGTCCTTCCGTAGGCTTTTCCATCCTCTATACGGTCGATGAGCACTTTATAAGTTTTCCCCACCATCTCCTCATTATGAGCCAAGGAAATCTCTTGCTGAATCTCCATAAGTTCATCAAGCCTTCTTTGTTTCACTTCCTGAGGAATATTGTCTTCAAGATTTTTTGCGGCATAAGTGTCATCCTCTTCACAATATGTGAAGGCGCCCATTCTTTCAAATTTCTGCGTTTTCACAAATTCCAACAGTTGCTCAAACTCTTTCTCCTCTTCTCCCGGGAAACCTGTCATCAAGGTGGTGCGCAACTTTATGCCGGGCACTTTCTCTCTTATGGTTTTAATAAGCACCAGTGTCTCTTTCGCGCTGATATGACGCCTCATGTTGTCTAACACCGGGTCGGCTATATGCTGCAAGGCGATATCCAGATATTTGCAGACATTCTCTCTCCGGGCCATCACCTCCAACACGTCTATCGGGAAATCTGCCGGATATGCGTAGTGTAGCCTTATCCATTCCACACCTCCCACATCGGCTATCCTGTCGATAAGTTCTGCCAAAGATTTCTTGCCATAAAGGTCTATGCCGTATGATGACAGATCCTGAGCTATTACATTAAATTCTTTTACACCCTTTGCCACTAACGACCTCACCTCTTCAATAATCTCTTCCATGGGTCGGGAAGTGTGACGCCCGGTGATGCCCGGAATCGCACAAAAAGCACAGAAACGATTGCAACCCTCCGATATCTTGAGGTAGGCGCTATGGGCCGGAGTGGTTATTTCCCGTTCCCAGAGCTTCGGCTTGTTTTCAATCTTCTTTAGGTCGGGCAACATATCTACGAATCCTGTCCAGTCAAATTTCCCAAACCAATGGTCTACTTCCGGTATCTCCTTTTTCAGATCTTCGAGATATCGTTGTGAAAGACAGCCCATCACCACCAACCTGCCGATTTCCCCTCGCTCTTTTTTCTCGCAAAGCTGAAGAATGGTGTTGATTGATTCCTCTTTAGCATCCGATATGAAGCCGCAGGTGTTGACCACCACATACTCTCCACGGGGATTCTCGCTGTCAAACTCCGGAGTGTATCCCTTAGCTCTCAATTGCCTCAAAAGCCGTTCCGACTCAACAAGATTCTTCGAACATCCTAAGGATATTACGTCAATTCTGCCTTTTACCATATTTATCGACCGCTTTTTCCCTAATGAGGCCTTATTTCAATTCAAAAAGGGTTTTCACGAATTCCTCCGGATGGAATATCTGCAAGTCTTCTACTCCTTCGCCTATTCCTATGTATTTCACAGGGATTTGGAATTGGTCGCTGATGCCGATCACGACACCCCCCTTGGCTGTTCCGTCGAGTTTTGTCACCGCCAAGGCATTTACCTCCGTTGCGGCTATGAATTGTTTTGCCTGCTCGTAGGCATTCTGTCCTGTCGAGCCGTCGAGCACAAGCAGAACTTCCTGAGGAGCATCCGCCACAACTTTTTTCATCACATTCTTGATCTTCGTCAATTCATTCATCAAACCGATCTTGTTGTGGAGACGACCGGCGGTGTCAATGATGACCACGTCTGCTCCCTTGGCCTTCGCATAATTGAGAGTGTCATAAGCCACAGCCGCGGGATCGCTCCCCATCTTCTGCTTTATCACAGGCACTCCCACTCTTTCTCCCCAGATGTCAAGCTGCTCTATGGCTGCCGCTCTGAAAGTGTCGGCCGCGCCTAAGACTACCTTATATCCGGCATTCTTATATTGACGCGCCAATTTGCCGATTGTCGTGGTCTTCCCCACTCCGTTCACGCCCACGACCATTATTACGTAAGGCCTGTCGGTTTCCGGGATTTTGAAATCCTCCTTATCATCCTTAATCTCTTCCGGTTTCACCAGCATTTGGCTGATTTCATCACATAGAAGAGCGTTCAGTTCCGTGGTGTTCACATATTTGTCTCTAGCAACTCTGTCTCTTATTCTGTCTATTAGTTTCAGAGTCGTTTCCACGCCGATATCGCTCGTTATGAATGATTCCTCCAGATTGTCGAGCACGTCTTCATCTATCTTGCTCTTGCCGGCTATCGCATGAGTTATCTTTCCCCAGATTCCGTCTTTTGTCTTCTGTAGTCCTGAATCTAATTTCTCTTTCTTTTCCCGACTGAATAGCTTGTTGAAAAATCCCATATCTTATTTTTTATTTCAGCAGTTTCTATACGCGAATATACACAATTTTCTTGATACAAATAATATACACTTTGATTGATTATTATGATTTATGAATTAAAGATATTATCTTTGCAACAAACTAACCCATAATGTCTCGATTTTTATTCATAACTTTCATTCTTCTTTTGACTTGGCAAAACGCTAAGTCACAGGATGATACGGAGATTACTGTGGTTAGCGTCGAGGATTTTTCCTCCCGGGTGCCTCTTTCGAATGAGGCCGACGATGGAAATTTCTTAAAAAAATCATGGAATTCTGTCTCAGGTTGGGTTAAAAATGATGTCGGTAATTTTGTAAAAAATGATATCCCGGGAGTTTGCAATGACTTTTCTTCATGGTGTAAAAACGATGTGTGGTCATGGTGCCGTGAGCATGATGTCGCCGACCGTCTCGATGTCGGCCTGTCTCTGAGCTCCATGGGATTCGGCCTTGAGGTAAAGACCCCGGCAACGCGGTGGGCTGATGTCAGGCTCGGCGTCGACTGGCTCCCCGGTTTCAAAGTGCCGATGCATTTCAGCCTTAGCACCTATGCCGACGGAATGCCTACAGGAAGCTTCGCACATGTGCAGCAACTCCTTTATGACATGACAGGAATCGAGCTCGACGAAAACGTCTTTATGAACGGACGCACCCACATGCTTAATTTCAAATTCATTGTAGACGTTTTCCCGTTTCAAAACAATCGTCACTGGCACTTCTCCGCCGGTTTCTTTGCAGGAAATTCGGATATCGCAAAAACTAAAAATAAGAGAGGTGAGAAACCTACTCTTGTCGGCCTCAACATCTACAATCGCGGATATGAATATTTCACAAATCCCGATCTCGACATTTTTGACGTGCCTTTAGGAGGCAATAATTATATGGATCCCGACCTCGTTGAGGAACTTCAGGCACGATTCAGCTCCTACGGCCGGATGGGTATTCATGTCGGCGATTTTAAAGACGGCACTCCCTATGTAATGGAACCCGCTCCCGATGGAACAATCTCGGCGAAAGCCTATGTCAATCATTTCAAACCTTATTTAGGAGCCGGATATTCCACAGACCTCGATGATTCCGGCAAATGGCATTTCGCTGTAGATCTCGGAGCTGTTTTCTGGGGAGGTGTCCCTGATGTAATCAATCGCGACTGGGTCACCGGGCGTGACGTGAATTTCACAAAAGACCTTATCAATGTGAGAGGGAAGGTGGGCACTTATGTGAAGGTTTTCAAGGCTCTTCCCGTTTATCCTATGCTCTCGGTGAGATTCTCCTATTCCATTTGGTGAGCCTCTTATCACTACATTCATTCATACCTTTATTTTTGAGAATAGCCCGTTATAAAATAATGATGCTTTTCAGCTCGTTATTTATGCATGTCGTATCGTAAGTTTCTATATTTTTTCCTCATTCCTGTTGTGGCCCTCGCTTTAGCCGGGCTCTCTTCATGCAAGAGCGCAAAACTCTCGGATGCTGAGGATGCCTACAAACGGGGAGAATATTTTGATGCCCAGAAAATTTATAGAAAAATCTACAATAGGCTGACCAAAAGGGAAGAACGGCCGTTGAGGGGGGAAATCGCCTTCAAGATGGGGCTTTGCTACGACAAACTGAATATGGCTCCCAGGGCTTCCGCGGCTTTTCAAAATGCAATCCGTTATAATTATCCCGACAGCATAGCTTATCTTTATCTCGGGAAAAATCTTCAGGCCGAAGGTAAATATGTAGCGGCTATTACTGCATACGATGATTTCCTGGAATTAAAACCCGGCGACGCGCTGGCCGAAGACGGCATTAAGGGATGCCAGATGGCTATTGCCGCTAAAGAGAAACCGAAGACGAGATACATCGTTAAGAATGCAAAGGTCTTTAATTCCAGAAGAGCGGATTTTTCACCGATGTTTCTCGACAAAGCCCTCGACCAGCTTTATTTCACTTCCACTAATGAGAAGGCCACAGGAGAAAATCGTTCCGAAATCACCGGAATGAAAAAAGGAGATATTTTTGTCAGCCGTAAGAATGAAAGAGGCCAATGGCAGCAACCGGAAGCTGTGGAAGGCGAGCTTAACTCAGATGCCGATGAGGGCATCATTAGCTTCTCTCCCGACGGCCAGACCATGTATCTCACCCGGGCCATTCGTTCTGAAACGTCTAACACCACCGTTGAGATCTATACTTCAAAACGCAGCGACGCCCAATGGAGCGCCCCGCAGAAGTTTGAGATAGTCCACGACAGTATCACGGCCACCGGCCATCCTGCTGTCTCTGCCGATGGCAAATATCTTTATTTCACAAGCAATATGCCCGGAGGATACGGAGGCCTCGACATCTGGAGGATTTCAATTAACGACCGGGTCGGAACCCTTGTCAATATGGGGCCGCAGATAAATACTCCCGGCGATGAAATGTTTCCTTATTCACGCACGGATTCTCTTTTTTATTTTGCATCCAACGGTCATCCCGGCTATGGAGGCCTTGACCTTTTCAGAGCCAAACTGAACTCTACAGGCGATTATTGGAGTGTGGAGAATATGGGGCTGCCCATAAACAGTTCGGGAGATGATTTCGGAATCACCTTTGGAGAAGGTGAAAGCGGTTTTTTCAGTTCCAACCGGGGTGATGCCCGCGGCTATGATCATATTTATAGCTTCGAATTGCCCGACCTGAAAATCACAATCTCCGGATGGGTGCTTGATAAGGATGAGGAACCTGTGCCGGGCGCTATAATCAGAATAGTGGGTGATGACGGCAGCAACCAACGCGAAATAGCCCGCGACGACGGTTCATTCAAATTCAATCTGGGGAGAGGCGTAAAATATGTCATGAAAGCCGGCGCACCCGGTTATCTTAATGTGAAACAGGAATTTGAAAGCGACGATGCCGAAGAAGACGCCGACTATGCTATCGATTTCATCCTTGCTTCCATCAACAAGCCTCAGGTAGTGGAGAATATTTTCTATGATTTCGACAAGGCCACTTTGCGTCCTGAATCTAAGGAAGCTCTCGACGAATTGATAGAAATGCTCAATGAAAATCCCCATGTCACAATCGAAATGGGATCT